>NZ_BILW01000017.1 GCF_004000765.1 Paenibacillus chondroitinus NBRC 15376 | reverse complement strand
AAAGTAATATACCATACTATTTTTCATTGTGCAACTCTTTTTTTAATTCTTTTTTCGAGCTGCTTTGACACGCTTATTTCGCGGCTTTCTTGCGGCCGGAATGACAATATAACATGTCCAACAAGTGAAATGCAACCCTTTTTTTCATTTTCTAAAACAAAGAAACACCTGCCCTTTCAAGCAAGTGTGTAAGCCATCTTTTATCCATCATGAACGGTATAGCTGTTAATGATCGCTGCGGCGAACGTTACGCGATTATTTCGAAAATAATGGAACAGAATACGAGCCTCCGCCGATTCGTCATCATATTTGGGAAAGTTGAAGAAATCGTCGTCTTCCCATCCCTCCCGTCGCAAGCTTTCAATGGATTCGGCAATCACACCCGGAATAACAGGCTTCATAATCGTTGACATATCCTCACTCCTTTTAATATTCCATCGTGATAATTGGTGTCCCCACTGTCAGGCGCCATTTGCCTGAAGTTGATTCCTGATGCAGAGCAAGCTGCAAATTCACGGTTTGATTTCCGCTTTGGATGGAGGTTTGAAAATCATCAGAAGCTAATGACAAGCTAATCGTCTTTGAATCGCTGTAGTTCTCTACCGTTTTACCTCTAAAAGACTGCGCTACCGCTTGAGCAAGCTCGTTGGCACTATTTTTCCCGTATAATACCTGCTCGTCCACATAACCTTGAACCATCACATTCCATTGCCCTTGAATGCCTAGTTTCTTTAATTGATCGCTAGCTTGCTCCTGCCAATTCATAAGCTCAGATTGATCTGCTTGTTCAGATGCCTCTAGTTTGAGGACGGTGTAGCAGCCATTTGATCCAGCTGGACTTGCAACTGTTAAAGTAACGACCGTACCGGGAGCAATCTCCATACTCGCTGTGTACACAGCATGAGAATTGGACTCGCCCAATTGTTCTTTTTGCGGGATATCGAAGGCTTGAGAAAGCTTTTTACCGGTTTGCAGGATATTGAGATCGCTACCAGCGCAAGTTCCGTAATAGCCCGTATATTTAAAAGTGATGTGCCGCTCATTCATCATGTACGGTTTCACCGTGTTCAAAAGCTGAAGCGCTTCTTGCCCGCTGCGAGCATCTGCATGACGAACCCAGCCAAAAATAAGGCCGATAATAGAAAGTGCAATAATGGCGTTAACCCAATTTTTCTGCATATAAAAAGGCACCTCTTCACTAGAATCTTCAACTCTAGTAAAAGGATGCCCAAATCTATCAAATGCTAAACCAGTAAGCGGAGTCTATTCCAGCTCTTTTTCCCGGCGTAAAATCTCCTCCATAGACTTGTTAAGCGCAGCCTGCGGGCCAGGGAAGTGCTTGTTATAGTAGGACAAATCCATGATGACCAAGAGAATGAGCATTCCCGCTACGGCATAACCAGCCATTTGGTTCGGCGGGATAACCATGATGACGCAAATAAAAATAATCCAGATCAGCGCGACAATTGAGATCGCATTGCTATATTTTCCGAGATTCCAAGGTCCGAGATGCTTATCTTGAAATCTTCCTTCGGCTTTGGCCCGAAGCTTCAAGTAAATCGGAATGCCATAGGCAACATAAAGGCCAACAACACTAACCGCCGTTAGGAACGCTATCGTTGTATACGTGGCATCCGGGTTCACCATTTTGATGAGATAGTCGATGAAAGCAAGCAGGAAGGAGAGGATGATAGCCAGCCAGATGGCTTTGGCCGGGGTTCGGTATTTTTTTGAAATTTGCGCCCACTGCGAGCTTAACGGCATCCCTTTATCCCTTGAAAAAGCATACATCATGCGGGAGAAAGAAGTGATGGACGCCAGTCCGCAGAACCACATCGCAGCGGTGACCAACCACAAAATGACGGAACCGAACGTGCCGCCAAGCGCTTCGCTGATCACATAGATGAACGCATTGCTGGAACCGGCAGCAGCGCTGGCGTCTTTGATGGACAAAGTGACAAATGCAAGCATAATGAAACCAATGACAAACGAATAGGCGACAGATGTGAAAATGCCCCAAGGCGCGCGCACACGCGGGTTAATCGTTTCTTCAATGGTATGCGCCGAAGCGTCATAGCCCGTAAACGTCCACTGTGCCTGCAAAAGTCCGATCAGAAAGGCAAACATATAAGGTTTGTCGGAGAAGGTTTCGCCAACTTGGAACAAGTACGAGACCGGGTTTAGGCTGCCTTTGGTGAAAAAGGCCAGAGACAGGACCAGCACCGCCACGACAGCGATGTGATACCAGGCGGAGAAGTCGTTCAGCTTCGCAACGATTCGAATGCCGATGTGGTTGAGAATGCCATGCGTAAGCAAAATGACCGAGAAGCAAACCAACACGGTTGTATTGCTAGATTCATAACCGAAGACGCTCGCAATCAGTGGATCCGCGAAGAGGGCGACGGAATAATCGATACCGGCGACGATGCCGATTTGGCCAATCAGGTTGATCCAGGCGGTGTACCAGCCCCAGCGTTTGTTTTTTAGAATCGCAGCCCAATGGTACAAAGCGCCTGCCGTCGGAATGGCCGAAGCCAGCTCAGCCATAACTGCCGCAACGCACATCACAAAAAACGCGACGATCGGCCAGCCGAAGCCCATCATGCCCGATCCGCCATAGGTTAATCCATGACCATATAAGGATACAGCGCCAGTCAAAATGGAAATGATGGAGAATGAGATCGCAAAGTTAGAAAATCCACCCATACTGCGCAGCAACTCCTGGGCATAGCCGAACTTGTTCAAATCACTTTTGTCTTTGTCCTGATGATTGGAAGATAAGCTCATCTATACTCCTCCTCATCCATTCACAACGATTTGTGCAGCCAAGTCTCATTTCCCCAAAAAGCTTTCGTGCTTGCTTTCATCGAATTCCCGAATGCTCTTGTTTGCAACGTTAACGATCCACCCCGCAAACAAACACGTGATGACAACAATTAAGATGCCAATCGCCAGTCCCATTCCGCCCCACCTCCTTCGCTGAAATCAGATTTCCAGGTTAACTCCGCTCGTTTTTTGTTCGAGCATTTTTTGTACGATGGTGCCGATATGCGCGCCGCCCTCCAGAGGTGGTGTGCCTCCGCGATGAATATTGGATATAACCGTGCGGTCGCTTTCTACCGTGCCTTTCCGCGGTTTGTAACAGATGTAGGCACTCAATGATTTGGACGAAACCAATCCAGGACGTTCTCCGATCAAAAGTACGAGCACATCCGGCTGCAGGATTTCCCCAATGTGATCCATCACGGCAACCCGCCCGCCTCGCACGAAAAACGGAGTACCTGTGGATAACTTATAAGCCGTCAGTGAGTCAAGAAGCGAGGGATAGACATCGGCCAGATTGGCATCTACCGCATTGGCGCTAAGCCCGTCAGACACAACGATCTGCACTTGGGGATGCTTGCTGCATTTTTGCTGGATAAGAGCGACTCCCTCTTCGGTAACAATACGTCCCATGTCGGGGCGCTTCAGATAGTTTTCTGTATTCTCATAACGCGTTTCCACGGTAAACAAACCAAATTGGTCTAAAAGCACTTGACTTGCTTCGCCATAAATGGAATCGACAGCAGCCGCATGATCACGGCGAAATTTCAGCACTTCTTTGGTTAATGCCCGCGTTCCCGTCCGCCAAACGCCGATTCGCGAAGGTGTGCTGGCGAGCAGTTCGTTCATCCCTTCCTCCCATTTGGGACTTGGAACCTGCGACTGCGGCTCTTCCTCTGACGGCATATCGAGATCTGGCTGATCGGTCGGCGGGATCTCTTCTTCTTTTGATACAGTAACGGACAGTTTCTTCTCTAGCTCTACCATCACCAGATCCACTAGCGCATCGATGGGGACAGCTTGGTTCATTGCCACACCTCCTTCACATAAATAGACTCGGGTCTCCCGCAAGCGGCGTTAGCCGGCCATTGTCCATAAGGCCCATTCGAACCAACCATTGTTCAAATGCAGGAGCCGGGCGCAGCCTCATTAATTCCCGCAAAGTGGCGATGTCGTGATAGCTGGTCGACTGATAATTGAGCATGCAATCGTCAGCCATGGCGACTCCGATCAAGTAGTTAACGCCTGCGGCGGAAAGCAGCACAGCCAAATTGTCCATATCGTTCTGATCCGCCTTCATATGATTGGTATAGCAAACATCCACCCCCATCGGCAGCCCCTGCAGCTTGCCCATGAAATGGTCCTCCAACCCGGCGCGAATGACCTGTTTGCTGTCATATAAATACTCAGGCCCGATGAAGCCAACCACCGTATTAACAATAAACGGCTTATACTTGCGGGCAAGCCCGTAGCAGCGCGACTCCAGCGTGACCTGATCGATGCCGTGATGCGCTTCCGCGGACAGCTCGGAGCCCTGGCCCGTTTCGAAATACCAAAGATTCGGCCCCGTCCCTGTCCCCTCACGCGTGATCAGTTCATCCGCTTCATCCAGCAAAGCGACATCGATGCCAAAAGCTTTATTGCCGTCTTCCGTTCCCGCCAAGCTTTGGAACACCATATCCGCAGGAGCTCCTTGCCGGATAGCGCGCATCTGCGTTTTGATATGCGCCAAGACGCAGTTCTGCGTAGGGATCTGCCATTTTTCCATGACCTCCTTGGTCATCTGCAAAATGTGCTTCACGCTATCTGCGGAATCGATCACGGGGTTGATGCCGATTACCGCATCACCGATCCCGTAGCTTAATGCTTCAAAAAGCGCCGCTTTTATGCCTTGAATATTATCCGTAGGGTGATTGGGCTGCGCTCTTCCGGCGAGCACGCCTTTTTGACCGATGGTGATATTGCAATGGCTGGTGACCTCCATCTTGGACGCGGCCTGCACCAGATCCAGATTGGTCATCAGCTTGGCGGCGGCAGCCACCATCTCACTCGTTAGGCCTCGGGAAAGACGGCGAATTTCGGGATTGCCTATCTCCTGCCGCAGCAAATACTCCCGCAGCTCAGCCACCGTCCAATTCCGCACCTCGGCATAGATCTTCTCATTCAAAGCATTCTCGATGACTCGAGAAACTTCATCGGTCTCCGGAGGCAGCAGGGGATGGTTCCGGATATCCGCCAGCGTCAAATCGGCAAGCACCTCTTTGGCGGCGATTCGTTCCTTCGCATCCTGCGCGGAAATGCCTGCGAGCTGGTCGCCGGACTTCTCCTCATTCGCTTTGGCCATCACTTCCTTCAAATTTTTGAATTGAAACGTTGTGCCGAGCAGCGTCGTTTTCAAATTCACCGGCCGCTCTCCTCCCCTCTGCCCTGGCCTTGGAAGGCCAATGTTTTGACCACTACGGGAATCATGATGCCGGATATCGGCTCGCCTAAATCGATGTAATCCCCGTGCTCCACGCGGATTTGATCGATGCAAATGACTTTCGGACGTTGCTCGCAGCGTCTCGAGAGGGATTGGCCGAGCGCTTTGGCGATGTCCGTTTCGCAAATGACGACCATCGCTTCGCTATGAGGAAAATGTTGAATAAAACTCAGATACAGCTTATCGGCTATGTATTGAAGGGTTGGATAGGTTAAGTGGTGTGTCCCTGACAACGCGAGTCCAAATGGAGGCGAACGATCTAGAGCGAACAAGCTTGCGCCATCTTGCATGAGAGCGTCAAACCGTTCTGCGAGCGCGCTGTCTTGAACTAGCAGCTGCGGCGATAGATCAAGCTTGAGCACGGGCAAATTGCGGATCGGCAGCAGCGAAGCATCCAAGTGTACCGTCGCGCCGCTGATCTCCGTGCTCTGCATGCCAGCGCCGATGACGGTCGCTCTGACCGTCTGATCCGCTTGGATCTGGCGGGTGGGGTATTCAGCGGCCAGCTCCTTCCAGGCGTGGGCAAGCAGCGGGCCGATATCTTGGTATACGGCAGCGTCCTCCAAGCTGCGGGGCGGCATGGTCTCTGCCATCAATTGGCCTACACCGCCGGAGACCATCCATTCTTCTATAGAGGGAATGGCAGGTAACGGCGTTCCGATCATTAAAGCTTTAATTGCAGCGTCTGCAACACGGACGCCGTTTAAATAGTCCATGATGCAGCGGCACATGGCTGTGCAGATCTCGTTCAGCTGCAGCAGGCTGAGCCTGTCGCCCGGCTGAACGGTGTAACCGGCCTCCAGCAGCCAAGGGCGCAGCGACGGCGACACCTCAAGGATCGTGCCTGTCGAGTCGATCCGAATAAGCCTGCCGCCGACATGAAAGGCCACCGTGCCGAGCAGCTTGCCGCGATGAAAAATCGCAGCATTCGCCGTACCGCCGCCGATATCGATGTTGGCGACGGCGCCTCGAAGCTGCCAGGAGCGCTGCTCCGCGCCGGCGCCTTTGCCGGCGAGCAGCCCTTCGAGATCCGCGCCGGCAGTCGCGACAACGAAATCGCCCACTCGTTCTGCTAGCAGATGGAGGATGTGCTGCGCGTTTGTTTTGTTTGCCGTCTCACCGGTAATGATGACGGCGCCGGATTTGATATCCGCTGGCTGGATGCCGGCCTGCTCGTACTCTTGAGCCACGATGGCCCAAATGCGCTCGGCGTGGATCTCATCGCTGCTGAGGAGCGGAGTGCTGTAAATCGGGCTTGCGTACAGCAGCTCCCGCTCCGCAATCTGAAAGCGCGGCAGGCAAAGCACGCCGGAGGAGCGCACGATTTTCAACCGGGAAATGACCATCTTCGTTGTACTTGTTCCGATATCGAGTCCGACACTCGTGATCCATTGGTCAGCCATGTGTCCGCTCACCCGCACCTGCTAAGACCTCAGCTCCATCCCGCAAAATATCTGTCGCCAGCTTCGCAAGGGGGATGCGGGTCGCCATGCTCACTTCGCGCATTTTGGCGTAAGCCTTCTCCTCACTCAAAGCGTGCTTCTGCATGACGAGGCCTTTCGCTTTTTCGATGTTCTTCCGTTCCTCAATGGATTGCTTGAGAAGTTTGATGTCCTGTTTTAGCGAGTCCATCTTCTCCTTTTGGCTCAAAGCAATCTCGACAGCCGGCAGCAAGTCTTCCTCCGACACCGGTTTGACTAAAAAAGCTGCCACCCCCGCTTCGCGCGCGTCCTTCACCAGCTCCTTCTGACTGTAAGCCGTCAAAAGCAGCACCGATGTATCCTGCTGCAGCTTGCGGATAATATGAGACGCCTTGATGCCGTTCATGACGGGCATTTTAATATCCATAATCGCCAAATCCGGTTTCACGCGAGCTATGAGCTCTATCGCTTCCTCACCGTTTTTGGCTTCGCCTGCGACAAGATAGCCGCCCTCCTCCAGCATTTCACGGATATCCATGCGGATGATCGGATCATCATCGACGACGACGATGGCATTTCTCATGACGTTTCGTCCTCCTTTGACTGCGTTCTCGCTATTGGAAATGTAAGCTGCACTTCGGTTCCTCGCTCATCCGTCATGATATCCAGAACGCCGCCGAGATTCTCCTCTACCAGCGTCTCCGTGATCTTCAAGCCGAGATGGCCTTTCCGCTCGGAGTGATTGGCCGCTTTGAATCCGATCCCGTTATCTGACACCCGAACCCGAGCGAAGCTGTCTTGATGCTGCAGAGAAACTTCAATATGTCCCATGCGCCTCTCTCCAAAAGCATGCAGCACGCAGTTCTGCACCAGTTCATTCACAACAAGCGCCAACGTCGTGGCGGCATCGGATTGTAAAATGAGCTCATCTCCGGAAATAACCGGGACGATGGTCTGATCCGGTTTGGACGAGGAGGAAATAATGTTCTTAATAATACGGTCCACGACCTCGTTAAAATGGATCGTCTCCAGTCCTTCGAACGCGAGCATTTCATGAATAACCGCTATCGAATTAATGCGGTTGATGCTGTCGCGATACACCCTCACGACCTCTTCGTGTTTCGTTCTTCGCATCTGCAGGCGGAGCAAGCTGGAAACAGTTTGCAAATTATTTTTCACGCGATGGTGAATCTCCTTGATGACGGCGGATTTGATGATCAGCTGCTTTTCCTTTTCTTTCATATCCGATATATCGCGTAGTAAAATAATCCCGCCTACCTCCCGCTGATCCCGGTAAATGGACATGGCTTTGAGTTCGAAGGTCACATGCCCGATTTGCAATTCCTGCTGGATGAGGCCTGAGCGGCCAAGTACCGTTAATTTCCCGTAAAATAACTGGGTGATCAGGGAGCCGTTGGTCGCGTCAGCCGTGTGACCGATTTCCTTCAGCATGTCGAGTGCACGCGGATTCGTGTAGGTGACCCGCTCCTTGTCATCAAAAACAATGACCCCTTCATGCATCAGCGATTGCATGCTGCCCTGCGACATGGCCACACTAAGCAGCGTTTCGCTTAGCTGTTCCGTTGTCTCCATCAATCGGGTCACATTCTTCTCCTGCTCAAGCTTCTCCGTAATGTCCTTCTCCATGATGAGCGCCCCGATCACTTGGCCGGTTCTGGACCGGATCGGCACGACATTTTGCTGGATGGCAATCTGCTCCTGCGAAATGCCGCGCGAGCCGATCACGGATTGGCCGGAAAGCAGGCAGAACATGACGGCGGGCTCATTTTGCACAAAAGCATACTGACCTACGACCGAAGTCTTGTACAAGGAAGAGCCTTTGGAGGGACGCGCCTCCGCCACGACGAGCGCCATCCCTTTGTCAGGGAGTGGGCAGTCTATGAAGACATCGGATTCGGATACATCGGCAAATAGTTGGAGATGATCCGCCATCTCTTGAATGGTTTGGACTTCTTCTATGCTCAAAAGCGTATACTTCCTGCACAATTCCATAATGGACGCCATGGTGCATCCCTCTTCACTTTAGGATCAAGAGTGTACGATTTGCATAAGCTTATCTTTTAACTTGGCAATGCCTTCGTTTGACGCAGCGGATGTCAGAAAGATTTCACCTTCCGGCAGCGCCTGCCTCAGAAGTTCGATGGCGTGATCGATATCTGCCTGGGGGTGATCGATTTTGGTCACAGCCCCTAAAGCCGGCACGGCAAAACCTTGTTCAAATCCAGGGGGAAAATAGTTCCTGTCCCGCGAAGCATCCTGAACCAGCAGAACGGCTGCGGCCTCGTGCGAGGTCG
Organism: Paenibacillus chondroitinus NBRC 15376; assembly: GCF_004000765.1. Taxonomy (GTDB): domain Bacteria; phylum Bacillota; class Bacilli; order Paenibacillales; family NBRC-103111; genus Paenibacillus_E; species Paenibacillus_E chondroitinus. The sequence goes on along the minus strand of NZ_BILW01000017.1, from coordinate 137,777 downwards.
CCATTAAAGAGCGGTAATACAACGGATTCTCGCTGTACTCGCCGGGAGTATCAATCACCCAGTCACGGTAGATGAGGCTTTGTGTTTTGGATGCGGGCTGGGCCTCCCCGAATAAGGCTTTGATCAGCGTTGATTTGCCTGCTCCGACGGCGCCGATGATCATCACTTTTTTCATCGCGTTATGACCTCGTGATCGGTGCCGTCGAAAATTTCAATTTCTCGAGCAAAAACACATTAACAGCCGCAATCGCCATCTCCACGGCAGCAACTTCTCCTGTGAGCACCAGCGAGCCGGTGAATCGATCCAAATAGCCGATGCCGACGTCGGCTGCTTTGGTCGCAATGTCTGCAGCAATGATGGCCGTCTCCGTCGGGGTCAGCGTAAGAATGCCAATCGCGCTGCGCTGCTCGATGCCGAGTTTCGTATACAAAACCGGGTCCGGATTGGCAATGACATGAGCCAGCGTCAGCTGCTTGCCGGGGACATATTCCTGAATTACTCTCTGTTTGTGCTCTTCCATGCTTCCTCCTCGGCCTCCTTCGCGACCTCGAAGCTATCGACAATGCCGACGATCATCGCATCGATGGGCACCATTTTATCCTTGAACAAGGTTCTGGCCGGACTCCCTCTGGATACGATCACACGTTCGCCAACACCCGCTCCAATGCGGTCTGCGGCGATAATGGGCGTGCCCGCTTCGCTGTCTTTGAAATCCATCGGTTGGATGACGAGCAGCTTTAAGTTGTCCATGCCCGCTTCCTTTTGCGTGGCCCATACACTGCCAATGACTTTCCCGTAAAACATAGGACCTCACCTTTCGGCCATATATTCGATTGCGATGCCTTTATCCTTCAGCATGTCTTGCGCTAGAGCGGAAATGATCGTTTTTCTGCCGATTTGCAAGGAGCGAAATGGACGATTTCTTAGCTCCCGTTGGACCCATTCTGCGGAGACCAGCTTTCCTTCGTAGACGATGGCTGAGGATGCGGGTTCGGGCTCGGGTTCGGATGTGGGTGCTGGTGGGGCAGAAGATTCTGGAGTTACAAGAATTTCAGGGCGGATTTTGCTCACGGCCTTCTCGGCAAGCTGTTTGCTGGGGGCGAACTCAACGCCGTACATTTGGAGCTCCATTTTGTAATAATCAAAAAGATTGCGATACGGGGTGGGCAGCGTCAGCGTTTGGAGCGTCCGGCGGTCCGCCTTTTTCAATCCTGAGATATCCTCACCGATGAGAACGAATTTATTTTGGACCAGCGTAGAGAAAATGATTTCCGAGACAATCGTCCCTTTCATGCCAAGGGCTGCTCTCGCCGCACTATCCAGATCGATTTCCGGAATCACAATGCCTTCGTACGCAAGCGGCACCTCTATGGGAGCTGGGGCGAATTCGTCAGAAGCAATGGTCTGGCCTCGGCCTGCGCATTCGATCTTGTGCTTACCAAGCCAGCAGGAGGCTTCGCCGTCCAGGAACATCAGATCATGGTCAATACCGTTAATATTTAATGCTATAAAATGATCGGTGAAAGCTTCATGCGCCGTGCTGTCGTAAAACAGGTAAAGCACCTTCGGCCTCTTAGCCTGCCGGTTCAAAATCTCACGAACGATCGCTTCGACCATTTGCTTGATCTCCAACTAGCGCAGCCTCCTTTCGGCATTCCTAGGGATGATCTGGACCGTGTCCCCTGTCGTTAAATGGGCTGCATTCGCCTCATCCCGGTCGATATGGAAATCCAGCGAATACTGCGGGCTCACCCTCACGATCACATCGGTAAAAATGATTGGCCGCTCCCCCATTGCCTGCACGTGTATGCGGTCCCCGTGGTTTAGGCGCAAGATCTGGGCTTCCTCCGGGGAGGCATGTAGGTGATTTTTGGCGATGATCAGCCCTTCGTTTAAAGTCACGGTTCCCTTTGTGCCAACCAGCGTAACCCCCGGTGTGCCTGCAAGATCGCCGGAAAGGCGGATCGGCGGATGAACGCCAAGCTCGAATCCGTCTGTGCGCGAGATTTCCACTTGCGTCGCACCACGGGAGGGTCCCAAGATGCGAACGTTAGACAGGCTGCCGTGCGGGCCTTTGAGTGTCACTGTTTCCACGGCGGCGAATTGCTCTTTCTGAGACAGCTCGCGCAGAGGCGTCAGCTGGTAATCCTTGCCGAACAGCATATCGATATGATGTGGTGCGAGGTGCACGTGCCGGTTGGAGACGCCAACAGGTAGGAAGTTCGGTGGCAGGGTGCCGGATGGCGCAGACGCCACACGCTGCAAAGGAATTCCTCGCTCCTTCAGGAAATCGGCGGCTGCGGGGGTCAGCTTATCCCCCTCTGTAACGGGAAAAGGATTCGCCAAACCTTTGATCAGCTGTGCGCGCAGATACGTTTCCGTAATGAGCGCCATCTTTTACCCTTCAAGCTTAGGAAGAATGAACTCAATGTCGGAGTGCGGACGGGGGATCACATGCACCGAAACCAACTCTCCTACCTTCTCCGCAGCTGCTGCACCTGCATCTGTGGCTGCTTTGACGGCACCGACATCTCCCCTGACCATCACTGTCACTAGCCCGCCGCCGACATGCACTTTCCCGACCAGCCTGACATTCGCTGCTTTCACCATTGCATCCGCCGCTTCAATTGAACCTACCAAGCCTTTCGTTTCCACTAAACCTAATGCGGCCAATTCTCCTGCCATTGCGATCTCCTCCTTAGATGATGGGATTAAGACAATTGCATATCCGTAAGGACCTTTCTGATAATCTGAGCAACTTCCTCACGCGTAATGCCGAGCTGATTCGTCTTGATTAGTCGGTCCACCACCTGGATGGCGACTTGACTAGAGTCGTCGGAATTCGTCGCGACAGGCTCCTCAGGCAGAGGCATTTCCTTCATGCCGAAGGCGACCCGCTTGATGTTCAGCAAATGCTGCGGCCCAATATTGTCCGAGGTGATGTTATTCCCAAACGTCCCGCAGCCCAGTGTCATGGAGGGGAAGATCCCTGTCGTAGCACCGATACCGCCGAACGTTGTTCCCGTGTTAACGACAATGCGCGATGCCGGCTTTTCCAACCCGAAAGCTTCAATAATCGCTTGATCCTCAGCGTGAATGCCGAGGGTATGTCCTAAGCCACCGAGCGATAACAGCTGAATGCACTTTTGACAGCCTTCCTGCCAGTCGTTCACCGTATATAAGGCAAGCACAGGGCAAAGCTTCTCCATGGAAAAAGGGTAATCGTGCCCAACTTCCGCCTCTTCTGCGATTAACATCTGCGCGCTATCCGGGACATCGATGCCGGCTTTGCCTGCTATGGCCTGTGGTGATTGGCCAACAATTTGCGGATTCATCCCTTTTGTTGTCATCAGGATAGAGGCGATTTTCTGCTTTTCGTGCTTATTGAGGAAATAGGCGTTACGGCGTTGTAATTCTTGGATGAGGTACGGCTTAATGGCTTGATCCACAACAAGCGCTTGCTCGGAAGCGCAGATCGTGCCGTAGTCGAACGTTTTACTCTGCAAAATGTGGTTCACCGCACTTGGGATGTTCGCACTCCGGTGAATGTACACCGGCACATTGCCGGGCCCGACACCATAGGCGGGTTTGCCGGAGCTGTAGGCGGCCTTCACCATGGCGGTTCCGCCTGTGGCCAAGATAAGATCCGTCAGCTTATGCCGCATCAGCTCTCCACTCGCCTCCAAAGTAGGATGCGAGAGGCAATGAATGAGCCCCGGCGGAGCTCCCGCGCGCTCTGCTGCATCCCGCATGACGGCGGCTGATTCTTGCGAGCAGCGTAGCGCTGACGGATGCGGGGAGATGACGATCGCGTTGCGTGCTTTCAGCGCGATCAGGCATTTGAACAACACCGTCGAAGTTGGGTTCGTTGAGGGAATGATGGCGGCAATGGTGCCGACGGGCTGGGCGATTTCCCAGACCTGCCTTGTGTTGTCCTTGCGGATGATCCCCACCGTTTGCATGTCCTTTATCGCTGCATAGATGTCCCTCGCGACGAACAGATTCTTCGCCCTTTTATCGGCCACTTTCCCGAAGCCGGTCTCGTGGACGGCCATAGCGCCAAGCCGTTCTGCCTGCTGTTCCGCCGCTTCGGCCATGGCGGATACGATCGCGTCGATTTGTGGCTGCGTCATTTTTTCCAGGAGCTTCTGAGCCGCCTTGGCCTCTTGCAGGTATTTGCGAACCTCCTGGATCGCTTGCAAATCGCTGTCCAGCTTCATGTCGGCCGCTCTCCTTCTTCAGCGGACAGCTCCGAGAAAAGCCGGACTAGCTCCGCTTTGCTAACCAGCTGAATGTCTCGTCCGGCCAGCGGGAATTTGGGCATGCTTTGGGCGAGCTCTCTGAGCTGGGCGACGGTCATCTTGCTCCAGTTCGGTGCAGTTGCAGGAGGCTCATCTTTTGACTTGAGAGCTTCTGGTTGTTCAGGGACTTTGGGCTGCTCCCGCTCTTGAACATTCTGCAGCATCGTGTAGATCGAAGGATCCGGACGTGGGATCACCTGTGTGCCGAGCAGCTTGCCGACCCGTTTCGCCTCATCGGCCCCCGCATCTACAGCCGCTTTGACCGCTGCCACATCGCCCCAGATATACACCGTTACGATGCCGGCATCCACCTTCTCGTACATCGTGACCTTTACATCCGCCGTTTTTGCGGCAGCGTCGGCGGCGGCAATTAATGCCGGCAAGCCATAGGTTTCGATCATGCCCAAGGCTAGCTTTTGTTCAATCATTACGGACACCTGCCTCTTACTGGCCTATTTTCTTCGGTTCTCTAGCGATGCATCGGACAGCCTCCGCAAATGCTTCAGCCGCTGCCATACAGGCCGATTGACTGCCTGTCAGCAATCCTCCCGCAAAATTCGTCTCCGTCGGCGGGCCATAGAATTTGCACAAGCGCACATCGGCGGCTTTAAGTGCGGCATCCATGGCGTAGACGGCTTCCAATGGAGGAGCAATTAAGTAAGCAAGCGGCTCGCCTTCCCCGATCTCCGCTTCTTTGGAGAGATACGAGCCTGTGCGGGATACTACATGCGCATAGTACGCGTGTGTGGCTTCGGCATTCAGCGCGTAGAAGCAGGCGCCGCTCTCCATTACTTGGATAGCGGCATCCAGCCCGCTACGCACTTCGTCCGGCGAGGCACCGCCGATGATGCCGATGAATTCACCGGACAGCGGCCCCGACGCATGCCCTGATCCGGCATAGAACGAGCGGGCATAGACCACCTCTACCGCTGCGTTTTTTGTTGCTTCATCAATGGCGGTGTAACCTACATCGTCGATGGATGAAGTCAGCAGGCCAAGGCTGCGGATGCCCGGCTTCAGCTCCAGCTTCTGCGCGAGCCCGGCGTCGACGTTCGGGATGATCCGGACGGCGAGCGGTACGGCGCGTATCGGTTTCTCGTTAGGGGGCACTCCCTTCACCTCTCCGCCTCGAATGGAAGCAAAAAGGTGCCCCGGTTCGGAGAACGCTCGACGTTCTTGGACCTGAGGCACCTTTGCCTGTTTTATGCTTTTGTTAATGGATATGCGGTGAAGGAGACAAATATGTTAATTCTTTGGCCAAGCCGCGTTCTGAAGCAGTTTATTAATCAATAGAGCGGTTTGACCGCGCGTCGTTTTGGCATCCTTTTCAAAAGAGAACCCATTACCTGCATTCAAAACATTTCTTTTCATCGCCATAGCAGCAGCATCGATTGCCCACTCATCTACTGGCCAGGATAATTCACTTAAACGCTGTGCATATCGCGCACGCTCTGAATCATCCAACTGTGATGCCTTATTAATGAATTTCAAAGCATTACTAATCATCGTGACGGCTTCTTGATGCGTAATATTTTGCGTTGGACGGAAGGTTCCATCTTCATACCCACTAATAAGATCCGAACTTACAGCCGTATAGACAGCTTGACTGTACCAATCCGCATCATTAACATCTGAAAATCCTTTATACGTGCTACTTACTGGTTTTAAGCCCAAGCCTCTAACTAATAGTGTAGCAAACTCCGCACGAGTTACGTTCTCATCAGCACGGAAAGAACCATCTTCAAATCCTTGAATCACGTTGTTAGCCGCTAAAGACTCAATGTCATCTTTGGCAAAATAGCCCTCTTTTACATCGGCAAATTGCTTTTGCGATTTAAACACCGTATAGATGGAGTTCCCTTTTCTCCAAAGTGTTGCATATGCAGGTTTGTCATCTTTATCCCAAGTTATGGTCAATGGGACGGAAATCAATGTTTTGGATTGGGGATCCCATACGGCTCCGGTTAACTTTTCACCTGGATTCAACTTGAAATCTTTAGGTAAAAGAACATTATGTCCAACATATTCAGAAAACGAATCGATGGTCGCAACGGTGCTATTGCTATCGTTAATAAGTGAAAGTTCAAAAGATAGGGCCTTACCTACACTCTCTCCCCCATTTAAAGCAATCATTTTCTCCAGATCCTGTTGGTCGGCCGTCGGGAGCTTATCAACGCTAATCCTAAGATTCATCCAATCCTTTCCACCGCTTGCTTTCAATGCATCTTGAAGCACGTCAAAGGGGATTCTCGCTGTTCCTATGGTCGTATTAAAAACTAAAACGGGATCTTCTAACTTACTTTTAATCTCATCAATTAAACCAGCATTGAGCTTGAAGTCGTAGCCATCAGCAGTAGTCTTTAAGTCGATTAGAACTTCATTTTTGCTAGCTTTAGCTTGTTCTTCCACTAGCCTTTTTAATTGTTCAGGACTGATACTCGATGATACGCGAATCGCACCATTTTGATTGACGATATCCCATTTGAAGAGTTCTGCAGGGCCCACTGGGCCGCCACCGCCACCTCCTCCTCCAACGGCACCGCCTATCGTTGGCTCTTTATCGTAGGTTTTAAGTACCTTTAGACTCCGAATTCCACCGTTACGTTGAAGAGCAAAATACAAACTCCCCTCTTCTTTCCCCAGCTGCGGCACACTGAATGATATCGAAGAGGCATTACCTTCCACGGAACCAACTAAGAAAGCATTTGATGAATTCACATCACGGTATACACTAACAGCATCATATGCCTGCAACCCTGTAATTGTAATCGTATCCGCTAAGTCTGACTTATTGTTGGTTATGCTAATCTGACTTGGCAATAAAGATGGGCTGTAGATTCGGTCATTTAAATCAATTGTTTTCGGCGCACTCTCACCAGTTGCTGTAATCCCATAAACAGCGAGCTTGGTAGCACCGTTCGGTATTTTAGTGTTCATAGGGATACTCGTTTGGTACAGTCCCACATTATTTTTAGATAAGCTTATAGTAGGCTTAATCTTTTGCAATTGATCATTAACAAAATAAATATCATAACGTAGAATGGATGAATTTACCGCACTATAATCAGCGTTAAAGTACATGTATCCACCTATTTCCCCCAGTTCACCATCTAAATCCCAATTCATGATCTGCGTTATCCCAGGCAACTGCTGGTCAACAGGTGAGGAACTAGTCGCTTCTCCAAGAATATTGTCTGAGATAGAATAATTCCCGACTGGTAAATATATACCGTCTGCGTTCACAGCCCTGAGTGCAATAACTTTGGCCTCAACTGGAATTTGATCTTCGCGAATAGATACACTATACTGCTGTTGCCCTTTTCCAATTTGTGCAAAACTGTTTCCAATGGGTTCGAAATCTTTTCCAAGGAACTGTACCACATAACCTACGATATTAGTTTCATTTAGCATCGGTGTCCAGTTCAAGGTTCCGTTTATGTGATTTGCACGATTATCAGTATCTTCGAAATAATCATTCCCCATTGTCCCTGCAATTCTATCCCAGAATCTATAATAATAGCCCTGTGTGCTTTCTCCTTGAGCATTCTTTCCGAAAATGCCTATTTTCTGAGCACCTTCTGGCATCACAAAACCATTCGGCAATGTAATTTCATAGCTGGGCAGATCTAGATTTTGATAAGGACGTTTAAAGTTATTTCGCAGTATCTCCGCAATAGGCTTCAACTTCGTGTTATTTGCATCTACAAAATAAAGGCTGTAAGAAGTGGCAGAAGAATCATTCGCTGATGCATCGTACCAAGCAATGTGTCCACCCAAGTTCCACAGTCTTGTATCTTGATCATCAAACTGCATAGCCTGAGCGACCGGTGCCGGGATTGCGGGATTACCTCCTGTTAGGACTGGGCTATTCGATGTGTTATCAAAAATTTGCATACGATACATTTCTGAAACCTTATGACCAGCTAAATCTTTTGGAGTTAGATCAACATATACAGCACCGAGCGGCAATGAACTATTTGGAATATCCAAATAATTAAATCCACCACCTGTTGTTACCTGCTTAGGAACGTTTATCGTTTGACCTATCGCTGAACCATTTGTATCAGAAAAGGTTAGTTCATATCCAGAATAGAGGGCTTCCGAAGATGTCATCCAAGATACTTTCGGATGAATTTGACCACGAGTTAGGTCTTGATCTTCCAAAAAGTATTGAAAGAATCCACTACCTCCACTTCCACCTGGACTGACAGCTATAACAGTAATAGTGAAAGGATAATATACTCCATTAAGTTTTATTACTAATGATGCCGAACCTGGGTTGAGGGCTGTAATTTTTTTAGTTGTACTATCCAAAGAAATTGCTTTATTTTTTACATCAGAAAACGTCAACGCAGCAATCTCATAATCCGTAACATCCTTAACCGTCCCATCATCGAATTGATTGAACACTTTAAAATCTTTCTCTTGCCCCACAATCATCGTTTCCGGATTAATCTTTAACTGTCGACCATCATTGATTTGTACATTATCAAAGTAAGCAGCGCCGTGACCCTCAAAGAAGTCATAATTAGGTTTTCCTTGATCTACGAATTCAACTTTAACGATACCCAGTGTCAGACTAAAAGAATAAGTCCCTTGTGCAGGAAGCTTTAATTCATCACCGTTGCTTAATGAAGATAAGCTCAATTCATACACATGATTTTTAACTAGTGAAGTTGATGTTTCTAGTGTTATAACACTGTTCAAATAACTGTTAGGATATTGTTGTAGTGTTTCATATCCAGTTAACCTATTAAGACTCATTAAAGTCATATTAGACCCTGCGGTAACATCTTTTAATACAAAGTCCGAAAGAGCAAGATGTTCGAAAGCTATCGCAGGTAAGTTACTTGCCGATGGCAACGAGAGCTGTAAGGCGTTCGAATCATTGCTAGCAGGTATGAAACTCACAAGCTGATTATTCCGTGGTATGTATGTATTGGCTTTGAAATTTGATATATTTTGCCCGCCAACTATGCGGTATAAGCCAAGTTTCGTATTGTCACCAAAATATCGAACATTTCCATATGAATCTATTTCTTTAGTGAACTCCTGTGTGGTTTGGCCATCTGAAGCTACGATTCTGCTAGGAGCTGTGTTAGCCGTATAGCCGATTGGATTGATATTAACATTTTTCAATTTGAGATTTGCATCATCATAACCATAATAAGTGCTATCATGAAATGATAATTTATCCTTGTCACTATCATAAGTAATGGTTGTTACCGTTCCATTATTCGTTATGTCTACGGACACCTTCGTAGGATCTTTCACATAAACGTAGCCTCTTAATCTACCATCTTCCGGTGAATACATAAAAAATCCAGGAAAAGCAAACGAAACTGTAGGCAAAATAATCTGGATGATAAATACGACAATCAGAGACAAACCAATCTTTTGGAGTATATGTTTCCAATAACTCATGAATTCAAGCCACCTCTTCGAAATAATGGAATAATTAAACAAAAATGATTATACCATAAATGATATAATCATCTTATAAATCCACTTTATTCCTTCATTAAATTTTCATAAAGATCCTCATTTAACTGTTGGTACAACCTCTCATGAGGAAGTAGATGCACCGCTTGTTCAACTTGTTTCTTCCCCTCCAAATAATCATTCCGATTTCCTGACTTATTCCCAAGTAAAACATATACTTTCGCCATGTCATAATAGGCCGATGCAGCCCAAGGTAACAATTTCTGTGCTATCGAATAATCTTGAATCGCCGATTGCATATTCCCAATTGCAACGTTATTCTGGCCTCTCATCTGAAAGTATTTCCCTACCTCCACCCAACTTGTGAAAAACAACATGACTACCAGAGAAACAGATAGAATTGCCTTTACAGACTTACTTGGATTGATTAGTACTGCGGCCGTATCTGGACTCTGCACCATAATGTACTCAACAAACATAAGAAAAATTGCGTGGATGAAGAGAAAACTAAAATCAAAATCAAATCCTGCATGAAGGAGTAGAACAGTGCTCGCTAGCACAACTCCTTTTATCCATACTAGTGAAGAGTTCTCCGCTACTGTTTTTAATGATTTATACAGAGCAAAGCTGCGATAATATAGGATTATGGCAATTAAAATAAACAACAATGATCCGAACACACCTATATCTAGTGCTATTTGTAAATAATGATTATGTACAAACCGAACAAAATACGCTTGTGATTGGTAAAAGGATTGCCATACACTCCATCCTCCACCTCCTGTTCCAAGCCAAAAATAATCGGTAATCATGGGTAAACTATCTTTCCAGTACATAAGCCTCATCTGAAATTCAGAGGTTTCTGGCTGTATCGTTTTGAGCCTTGACCAAAAAAAGAACATATCCCTTTTTAATAAAGCAGCAATTATAAAACTAAAAACATGAATAGACATTAATTTTAGCCACATGTTTCTCTTCCGAAACTCTTGAAATAATACCACAACAGCAATTGATACAATCCACAGCACCCATACCGACCTGGAATATGTAAGTAGAAGTCCTGTTGCTTGAATAATAATCAATATGAAATCAATCTTATTGGCTTTTCTCATGTAAAAAAAGATACTCATTAACAGAGAAATCAATAAGAATATAGCTAATGCGTTTGCATAACCTATTGTTGACTCTAGTCGCTGCTGCCTCTCCAACTGAAAAATGACTCCAATAACAACGAGGAATGCTCCCATGTAAGGAATCCATCTGAAAACTTTCATCATTTGTTCTTTGGATAGGGCAGAAAAAAGAATCGCAAATGGGAGCATAGTGGTTATTTTGATAGCCTCTAAAATGGCATTTTCCAAGTTTGCCGCGATAAACACACTAATCCAGTAAAGTAAAACGATTAAAAATAAACATAGATGCACTAGATGTAGGCGCATCTGCTTAATTGTAAGACTGTAAATTAGAAATGAAGCTACTAGGATGATATTGGCGGATAAATAATTCAATTCGTATAAATAACCTTGTTTTAGGAGACCTAGTCCCAAAAAGAGTAAAATGACGATATAGATAAATTTCTGAATAACGTTGTCCCCCGTTTAAATCTAGTAGTTCTTGTCCTTGGGAGAAGAATAGTTGTGGATAACTCCTTTTTCAATGACGAAATTGGTGACGGTCTCATGAATCACTTCGATGGAAAGATTGGCAGAGGCTGCTGTAACATCATCTTTTGTTCTATCAAAAAGGCCAAGGCTCTGCCTCAGCTGAAGATTTTCCTGTTTCAACTGTTCTATCTCACTCAAGGCAAGTTCGAGTTTTCTTTTCAGGCTTGTCATCACTTCTTCTTCTTACTCTTCGCCTTCTCCAAATTCCGAGCAACCCTATACTTCACAATCCGGCTGATCAATTCATAAGGTATCGGTTTTCCAAGAGGAAATTGCAGAGTCCCTTTTGATGCATGATATTCTGCGACCTCATCTTGGAATTGGGTAATTCCGTCCGGTGCCGGATAAAATCCGATGTGATTTTTAAAAGCTGCAAAATGCACCAAATTCCCGTGCTGCTCGAAGGTAGGCATCGCGTAACTGATTTTCTCCTTGGCATCCGGGGCGGATTCTTTAATAACTTCTCGCAGCTTTTGCAGAATCTCCTGAATCTCCGGCGAAAAGGCTGAGATGTACTCATCGATGGATGTGTACGTGATTTTTTCTTGCATGGCTTTCCCTCCCACGTTTTCTGGCTACTTAGTCTATAAACTCCAATCCCGTGTTTCTCATATCAATATGAAAACTATAGCTGATTTCGGCAGACTTGAACATCTCGTTCCAATGATCATATTGGGATGGCTCCAGACGACTCCGAAAGCGATTACCGAAGCCAAAGACATCTGCTCCTTCTCGCTGGGTCTTCTCGAACAACGATTTGGCATGGCCGTTCAAGTCCGACTCCAGCTCAGCAATGATCTCTGATTCATTCAAATTTCGCTGACGGGAACTGTCGATTAGAACTGTGACCAGCGAACAATCAATTTTGATGATCGGTTTCCCGCTCTTAAGCGACGTAGCAATCCGGGTATGGTTATGTACAATCCTAATATCCGATCTACTCATCAACTCAACTTCTGAATCATGAAACCGGCGCGTGAATATTTCATACAAAAGCGATTCATCCTTGTTGATTTCCCCAACCATCCTACCGCTGATAAAAATCGCATTGCCGCCAAAGCTAAATGAATTTTTCTCACCTTCGATCAATACCGGGATTAGATTAGCATGAAACGGGTTATAGAATTTGGCGTAGACCTCCCACAGTTTCGTTACATTTTTTCTGGGGATACCCCCTGCATAAGGCTCGAAAAACAGCTTGGTATAAATACCAGAGAGTTCCCCGGTCGGATTGGGACTGCTAAATATCCGTTCCATATTGCCCCTGACCACAGCAACTACAGCATCTAAGGGGACGGAACGCTCTCTGATTGCAAATTCCAAAAAAGGGGTGAGACCCGTCTTGGCCAACGGCTCATCTAGCAGCAATGCTCGTGTTGAGGAAGTTTCCAACGCTTTGGGAAGTTTGTATCTTAATTTGTTCATCGCATCGGGGACGGTGAACCCTTTCTGGCTCATCGTAAAGAAATCTTTTTTCGACGTTTCCTGTCCTGCCCTGGGAAGAGGGAATCGGAACCATACTCGGAGACCCGTCTCCGGCGCTTTCTCCAACCCTATCACACCAATCATGAGCCGATTATCAATGTCTTTGGAATCCCAGCATCCGGATCCGACCGTCATTGTCAGGAAGCATACGATGGCTAACTTCCATATCGGGTGTTTTCGCCTCATAGTCCATTACCCTTTCCCCTCTGATTTCGAGCAAAAACCAGGACAGCCAAGCCAAGTAAAGGAAAAGCAAACATGATATACAGACGGATGGCAATCGTAACTAGGACAATATGTTCGACCTCTCTCCAAGAAGACAATAACGTGGCCGCCGTATAAACAAAAATGAAGATAATGACGTAAATCAGGCCATTGTGCGCTCTCGGCATTAAAGTTTTGATCATTTCTCCCAAGGCGTGCAGCTGCAGCGCCATAGTGATCAGAACATAGAGCATAGTCACGGAAACAAAAATGGCGGTCATACTCTCAAATACGATCCAGTAATGATAGATCGAATCCATTTTGGATATGAAAGGAAAGGTTAAGCGTTGGCTTAAATCTCTTCCAAAGGTCATAACCGGCAAATAAACATAGCCTGCAATCAAAGGAAGCGCACAAAGGAGGGCAACAACGTAGCTTCTCCAGGCGCGCCTTGCGGACTGCATCCTATATGATCCGATCAGTGAGGTAAACGTAAATCCCATCCACACAAACGATCCGGCATAAAAGTGCTTGTTGAGGAGAAAATCGCCGTTCGTCCGAAGCCAGGGTGTACCTAAAGTCCAATCAATATCACTAAAACCTAGAATCAGCAGCGCCAATGTGCAGATAAACGCCAACAGAAAGAAAACCCTCGCTGCCCTCACAATTGGCATCATTCCGGCCAAGGCAAGTGCAGCAGGAGCAAGGAGCATTCCGTTCAAAAACGATATTGGCGTGGTGGGCAGCATCGTCATCGTAACAATTTCCGAATAGGCTCTCAACATCACGACGAGTGTTCCGAACAGGAATAGTAATACCGGTAGACAAAAAATGCTCGTCCACACGCTGCCAAGCGCGGATCGTATGGCAGCTATCAGCTTGTTATCTTCCAGCCTGGCCAGCATTCTGCTGTAAAGCCAAGAGCTGAGCAGAGCGCCCGCGACCCAGACAGCAATCGGGATCCAATAGCTTCCTGACGTGCTGCGAATTAGAAAGCTCGGATAGATGAAACCGGCCGCGGCACCTGAGAACAGCATTTGAATCACAAACATTTCATAGCCAGTTATGCCGGAAGAAGTTTTCATTACATAGGCTCCTTTCTTGAAATACTAGCTAGGAAGATCCCAACCTTTTCTTCTTGTGCCATAAGGGTGTGAGGTAAGGAGTTCCGAAGGATTCAAGACAGCTTAAATAGATAACTAAGCACACTAAGCAGAATACGATACCTAGGAGGCCAGCAATCGTAGCGCCAATCACGACAAAATACTTCAGGACTCGCTGTACTAGCCCCATATGGTAATCAATAACGATAAAATTAGTGATGGCCGTAGCTGCCACAACAATGACTAACAGATGGCTGACGATATTAGCCTGGATGATCGCTTGACCTAGGACAACACCGCCGACCATCGTAACCGTCGAACTTATCGTCTTGGGCAAACGCAACCCCGCCTCTGTTATGAAATCTGTCGTTATAAGCATCAGGAGTGTCTCCACAAAAACAGGATAGGGGACGCCCTCCCTACTCGCTGCTGCGGCGAGACTAATCTCCAGGCGGTTCACATCAACATTGACAGATGTAAGCGCCACATACATAGCGGGAAGAAACAAATTAATAAACATGGCCAGAACGCGCAGCGTATGCAGAAAAGAGGTAACATGTGGATTGACATATTTATCCTCTGGTGAACGCCAAAAATCTGTGTAAACAGAAGGCACAATCAAGGCAAACGGAGAACCATCTATCATGATGATCACCTTGCCTGCCAGCAGAGATTCCGCTACACGATCAGGTCTTTCCGTGGTGACGGCCAAGGGGAACAACAACATTCTTTTTCTGGCCATTAGCAGTCGCAGCAGTTGTGCGCTGTCCTGAATGCCATCCGTTTGAATCTGCTCCAGCTTTTCTTTTAGCTGTGACAACAGATCGGGATCGACGGCATCACTATAAGAAAACAGAGCAACTCGGGTGTGGCTGGCCGTGCCGACAATCGTTTCCCACAGTTTTAATTGGGAAGAACGAATTTGCTGTCTAATTAATGCCGTATTGACGTCGAGACTTTCGTTGAAGGCGTTCATAGGGCCTTGAAGAACATTTTCAGTTACCGGCGACCCTACCGACCTTTGTTGGCTCTCAGATAAATTCAGTATCAGTCCGGAAGACGATCTTACTTTACATATAACGGCTGAGCCGTGGCAGAGCGCTTGCACGCAATTTTCGAACGTCCCTTCCTTAAATCCAGTCCCTCTATAACGCTCAAGCCTCGCGGACAAGTCTCCGGTGATAGGGGTACCGAGCAGAAAATCCAACCTCTGTGCGGAGGATAAGGATGAAATAAAACATAAATACAATTCGGCCGCATTCTCCATTCCGATCAATATCGTCGCATAATCGGCAGAATCCGCAAAAGCTTCTTTTAAGCGTTCGAATAAAGGCAGAGTATCTTCTTGTTCATTTAGACCATAGACGGAAGTAAGAATATCAGACGTGGTTATAACCCCCCGGCAAGCATAAATATGGAAATCCAGTATTATTTTGTCCAAGTCCTGCAATATCATGTCTGAAATACAAAAAAAGCGACCAATCCCAAAGGATTGACCGCTCTTCCCCTTACTGCTCCATCAGTTTAATTTGTGGTTCCCAGCCCAATAATCTTTTCGCTTTCGCGTTGGATATAAGGGATGTTCTTCCCTCTAACGGGGAACGAATTTCTTTCACACCAGGCAGGTACTTCGCCACTAAATCCAGCGTTGGCCGATTCGACGAGCTATCATCTGCTGCAATGATAAGCGCCTCCGCGCCAAGCCCATCGACCTCAATGGCTTTAAGACAAGCAGTAGCTACGTCCCTTGCATCGATGTAGGACCACAGGATGCGCAAACGCGCGTCCGTATTATCGAAATTAGCTTTCAACTGCTCGTAACTCTCGGGCACCAGAATGTTGCCTAAGCGGAAACTGACCACCTGCATCCCGGTACGCCGATTGAACGCCTGCGCAGTCACTTCATTCACCACTTTGGACAAGCCATAGCTGTCCTCCGGCAACTGTGGATGATCTTCATCGATGGGTAAATACTGAGGTTCGAAAAACTCACTGGCAAAACAAATGCCATACGAGGACTCACTCGACGCAAGCACGACTTTCTTGACCCCCAAGTTGGCCGCCGCCTCCAATATATTGTAGGTGCTCATCACATTATTACGGAAACAAACCTCATTCGTATGTGTATAGGCTTGAGGGATAGCGGCAAAATGCACAATACCCTCGACCTCTTTCCGATTGCCAGTACTGAATTGCGATATCGCATTATGTACTTGACCCAAATCATTGAGATCAGTAATAATTGTCCGGCAAATCGGTTCCGCTGGAGCTTTCACGTCCAAATTAATGACATCATAATTATTTTCCACAAAATGTTTTAAAATCCACTGACCCGCCTTACCGCTGCCGCCAGTTACAATGATCCTCTTTTTGTCCATGAACCCTAAATCCTCCTCGTTATGTCTAATCAACCTCTATAGAAATCCCGAATCCAACGATGTGCTTTCAGCTTTTCCACTTGTTCCTTGGTCAGTCCCTGTCCGTCACCAACACGCATATTTGCTTCCACGTTGCGTACAGAGCGCATACCCGGAATGACCGTTGACACAGCAGGATGGCTTAGCACATACCGCAGTGCGATTTCCGGCATTTGCTCAACAGAAATATCCAGATCAGCTGTAATCTTCTGAACGCGATCATACACCTGCTGCTTACGATCACCTCGGAAATAGTTGTTGCGGAAATCACCTTCGCTAAACGTCGTGTCAGGTGTAATACGGCCCGTGAGACCGCCTTCATCCAGCGAAACTCTGACTATAACGCCTACATTGTGCGCTTCACAGGCAGGAAGCAATTGATCCTCAGGACTTTGATCGAAAATGTTATAAATCACCTGCACCGTATCCACGAGCCCCGTTTCAATCAGCTTGAGCGCATTGTTCGGTTGGTGATCGTTAATTGATATGCCGAAGTGTTGGATTTTGCCCTGCTCTTTCAGCTTGCGGACCCCTTCCAGCCAGTCTCCCTGTCCCACCCACTCGTCCGACCAGACGTGGAACTGCTGCACATCAATCGTCTCTAGACCTAGATTGCGCAGACTTTGCTCTGTACTTGCTATAACATGCTCCGCTGTAAAAGTTTCCTCCACAGGTACGCCATCGCGTGCCGGCCATTGTCTGTTTTTCGGAGGGATTTTGGTCGCTACATAGATAGGCTTATCATGGGCTTTCACCACTTGTCCGACAAGTCGTTCACTGTGGCCGTCGCCATAACCCAAAGCCGTATCAATAAAGTTCAATCCCAGCTCAATCGAGCGATTCAGCGCTTGAATGGATTCCTCGTCGGAAGCGCCAATCCAAGCCGTTTTACCGATTCCCCATGCGCCGTATCCGATTTCCGATATCTGCAGTCCTGTTTTTCCAAGAGTTCTAATGTTCATCTTCCGTCCTCCATCCACTGATTTACTTACACTTGTTATTATACAGGCAAAGGAAAAGCTGCATAAGAACTGAAAAGATTGTCAGTTAGTTACTTTCGCGTAAGTGGGGGGGGGAGAAAAATAATATTTGAAAGCCCTTGAAATATCTGGTATTATCACGTAGGTAAAAACTACCAGACTTTAGGAGATGAACAGCAATGAAATTTAGGCAAATAGGACTACTAATATTATCATTCATTCTAGTAACGACTTTTTCACAATCCGTTTCTGCACATTCAGGTAGGACGGATGCAAACGGCGGGCATAATTGCTCAGCCAGTTCCAAAGCCAAAGGATTATGTACCGGTTACCATTATCACAATGGTGGATCTTCCTCCGGAAGCAGTTCGCCATCAACATCATCCGGCGGGTCAACTTCCAGTACTAAACAAGCAGCAACTCCAGCAGAAACAGTTCCAAGCGGATATGTCAAAGTGGAAAAGCCAACATACACGATTAATGTAAATGGCACTTCAGTCACCAACTCATCCCTTAAATATCCCATCATTTCTTATAAGGACATTACGTATTTTCCAATGACCTTTAAGTTTACTCAGGCGCTTGCTCTAGAAACAGTATGGGACGCTGAAACTGGATTCGTCATTCGCAAGACTTCCAATAAGGCTGGAAAACTTGAATTGGACTATGGCAGTACTAACTCTAACCTATATGCTAGTCAACCTGATTTTAATATCTATGTGAATGATGCTTGGATTGATAATGGTTCCGAGGAATACCCGTTGTTGGTGTTAAATGATGTAACCTATTTTCCAATGACATGGCATTATGCTGTTGATGAACTTGGTTTATCTATAAAGTTTGAAAACAATACTTTTTATATTTCTAAATAAGACTCTAAAAATTGTCAGTTAATAACTTTAGGTTAGTAGGGGAAAAAGAGAGGAAGACAAAAGACACCCACACGGGTGTCTTTTGTCTTGGAATTTCACTTAGTAAACTTTGTGTTGGCTTTGATAGAAACTTAGATCCTTGGTTTTCTACTTCTTTTGTGCAAGTTTCACTTCTTCTATTAGTTCTACAATACTACCATCATCCATAAACATTGTTGCAAAACTCTCTAAAACTAATACTGTTTTCTAAAATTAAATCTCTCCTATTAATTGGAATATTAACGAATTGGAAATTATATGCTAATATGGTCTTTTAATATTAAATCCCTAAAATTATGAGAGGTGGTTTTTTTTGAAACTTCGTGTCCCCTTAATTTTCCTAGTACTATGCGTCTTTGCAGGGTTAGCTCAATTATTTAAAAATATCTTTTTCATATTTCCAAATAACAATATTCTTTCATCAATTCAATATTTATTTCTAGTAGGAATAGTTATTTTTATTTTTGAAAAGACAAAGCTAAGTGAAAAAAAAGCAAACTTTTTTGTATGCCTGATCCTCATTCTTATGGGATCATTAATTGCCTACTTTACGATCTAATTTTTTAAAACAACACTGGTATATTTCAAAATAAGCTAACGCCAAATAAACCCCACCTATTTAGGATGGGGCTCTGTTCTAAGCCACTGCTCCAGCTAACTACTTAGGATTAGGACCATATTGGTTCTCATTAGGATCACTATCTTGGCAGTAAAATACGATAAGAATAATAGCTCCGATAAGTGGAATTAAACCAATCAAAATCCACCAGCCACTTCTCCCGGTATCATGAAGCCTCCGGAATGCAACGGCCAAGGACGGCAATAGAACCGCAAGTGAGTAAAGGCCAGTCAAAACATTTGTAATCCCCAATAAGGATTCCAAAATGGCAAGGATGATGGAGATAATTAGATTAAAAAGCACAAACATCCAGTACTCCTTGCGTTGAGCCCTACCTGAAAATCCAACGTAGTTTTTCAACACCTTTGAATACCACTCCATGTATCTTCCTCCTTCATATTCACCAACTTGAATCAATAAAACGGTTACCCTTTTTTCAATCTTATTCACATTTTTATGTAATCATTTGATCATGAAAAGATTCTGCCCCCCTTTGGAATGTTTGCATTTTCCCACTCCACCTCCTCAAACAAAGCCAAGGCGTTTCAGGCTCCAAATAATGCTATGCCCTTATATGTATTTGGGTGGGGGTTGTCTTAATGATTAAAAAATGGGTATTTTTGGTTTCAAAATAAAAAATCTCTACACCACATGGATGTAGAGGTTTCGTTCGGCATACGCAAAACAACGGTAGCCATCTATACTTTTTATGCTTTGAGCAGCTTAAAACCGTTTATCCTCTCGAAGCTTTTGAATCCGTTCTTTGACAGAGTCATCAGGTTCTATCTCCGACAAATGATTAACCGCATGAATAAGCCGCTCATCCCAGGCGGTAACATGCCATCCCTCTAACGCTTTGATCGCCATGTTTCGATTTCTGGTTACAGGACTGTTCAGACCCGTCAAGATCAATTCAACACCGATCCCTTCATGCTGATCCAAACTCTGCAAAACAGTATCCAAATTCCGATGTGCCACATATTCCTGGCCAAACCCCATCTCATCGCCGGGACCGGCAGCAATGTGCTGAAGAGGAAGGTGTTCAGTGGCGAACTGAACCACTTGCCGGATACGGTTAGGATCACTCGATTTCATGAGCTGAAAGTAATGAAAATCCTGCAGCGGATCTGCAGCAAGCTGGCCATACAGCGTTTCCCAAATATCCACGCCAAGTTTATCCGCACATGCTGCACCGTAGTATCGATCCGATGAGTTGCCGCTGCTAACTGCGTCCATGATAATGCTTACCCACTTGGCATCGGTAATTATTAATTCGCATGCATCCCTATTATTAATTTTCACCTGTTCTGTCCATCCCTCCGACATCCGCTCAGACCAATTCTTTTCATCCTGATCCAAGAAGTCGCGAATGCTCCATACGACAGACAAATGCTTAGCAGATGAGCCCATCTCCCGGGCGAGCCTCACGTAATCGGACACGACCTGCGGACCATACTCGTAATCGTAGATATCCTCTGCTGGTCCGCCGTTCAATAACGCTTCCACGATATCCGTCGCCCCATCAAACAATGCGCTATCTACCGAATTGGCTGAAAGCGCCTCCTGCAAACCGCCATTCCTCGCACAAATACAGGCTAAATATTCGTTCATGACGCTGTTTTGACAGCCTTGGCGCAGCAGCCAATCTTTGATCTCCTCAGTTGCTGGCTCGAGCCTCTCGACGAGGTTGATTTTCCCCCACCCATGGACGTGCTTAGCTAGTTCAAATAGAACCTGGTTACTATCCTCCATGCCATTCTGAATCGCAACCGCAGCATATAGTGTAAATTCTTCGTGCCTCCCCAATGTCAGAAGCAGATCCCTCACATTCTCGTTCTGGAAAAGACCCAGCAGCGCAATTCCGAGCTTAACGACATTCCGGTGTGCTCCATTTTCGGCGAGCCATCTTGCCTCTTGGAATAAGGCATCTGGCTGTATGCCCGGCTGTTTACGCAGCTCTTCTAAAATGAAATCAATCTTGCTACCAATATCTGTCTTCACAAGAGTAGCATAGAGCGTCTTTCTAATTGAACTCTTCGGCTTTCTTGATTGCTTCGCCAGAAGGTGGACTAACTCGCGCGTCTCTTCCGTCATCTGGCCTGGCCCCGCATGGTGCCCGAAAGCACCATCCAGGCCGCCCGCTACCCATCTCAACTTACTTCCGGACCAAAATTCTTCGTCATCCGGCAGGGCCCCTGCTGCGGTTTCACCTTGCTCCTTAATAAATGAATAAATGGAGGTTTTGCCTTCCCAGAGAGGTCGCGCGATTTTACTTAGATATATAACCATCGTTTCATCACCTTTTTCATATAATTCTTTCTGCTCAGAGCGGAACAACTCTTCAAGCCTCTAAGCCTCCCTAGCCGCTTATACTCCCTTTTTACTTAGCTCCCCCAACAAGCGAATTCAGCTGTTCCAGCAGATTGTCTCTGCCAGTGAGCGAAATCGTCCCAATTTTATCGCAAATTTTCTCGAGAAATTCAAGCTCCTTCAAGCGGAATAGAGTCTGATTCTCGTCCATCAACTTAGCTGTATTAAGCAGACTGCGGGTAGAAGCCGTTTCCTCACGACGGGTAATCAAGTTTGCTTGAGCTTTCTTCTCTGCTAACAGCACTGTGTTTAGTATCTCTTTGATATCCCCAGGCAGAATAATATCTTTTACACCGGCGGAAAAGAATTTAACCCCGTAATCCTCACTCTTCTCGTTCAGACGCGACAGCACGAATGCCGCTATTTCTTGCTTCATCCGCAACAGATCATCAAGCTTCAATGTCCCGACGTATTCACGCAGAATAAGCTGCAACAGAATATAAATCTGATCCTCGAAAGCTTTGATCTCCAGTGCGCGCAGCGGATTGATAATCTTGTACTGGCAAACGAAATTTAAGCGAAGCGTTACCTTGTCTTCCGTCATCATTTCCTGACCGGTCATATCCAGCTGCTGCTGCCGTAAATCCACGGTTTTTATTGAGGCGATTACCGGTCCCTTCCAGAAGTAATATTTTCCTGGGGCAAGCTCCTTCTGCATGACGTTGTTATAAAAAAGCATCCCTGTCTCGTGGCTGGCCACTTCCGAAACATAAAGATATCCTGCAACTTTCGCAAATATAGCTCTATCTATGTCTGCACCAACCTCTGGTTGTCGAATATCAACTCGGGTAAAGTCGTGCTTCTTCAGCACATTCCAGAAAGCGTATTTACCGGCTGTCAGTAGCGACACGAATTTTCCATCCTCATAGTGAAGCACGTACTCATGATCCTGAACATTGATCACAGTAATCTCCTCAAGCAACCGTGCATCCTGAAGAAATAAGTTCAGATCCTTTCCCTGTACGACAAATGGTTTAGTGACATTCAACAACACAATTTCATCATCTGAAAATGGAGCTAATCGATGAGCACCTGGCTGTAAGTGCTTCACATAACTGCCTTTCTTAAACAATAATCCTCGTTCGTCAGCCTTAACGATCACTTTTTTAAACATATCTATCTCCTCATTTCATGGGAAATTTACGGTGTGGTGTGACCCTTTATGAGGAAATCCCCCTGAGTCGGAAGCGGAGCCAGCTTAAGGTTGGAAAATCGGTACCTGCGCACGAAACTTTCTGATGGTGATGTCGGCTTCCATTCCAGCCCGCGCTCACTCATCTTGCCATTACGTGGTCTTGTACTTTTTTTCTCATCCGGTATCCACAGGCTGCAAAGCTGCTTCATCAGTGCCTACCTGAAGGAGGCTGGGGATTCCCGCTAACAGGTCTAATTGAGTTTTCATCGCTCGATGGGAAGTCGAGTGTCTTTGTTCTACCAGAATCGCTCACTATGCGAGTGGGGAATCGAACCCCTAATAATGGTTCCTTACCGATCCGATCGTACAGGATACCGTAGCATATGATGCACAGCACTGCGGGATATCGCGATATCCCCGCCTCGTTACGACCGTTCGTGCAAGAAACAATGTAATCCTTGCAGGTTCTATCTTCGCTTATTTCCCAAATAACGAACATGGCGAAAGTATTACGATGATGCAAAAGTTTTCCATTTTAACTATTTGAGCAAAAAAAATCCCACTGCCACTATGACAGAAGGATTTATTTTACTAAGGCTCTATCGAACCCCTAACATATCTCTAAAATTGGATACTGCGTCCAACTCTTCAGCTAAAGTAATGGCCTGCTGCATATCTTCGTGCTGACTGGACCAATGCCAACTTCCGTACCTGCCAATGCTGTAAATACCATGCCGCCGCAAATAGCCTTGGATATGAGCAGTTACTTCACTATTCGGCAAACAATAATTATGTTCCAAGTAAATTGGCCTCAAGGTAAGGATATCCCTCTCATCCTCAATCATACCGATATCCATAAGGTCCTGTATAATATGCGGAATTAAGTTCATAGCCTCTTGTTGGTTCTGAAAATACAGCGGTGAGCATTCTACATACATAGAACTGTAGCCTTCTGGTGCCATTCTAGACTCAACGTTACTATAGAATCCGATTCTGTAAAAACGGTACTTAAGATCAGGTATGTAAATCCAGCTTTTGTTGGCATGCATTGGATTTCTCTTAACGCCTAAGTTGAGAATGAACCCTTTGCTCGATTGCAATTGTTGGGACAAATAGACAATATCAGGATCAACATCGGTAATTATATCAATCAATTTAGGCAGAGGCATCGTTGATACAATGGTTTTCCAAGGAGACGTTTGATTATTTATGCTCATGGTTTGTTGATGTAAATTTATCGATTGGACGTGGGAATTAAATTGAATTTGCTTGTTTTGGGCCAAATGCAAAGGAATAGCTGAAGCTCCCAATTCACCTCTCGGATAGTAAAAATAATGATTATACCCCTCAATGCTCTGATTCGTACGAACATTTCTGACCTCTTCATATTGGCCGATTTGGATTTGAGATAAGTTCGGCACCCCAAACATTTTCACATTATAATCTCTGAAGAAACACTCAAACAAAGTAGGACCATAAGAATGGAGCAGCATGTCCGAATAATTCAGATAGCCACGGCTCCTCGTCGCTGCTTCGTTGGCAATTGCAGTTAATTCATATTCAATCTGATCGACCAGACAATGATCGGGATGTGCCTTGTAACTCTGCTGAATTGGAAAATCAAACCACTTATTATCCCAATATACGACTGCTTGTCGGACATGTTTCTCGAGAGGAAGGCCATCCAGTAATTGCATAACTTTCGGTGCGTTCTGAAGATGGAACCAATGTCCGCCGATATCGAAGGTAAATTTGCCGACAGATGTATGAACATGATACGAAGACGCTTTTCCCCCTAGCTCCGGAGCGCTCTCCAGCACCTTTCCGCGTCCCAATGCCGACGCAAAAGCTAATCCGGTCACCCCAGCTCCAATTATGTACATGGACATGTGTCTCCCCTTTTTAATTAAATCTGTATCATGTCTCTTACTTTTCCGATTACTTTGTGGACATCGTATTTAGACTCAGCCAGCTCTCTACTATTTGCTCCCATGACTTCTGTCATTTGCGGGTTCAAGATAAAACGTTCCATCGCTGCGGCAAGAGCTCCCCCATTTTTTACAGGGACTATCAGTCCGTTAAAATCTTGAATGACTGTCTCACGGCACCCAGGTACGTCAGTCGTTATTATTGGCAGTCCCATTGCCATGGCTTCCAGTGTGGATTTGGGGGTGCCCTCGCGATAGGAAGGTAGGACGAAAATATTCGAATTTCTTAAATAAGGGCGAACGTCGGCTGCCTCCCCCAGATAGTTGACCACTCCCTCTTCCATCCATTTCGCAACCTGCGTCTTGCTGATGGAACTCGGATTCGAATCAAATGGTCCTAAGAGGCACAATTTTACAGACGGATACTTAGCCTTTAAAATCCTCGCCGCCTCGATGTATTCGTAGATTCCTTTATCCTTAATAATTCTTGCGATTAGTATAAAAGTTAATGGGACTTGGCTTTGAACTGGGCGGTTCCTTGTCATTGTAAATTTATCGAGATTAACTCCTGAACCATTCACGATGGTTGTATTGTTCCTCTCGATTAAGCCAAGCTGTTTAAATAAACGTAAATCATCAGGGTTCTCGAAGAAGGCCCTTTCACAATGTTGAAAAGCAAAGCGGTACAAAAAGGTGACAAGAGGTAACAGCAGCCGCTGTTTCCATTTGCGTTCTGTAAACAAATAGCCCAAGCCTGTGACCGTAACGAAGACTCTTCTACTTCTTGCCATCCGGGCAGCCAGAGAGCCATAAAGTATAGGCTTAATTGAGTAGCAGCAAAGGATATCGGGACGCTCCTCCCGTAAAACTCGAGTCAAATAGCAAACACTGCGTATATCGTAAAACGGATTAATGCCTGTATTTTTTATCGGAATCTGAATAAACCTCACACCTATGGCAGTCAAAGCGCTCTCCGCATCGGTATCCGGAGCCACCGCCGTCACATGATGCCCGTCTTGCACCAACGATTCAATAAGATCCCAATAAAAATTCAAATAACACTTGGCATAAGGAACGATGAACAACATTTTAGCCATCTGGTCTGACTCCTCAAGTTAAGCTTTGTTTATTTTTACTTGGCTTAATCTATGTGCAGCAAAGCATACAAACGCTAGAATGAGCGCCACAAAACTGTATGTAAAGTTATGAAAAAATAAAATCAGGAAGCCAATAGCGCCAAAGGCGATAGAGCAAACATAAGTCAGAACCACCGTTCTCTTGACCGAAAATCCCATCCTAATAAGCCTCAAGGCAAAATGATCCGGACTTCCTAACAGCGGAGACTTCCCGGCTTTTATCCGAAGTATCGATACAAAAAACAATTCAAAAATCGGTATCCCCAAAATTAATATCGGTACGATGAAATGATGATTAAGCTGCTGATCTTTGGCCCAATTTGCTACCGTACAAGCAAGTAAGAAACCCAGCAGTAAACTTCCGGTATCACCCAAGTAGATTTTGGCGGGTTTAAAATTGAAAATAAGAAATCCCAGACAAGATCCTGATACAACTATCATTAAGGTGCTGTGGAATGGATCTCCCGATAATAAAAGTAACAACGCAAGAAACAAAGAACATATAGCAGCAATTCCCGCGGCGAGACCGTCCATGATATCGATTAAATTGAAAGCATTAGAAAGGCCTGCAACCCATATCAATGTCAGTGCCATATTTAAGTACCAATGATCAAACAGTGAAAAGCTAATTCCATGAAACCAAACGATATAAGCCGCGAACAATTGTAAGACTAACTTAATCTTGGGAGTCATTCCCTTCATGTCATCGATTAGCCCGATTAATAAAATGATTAATGTTCCTAACAATAATCCGCGTTGCTGATCGTTTAACATTAGGATTGAATCTCCTTCGAAGATAGCCATAGAGATGACTATTGCAGCGAAAATTGCCACTCCACCTAAATAGGGAATGGGTTCTCTGTGCTTTTTCAAATCGGTATTAGGGGAATCAAGAATATTTAGTTTCTTTGCAATAACTCTCGCAATTGGCGTCAATATCACGCATATTAGAACTGCTAGAAAAAAGATGATTAGTTGCATAGCATTCTCTCCGCTAAATCAGTGTTAATATCGTAGTTGTTCTCAATAAAGAACATTTTGTCTTGTTTATACTACCATATCTTTACAGAGAAATAAATCCTTATCAGATAAATGTGAAAAGAGTATGCACGCGAAAAATAAAATATCCCTACATCATCACAATGCACGATGATGTAGGGATTCAATTCACCTTTTTTATTCCACGTTTCACTAAGAATTAATTAAAAACCGCACAACCCGCTTCACAACACTCGCAGCCTCTTCAACCGAATCCTTGCTTGAATCAACTTCCATCAGCTCTTGCCCAATGATGTCTCGCACGGTTGCCTGGTCATTGTCATTCTCGTTCACGACCAAAGCGATAAGCCCGGCATCGTTCATCAATTTGGCAACTTCCGCGATTCGTAGCGACGATTCTCCGCGGCTATTCTCGAGTAACATCGTATGGTAGCCTGTCGATACCAAACGTTTCTCGACTTCCTTCGCCAGAGCTAAGTTATCCGAAACCGAACCGCTGAACCAGAGGGTCAAAGGCTTCTGTCCTTTTTGCTCAGCACGAACGTTTCTGGTGACTTCCGCATCTAAGCTTACAACGCTGTCGGAGCTTTGCAGGGCCTCTTCGATGACTCCGCAAGCGGATGTCATGTTGGTTACACGATCGATCAGAATAAATCCGCCAATGCTTTTATAATGTTCAAAAGAATCAAAAACAATGTCATCCGATAAGGAAAATTCACATTTTGCCACTTCATTTTTGACAATTTGATCAGCTGGAACCGTGTTTCCTGTGTTGATATCGATTTTATGCTTAATCGCCGTCACGGTACCTGGCAGGATTTTCGTGCCTACTTTGACCAAATAATTTTTACCCGGAGTCAGTACGGAGTCATCCATCCATAGAATCGTCGCGCTAAAACGATCAGCCTCTTTGATTTCACTGTCTTTCGTGAATACGCAGCCGCGAGAAACGTCGACTTCACGATCCAACTGGATCGTTACAGGTTGTCCAACATAGGCGGAATCCCTATCTTTGTCTGTCACTAAGATACGTTTGACTTTCGCCTTCTCATGACTCGGCAGAATCGTCAACTCATCATCAACCGCGATACTGCCAGCCTCAATCTGGCCTTGGAAACCGCGGAACGTATGGTCCGGTCGGCATACACGCTGGATCGGCATCATGAATTGTTTCGTGTCATTCGTTTCAAGAACGTCCACATTTTCTAAGTAAGATAATAAAGGAAGGCCCTCATACCAAGGGGTATGTTGTGATTTCTTCGTAATGTTATCCCCTTCTGTTGCCGAAACAGGGATCACTTCTATGCTTTGGAACTGAAATTCACCAGCTGTTTGGAAAAACTCATCTTTAATCTGCTCAAAAATCTTTTGTTCAAAATGAACTAAATCCATTTTATTCACAGCTAAAACAAGATGCTTAATGCCCATAAGTGCGCAAATACGAGTATGGCGTTTGGTTTGAGTGATGATCCCTTTGGTTGCATCCACAAGAATGACGGCAAGATCCGCAAAGGACGCCCCTACGGCCATGTTACGCGTATATTCCTCGTGCCCCGGTGTGTCCGCTACAATGAAGGATCGGTGATCCGTGGTAAAATATCGGTAGGCTACGTCAATCGTTATCCCTTGTTCACGCTCAGCCAATAATCCGTCAAGAAGCAAGGAGTAGTCAATTTTGCCGCCGCGGCTGCCAAGTCTGCTGTCGAGTTCTAGCGCTTTCTCCTGATCGGCGAACAAAAGCTTCGCCTCATAAAGCATATGCCCAATTAGAGTGGATTTCCCGTCGTCCACACTTCCGCATGTAATAAATTTAAGCAGACTTTTCATATTAGAAATAACCCTCCCGTTTGCGTCTTTCCATACTTCCCGCCGCTTCCTGGTCAATAACCCGGGTTGTCCGTTCGGATGAAACCGCACCAAGCGTTTCTTCAATAATCGTATCCAATGTATCCGCCTCAGACTCGGCCCCACCAGTAAGAGGATAGCAGCCCAATGTGCGGAATCGCATCTTCTTCATTTCAATTTTCTCGTGCGGCTCCAGCTTCATGCGATCATCATCGACCATAATGAGATGCCCGTCGCGTTCGATAACAGGTCTTTCTTGGGCAAAATAGAGCGGCACAATATCAATATTTTCTCTGCGAATGTATTGCCAAATATCTTTTTCCGTCCAGTTGGATATTGGGAATACGCGGATGCTTTCGCCTTTATTAATTCTTGTGTTAAAAAGTTTCCACATCTCCGGGCGTTGGTTCTTCGGATCCCAGGCATGGTTCTTATTGCGGAAGGAGAAAATCCGCTCTTTCGCACGCGACTTCTCCTCGTCACGTCTACCGCCGCCGAACGCAGCCGTAAATCCGTACTTGTCCAATCCCTGCTTCAGGGCTTGGGTTTTCATGATGTCCGTATACGCGGAACCGTGATCAAAAGGGTTAATCCCTTGTTCAATCCCCTCTTGATTGGAATGAACGATCATCTTGATTCCGAACTCTTTCGCTTTGCGATCGCGGAACTCGATCATCTCTTTGAACTTCCACGTTGTATCAATGTGCATGAAAGGAAACGGCGGCTTTTCAGGATAAAAAGCTTTGAGCGCCAAATGCAGCATCACGGAACTATCCTTCCCGATCGAATACAGCATCACGGGATTTTCACATTCCGCGGCTACTTCTCGGATAATATAAATCGCTTCAGCTTCGAGTTGATCCAGATGCGTCATTTCTTGTATAGAATCAAGCATCAGTTTTTGCATGGAAAGGTGCCTCCTTTTAATTCTTACTAAATCCATCGGTATTTTATTATATACTATCAGATTCTAGCTTTTATGCAAAGTGGAAGAAAGTGAAAGTCTCAATAATTATATCAATTTTCTCGAATATTGTCGTAACAAATCATCAGCGAACAGGAATAAACCCCGGATGCATGAAGCCTCCAGGGTCTATTTTGAATTCGGCGACCGTATTAATTATTTTGTGTAGACGTATAATGTTGTTGATTTTGCCAAGTTTGGTGATGTTGCCCTGTGTTGTGATGCTGGCCCGTGTGATGTTGCTGTCCTTGATGTCCGGTATGTTGATGGTGCTGAACATGGTGTTGAAGGTGGTGCATGGGATGATGATGCATATAAGCATGGTAGGGATGTGCAACATAGGCAACGTAGTGATGCTGCGGATGGTAAGCCATATGATGCATAGGATGATAAACATGATGTGGATGATAAGCATAATGATGCTGCGGATGGTAACCGTGATGAGGCTGGGCATGGTGAACTTGAGCTTGTGCTTGTGCGTGATGGGCTTGCGTTGGAGCATGGCCTACTGGCGCTACGATAGGTTGTTGGTAGATCGGGAGGTTATCTCCGGACCATTGCGGAGCTGGTTGCACGGGTTGAACTGGTTGAATCGGTTGAACTGGCTGAGCTTGTTGAATGGGTTGAAGCGGCTGAGCTGGTGTAACGGGTTGAATCGGTTGAGCTTTTGGGAGTTTCTCTGTTCTTGTTCCAGCTTGATAAATAGGGAGGCTATCCTCCGCCCGCAGACTGTCTTTTGGCATTTTCTTTCCCCTTCCTGAAGTAGGCATACGTCATCCTATGCATCGTTTCGCCATTAGGATATATGTCTATAGAAAATGGGCTCATTTACCAAGAGTCGTGAAAAACCCAGCCTTACGGACATGAATCCAGTCTCCGATTTTCGTAATAAGGGGCTTCTCCCGCAAAGGATGTTGAAATTCTGAGAAGTAGGAGAAATCCGGATGAACATAACGATCCGTCAGAAATGCTGATTTTGTACTGCCAGGCATTCTGTATTTATTTAGGACATTAATGACTTCTTCCCCAGATGCAATTCCGAGTCCGTGGCCATGTCCATAATATAGCTCGTTCTCCAGCAGCACGACATTCTCCCCCTTCCACCAGGGAAGCAGCTCTTCAACGTCGGGATTTTCAAAATAAAGCACATCCCCCACCACCGCCTCCTCCTTATCGAATCTGTCGATGAGGTTCAATTTGCCATTGGAATGCCAATCAAATAATAAAAGACCCGCGAATAAACGGTCGAATTGACCAGGGTCTATGGAGTGTAATAGGGCATGATACATAACAACGATGACAGCCATCGAACACTCGAACCCGTAGGAACCGCCATTTTCAAAAATATCCCTTATCGCGTCTCGCGGCTTAACTCCATGATTTAACTGGAACCTGCCCTCGTTCGTTAAATGCCAATAGATCGGGTTGCACAGCGTTTTCTGGAATCCGGCAAAATAAACACCGGCTCCACTCAGCTCCTTCGCCGACTCCATAATCTGCGTTCGCATGTGCAGCTCAAAAAGCAAATCATGAATAGAGTCATACCGATACTCATAAGGACTGGCCTGCTTCTTTTGGAAAATGGCTAGTTCCAGCTCAGACAGCGTACCTTCCCCAAAGGTTATATAGTTGATGCCTTCGATTACGATCATGGACTTCTCCTCATAATGAAGTAAGTGTGATTCACCTATTTTTATATGTGGAGATTCCGGGTTATGTGAATTATGTATAGCATACATAACATACGTAGAAATAAAGGATAAGGAGCAACCCAACGCATACTAAAGTATTTTCAAAACGCCGAGTCATGCTCTTAAATTTATAGCGGATCAATAGCCTAATAATAAAGTTGAATATTATCATAACAAGGATTAGAGGGAACCATACATTAATTAATTCCATTTGATCCTCCTTCGACTTGCCGAGCTGACCCTCAAAGTACACTTCCATCACGTTCCATGCAATTGAAACATTGCATAGATATCCAAAAATCCATGAACCAGAATGATAGGAATAATGCGCCTCTTTTTAGCGAAATAAATGGAGAAAATAAAAAATAGTAATCCGTTTAATATCGCGGGTACTGCACCTTGGTACAAATGATAAGAAGTTTGGATCAGCGTACTTGCAAGCACAGCAATCTCTTCCTTTTTAAAAAAGTGAAGAAACTCGGTTATTCCATATGCTCTAACAATTAACTCTTCAAAGAAAGGATTCACAATAATGAAAAGAAAATAAAATAGTGTGATGTTGCTTTTTAAGAATCCAATGTTCTCGGGCTCAGACCTTAAGTGTGGAACGAATAGAACCAATACAATTTCGAGCACATAAAAGCAGAGATATAGTAATATCGCGTGACCAATGTCGGTAAATTTGAAGGTCCAGCCGAGTTCTTTAAAGCTTCTCCCCTGGCGAGCGAAATCAGGGCAAATGCCTGATTTCACTCGGCGCTTATTAGAATTCAAGTGTTCAACGGCAAACAATTTTTACTTTTAAAATATGGCTCTCACTATCTTATAGTCTAACTCAAAGACGCCTTCATACTATATCCCGTTGTGTTAGTACTCATAAAGTAAGATCTCGTTGATCTAATTGTGTTCGTATCTGTTTTTCAGGTACCACCTTCCACTTATAATTAAACCAAAAACCTTTGAAGGTTTCAAAAGCACTATGGTGATTTGTACAGTATGAAAAAATGCTGTATTTAATTTTTCTATCAACGGTTCTACACTTTTTACACATATATTCTGCTGTTACAGGAACATAGTCATATTCTCTGAATTGACGTTTTAATTTCCCTGTTCTAACTATCAATTGTTCTGAGACGATTGAAACTATAAAACTTACCCCAATTATTGTTGTTATTAATGCAATTGTGAAAAGAACCACCAAAATGACTATTGCCACATCTTGTAGAGTCTTGTTTCTGAAAACCCACCAGAAAATAACGAATAGGTACACTAGCAAAGTAAGTCCAATGCAAAGTTTTATCACTGAAAACCCAATTTTATCTGGAAGAGAAACAGTTATTCTCTTTTTATAGGAATGGAAGTTTTTATCATGGACGTTCTGCAATTCACTGAATTCCTTTCTCGTAATTTCAATTATCTTTCTCCTTAGTTCGGGATACTCGACTGAAGATTTAGTTTTGGGATAGTATTTTATGACTTTTTGTTGATCCTTTTCTATTTTTATTAGTTCTTTAATATCATCTAAAAGGTTACTAGATAGAAGATGTCCGTACTTATTAACTAATCCTTCTATTTGATCATTAATAAGGTATTCCTGTTCTGATGATATGTTAAATGCCATATGAAGAGGTGAATAGATTTTCTCAAGTTTATCAATTAATGTCTTTTCAAAATTTGTTTTTTTATCATACGCATTTTTGGAAATTGATAAAAATGATTGAATTAATAGACCTACTGCTGCTACAAATCCCGTTATTATAGCAGCAACAATTGGTGGATCTAGTGTAATGTCCATATATTACTCCCTTTTAATTGGTCAAAACTTTCATATGTGATACCAACAACATATTCCATCTATACCATTACTTACTAACGAGGCCACCGATTCTACATGCACCATATACGAGTCGAAAAGCGAATTTTACAGAGACGTTACAGTCCGCTGAAGCCTTGATTTTACTGTTTTTTTGACATTCGCATTGAGTTCGATTAGGCTCATTTTGTTAGTTTAAGTGAGGTTTTTTCACCAATTTCACATCCAAATGATAGTTCATTTTGTTGAAAACTGGTATAAGACCAAAAATTCGCTTACTTCAATATATCACCCTTTGTCGGAATACGGACTCCCTGAGGCACATTAAAGGAAGATACACCGGGGGACTGCTGCACGCCAGGATTCCGTATCGTGATGCTGATCTTCAGGTTGGTACTTCCCAAGTGGTTTGTTCCGTTGCCCGTTGGAATATTGTCTACAACTTCTCCTTCATACACAAGCTTGCCATTATCGTACATCTTGCCGGTTCCGTTGGCATTTCCATTCACGAAATCGCCGTCGTATGCAATCGCTCCATTCATATAAAATTTGCCTTTACCCTGATAAATACCATCCTGATGCTCTCCATCATAATAAATCGTTCCGTATTCGTAGAACTTGCCTTTCCCTGACATGGCTCCAGTTGTGAACTGGCCTACATACTTATCCCGCTCATCGTCGGAAATAAATGTACCCGTTCCGTTGTATTGACCGTTCTTGAACGTTCCCGTATATCTTGTTTTTCCATTCGAATGATATTCAGTTCCCGTTCCTTCAGGAATGACCGAATCTGAGGTAACCTGCCCAGCGTATTGCAGATAACCTTCGGGCGAATAAATTTTGGCATCCCCCAATTTATTATTCTCCGGACGTGTCATTTCCGAATACACGCTGCCATCCTCATTGTAGCCTATGTCCTGAATGACTCCATTCACCTTTTTTCCTTCTGAGCGCAGCTTCCCGTCTTCGAAAAATGTTTTACCAACCAAAGTTATTTTTCCGTTTACGAATTCACCTTCGTAACGCTTTTGTTCGTTCGGGTAGTACGCTGCCCCTTGTCCATGCGCTACACCATTTACTACCTCACCTATGTATTTGTATGTTTTATCGGACATTTTGACCGTCGTTTCCTTTACTGCGGCGCCAGGCTTATCCGCTTTGGCAGGCACTGACGATGCAGTCGCTGGCATGCTGGCAGTTGCCGCGCCATTCTCTCCATCCTTGGAGGCGATACCCGTTACCGGTTCATTGGCGTTCTGACCAGGAGGTATGGAGGAAGGTGGTCCAGATCCTACGTAGACTGGCTGGGCCGTGATTTTCTCATACAGGTTGTAGGCCAATGTTCCACTAATAGCAAGAAGAGAACCTAACAACAAAATAGCGAGCACATTCTTCATGTTGTCACCTCAAAGATTATTTAGTTTTGGATATCATCCGCATGACGCAAATACATATATTTCCTACATAGACATCTGTTTTCTACGTTAACATACTAGAGTTGATATTGAAAGTATTGCAAAAGAACAAAAAAAACCTCTCAACTTGAGAGGTTTTGAAGACCCTGTTAATCCATTAACACTTTAAGCTTATTATCCAGAATTCCCTTCTCAAGCCTTAAATGAAGCAATTCCGTATCCAACCTGACCTATGGTATGAACCGCAGTAACAATATCCTCTGCCGTAATTATATGAATAGAATCTGCCTTCTCGGAGATGTAAGTTAGTATAACGTCTACGAATTCTTTACACACGTTGATTCTTTGAATAAGTACTTGTTCTTCTTTAATGGCTTCATTGTATTTGGTAAGGATGAAATATCATAGGACTAATGGGTGCGGTTAATTTATTCTGAAGCATGTAGCAAGTGTGAAGTCTAGCACAGGACTTAGGTTTCATTGGAAGGTCCTACTTGATCCCACTTTTCTCTTTTACCTTCTTTTTCTAATAAATTTTCCCATTGGTTTTCTTGATGTTTAAAAATCGGGAATAATGGGCGGCATGATGTAACTAAGTCAAACATGATTAGATAGAACCTAATCATGTTGCACCCCTAGGCCTTTTAGCCTGAGCTTGTTCTCTAGCATCCTCTTCTCCAACCTTAGATGGAGCAGCTCTGTTTCAAGATCCTGGCCGATGGTATGCACTGCTGTGACAATTTCCTCTGCTGTGAGGATATGAATAGAATCTGCTTTATGGGAGATATACTCTAGTATGATGTCGATGAATTCTTTGCAGAGGCTGATTCTTTGAGTTAGAGTGTCTTCTTCTTGTAGGGCTTGTTCATATTTGGTTTGGACTTCTTGCATGGCTGCCACCTCACATTATTACGCATATGCGTACCAGTTATAAAAACATTATATGGTACGTTATTGCGTATAGTCAACAACTAAACATGATTGCTCGAAAGGTGATCTAACCATGGCAAAAAAGGTAATCGTTAAAATATCTGAACTTACTAAAAAATACAAAATTTCCATGCGTGAGTTGTCTAGGCTTTCAGATGTGCGACATGCAGCCCTAAGTGAGTTAGCGAATGGGAAACGGGAGAATATTAACTTCAGTCATATTGTGAGGATCGCTGAGGCTCTAGAGATTCAGGATATTCGGGATATTATTGATATGGTCGAGGTCGATGAATAAGAAATAATAAATAGAACCCTAGAAGCGTTAAGCTCCTAGGGTTCTATTTTATTGGGATTTCGTATGCCTGCATTTAGGAAATGTAGAACAACCAAAAAACTGCTTACCCTCTCTGCCCTTTCTCAGAACCATAGGGGCACCACAAGAGCAAATTGTTTCTTTCGAAGAAGAAACTTGCGCTTGAGATCTTTGTATTTCAACTTGTGCGGTCTGTTTTACTGGTTGTGCTTTCAGCTTTTTATTGGTTGGTTGCCATTTTCCCCATGCTTTTAGCTTCTGTTCCAATAAAGCTCCATGCCAGTAATCAACCTTGAATTGCTCAGCCTCTTTTTTAGCTGGTTCCGTTAAATCCGATGTAGTGACCAGCAGGGAAAGGATGCAGTCATGATTTCTCTTTGCCCCAACCAGCTCCCGTACGATCTGAACACCTACATTGTTGTGGTTAGCATAGCATTTTGCTTGTACTGCAGTTTTCTCTCCACGCTGGTCAATAATTACAAGATCTACCCCACCATCTTTACCTCCCACACCTACTTCATGAACCTTATAACCTTGATCACGGAAGTACAATGCAAGCAACCGTTCGA
Organism: Paenibacillus chondroitinus NBRC 15376; assembly: GCF_004000765.1. GTDB lineage: Bacteria > Bacillota > Bacilli > Paenibacillales > NBRC-103111 > Paenibacillus_E > Paenibacillus_E chondroitinus. The sequence continues at coordinate 101,542 of NZ_BILW01000017.1, read as the reverse complement.
ATTCTGCACCAGACAAGCGATCAAATGAGCTATTTAAGATTTCATCATCTGATCTATTTTGTAACACTCGCGGCTTTTGAGATTTACTGGAGCTACCATATTTATTCGCAGATTTCTTTACCTTACTTTTTTTCTTACTCGAAATTAAAACTCCACAGGTAATTATCATGACAATAAAGACAATGAATCCTATAACGATGCCTGACATCGACCAATTTTTAGTCATATTTTGTATTTCAGTATAGTAATTCACGCATTTAAATAAGATGAAAACAGCACCTACAAACCATAAAATTGATGCAAGTTTCACTGGTACCCACCTGACAAATATTCGAGAATAAATAATTACTCCTATTAATGAAAATACTGCAATAAATGCTGCGATAAATATCAAGGGATAAAGCAAACTTTGATTCATCAATTGGCCTAGTTCACTATTCATTCTTGTAGTTTCCTCCATCTTACTCCAGCCCAATCCCCAAAACCGCACTCCCCAAATCCAAATGCTCCCGATCCAGCGTAACGCGAACCTTCCCTGAACGCCGCTTCTCTCTCCACTCGCTCAATTCTTCTTCCGTTTCCAAACGCAACTCCGAAACCTCATTAGCCCTACTAAGCATATAATCCGTCGTATACAAAATCCGATAAATTCCATGCCCCGCGGGAATAATCGCCTTCTTCTTTCTCACCCATTCTTCTACTTCAAACTTAACATAAAGCTCATCCGTTGCTCCCCTGCTAGAAGGAATCTCTGTTATCGCAGATCGTGGAACAACCTTCCAATCTCTCACTCTTCCATACCAAGAAATCCCGGCTTCCTCCGCACCAAACAAACGGATCGACTGATATAAAGCAACGAATTCCAATCTCGTCAGCACCTTATGATCGGTTATATTACGAAGTGGTGTATGGTAAAAACCATGCTCCAAAGCAGCGTCCAACTGAGACTGTTTACTTAAGGCACCAACCAGCACATTTTTCCCAGACAACTTGTTCCCGTAGTACTCCTTCGTCCCCCGCGGACGCGTTGTCCGTTCGTAAGCCTTCTCCGGGCTATCCATAATGATCTCGTCCAAAAACTTCTCCATCAAGCTAGTCGAATTTGGCAAAAACGGAAAAGCTCCAATATTAATGAGCTCCACACTTTTATAAAACTTATGCTGCTCGAAACGATTCTCATCATGATAGGGAAATAGCACATAAGCTCCAAACATGCTCCGCTCGTACTCTTTGCCCTGTCCCTCTGAATACACAATAGCATCCCGATAGCGATGCATCGTGTTAATATCATCTTCTTCCGGGCCTGGCATCTGATACTTCTGAAAATATGGCGTCCCCTCGTAGGCCGGATTAATCCGATATTTCGCATCAAAAATATACTTATACTCAGCCGCGGCATCGTTCTTCTTTAAAGTCAGGACATTATCCGGCCGCTGCGCCAGTGTCTGGCTCCGATCGCCCTTCGGCAGCGCATTATAAAACAGTGTGAAAATCTCCCCATTCACCGGGTTTTTATACACCATTTTCGCCTGCTGCGACTTGTCCAAGGTTACGAACAGACCACTCCGGTTGATACGGATGATATCCTGCTTGAGTAGCTCATACTTTTTACTTAAAAGATGATGAATCTTCAAGAAACACCAATACTCATAGAGTTGGGCCAAATCTTTCATTGATAGACGAAATAGATCATTCTGGATCGATAAACCTTTTAACAGCATTAAATAATATCGATACACCTCTCGGTAACCCGATGCCATTTGTAAAACCAACGAAATCGAAAACTGCCGCATCTCACCAACTTGTAAAAAATCATGCTGCAACGACCTCTGTACTTGGCTTTGCATCCGATTGAGCTTATTCATAAGCTCTGGGTCTTTGGTACGTCCTTTCTCTGTTAGACGGATTTTGATATCCTTCAGCTTCTGGTTAACACGAGCAAGGACCCATTTTACAAAACGATTCTCAGCCGTATCATAATCAACATGGCGCCTACTCTCCAACAAATGCGTTGGTGTGAACCACTGGCCTCCCACCTCAATAACCCCATTCGCCGAATCCTTCGCCATAAGATGTGGTCGCTTGCCTAGAAACGCGATGTTTTCTTTTCCGGCTCTTTTTACACGTGCAGCGTCGACAAGTCGGTTCTCTCTCTGAAGCTTGGAATGAGGTGATAGCTTAATTCGCTCAACAGCCTGAACAAGCAGCGTAAAAATATGCTGAAGAATTGTAAAGTACTCTGTTAAACTCTGATGATTCGTCTCTTTCAACCCGGTCATGTTATAAGTTTTGCGTAGAAAGTCAAAAGATAAATTATATATCTGTTCATTAACGTCATTAAGAATCATTTGGTAGTCATTTTTATAATCAATTTTTGCGGGGAAGATCTCCAACTGAAGACGGAAAACGGCCTCCCCATTCAACCGAAGCTCAAGCTCCGAGTGACCTACCTCATTTTGAAAATTAAGAATCCCTGACAAAATCATCTTCCCCAGTGGCTTAACAGCCTGTCTCACATTCATGTTGTCATGATAAAAGGTTAGGGAGATATCTGCCTTCTTTTCGATTACCAGCTCGTAAGCTTGAGTTTCGTAAAAAGTCGGTGCACATGCGTCACCTGAATTCCAATTTCTTAGATCCCCATTTTCATGTGAAAATAGTGAGATCGACTCAATTGAAAGCACTTCTTTCAGCGTAGCAGCATGAAAATGCGCATCCACCCAAGCCTCATTCTCATCTCGATGAAGGTTCAAAGTCTCCACAGTTGGATGAAAAGGTTTGCCCTGAATATAGAGATTAAACAAATTCGTCTCGATCCGCAGCAATTCTCTGCTTTGATTAGGAGAGCCAGTATGAAGTGAAGCCATCTTCTTCTAACCTCCGTAGCATGAAGGCGATTTTCCTTGCACTTTGTGGGTATTTAGATGCTGCCAACGTTTCATATGAAAGATACAGTTTGGAGGCATCCTCCATATACTCCGCTAGGGGCAAACTACGATCCTGTGCAACCTGCATGAGTTGAAGTAATGCTTTTTTCACCGACAAGTTACTCCCTTGAATACGGGGCAAAATCTTCTGTAACAACTGCATATCAAAAGCCGCTTCTTTGCTAAGCAACGCATACCGTTCATTATAGATCATATAGAAGCACACAGCATCCCTAATTCTAAATCCAACATGGGAGTGAATCTGCTCCAAAATACTATTTATTTTCACCAACAACTCCGTTATCTCTTCCGTCAGTAGCTTATAGTCACGATACACATCAATAAGCTGCAAATACTCGCTTCGCAGGACTGAATTAGGAGGAACAGTAGCCACCTCGGTATTACTTGCTTCCTCCACAGATGGATATTGACCAAGCTCGATATAATTGAACTCGATGGTGTTGGCGCGGTCCAATACTTTTTTGCTAAAAGGATGCGTCGTCTCATCCATATTTACCGTTCCGATGATGTACACATTGTCTGGCAAATAGAGGTTGCCGTACAGTTGCTTATCTGACTCATTCTGTAAGGAGTCTCTATGTATGAGCGACGTTGTCACAATCCGTTGGTTATGCCATTCTTGCGTTTCAAGCACACTCAACAAATCGCTGAAATAGTGCTCAACCCTAGCCAAGTTCATTTCATCCAAGCATATAAAATAAGGCTTATCCTGATTGGCTGGCTTCGAGGCCTCAACCAATACTTCCGTTAACTTACCTGGGCGAAAAACACCAGACAAATCTTTATATCCCAAAAGATCCGAAGGGTCACTCCAATCCGGTCTAACGGGGATCAAAGTGAATTGGCCATTACTCGCCGTCGCTCCTACTGCCTCAGCGAACAGCTTGACTAACTTCGTTTTCCCCGTGCCAGATACCCCCGCCAGTATTACGAAAGGCTTTGCTTTTAGGGATAGGAAAAAGTTCTCGATCCAATGGACCGGGTACATGAACCCTTTGCTTGCTATGAAATTTTTGATCGTGGCTACTCGCTCACTTACGGTTAATAAATCCACAAGAGGTCTCTCCTCCCACTCGGTGTACGTGTACTGCTGACCTGATTTTGAAATGAATTTTAGGATCTCTAACCAGTTGAGCATGAAAATAGAGCGTTGCTTCTGGGTAACCTCACCCCAAGTTTCTTGCATACCAAGAGCATCAATGAAGATTGGCACGAATTGATCTAATGTGAAACTGCCTAGTTGTTGACAGATCTCTATAGCCTTATTGATGCTTCTTACAAGTGGCGTTTGGTTTTTAGCGCGATTTAACTGATCTCGGATTAGCTTAACTTGTGGATCACTAAGTTCCCATTTATTATCGTTAAAATGGTCGGCATATTCTTTTCCAAGCTCAGTTAATGAAAAGTTATTCTCATTTATATTTAGTAAACCTAAGTCCTGTAGGGCTCGTCCTAAATGGCGAATTCGCTCTTTTGGATGTTTTACATCATCTCCAGAGAGAAGGATTGAGCCTTGGTTTGAGATTAGTTCATCTAATGTGACCGCTTCTGGTCCGTGATGATATAAGTAATGGATGATACCTTGTCCGGCGTAAAGATGGCTTATCGTGTAGTTGAAGCTTACTAGTCGTTCTGCTTCCTCATTGGAGTTGATGCTCTTATTTACATACTCATTATAGTTGGTAACAGCATTATTAAGATCAGAGATTAGCTGCTCATCCTCCGGCAAATGATCTATATCATATCGATAATACGCGATGGTAGATACTTGATAATCCTGGCCTAGACCACCAGACGTTAAGTAAATAGCATCATCCTTCGCCATTCCCTCGAGTGGGAGTAGATCACGGATTTCTTGGACTTTTTGTTTAAAGTATTGGTAAGCTGCTTGTTTCCCTTTTGTTTCGACAGGAATTGTGACTCCTTGCATGAACGTGAGGTACACAGATTTCATATCTTCCGCGAAAAGATAGACCAGATACTCACCCTGACGTGTTGTCTCAGTGATTCGCTTATCCATGATGGCGATCCACGGAATCGTTGCCCAGTTACCTTGGCCGACTGATCCTTGGATTTTCAGATCAGGGTGCATAAACGGGAGTTTCCTGAGTTCAGTCGGGATTAGTTGACGCACTAAATTACCTAATCTATGTGCGGCAAAGGTTTCCCTTTTCGCGACTAGGTAGGTGGATAAAATGTCGGATAGTGCTTCTTTTAATGATAAAGTGCTCTGGTTCTTCTGATTGTAATAGTTCTCCAGCTCAGTTTGAGCATATTGATAAAGTTCACTTAGTACATCGTCAGACCACGACTCGTATAGCTCTTTCTTAAAACCTATGGAATCGCTCGTTTGCTCCAAAATGGAGGAAAGTGCTGCGATCGGGGTTGAGATGACGGACTGTACGTTAGTAACGGTCATGCTATTCCAGCTTGTTCCGGCTTTTTCTGGTGGTTGATCGACTGGAAGGCAGTTTGACTCTCTCTCCTGTAGGAGTGAGAGGAATCGTTGTTTTATCTGTGATAAGGCTGCCTCTCTTTTACCTGAGGCTTGTATTTCGGTTAATAGTGCTATGATTAGCACCATTTTGTAGGATTTTTGTTTGTTGGTGAAGATATTACTAAGTCCGGTCGGGAGCATCGCACGAGTCACCTTTTCTCTAAATATCTTAAATCGTTGCTATATGCTTTTATGGATAAATCTACACTAGGGATAATTCCAACTCGATCAACTAAATTTCCACCACATTTAGGGCACTCTTTATTTGCTACCTTGTTGGACTTGTCTGCTAATTCATTACGAATTGCTTGAACATGCTCTTTTTAAGCCTTATTATCTTGTAACGTAGCCTTCTGAAATGATTGATATAATTCACTAGAAATGACAAGGTCATTGTATTTTTCAATTGTACTGACTAAGTATTTAGAATAAATAACCTCAGTAGATACTTTGACTTTTAAATCAGCTCTTAGACTAAAACAAACAATTGAAATAACCGATGGAGTCTCCCCTTAAATTAATATAGGTAAATTGTATCATGACTTCTGTTTTATTTGATAGGAATTTGTAATATAGTGGGAAGCAAAAAACAAGTGCACTTTTGGTTGCACTTGTTTTTTGAATGAAATATTTTATTTAATTTCTAGCAAAACAACCAACTCCACATGCATTGTATGGGGATTATACCCTGCTATGGTGCTTCATGTTAAAACCAGCAATACCTTTCTGTTACTGCATTCTTTGAAATGGACTTTAGGCTCCCGCGGCAGCGATGTGAAGCTTTATGCTGAATTTCGCACCCAATTTGTCCCCATAAACCCTTATGATTTCAGTCTTCTAATAACTTGAACTTGCTATTCATACTTTTAAACAATTCTTTAAATTCATATATACTTACGATCGGATATTCAATATCTTTATATCTTGATGTAAATATCTTATTCGTTACCATATAAGGTACAATCTCATAATCATATTTACTCATTATATTCTGAGAAGTTAAAAAATCTCTATAGTGATTATTCATGTATTCAATTCTTTTTTGAAACTTCTCATCGTATTTGTGATTCAAAAAGAAGTTATATTGCTGCATGTGTCCTTCGTAAAAAGACCCCACTTTACTCAGAACTTTACTCTCAATTAACCATACTTCCCTTTTTTCCTCATTAACAGCCAAAACATCATAGTCCCCTAATTCCTTAGGATGATTACCAGACTTGTCTAGAGAATGCAATTTAGCATCAGGCCATATATGAGAGAAACCATTTTCTTTGAAAATCTTAGCAATATCTTTCACCATTAAATCTTCATAACGTTTCTTCCATTGCCCTAATATTTTCACGGTATTTTCCAAGCCTATTTCGTATGGTGGATAGAAGTCTGCGAGACCATTCCTCCATTTATTATGAAGCTCCTTCATGACTACTGGTGAGAATATAATCTGCTCATTTCTTTTAACTAAAGGTTTTACGTCAAACCGATTGTCACGGTTCACTCTTTCATTAATTGGCAAAAAGCTCTGTATCTTTCCTCTCCATAATTTAAAGGTAACACCCTCCGAAGTTAAAAACTTTAATATTTCTAATATTTCATTTTCACTTATTGCCCCTTCTATAACTTCCATAAACCCATTAATAAGATCAGTAATATTTAGAACAAATACATTCGGTAAACATTCACCAAACGCATTTTCCATGAAGGTCAACTGTAAATATTCAATAAGAGACATAAGATTCTTAAAGTCAATATTAGTATCCACTTTAAAATTATCCATTACTTGATTTAAAAAAGCTGTATCCTCTTCGTCTCCTCTGATACTATAATCACTATTTTCGTATATTCTTTTGCCTACTACTCTTTCAAACTCAGAGATTGATTCAACCTCAAGTATATTCACTAGGTATTCAGAGTCCACTTCAATCTTGTGACTTCTTGCACTGTTATAACAAATATCAGCATTGTCCTGTAATACTACTAACCAATTAGAAAAGGCGAGTAAAAAATCAATATCTGAACTACTACAATGGTTTACCGGAATATTAACGTCCCTAAGGATGCTCAAATTTGTTTCTAGTAGATATTGAATAACTCGTAAATGGTGTCTCTCCTCTTCACGCATTTTAATAATTTTTTCTCGAACTTCTTCCCGTACTTCTTTTTCGACATCTTGAAAGCTACCATATCGTTTCTTATGAATATTTATATTATGGATACTATCTGCATATAGGTTTAATAGTTTTTGATGTAAATCATTATTCTCAAATACCTGTACCCTTTCTTCTAAAAAACTAATCAATTCAGCCTGCATTGTTCGAATAATTTTAGTTGCCTCTTTTCCCTCATACATACCTTGATTAATACCTTTTAATAGGCAAATTTCTGCAATAATTTTTCTTGCATCTTGAAAAGCCTTATCAGGTACATTAAACCCAATACTTTTATCCGACCAATAGTAATCTAATTCAACAGATACTACTCCAACTTCTTTAGGCAAATCCATATCATTTTCTAATTGTTTTTTTAACATCGTATATTCTTTTGGTATATAGAATTCTAATGGTCGGAGTAGCTCTAAGAAGTATATTGTTTCAACACTCCTATTCTGTGACGCTTCAATATCTTGATATAATTTATCTGCGTTAACCGAATACCTGATAATTATTTCTTTCTCGGTAAAATATAAATCACTATAAACATAAAGTCGCTCAATGTCGTTTGTAAAACCAGTATAATCCACTCTCTTGGCATACGAAATTGGCATGTCCATTAACTGAAGAAAACGATTATTAAAAAAAGCATTTTCTTGGAACCACTCGGAATATCTTTTGATTTTTCTAAGATTTAAATCATCAATTAAATTTATTAAATCAATTTGTTTATTAGAAAAATCTTGTCCCTTTAAAAATTCTACATTATGGGTAAAAAAAATGAAGCAACCATTAATAAATTTCTTTCCGAAGCCTCCAAAACCTTTGGAGAGTTTATTTACATATTCGTAATAACCCTCTTCAAGCCGTTTAATTTTCCAAACAAAAGGATTGCAGAACATAAAGTCATTCATTCCCCACGGATAATTGCCTAAATTAGTTCTAAAGTGATCCCATACGTATTCATCTGCTGTACCTGGCATTATGCTAATCATTCCATAAGAGATAGCACCTTTAGAAAACATGTGATTCATCTGCTTCCACGATATAAAATGTGTGGCTTCTCCTCCAAACCCAAAGAACTGTTCATATTCTTGTTCTCTATCCTGAGTTAAGTAAAGTCCTAACTCATCAATACCTTCCATAAAGCCAATCATATACATCATATCAATTGCTGAACATGTAAAATATTTTTGGTTTCTCTCACTAAACTGAAAGCAATATCCCGTAACATCAGTAAAACTATTAAATAATATTACTGAGAGCTTGGTATCTTTTGAAATGGTTATTCCTCTATAACCATCACTACTTTTTTCTTTGACCACTTCAACAAAATTCAGTTTATCTTGTTGATGTAAGTCATAAATCCTGTTTAATTCATTATCTAACTCTTGTGTTTCAAATTGATCTGAATTTATAGCAAGAATGGCTATTTTTTTTGCTAATGCTACAAACACATACGGCTTTTTCGATGTGAATTTCCCATTTTTAGTAGTAGAAATAGGGAAAAGTATTTGTGGATGCTCTTTATCTTGTAGTCTACAAATTTCCTCAATATTATATAAAATTGTAAGATTAATATGATCGATAATTTGGGATTGTGTTGCTTGTTTAAGTAAAATACTATAAAAATCAACTATTATGGATGTATTAAAGAGAGGATATAAACTTTCTAACTTAATTACAAAGTGCTTTTTTTCTATTAATGATGTTTCCTTCGTAAAGAAGCTAGCCAAATCGCTTACTGTATTATGCAAATTCAACTCAAAATAATCTTGCACAGATTGGAACAAATTCTCAGATGGTAATAAATATTTTACTTCTACTTGATTATTGGAAACGTTATTGCTTTTAAAATATTCAATCATATTTGATGAATACTCTAACACTTCTTTTAACATATCCTCTTTTTTCAGAATCTTCGCCAATTTAGGCAAAAATTGAATAGCCCCAAAAACTTGTTCATGTCCTGTTCCTAGAATGACACTATAAGCTCTATTATTCCAGTAAAACTTCACTTCTCCGAAATCTTCAATAGTGTAATCATCGTAGCTACTAACAGTAAGAACTTTTGAAACTTCATTAAAAAAATTGGTAAAATCCGCATAATTATCTATGCTTTTATCCCCGAATTTATCATGTTGTATTAAGCATCCATTAAGTGCTAATGCATTCTCAATGGCTGAACGATTATTAAGATTTATATTTATACAAAAAACTGCTTTTACTAAATCCTCGAAAGAATACCTTTCAAAAATAGACTTTAATGCTTTGATTTTCATTTCTAAGAAAGGAAAATTGTCCCCATAATTAGAAGAACTGAAGCTTGTTTTTCCAATATTAGTTTCATTTATTCCTAAACAACATTTTTTATACTTCTTACCACTACCACAGGAACACGGTTTATTTCTTCCGATCTTCACCTTCACACTCTCCATTTAAAAAAGTCTCGAGACTACTTTATTTCCATTTTAATGTGTTGACATCTCTTTGATGTCTACTGCATAACCATATAGATTGTCATAATGAAGTAGATTAATCTTTACATATTCCCTTTTATTTCTTTTAATCCAATAGGTATTATCCCTAAATTCCTCCCGCTTTGATAATTGGATTATTACGTAATCTGAAACTACAGACTTAACAGGATCGACGATTATTTCAGCACCTGGAATTAACGATAAAACCCATACGCTTGTCTCAAAGATAACATCTAATGCTAATTTTTCATTACTCATAGCAACTCTTTAATTCCCATATTTTACTATTATAGATTAAAAAGAAAGTTACTCCAATAGGAATAGGCTGCTCATTTTTTGCTTCTTCAACTTTCTGCTTCGCCCGTTCCAAGAATTTCTCTACAATGCTCCTTCCAAGATGCAGTTCTCGGGCTCGTTTCACTCATTCCGTCAACATGGAAAATCATGAAGCACTGACACTCAGAGCTAACATCTGTTCAAGGCATCCTCTATGCGGAAGCGCTTACGCATTCGTATACAAATATCTGTTAAGTCGTAGGAATCAAGAGCTAACCCTATCCCAACAGTTTTTTAATCTATACATTACTTTGCGTTGCGATAATCACATACAATTGCCCTTATTCATTCACATCAACTGCATACTCGTTACAGTGGCGGTCATATTCAATAACACTTCTATTATTGAGATATCGTTTAGTGACAAGCAGATTTTTTTCATTCCTTCTTACTTGAGGTGTCCAATCGCTACTATTGGTTTATGAATATATTGCAAAATACAATTACAAGCCAACCGACTACTAGACAATACTAATTCTCTGAACATATTTAACCACATTATATTTCCCCAAAATCGGATTAAGAAGTTTTGAATTCGATGATGGCTGGTTTTTTAAAATTTTGTAATGCATTTTCACATTTCAATGATTCGATATAGCATTGAAATAACTCAGCGATATACCCTGAATTTACGTTCATCTTCATCAATGTTCTCCATCTTGTCGATCACATCCAATTAAACTCATTAGTTCTAAAGGATATATCTATTGATTTTGGTGTTATACATGAAGAAATTAATTATATTATTTGATTGATTGTTTCGACCTATTAAAAAGCGGTGAAATGATCATTAATCTTCAAAAGATGGAAATCCACTCCGCTCAATTTAATTCATCAGTTACCAAAGAACCCAGCCCTCATAAAGGCTGGGTTTTGTTGTATAAATACCTACTAAAACTCCATATCCACTTATCACTCTACCTGCAGATCTACCTTAACAACTCAAACCAACCTATCACGCAACCCAAAAATCCGTTCCGACAAAGCATCAAGCCTATCCTTAATAAGAATCACACCCGAATATCGCTCAGGTATCCCCTCATAGCCATAATGGACTCCCGCAAGACCGCCTGCTATAGCCCCTATGGTATCCGAATCTCCCCCCAAGTTAGCTGCCCGCTCAACAACATCCGAGAACGAATCGCTTGTCAGCAATAAGTGGAGAACGTGACGAAACGTATGGACGACAAAACCGCTTGGTTCACAATCAGGAGTTCCATTTAAAATATCCTCGTATTCCGTGTTCGTAATTTCCCTTTGAATGGCCTCTGTAAGCTTTTCACCGTGTAGCAATCTCCAAACGATTCGGTTGTATATCTCGCACGCCTGATTGCAACGTTCATCATAATGAGTCATTTTTGATTGCAAGCGTGATACCTTTTCAATATCCGAAAGATTAGGGTAAATCAAACCAACAGGGAGACAACGCATAAGAGAACCGTTACCTGCACTTCGTCCTAAACCCAAGTGAGCTGAATACGCGGCCTCAAACCAGTTACCTTGATAGTTACTTAGGGATCTTCTAATGATATTTCCGATATCTTTGGGATCCGACCTGTACCACTCGAGAAACTTCTCGCCGATTGCCTGCTTGGGTTCGTGAGGGTCAGTTAGAATTCCTTCCGCCACGCAAAGGGTCATCATGGTATCGTCCGTTACTTCTCCTGGCGTGAGATCCCAAACGCCGCCACCGACGATATCGGTGAGATATCCGTATTTCTTCTGGATTTCCCGGCTGCTCATAAATTCCGTCGTCCCGCCTAATGCATCGCCTACTGCTACTCCGTAGAGACCGCCTTTAATTTTACTATTCAGACTCATAGAATCTCATCTCCCTCTTGAATAGGTTAACAATTCTCTTTTCGTCAGTCTTATCCAGGATGGCAAAAACAATATGATCAAATAATGTCCGATAGCCTTCATCAACCAACACACGCTTAAACATTCTGGCAACATCACTAGGATTATTTCTAAAAACGCCGCATCCATATGCCCCCAGAATGATGGCTTTCTCCCCATGTTTTGCCGCTACGGAAAGAATGTACCGGATTCTCTCTAGCATGACTGGCTCAATCATACTCACTTGCTGCGGTTCCCGCTCACGGACAACCCCAGCATTAACAGCTGGCGCTGTGAGGATGGAAACTGAATATGGATTCTCTAGAAGTGTACAATCATCGCTTCGGAAGACGGGAATTCTAGGGGAATAAATCATATAATCTGAATACAGACAAGTCTTAAGATTCCGGTTATAGGTATACATCTCATCCATTTGTGAAATGCAGGGGTATAGTGCAGAGGAACGAGCCAAACTTTCTTCCTGAGCCTGACTTCCCCCAAGGAACCCCCCGCCCGGATTCTTCGCAGAGGCAAAATTAAGACACAGGGTGTTCTGCAACCCTTCTTTTACCACAAGTCTTCGGGCAGCGGCTAAAGTAGATTCGTCCGTCACTTCAATTTTTGTTTGAATTCCCTGATGATCATTTATCCGGGATACTGCCTCCTGCTTAATTATCTGTAATCCATTTGGTGAATATAGTTTTGAGTCACGTATAGCCGTCTCTACCTCTTGTTGTATTGTAATTCTGTTCCCTTCCGAGTTAAGGTAGTGGCCTTTTTCTAGAATAGCTAACGTTTCTTTAGCTACTTGAGATCTTATTTCTCTATTACTATTTTGTAGATTCATACAACTCACTCCATTATTTGAACTTCCGTTTAATCCAATTTCCTATTCCAATTTATATAGTGTAATGGCTACATCCGTGAAAATATCACTGATCATTCCTAAAACAACATGCCAATCCCCACCGCCGCGGTCGCAGCCAATTTTGTAGGGAAGTGCTACTGAACATTGGTTTTCCTTGGCAAACTCGTACAATTGGGATAGAGCATTTTTTAAAGCGTCATCGTTCGTATATTAAAAACCTCAGGATAGAGTTGCTTCACTTGCTTGGCTACGCCCGAGCCCATTACGGCCTGACAATTGACCTGATGACCAATAATGGATTCGGATGCTATTTATTCATTTTAGAGAGCAGGTCTTCCCTTAAATTCGTAAGCACTTCACCTAGCCAGTTAGTCCCTCTCCATGTTTTCCGGTTTAAGATCCGTGGATCATCTTCTAGCAATCCTACACCCCATATGCGATCCGTCGGACTTGCTTCCACCAGTGTGGTGCCTTTTGTTGCGAGCAGCTTCTCGAGCAGTGATTGGTTCTGAATAAATTTTGCGTAATTCCCCTCGTACACGAATTGTCGACAGGAAGTCTCCCATTTGTCGTGCTGAAAGTTGCGTACCGCTCGTCCAAGCTCTTTCTGCTCACGCGGAGTTTGGGCGGATAAGATTTTTGCCGCGATTTTCTCGTCTTTAAAAAGATTAGCTTTTTGATACATCATGTACTGTTCTGCACAATTAAAGGTAATTCCGTTTATTTGAAATAGAGCAGGATGCCATTGTGAAAACGGCGACTCTATCCGATAGAAAAAAGTGAACTTTTCCATATTAAATCCGTCCTCGCATGGTTAAATGTTCTCCCAATTGGGGTTAAAACGATAAAGCTTGGAGGGGCGATGCCCGGCATCTTTTGTAAATTCATTCGTCTCTGTGACCATAGGCGCTATCTTTCTTCGAAATGCTGCAGCAAGCAGCTCTTTCCCGAGAATAACTTCATAGACCTGTTGAAGCTCTGACAGCGTGAATAAAGGAGGCATAAGATGGAACGCGATGTCAGTGTATTCGATTTTATTGCGCAACCTCTCTACGGCGTATTCAATAATCTTGGCATGATCAAAAGCAAGCCCCTGCGACTCGACAATTTTACGGCTGATTCTCCTTGTCCGCCCGGTAATCATCGTCGTTATCTTCACCGTTGCGGCTAGAAGCTCCGCTTCATGGTTCAGCGTTATTTTTATGATTCGCTCAAACTCGTACCCATCTTCCAGAATCGTTTTTTTCTCTTGAAAAACTTGATGTTTGACTTCAAACCAACGCGCGTCCTCTGCGTCGTCACCTGCCTTAACATCTAGCGACGTCCGGTCCACAAGCGCCATATATGAGGAACTGATCACCCGCGTTCTTGGGTCACGCCCCACGTCGCCCCATGTAAATAACTGCTCCATATAGAGGTTCTCGATATTGGCTTCGCTTTTCAATTCTCTTTGCGCGGCTTCTTCAATGCTTTCACGTACAGATACGAATCCTCCTGGAAGTGCCCATTGACCCAAATAAGGGTGCTCTCCCCTCTTAATGAGCAACAATTGCAAAGACTTTTCGGGCAGCTTCCGGTAGTTGTCCTGATCTTTATCAAAAACAGTAAAAATAAGCATATCCACGGTAACCGAAGGACGTTCATATATACTGGCATCGTATTTTTGCAAAAATTCCCGCTCCGTTAACCCGTTGCGGTCTCTCATGATTATTTCTGTCATTCTAATCACCTGTTGTTTTCTTTTTGTTAATAACATTTTGTTAATATCTATTTGTTATTATATAGCTTTACTTGCCATTGTCAATACATGGAAAAGTAAAAAAGCCCGATTTCTCGGACTTAAGAGTGAAAGTTCCTATTTAATTAATCGAATCCAATAACGTCTTCAATTGCGGGTTGAGCTTCAACGTATTCAATATAATCTGCAAAGCTTCAGCGCGTGTGGCATTATTTTTGGGATCAAATTTCCCATCCGCTTTACCGCTAATGATTCCTGCCTGCGCTTCAGCTTTGATCTCATTTGTTGCATAAGCCCCCTCCAGATCATTGAAATTGCCTTTGGAGGTGTCCTTCGCCACGTTGTTAAGGTTTATTATGCGGGACAACATGACTACCATTTCCTCGCGAGTAATCGTTTTATCCGGCTTGAACGTACCGTCCTCGTAGCCGCTGATTACCCCTGCTTTTACAAATCTCTCGATTGCGCCTTGCGCCCAGTGGCTGCCAACATCCTTCAAGACAGTGCTAGTATTGTCGCCGCCATTAATATCGAATACCCGGCTCAGAATCATTGCGAATTCAGCGCGTGTGATATTACCATTCGGTTTAAACGCACCATCATCGTAACCTTCAATCACATGTAGTTTTACGAAAATATCAATCGTCTTTTCTGCCCAATGTCCTTTAGTGTCCAAAAGATTAGCTATAGTTGGGTCTTTTTTAGCTTCCTGAATCCGTGTTTCTATGTTCTTAACAACATTATTGTCGCCTTGTACTACATTCGACCTAAACACATCTGTTGCAGGTTTTGGTGTCGAATCCGGTGTCTGAGCAGGTTCAGGAGTCTGTACAGGTGCAGACGGCGATTGAGTATCTGTATGAGAATCAGAATGACTACCGCCGCTAGTAGATCTGTTAGAGATCGTAATAACTTTGCTTCCTACAATACCGGAACCATCCTGTGCCGTTGCCTGAACGGTAACCATACCCACTTGAGTTGCAACGAGCAAACCATCCTCATTGATTGTTGCCGCCCCCGTACTTGGAACTACCGACCAGCTAACTGTTTTGTCCGTTGCATTGTCAGGAGTTACACTTGCACTAAGTTGTAGAGAGTCTCCGACGTACATGGTTTCGCTAGCACTGGACACTGAAATATTAGCAACCCGTTGGGGTTCCCGTGTAACATTGACTGTATAGGTTTGCACCGTTCCATCCTGTGCAGTCACTGCGAAACTAATGATATTTGACCCCATTTGTAAACTTATCGGATTAATAACTGGTGCTCCGTTTAAACTTAAAGCAACGGTCGCATGGCTTTCCGTAGTTGCGTACGTAGCTGTAGTAACAGAAACATCATAAGGCACGGTCGCGGTATACGCATAAACATTTCCTGTTACCGGTTGATCTAGCGTAATGCCGCTTAAGTTCAGCGAACTTAAGACTGCGTTATTTGAACCTGCACGTGTAACTGTCACTGAATAGCTTTTCGTAGTTCCATCCTGCGCAGTAACAACAACACTAATGATATTTGAGCCCACGGTCAGATTAACTGGATTGTTAGCCGAAGCCCCATTAAGCCGTAAAGCCGCAGTTGCATGGCTATCAGCAGGATGGTAGGTGACTGTCGTGACTGATACATCATTAGGCACAGTCGCACTGTAATTCGTCGTACCCGATGCAAACACTGGACTCAGCAACCCGCTCGACAGACTCAAGCCGCTCAAGTTCGCATCGCTGCTCCCAACGCGGGTCACCGTCACCGTATACGTCTTCGTTGTGCTATCTTGTGCTGTCACAACTACCTTTATCACGTTGCTTCCCTCGTCCAGGGTAACAGCTGGAGAAGCCGTACCGCTTGTCAAAGTAAACGGTCCATCCTTAAGATTACCACTGCTGGTGTAGACGCTCGCTGTTACCGCAGCATGGCCGACATCGGATACCATCGGCGTTATCGTGACGCTGGTCACGTCGTTCGTTACGTCTGCTTCATAGCTCACTATGTTCGGCGCAAATATAGGATTCAGCGTACCTCTCGATAATGCCAGGCCGCTCAAATTCGCATCACCTGATTTAGGCTTTGCAATGGCTTCGTTGGAGTAGTCGCTGCTTCCTCCTGCGTAATTGGCTTTGACTGCATAGTAATAATTACTGCCATTGGTCAATCCCGTTACCGTATGAGACACACCGCTAACCGTAACCACTGGAATCGAATCGTAATTACCGCTAGCTGTTCCTTGATAAACACTATACGTATTTGCTCCCTGAACCCCAGTCCAACTCAGTGTTGCTTGGCCGTCTCCTGCTGCTGCCGTCAAGTTTATTGGCGCAGGAGCTTGAATCGTATACGTGAACGTTGCCATGCTGCTGTTCAAACTGCCTGCCTTTACCGCTATCGCTTTGACGATTACGGTTGCACCCGGCGCACCGCTGATCGTTACGTTCGTTCCACTCGCGCTACCCGTTGTTGGCGTCGTGCCATCGGTCGTGTAATAGATCGTCACTCCGCTTGTTGCGGATCCCAAAGTCACTTTACTGTTGTTCGCCACCGCAGCGCCGCTTGCCGGATTGGCTGTCGGCGTTGCAACCTGCCCTCTTATGTTCACCGATATGGTACGGGTTACCGTTCCGCCGACGCCATCGCTTACCTGTACCGTAAAGCTGTCGGTACCGGAGTATCCGGCTGTCGGTGTATACGTAATCGGGCTGCCTGGAGCGATATCGACACTGCCGCTGGGTGCAGTCACATTGGTGATGCTCAACGTACCATGTGAAGGTGGAGAACTGGCTGTCCATGTCTCGATCTGACCCAGATCCGTGTCGCTGATGTGCAATAAGCTTGTGATATCGGCAGCACCGGAATTTTGATCGACGGTCAGGGTCGTGATACTTCCTATAAAAGTCGGAACGATGTTTTGACCAAGTGCTGTACCAAAGCTTTCTTGCGGTTTAAATAAAAATATTTTATTGGCCCCTCTATCCAACACATAAACATTCCCACTGCTATCTGAAGCTACATCATGCGGAGTTATAAAACCTGTATCGGACAATGTTAACGCATAGTTGCCGTCACTATTAAAAACTTGCACGCGTTTATTAGTCTGGTCTGTAACATATAGTCGGTTGCTGCTATCCGTGTACAAACCCCAAGGACCATTAAAGTGGCTATTGTCTGTACCTGAAGCGTTCAAAGCCCCAATCGTTTTCACTTTTGAGTACGTACCCGAACCTGAGTTATATTGGTATTTGAACACAACTTGAGAATTATATTGTGAGACGTACAGATTTCCTGAATCATCCACGGCTAGCCCCATAGGCCTTCCACTAACCCCGGTAGAATCAACGACAATCATATTCGTCCCATCGAGGTCGAATCGGTATACGATATTAATATTTTGATCAGACACGAATAGATGCCCATTGCCATCCAGTGTCATGGCTTCGGGGATTGGTGTTTTGCTAGCATTTGGCGGCAGCGCGATAGTTCGCAACCAGTTACCTTGAGAGTCAAACACCTGTACTCGATTATTGGTACTATCTAGGACATAGATATCCCCTGTCGTCCTCTCGACTTCAACTGCCCTCGGCGAGTTAAAGTGGCTGTTGTCTGAACCGAGTACTCCTTTAACACCAAGCGTCTTATATAAACTTTCGTCACTATTGTAAATCTGAACCCGATGATTCCCCAGATCCGCGACGTATATTTTACCGCTTGCGTCAACCGCCACGCCACGAGCAGCGCTTATATCCCACCCCGTTTTTACAGCAGCAGATACAAAGGAACAATTAACAAATAACATGGCAACCATGATAAGAAACACAGATATTTTTTTCATTGATATCCCCAATCCTTTGCACAAGCCCAGTTATTAAATCTGTCGCATTGTGTATTTTTTTGTCATACCCATTAACCATAGCACACCGTTCTGAGCAAATTCTGAGCAAAAAGACAGCTACCGCCTTCGACTCAATCATCGTTGGCATCGCTGGGGGATCTTAATGGGGACAATCTTGATGTATCCGATCATTATCAACAACTTTTCTTGCAAATTCAGCGCTGGTTTCCATTCCATTTCAGCTTTTTGTCAGATGTTTCGTGACTGGAGCCCTAAAAGAAAAAGCAGCCATCTCAGAGGATACTCTGCGAAAACTGCTTTCTCAGTTCGGAGTCCGTCTAGCAAACCGCGATCTTCCTGAATAATACTCGACATCTTCTTCCATAGACATGTGCCCTATAATCCTGTAATCTATTGTGACACTATAGGAATGTGGAGGTGCTTAAGCTTTGGCGAAAGATATCCGTTCAAGAATTGAAATTGATCAAATTAACTGTGAGAAAGAACTCACACTCGCGTTAATCGGAGGCAAATGGAAACTTATTATCCTCTGGCATCTGGGCATCGACGGTACTAAGAGATTTAGTGAGCTTCAGAGGCTCATTCCCCATATCACGCAAAAGATTTTAACCAACCAGCTCCGCGAGCTGGAAGAAGACCAGCTTGTCGAGCGAACCGTATATCCGGTTGTCCCGCCAAAGGTTGAATATAAGCTGACTCCATATGGAGAAAGCCTCGTCCCGATTCTTAAGCTGATGTACAACTGGGGGAAAAATTATGGCGAAGAAGTGCTCGGCAGAACCTCTAATTCTGAGCTAATACCACTTCAAGCTACTGAAAAATAAACGGGCAAATATCTATTACAAACCGGTAGACTCCGCATGGAGTCTGCTTTTTTGCGCTTTACAGTATCCTCCAGGATACAGACTTACTTGAAAGTGCGTACTTCCATAAATTTCGGTATCGTCCTACTATGAACTCAGCCCTAAAATAATAATTCATCTAAAGGAGACATTTTATTATATGGAACTTCAACTGGCACTCGACTTGGTCAACATCCCTGAGGCAAAACAACTTATAAAAGAGGTAGCGCCTTATATCGATATCGTGGAAATTGGAACTCCTGTTGTGATCAACGAAGGGCTTCGCGCCGTTAAAGAAATCAAAGCAGAATTCCCTTCGCTTAAAGTACTCGCCGATCTCAAAATCATGGACGCCGGCGGTTATGAGGTGATGAAAGCTTCCGAAGCAGGAGCTGATATCATCACCGTGCTTGGTGTATCCGATGATTCCACGATTAGAGGCGCTGTGGAAGAAGCTCGGAAACAAAACAAAAAAATTATGGTTGATATGATTAATGTGAAAGATATTGCCGCACGTGCAGTAGAAATCGACAACCTTGGCGTTGACTATATCTGTGTACATTCCGGCTACGACCATCAAGCAGAGGGTAAAAACTCTTTTCAGGACTTGGCTACAATTAAGCGTGTCGTAAAACAGGCAAAAACAGCAATCGCTGGCGGCATTAAACTTCAGACACTACCTGAAGTCATCCACGCACAGCCTGATCTGGTTATCGTAGGCGGCGGTATTACCGGCGTTGAAGACAAACCAGCAGTTGCAGCTCAAATGCATCAACTGATTAGACAGGGATAATGGACATGAGTACGCTGCAATCTGTATCCTCTATTCTTCAAGAACTGGAGCGCACGCTTCAAGGTATTCAACCAAATGAGATTGATGAGCTTGCTCATCAGATTTTAACAGCTGAAACGATTTTTGTAGCAGGAGCAGGACGCTCTGGGCTGATGATGCGCGCATTCGCGATGAGACTTATGCATATGGGCCTCCGTGTTTATGTGGTAGGAGAGACCATAACACCAGGTATTACCCAAGGTGACCTGCTTCTGGTTGGGTCAGGGTCTGGCGAGACCAAAAGCTTGACGGCAATGGCATCCAAAGCCAAAAGCACAGGCGCCTCGGTTGCTGCCATTACAATTGTATCAGAATCAACCTTAGGTATATTATCTTCTACGGTCGTACGCATTCCCGCTTCTACCAAAGAAAGCACATCGGGCAGCTCCAGGCAGCCTATGGGAAGCTTATTCGAACAAGCCCTCCTGCTGCTGCTGGATACGGTCGTACTAAGCCTTATGGAGATAAAGGAACTTCAAGGTGCGACTATGTTTAAGAATCATGCCAATCTGGAATAAAAGCAACAAGAAAACTCGGTACCCTTCCATCGGTATTTTACCGTTTGGAGAGGAGACCGAGTTTTTTAGTATAAGTAGTCGAAGTTTAACAAATTTTACTCATTGCTGAGTTGAGAACTGTAATACGTTTCCTCAAAAAGGAAGAAAATCGCTCACAGAGTAGGTTACTAGTATAGAGGTGAGGGGAGTGGGACTCCTTTCCATACCTGAGAAAAGCCAACAAAACCGATAGTATGATATAATTAAGAAGGTTAATACAAATGGAGAGGTGTGATTACTATGCAATGGCAGGAAGTCCGTAATATTTACCCTGATCAGTACGTCCTTCTCGAAATTTTGAATTCCCATACAGAAGAAAGCATTCAGTACGTTGATGAAGTCGCATTGATTAAAGCTATTGCGGATCCCGATGAGGCAACAAAAGAACTTTTACAGTGCAGACAAAATAATATTGTTTATCATACAGGTCAAGATCGGATTACTATAGAAATTAGAAAAAGTGCTTTCTACAGAGGCCGGTAAGATGCAAATCTACCTAATCGATCATTTACTCCAAACATCATTAGTGCTTTGTTATAAAGGAAACTCTATAAAAATCGATAATTTAGTGATAGATACCGGTGCTGCGCATACACTTCTATCCTCAGATGTCGTGTCACAAATTGGTATTAAATTTGAAAATGGGGATAAGCTTGTACGAAGCTTTGGTATCGGCGGAGACGAGTATTCATTTCAAAAACGTGTCGACCACATCCAATTAGGCTCATTAATTCTAACAGATATACCTATTGATTTTGGTGTTTTTCATGAAGAGATTACTCATATTAACGGATTGATTGGTCTCGACCTATTAAAAAGTGGTGATCATTGATCTTAAAAAGATGGAAATGTACTCTGCTCAATCAAATTAATTGGTTACCAAAGAACCCAGCCCTCATAAAGGCTGGGTTTTGTTGTGTAGAAGCCTGCTAAACGTTGTAGGCCAACAAAGCCACCGACTCCACATGTGTGGAGTAATCAGTGAGAACAAGAGCTATTACTTGCTTCCAAACTCATCGAGCAATGCACGCACTTCACTCGTTGAATTCGTATTCATTAAGTTATTTCTTAATTCGCCAGCTCCTCGGAATCCACGGACATAGATTTTAAAGAAGCGAGTCATAGGCTTAAACAGACGCGGCTCCCGTGCTGAATAGTGATCATGGAGATCCAGATGCAACCGTAGAAGGTTAAGCAATTCCCCACTGCTATGCTCCCTCGGCTCCTTCTCAAAGGCGAAAGGATTATTGAATATACCACGCCCAATCATAATTCCATCTACACCATACTGTTGTGCGAGCTGTAACCCGACTTGACGGTCAGGTATATCTCCGTTAATGGTCAACAGCGTATCCGGTGCCACCTCATCGCGAAGCTTCTTAATCTCCGGGATTAGCTCCCAATGAGCGTCTACTTTACTCATTTCCTCTCTTGTCCGCAGATGAATGGATAGATTAACGATATCTTGTTTCAAGATATGGGTTAGCCAATCGCGCCATTCGTCTATAGCACTGAAACCCAGCCTTGTTTTTACGCTTACGGGCAGTCCTCCGACTTTGGCTGCTTGAATGATCTCCCCTGCAACTTCAGGACGACAGATCAAGCCGCTTCCTTTCCCATTCTCCGCAACGTTGGCTACAGGACAGCCCATATTGATATCGATACCTCTAAACCCTTGTTTCGCCATGCCGATACTCATCTGACGGAAGTATTCCGGCTTATCTCCCCATATGTGCGCGACGATAGGCTGTTCATCCTCTGTGAAAGTCAAACGCCCGCGAACGCTGTGATTCCCCTCCGGGTGACAATAGCTCTCCGTGTTCGCAAACTCTGTAAAGAAAACATCGGGTCTTGCCGCTTCGCTCACGACATGACGAAACACAACATCCGTCACATCTTCCATGGGAGCCAATACAAAAAAAGGTCGTGGCAATTCGCGCCAAAAATTATTGATCATATCATAAACCTCTCTATGGAAATCAGGACTGTTCAATGTCCCAATTCATCTCATTTATTAGCTATCCGTTCCATTGTCAACCTTGGACAACGTAAAATAAAATTAGCTGCCTTCGCCTGCTTAAGTGGGAAGATAGCGATCTAGGAAGAACGCGCAGCCAGGTCCATAAACTCCCATTTTATCCACGAGGGAATTGTTCAAGGTCATATCTTCGAATGAGCTTCTCTCGATATTTTAGAACATTTGATATAGATAGTTCCACTGTGCAGGCGCGAATTTTTTTAACTCGTCTAAGAAGCTCGGATTTTGCAAGGACGCCTGCATAAGTAAAGAACCTCCAACCCTTTGTGAAGGAGATGGAGGCTCATGCATTATTTATTTAGTGGATTGTTTGGTTCTAGCGATAGGTGGATACGAGTTATCCAACATCAGCCAAATTTACCAACGGCCGCACATACTGACGGCTGTCATAAAGCGGAATTCTGACTTCAAAGGCGCTTCCGATCCCCAGCTCGCTTCGCACGCGAATGCTTCCATTGTGAAGCTCTACAAGCTCTCGCACAATGGCGAGCCCTAAGCCGGATGAGCCTTTATGCTTCACTGGTCTGCCTCTCTCCACTTTGAAGAAGCGCTCCCAGATGAGCCCTTGATCCTCCGGTGATATACCGATTCCCGTATCGGTTACCGTGATGAGGACACACCCTTCCGACGGAACCGCCATCGCCTTCAATTCTATCGTTCCGTTCTCGGTGAACTTAACTGCATTTTTGATCAAATTATTAAAAATTTGTTCCAGTCGATCCGGATCAGCGTGAGCCTGTGGCGAATTTTCATCTTCAAGGCAGTGAATAACCGTCCCGCGAAGTTCTGCTTCCGGTTGGAATTTAAAGGACAGCTTGGACAACATCGCCTGAACATCGACCGCCAACCACACAAGATCGATTTCCTTATTTTCCAGCTTCATTAAATCGGTAATATCATCCACCAGCCGATTCATATGAAGGGTTTCGTTAACCATGATCTCGTAATATTTTTCCCGTGCTCCTTCTTCGATCAAACCATCCTGAAGCGCCTCCAAAAAACCCTGCATCGCCGTAAGCGGCGTTCGCAGCTCATGGGAAACATTAGCCAAAAAGTCATGCCGCAGCTGATTCAGCTGTCTCTTTTCCAGATCAACGCGCGCAAGTTGCTCCACCATGTGATTAATGGTTGTCGCCAGCTCACCAATCTCGTCTTTGGAATCTATTTGAATTCTCTCACTGTAATCACCGACGGCAATCTTGGCTGCCGCCTTGTCGATCTGTTGGATAGGTCGGGTAATGGACCAGGATAAATAGGAGGATACACCAAATGAAAAGAATATACCGAGCAAGGTAACCCAAAGGATGGTTTCTCTAAGCTGCGCGATGGTCTCATTCATCCCTTTAAGAGGCGAATGCAGGACAATTCCACCGTATACGTCGTTGTCTTTTCCCCATGGGACGGCAATCGAAAGCATGCCTTCCTTAGAACCTTCGGATAAATTCCATATGGCGGGTTCACCATTCAGGACTTGTTTTACAACTTCAGTGCTGACGGTCTTGCCTACGTTCACCTCATCCTTTGAAGATGTAGTAACGATGTTTCCGTTCAAGTCAAATATCCAAATACGCGAATCAAAGGCTTGATCGAAAAAACGCAGCTGCTCCTTAAATCTATCATTCGGTTCTGTCTGATTCTGAATGGCGAGATTAACCTGCTTGGCTTGCCGGATCATCTCATTACTTTTGGAGTTGACGATATAATCCTTGGCAAACAACGAAATAACGATTCCTACCGCACATAGCCCAAGAAGCACCGTAACGATGGAGCTGGTCAACATTTTGCGGAGAATGCTTTTATTTGGATTTAGGTACATGCTGCTACCTCAAATTTATAGCCCACTCCCCAGACCGTATGAATACAAACATGATGGCACGTACTTAGCTTTTCACGAAGCTTTTTAATATGAACGTCCACCGTTCTCATATCGCCTAAAAAATTATATCCCCACACCTGCTCCAGCAGCTGTTCTCTTGTAAACACGCTGCCCGGAGATTTCGCGAAAAATGCGAGCAGTTCAAACTCCTTGGGGCGCATGTCAATTTTCATACTCCCCGAGAGTACCTCTCGGCGGTTCACATGTATGACTAAATTATCAAACTCATATTGGACGGGTGCATCCACCTCAATAATCGACTGTCCCTTCTGCATTCTGCGAAAAATCGCTTTAATGCGCGCCACCAGCTCCCTCGGACTGAAGGGCTTGGTCATATAATCGTCGGCGCCCAACTCAAGACCCAGCACCCGATCAAACTCATCGTTCTTCGCCGTCAACATAATGACCGGCACATCATAACGCTTGGTAATCTCCCGGCACGTTTCATAACCGTCGAGTCCGGGCATCATCACATCTAGTATCACGATATCAGGCTTAATTTCCGCTAACATGGTCAGGGCCGAGACGCCATCTGGGGCCTCGATTAATTCGATAAGCTGCTGACGGAAGTAGAGCCGGATGATTTCTCTCACATTCGGATCATCATCCACAATCAACACTTTCCAAGTCACAAGCGGTTCACACCTTTCTATGATCCTCTCATAGACTTCTGAAATTATTTACATTTTAAGGGGGTATTCGAAGTTGTATGATTTATATTGCATAATAGAAACCACATAACAACCTTCAAGAAATGTGTCAAAAAGCCGCTTTGGAAGCGCGTTGAATGCCTTCAGCCCCCGCGTCATACAAGGCATTTTCCGCTTATCGCTCAAAAAAAGCCCTCTATGAAATAGAGGGCTTTACCTTCTGAACTAATATGAATGAAAAATGAGTCGCCGAGGCTAAATGCTTTGAATGTTTTGGAAAGAAAGGAGTTATTTTCACCACGAGGATAGTGCCGTTCTTTTCCATGTATTAGGTGCTACACAAACATATACATACCCGTCATCCCATGCCATCTCCCCCACTTCTCCAGGGGCAGTAGACGAAGCCGGCGTCATAGATTTCCTGATGCGAATGCTGTCATCACTGACGTCCAGCTTGGTCTTGGCGTCCGAATTTCCAATACCGATATTGCCGTTGCTGCGGTTAATAGTTAACGGGTTGTCGAGTGCTTTACCATCATCCGAATAACGGATAATTTGCAGATTGGAGCCGGCATTTCCTCCTGTTTCCTCGGAGGTATCTGCACGCATCGCCCAGCGAGGCGTCGTCACATTCCCATCATCCGATTTGGCCCAAGTCAGATCACGATTGACGCCACCGGTTCCGGCTATCCGTAAAATCCCGTCCATTACATTGAAATTAGAGGAATGTGTGCGAATTTCGGCCACATCCTGATCGAACGGAATTTCCAGACGCGTAAACAGCTCATTTGCATTTTTGCCGACTGGTGCCATCGTCGTTTCGAACGACATATGATTATGATCGTGCTGCTCCGGGTTATTCGCTTTGGCATGAGTAATGATAGCCGCCTTGTCCTTTCCATTCTCATCCAGCCAAGCGATGGCCGGCTTCGCTCGGTCTTTCGTCCACTGCAGCCGAATGAGATCCGACAAATGGCCTTCCGAGGAGATCCACTGCTTATCGGTAGAAAGATGAATCCGATCATTATGAGGGACCTCAAGTCCTCCTCCCGGTAAAGACGATTCCTGAAAGGTTCCAGCCGTCTCATGGCCACTTGCGAAAGCAAAAGCCACTCCTGAGACGCCGAGCGCCGCACTAGCCAACAGAGTGATCACCAAACCTGCTTTTTTCATTTTGCATCCTCCTCCTTCTTGTTCATCGAACCCGTTTAACGATTAGCGTTCAATAGCTCGATCCATCTCACGTAATCATGGACAGCGATGCCGATATAGCTCGGATAAAGGGAGAGGCTTTCCTTGACCTGTTTCAATTCCGACTCCATAAGCGAAGAGTTCGACTTATAAAAGGTCGTATAATCGGCTTCCGTACTGGGCAACGTATCCACTGCAATGACTGCCTGTTTCTTCAGCGTAGCTGCTTCTAAAATGATGGATTTGGCTCTGGCAATGATGCCGTTGTTGCCGAGTGCCGTATTACGATAAGCCATAATGACGACAGTATCCGCCTTTTCCAGCAGCCAGGCGCTAAAGGAGTAGCTGGATCCCGGAACGGTACAGCTGTTGATCCAAAAGGGAATATCGAAGGCCATCGTCATGCTGCGATCAGAGCTTTTCACTTCCGATTCAATGAGTCTGATTGTATCCATCCACCGTTCAAGCACCCAGGTCTGATTGCTCTTCCACATATCCAATGTGTAGGGCTCAATATCAAAATGAAAGCCTTGGAAGCGTTCTAGCGCACCTACCGATGCGTTATATTGCGTAACCGCTGCAATCCATTGCCGGATATAAATATGGTTATCTTCATATATCCAATCTGATTTGCCGGCCAGCGCCTCAACCTTGATGCCCTGACCACTCGCTCTGCGGATGAAATTCCGATAAACGTCTTGACCTGGATACGTTTCATAGCGCACATAAATGAAAGTCAGTTTTTGGTCCGCCGCAAACTGGAGGATGCGGTCACCATCCGTCTCAATTAACTTGCTGTCCCAGATCCAAGTGGACCTTTGCGCTTTGTCCGCCGAAGTTATCAGTACCAAATTCCGTTCTCCCACCCAATCGACATCGGCTCCGAGGCTCTCACTAACAGCTCTCAGCGGAACCATGGTTCGGTCATTTTTAAGGACAGCCGGAGAGTCCAATTCCACCTGCTTGCCATCAACCGAAGCAATCTTCTGACCAATGGTTAATAATGTTGTAGCGTGCTGACTCCGAAAGGTCACCAATTCCAGGGAACGATCCCATTCCACTTCAGCACCCAGTTTTTCGGCAATTTCTCTAGCCGGCACCATCGTACTACCCGTCTGTTCATCGATGTAAGGCTGGACATCCGCAAAGGCAATCTTTTCCCCGTTGACCTCCACCCCAAGCTCAGTGATAAGAGAGTATGCCGGGAGAAATAAAGGACCACTTGTTAAAATTTGTAGAATGACCAAGCATACAATCATCTTTCTCATAGGGACTAACGGATTAAACCATGCTATATTCAAGCTCTTCCTTTACCACCTCTACAATGCCTTCAATATAACCGGACAACTCCCTTTCATCCGGTCCTTCCGCCATCACACGCACCAGTGATTCCGTGCCCGAAGGCCGCACCAATACACGGCCTCGACCGGCCATCTCACTTTCCACCCGACGGATTGCGGCATCAATTCGGTGATTGCCTTCCAGCTTGTATTTATTCATTACTCGTACATTTACCACCAGCTGTGGGTATTTTACGACAGGGGACGCGAGCTCCGACAAAGGCTTTCCTTCTTGAAGCATGACCTGCAGCAGCTGAACAGCCGATAACAAACCATCCCCTGTCGTCGATTCATCCAGTAAAATGATATGTCCGGACGACTCACCGCCCAAGTTGTACCCGCCTATCCGCATCGCTTCCATGACATGCCGGTCTCCGACCTTGCTCTTTAACGAGTTGAGACCGATGGTTTGCAGCGCTTGATGAAAGCCAAGATTGCTCATGACGGTAGAAACGACCGTGTTTTGCCTCAGCCGTCCCTGTTTGGCCAGACGAGCGGCAAGGATATAGAGGATGTGATCCCCGTCCAGAATTTCGCCCCGTTCATCAACCGCAATCAACCGGTCCGCATCACCGTCGAACGAAAGTCCCGCATGGGCTCGATGGTCCAGCACAGCCTTACGCAGATGCTCCGGATGCGTTGAGCCACAATCCTGATTAATATTTAAACCGTCCGGCTGATGATACAACAGAATGGTCTCTGCACCCAATTCTACGAATAGCTGCGGAGCTAGCAAGGAAGCTGCCCCGTTCGCGCAATCAAGCACGATCTTGCAGCCTGACAGCGGCGCCGTAGCCGTCGACTTCAAGTAGCTCACATAGTCCTGTGCGCCCTGCGGATCCTCACGCAGGGTGCCAATTCCTGCTCCCGTAGGGCGGGAAATCCAATGTTCGTCACCCTCCAGGCGGCTCTCTACCTCCGCTTCCCACGCATCCGGCATTTTGAATCCGTCCCTGCCAAAAAATTTAATCCCGTTGTCCTCCACCGGATTATGAGATGCCGAGATCATCACCCCTGCATCTATACCTGAGTGCCGTGTGACATAAGCCACACCCGGCGTCGGTAGTACGCCCAGTCTTACGACATCCGCCCCAGTGGATAACAACCCGGCAGCCAAAGCTGCTTCCAGCATGTGCCCGGAGATGCGGGTATCCCGTCCGATGACGACGGTAGGCCGAATACTTCCACAACTGCGGGATAGCATGTAACCAACAATAAGCCCTAATTCAAAAGCCAACTCTGGCGTTAACTCGCGGTTGGCAACCCCTCTGACGCCATCCGTACCGAAAATAGCTCCCATATCAGCTTTCCTCCCTATGACTTGTTATGCAAAAATCCCCATGTGTTCATAAAAGGCACGATTCGCCTCCTCCAATTGTTCAGGAGTGTTAATCCCCATCACCTCTGTCGGATCCTCGAGGATGATGGCCTCAAATCGCTTCTTGCCCCCGGAAATACCGGCCTGTCGCATCACCTTCACGATATCGGTCAAATAGTACTCCTGCTGCGCATTATCATTGGTAATGCCAGGGAGCGCTTGAAACAAGCTATCATTATCGAAACAGAAAATCCCTGTGTTAATTTCATTAATCAATTTCTGCTCAGGCGTCGCGTCCTTCTCTTCAATGATATCGACAACCTCGCTGCTTGCAGGATCTCGAATAATTCTTCCATAGCCGGTTGGATCCTGAACGATCGCGGTTAGCACTACACCGGCGCTTATGTTTGCCCGCTGGGCGGCAAGCAGACGTTCGATGGTCGATTGTCGGATGAGTGGCGTATCGCCAGTCAGCACCAAGGTAGACCCGCTACGTTTACGGAGCAGAGGCTCCGTTTGATGAACGGCGTGTGCCGTTCCAAGCTGAATCTCCTGCTGGACGTAGGTGACCCGCGTGCCCAAGCACTTTTTCACCAGCTCTCCCCGATGCCCGATCACCGCCACAATACGGGTGATCGGCATCGTTTCCAGCTTGCCCACCAAGCGGCCGATCATCGGCACGCCTCCGACGGGATGAAGCACTTTGGGCAGCTCCGACTTCATCCGTGTACCTTTGCCTGCAGCTAACAGAATAGCGAATGCTTCCATGTGGTTCAGCTCCCCTCTGAATGGTTATTCAACCGTCACGCTTTTGGCCAAGTTTCGCGGTTTATCAATATCGTTCCCCAGAGACAGGGAGGCGTAATAGGAGATTAACTGAAGCGGCACGACAGCCAATATCGGTGCCAGAAGTTGGAGGGTCGGCGGGATGAAGCAGATTTCATCGACGCTATTCAGCAGCCCCACATTGCCTTCCACCGTAATCCCCATGACATGGGCTCCACGCGCCTTGACTTCTTTAATATTGCTAACTGTTTTTTCGTACAGATCCATATGCGTAGCCAGCGCAATCACCGGCGTATCCTTCTCGATCAGCGCCAATGTACCGTGCTTTAACTCTCCGGCTGCATAAGCCTCCGAGTGGATATAAGAGATTTCCTTCAATTTGAGAGAACCCTCAAGCGCAACGGCATAGTCTAAGCCCCTGCCGATAAAGAATAGACTGTCTGCATCCTTGATCGATTCCGCATACCGCTTCACTTCGTTGGCGTTTTCCAGCACCTTCTCCACCTGAACAGGAAGCGACTTCAAGCCTTGGATCAGCTCCGTATGAAGCTCATCAGACAGCGTCTTTCTTTCCTGGGCCAAGTAAATGCTGAACAAATAGAAAGCGAGCAGCTGAGCGGTGTACGCTTTCGTGGATGCCACTGCAATTTCCGGTCCGGCCTTCGTTGCGATGACATAGTCCGCATCTCGCGCAACTGAACTGGTTGGCACATTTGTAATTGCCAATACCTTAGCGCCTTGCCTTCTGCTCTCTTGCAGGGCAGCCAGCGTATCCGCCGTTTCCCCGGATTGGCTCACGACGATGACGAGCGTTCGTTCCGTGATAATCGGGTCACGATATCGGAATTCCGATGCGATATCGCACTGCACCGGGATTCGCGTTAGCTTCTCAAGGACCGTGCTGCCGACAAGTCCGGCATGATAAGCGGTGCCGCAAGCCACGATAAAGATTTTATCCACCTGTTGAAACTCGCCTGCTGCGTGCGCCAACTCCGGGAAACTCACTTCGTCTTGGTCGTTGATGCGCCCGAGCATCGTGTTCCGCAGCGTTAACGGCTGTTCGTGAATTTCCTTCAGCATGAAATGCTCAAACGGTCCCTTCTCCACCTGATCCGCGCTCCAATCGATATGCAGCAGCTTACACGCCGCCGGCTCCCCTGTCTCGACCTTCGTGATGGAGATACCTTCCTGCGTAAGGATAGCCAAATCGCCATCCTCCAAAATATAAACCTTACGGGTATGCTCAATTAGAGCCGAGATATCCGATGCAAGGAAGTACTCTCCCTGACCCTCACCAATCACAAGCGGACTCGATTGTCTGACTGCAACAAGCTTATCCGGCTCATACTCCGTCATGACACCAAGCGAATAAGCCCCTTGTAATCTCTGAATGACCGCAAGCATGGCGGTGTAGATGTCGCCTTCATAATGCTCGGCAAGCAAGTGAGCAATCACCTCAGTGTCGGTCTCGGAAGTAAAGGTGACGCCTTTATCCTCCAGTTCTTTCTTCAGCTCCATGTAATTTTCCACGATGCCGTTGTGCACGACAGTAAATTTACCCGACATATCCGTATGCGGATGGGAGTTGGCATCCGACGGTCTGCCGTGCGTAGCCCAACGCGTATGCCCGATACCGATCGATCCGATCAACGGCTGTTTATCCAGCTGAACCGATAAGTTGGCCAGCCGCCCTTCCGCCTTGCTAATCTTGACCTGATCCTGCACCAGTACCGCGATCCCCGCGGAATCATACCCTCTGTACTCCAGCTTGCTTAATCCGTTCAGTAGAATCGGCTGTACATCTCGCTTTCCTATATACCCTACAATGCCACACATCGTTGTTATCTCCTCTCTCTTCTAGGATGAGTTTAAACGCCTACGGCGATCCTCACTTCTTGCTTGCGAATACCTGTACCTAATTTATAAATATTGTCCCCTTGGATGTCGGCAAATGCATTGCGCGTATCGATGATCGGCACGCCCAGTTCCACGAGTTCACGGCTATTGAAGTTGCGGTGATTCGTGATCAGCACCATGCAGTCATACTCGGCAAAAGCGGACAGATCG
Source organism: Paenibacillus chondroitinus NBRC 15376 (assembly GCF_004000765.1). Taxonomy (GTDB): domain Bacteria; phylum Bacillota; class Bacilli; order Paenibacillales; family NBRC-103111; genus Paenibacillus_E; species Paenibacillus_E chondroitinus. The sequence goes on along the minus strand of NZ_BILW01000017.1, from coordinate 69,354 downwards.
TAGTTCACGGATTGTACCGTATCCCCAACTTTATCGAAGAATGAAACGGCATGCGGATCGTAATAGTCCACTTGAGCTCCGCTCTCCCGAAGAAGCTCGTACAGCTCCAGTCCCGGCGATTCACGGAGATCATCTACATCCGGCTTATACGCCATGCCTAGAATAAGAATCTTCGAATTGCGAATAGATTTCGTATACATATTGAGCACCTGCGAAGCTTTATACCGAACATATTCCGGCATATTATCATTGATGGATTGCGCCAGCTCGATAAACTTGCTGTAGAAGCGGAATTCCTTGGCTTTCCACGATAAATACATCGGATCCAGCGGGATGCAGTGACCGCCGATGCCAGGCCCCGGATGGAATGGCATAAAGCCAAACGGCTTCGTCGACGCCGCTTTAATGACCTCCCAGACGTCAATCTCCATCTTGTCACACATCATGGCCATTTCGTTAATGAACGCAATGTTAATGCTGCGGAACGTATTCTCCAGCAGCTTGGACATCTCCGCTACTTTTGGCGAGGAGACCGGTACGACGTCCTTCACGACATGGCTGTATAAGGTGACGCCGAGGTCGATGCATGCTTCCGTCGTACCACCGATCACCTTAGGCGTATTAAAGGTGTTGAATTTGGGATTACCTGGATCGACCCGCTCCGGCGAGAAGCAGAGGAAGAAATCCTTGCCCACCTTGAGTCCCTGCGCTTCCAGCTCGAACTGAATGAGCTCCTCCGTCGTTCCCGGATAGGTCGTGCTCTCAAGGATGATCAGGGCTCCGCGCTTAAGATTTTTCTTAATTTCCCGGACAACACTTTGAATATAAGAGGTATCCGGGTCTTGGTTTTCACTGAGCGGCGTCGGTACGCAAATGGAGATTGCATCCAGCCTTTGAACGGTATGGTAGTCGTCGGTCGGAATGAACCGGCCGGACTCAACCGCTTTCGCCACTTCTTCGTTCGGAACGTCCTGAATATACGATTGGCCGCTTTGAAGCGACTCTACCTTCCGGAAATCGAGATCGATGCCGTATACAGTAAACCCGCCTTTCGCCATCTCCATGCAGAGAGGCAGCCCTACATAGCCGAGACCGATGACCCCGATTTCAGCTGTTTTTGCCTGGAATTTATATTTTAAATTGGTATATGCGTTCATTGTAATTCTCCCTCCTATGTTTTCACGTGGATTAGCCCAGACGGGAAACCAGCTTTTTGATTCTCCACTCCAACTCTGAAATGGAGAAGGGCTTCGTCACATAATCAGATGCGCCTAATTCAAAGGCACGGTCCATACTTTTCGGTAACTGCTTATCCGTAAGCACGATAACTTGTCCTTCGCCGGCATGGTCCCTCTGGATTTTGTCGATCAACTGGTATCCGTCAAGAATCGGCAGGTTTAGCTCCGTAATTACCAGGTCCGGCATGGTTTTCTCAAATTTCTCGAGCGCTTCACTGCCGTCCTTGGCCTCTTCGACCTTGTAACCGCCTATCTCAAGCCGCAGCTTGACAAACTCTCTGCTCACCTCGTCCGGATCGGCGATGAGAATCGAGGTGATTCCCTGTTGAACCCCATGATGCATGAACAGGTGAATGTCTCTGCTCTCCCCTTTCCCTTGTAGTGTTGTATGAAGTAGCTGTGACATCGACTGTTCCGTTAGCTCGCCACTCTCCGGGAAGCTAGCGACAACCATCTGACCTTCGAGCAAATTTTGCTGTTCCAGGAACTCTTTGAGCACGAGCGATGTATAATGCGTGTTGATCAGCTTTTGCCCGGACAGAACGACTCCGAGAAGGCCGCAGGGATCCAAGTAGAAGCCATGAAGGGGTACTTCAGGCTCAAAGCTGCTCACATAGGACTGCATGTGTTCCAGTACCTTCTGGCCCACCTCTGCGCTTGGCGCAAGAATCATCCCGCATGGAGCACCCTTTTCATACGAAGCCTGAACTTGTTCTGCTAATTGCAACATTGCTTCTTGAATCGGATCATGCACTAATACAGCCATCTTCACCACTCCTCTTGTCTTTGTTTAGATTTGCTATTTATTAAAATTGGTACGGACCATCGTTCCCCACGAGTTGTTATTGCGCAGGAATTCGACGTGTCCGTTTAACCTCCACCAAACACCAATTTGCCGATACCCCGCAAACATTAAGATCGAAAACAAGATCATTTTGTTCAGGTCACCCAGCTTGGGATACCGGCTAAAGGCCGTCTCTTCAATAAACAAGGCACCCAGGCTTAAGGCAAAACAGGATAAGAAATTGACTAACGAAAAGATAACGATGGTGTGCCAATCCGTCATATTCAGCATCCAGTAGCCCAATATCGCCAACAAGCCGCTGAGTCGGAAATACGGATTCAGTGTTTCAAACACGATGTTATAGGGAATGGTCAGCATCCCGAATATTTTGTATTTCGGGCGCAGCAATATGTAAATCCCTTCCTCAATCATATTTTTCAGATTCCCCCGCCCCCAGCGCTTGCGCTGACTGCTCAAGATCCGGTACGAATCAGGGGCTTGTGTCCAGCAAACGGCATCCGGGCAAAACGCTACCCGGTATGGGATTTTATTATCCAAGCAGTGACGGTGGAGCTTAATCACAATATTCATATCCTCACCAGGGTAGCCCCCACGGTAACCGCCGACAGCGATGACCATCTTCTTTTGAAACACGCCGAAGGCTCCCGAGATAATAATGAGACCATTGACGGCGCCCCAACCGATCCTGCCGCCGAGAAAGGCTTTCGTGTATTCGACGTGCTGCAGTGCCGGCAGCAGCTTACGAGGAAATTGAACATCCTTCACAATGCCGTCTTCCACCGTACAGCTGTTCACGATTCGAACATTGCCCCCAACGGCGATCGTCTCCTCGGGGTTCTCCATGTAGACCCGAGCAATCCGCGTTAGGGCGTCCTTTTCAAGCAATGAGTCTGCGTCAATCGTCGAGATCAACGCAAAGTGGGAAAGGTTGATGCCTGCGTTTAACGAATCCGCCTTCCCTCCATTTTCTTTATCTATAAAAAAAAGATTGGGATACTCGGGATTATGGTACACCCCTCTGATTTTTCCGGTCTTAATACTGCTGGAAAGCACCGGATGAATGAGCTCCAGCTTGAATTCTTCAAGCATGACCTTCAAAGTCTGGTCCTGTGAACCGTCATTGACGACGATCACCTCATATTCCGCATAATTGAGCGCCAGCAGTGACCTTACATTCTCAATGATGGTTAACTCCTCGTTATAGGCCGGCACCAAGAGGGAAACCGGCGGGAGCTGACTGGAACTGGATAGCTTATTAATCCGGTTGTACTGGATTCCCCGCTTGATCGAGAAAATATGCCGAATCGAGAATCCGAAGATAAAATAATAAAGCAGAGTAACGAGAACAACGTAAAAGAGAGCGGCGTAGCTGTAATAGAGCAAAAACTCCCTTAGCCCGTTCAGAAATGAATCCAACACCACTTGATATCCGAAAACCCACATGTTTACACAACCCTCCTATACGACACGATAGATACGTGTAGACTTGCGAAATATTTTGTCATAGGTATACATCAGCAGGTTATATTGCGTGAGCTTCTCCCAATTGTGGAGCTGCATAGACAGCTGCTTAATCTCATCCTCAATCAGCTGCTGCATAAATTGCCCACGATCCGTCCCTTGCACCGCTGCTGCACGCTCACAGAGCACTACCATACCTTCTTCTCCCATACGGAGCAAGCCTCGGCCCGACGCATACACGATGCGCTGATCGGCGTCGCCCAGACTGGTTTCCATGAGTTCGACGTAAGCCGGATTTTTGATGTTGGCCAAAGCCTCTATCGTCAATCGGCGAATGTCCAGATTGGGATGACTCAGCAGCTTGCTGATGACGTTTCTAGGCAGCAGGCGGGAGCTTTTCAGGTACAAATCCACTGCTTTGATTTGAATGTCTTCCTGCTCGGCATCCATGAGACGGTAGACCGCAGAGGCTGCTGCCGGATCGGTGTAGACATGGAGCCCAATCAGCCCAATCCGAACGTAAGCCGGATTCTTATGACTCACTTAGCCCGTGTACATAGAGCCGGCATCTACTTCCGAATCTGCAATCATATCCACAATCAGCTCGTAGCAGTTCTTGTTGTGCTGAAGGAGAATCTGCACCATGGCTTCGAGCTCCTGCTGGCTGCGGGCGCACTTGGCGACCGCTCGGGCGACGACAAACAGCGCCGAATTGAGCGGATGCTCCTTTAACATGTCCAGCAACGCCGGCACTGCCTCCTTCACCCTCATGCACCCCAAATGATAAGCGGCATCCAGCTTCACCCGATAAATTCGACTATTAAAGCGCGTTAGATGGTGCTGCACGAGCCCTAGATCTACGCAAAGCTGAACCAGCTTGTGCCGCTGTTCACCCGAGAAGATTTCCATCATATCATTCAGTTTTTCCTGCATCGCCTCTCTTTCCACTGGGTTCATCGTCCAGGGAGGGACCCTTAATGGCTCCATCCCATCCAGATTGGCTTGCAAATACGTCAGGTAATCCTTGAACTTCGTTTTGAAGCGATCGTTCAGCTTTCTCCTTCTAATACTTCTCAACTTAATGGCATAAATAATAGCCACACAAACCAGATTAAAAGCTAAAATGATATATAACGCTTGTATGGCTGTATGAAGATTGGTGTACACACCTGCACTCTCCTCTTTTTCAGCTACCCGATTAATTGGTAGAGATAACGGGGCCATTGATCTTATGCAACGCCTCTTTCATGATGTAGTAGCTTTGCTTCGGTCGTTCCACATAATTCACCTTATCCTCCCAGCCCTGCCAGGTGTATAGCGGCATCGTGGCTACCTGCACCGGCTGCGCCGCTGCCGAGCTATCCCGACCGACGACTTGATCATTCTTCACAATCCAAGGAACAAAACGGACGCCTTCCACATGTCTCACTTCAAAAGTATTCTTACTCGGGGCGTTGTAATTGAATACGCTCAGAGAGCTTGGATCGCTGAATCCCAGCAGCATCCACGGAATCCGCATTTCGAGCACCTGCCCCCCAACCTGCCACATCGCCTTCGAATTGTAGTCGGGACGCGCCGGATCACTGTAACCTTTCTCTAAAAGGCCAACCTCGACATCCCCAAAGGGGTGGTTCACCCGGGAATCGGGATATTCCAGCAGATAATTGACTGCCAGCTTCCAAGGCTTGAAAATCCCCGAATCATCCTGTTTTTCCTTCGGATCGATGTCCGGTAGTCCGGAACGCTCATACAAGCGGGCATGAATATCGTAATTGGAAGCGATCGTCATACGGCTTTTATTTTTATCCGACAGCTCAATTAAGGTTTCCAGCCCCTCATCAAGTGTCATGCCATGAAGCTCGGGTCCGTGACGATTGCCACCAGGCAGCGTATCTGCCCCGAAGTAGATGCTTTCAGCAGACGGGTCGAACGGCTCCGATAGCTTGGCCATCAAGTAAAGGTAGCCTTCGTCATGCGTGGCCCAAATCTCCTCAAAGCCGGGAGCCTGCACATCAAGCTTCTTCTTATCCTTCAGTTTGTTCCAATCCGAGGCGTCCCCATCGATGTGAATCGCTTCGTCTTTGCCCGGGAACATCCCGAGTACCCCGAAGAAAGACTCGTTCGTCAGTGTGTTATACCAGTAAGCCCGGCGATCCGCTTCATCGTAACGTTGGGTGTTCCACGTTTTCTTAAACCATTCGTCCTGCCACGTGAACAATATCGCACCAGCATAGCCGGCTCCGTGAATCTCCTGCAGCAAGTCCGCATCGATCTCTCCCTGCTGCTGCTCGTTATGACCGCCTTGATTGCGGCCGAGCGTGCCCAAGTGGGCTACGCCCAAGGAAGCCGGCACGCCATACTCCGTAACCATGACCGGCATATTGGGGTGCGCTGCTTTTAACTTATTCAGATAGGTGAGGTAACTATCGGCTTCTCCTTTGCTGTTGGTCATTTCCTGAAACGACTTATCGAAAGCAAAGAAATCCGGATAATACGGATACACGTGATACGAGGCAAAATAGCCCGCCTCCCAATCCACCGCCTCAATATGCGTGGGATCGACGCTAACCAGATCCTCCTCAACGAGAGGTTCACCCGGATGCGTGATTGGATCTGTCGTCACCCAATTGGCGAAAGCCATCGGATGCTGCCAGCCATATTGAATTTCCGTTTGCGCCGCCGTGTCGACCATCAAGGCCAACCACTTCTCAAAAGCGTTCGCTCCCGGTTTATTGCGAAAATATTTCCCAACATAGTCCGGGGTGCCCGCGTGCAAATCATTGGTCCCCTTCACCATCTTAGGATCCCATTCCGTGCCGACAATCCAGCCCATGAGATAAGGACCTGCATTATATTTATAAGCACCTCCTGCTTTTCCCGAATGCGGCTCGGGCGTGAGTGTCGTTTTTCCATAAACCGCCGTAACCGCGTCTTTAATCTCTTGCTCGAATTTCTCCTTGATCTTGAGATCGAAGGCATCTTGCCCTTCAATCAGCTGTTCCTCCGGGCTCCATATGCCCTGTAGGAAGAAAAGCGGATCTTTCTGATGCTTCATGTTGTATTTGGAGAGCGCCTCGTAAAACTCGGGCATCATGATCGTATACACCCGAATCACATTCACGCCCATGTCCTGAATCATGCCAAACCATCTCTCATATTCATCCTCCGAAATGGCCAATTCACCGGGAAAATGTCCTGGGATCGTCGCCCCCATATTAATTCCCTTGGCGAAATAGGGCTGCCAGGCTTGATTCGTGTATTCTTCTACATTCGTTCCTTGGGTCCTAAACTTTACATGTATGCCGCTAGCCAGCGCCGTGCTTTCGATTCTGACCAAAAGCGGACGCAGCCAATAATAAAGCGCACCGGCTACTATCGCAATGACAAGACCTATCTTAAACAACAATTTGAGCCACTTGCGCATCATATTCACCTTCGATAGTTTGCTGTTAGTTGTGCTGTCTACTGTCATGTTACGACAGGAAAGTGCAATTGTCTGTTTTCAAAGTGTTAAACATTGTGATCATTTCAAAATCATTGTGTTCCTTATTTGAATTTTGTTATCAAAGATTTAAAAGATTGTGAGCAAATCATTAAAATCAAATAATTTTACTAAAATAGAATAGTTACAGAGAAATAAAAGAGTAAATTTAGCGGATATTGCCAGTAAAAAATAAAAAAGCCAAGGATGAAGAAAAACTAATACAGGGTTGATAATGGTTATGCGGACTGAAGATTTTAAATTGGGATTAATCGCCACCCCCCCTCAATAAAAAAACGCCTCAGAGATATCTCTGAAGCGTGACTACTTACAAAACATTTTTATGTCATTTAAAGCTGAATGAGCACGTCCTCTAACAAATTTACTCTCATCATTCAATAAGAATTGCTATTCCTCTTATATTTTCGTTTTTGTGCTGACTATATTGGAGCATCCAGGATAATTGATCGGGTAAAACCATGGGGAAATGCGTTTGAGTAAATGATTAGGGATTGATTGGGAAAAGCATTTGGATGAGAATAAGCCTGGGGAAACATAGGAATATCAAGGGTTTCGGTGCCGCGGCGAATCGTTTTATTCTTATGATGGGAATAAAAAAGCCGAGCGAGATCAGGAGGTAAAGCCTGAGTAACGCTCGGATTGGGGTAACGCTTGAGAAGAAAATTAGGATCTTTTACCTGCTCTTGTTCCGGCTCTCGATAGGGAATAGCAGGAGTTTATTACGATTTTGGCAGGACTTTATTTGTTATAGCAAGGGTTTATTTAGTATCTACATCATCCCTCACCAATAAAGCCACCGACTCCACATGTACCGTATGCGGGAACATATCCACCGGCGTCACCTCCGCGACGCCGTAGCCCCCATCAACCAGCACGCGCAAGTCGCGAGCCAGTGTCGATGCGCTGCACGACACATAGACGACGCGGCGCGGCTGCAGCTCTAGGATCGTCGCGAGCAGCGCGGCGTCGCAGCCCTTCCGGGGCGGGTCCACCACGATCACGTCCGGGCGAATGCCCTGACGTGTCCACTCGGGGAGGACCACTTCCGCTGGGCCCGCTTCGAAATGCACGTTCGTCATGCCGTTCAACTCGGCATTCTTCCGTGCATCCGCGATCGCCTCTTCGACGATCTCAACGCCGTAGACCTGTCCCGCGCGCTGCGCCAGGAACAGGGAGATCGTCCCGATGCCGCAATAGGCATCGACGACGACTTCATCGCCGGTCAACCCGGCGTACTCGAGAGCCTTCCCGTATAAGACTTCCGTCTGAACGGGGTTCACTTGAAAGAAGGATCGCGCGGAAATGGCAAATTTCACATCGCCGATATAGTCATAGATGACCTCGCTGCCCCATAGGACGCGAGTCTCATCCCCAAAAATAACATTCGTCTGTTTCACATTAATGTTATGGCAAATGCTCTTCACTGAAGGCAGCGCAGCCCTAATACCATCAATCCACTCGTCCACACGCGGAATCGTGCTGCCGTTAGTCACCAAAACGACCATGATCTCGCCCGTGCGGAAGCCGACTTTGACGACGACATGGCGCAGCAGTCCGGCATTCGTCTCTTCCCGATAAGCGGTAATACCCAGCCGCGCACCGATCTCCTTCACCCGAGCGACTACTTCGTCGTTCGCCTCGTGCTGGATCAGGCACTCCTCCATATCAATGATGCGATGGCTTCCCTGTGCATAAAATCCGCCAATGAGGCCGCCACGCTCTTCCCCAAAAGGAACTTGCGCTTTGTTCCGGTACCGCCATGGCTCGGACATTCCCAGCGTGGGATGGACAACTATGCCCTCAGATGCTTCCGAGTGCACATCCAGCTTCCCAATCCGCTGCAAATTATCCACAACCTGCTGACGCTTCACGCGTAGCTGTGCCTCATAGCTCAGGTGCTGCAGCTGACAGCCGCCGCACTCCTCATAAATGCTGCAAACCGGCATGACGCGCTCCGCACTCTCTTCCACCAATTGCAGCAGCCGCGCATACCCGTACTGCTTCTTCACATGCTCCACCCGCACCAGAGCACGCTCACCCGGCAGCGCACCAGCAACAAAAAGGGTAAAGCCGTTCACACGGCCCACCCCTTCCCCATCATGGCTGATCCCGATGATCTCAGCCTCGTATTGCTGTCCGATCTGCACCGGCAGATCTGCCATCCAGGCCGGCGCCGCTTTGGGCGCAGAATTCCTTGCTCTTTGATCCTTAGAACGTTCTGCAGAACTCCCTACTCTTTGCCCCGCAAAACTCCCCGCTCTTCGATCCGCAGATTTCCCGTTGGACTTCGCAGCCCTTTTATCTTTTACGCTCATATTTCCCTCACTCTTGTTCTTCCATTATTTCGCACAACTACTCCCTTGGCTGATGCGGATGATGCCCATCATGCTCATCATCACCGATCCGTTCCTTCAACTGAAACGGCGTCGTCAAAGTTTCAATCAGCGTCTTCTTATAAATCGACTGACCGGACTCATCGACGATGATTTGGAGGTGGCTTTTCAGGTTCGTCATGACGCACGGCAGCGTGCCGCCGAATTCGCCATCCAAGTTCAACTGAACGTAGTCCGGAGAATTAATTTCGATATGATTGGTCTGAAAATAAATCAAATTCGGGTCATTTAGATGCTCCCCGCGCAGCGCGAGTGTGACCACTCGGATAAACTCAGCAAGATTACACTTGCGCAGGATCAAAACGTCAAACAATCCGTCATTCATTCTGGCTTCCGGCACGAGCTTCTCGAACCCGCCGACGGAGTTCGTGTTGCCGACAAGGAACATCATGACTTCATCGTGAAACTCGAGATCGCCTGCTTTGACATACAGCTCGATAGGCTTGAGCCTAGGCAGTTTTTCGAGTCCCTTCATATAATAGGCCAACTGGCCGATCATGGTTTTGAGTTTGCTCGGGACTTCGTACGTCAGCTCGGTCATCGAGCCTCCGCCGGCAATATTAATGAAGTAGCGGTTGTTGATTTTGCCTACATCAATATCTGTACTGTACTGCTGGATGATCAGATCGCATGCCTGCTCCAGGTTCTTGGGAATGCCAAGCGCGCGGGCAAAATCGTTGGTCGTCCCCAGCGGCAAAATGCCAAGCGGCGGTCGCCCCTCTTTCTCGGCCATACCGTTCACCACTTCGCACAGCGTGCCGTCTCCGCCAGCAGCGATAATAAGATCAAAGCCACGGTTCACAGCTTCAGCCGCGGCCAGCGTGGCGTCCCCTTCACCAATTGTCGCATGAGCGGATGTTTCGAAGCCGCCGCGCTCTAAGCGCTGCAGAACTTCTGGCAGGCGTTTCTTCATTTCTTCCCGTCCGGAAGTCGGGTTATAGATCAGTCTTGCTCTTTTGACCATTGTGTCTCATCACCTGTTCACCGTCTCGAATTTGCGGAAGCAATCTGCTTCTCCATCCATTTGGAAATTAGCGGACTTGGCAGCAGCGCCCGTCCATTATATGTATATGCAAATCCCTTCAATCGGGAAGGGATCACTTGTCTCGTGAAATAGCCCTCACTCAGAAAAAGCGGCGCCACAATAACAGCATGTCCAGGCTTCTTCGCCGCCCACTCTGTCATCTTGGCATGCACTTGATCCGGCAACAGCATGGCAACATCCGCTTCGTCAAAGCCGCCCAAAGTTTTCAACCGCTCTGCAAGCTGCTCCAAGCCTTGAAGCCACTTCTGATGAAAGCCCTCTTCCTGGCTTCCGTGCCCAATCAGTAGAAGGATTTCCTGCGTTGGTTGTTCGGACAGTTCCTTGATTTTGGCATACATAATCTCTGCAATTACAGGATCGTCATCAATCGGGGATGTAAAATGAATCCTTGCCTTTATTTCAAAAGGCTCCATGTCCGTTTCCAGCAGCGGCTCTTCGATAACGCCTAAAGCGTAGCTGATTTCGTCTATATGTGTACTCCCAGAAGACACGAACAAGGGAACGACGATGATATCCGTCACACCTTGCGCCTCTAAGCTGTATATACCGTCTTGAATCAACCGTCCTTCCACCAGTTCCAGATAGGAGGCATAGATTGGCATTCCTTCCGGCATGTGAACCGCAGATACGGCTTCGTCGACCAGATCAACCCAGCCTTTATCCCTAGATCCATGGCTTATGACCAGGACACCAACCTTACTCATTATGTTCTCCCCACCCGTTCTATCCATGGCTACAAATCCTATGCTAACGAATGTGTTCCCACATGTCAATTGAGCTCTCTATAAACAGGAAAAATCCCGCATTACACTTGGTAATGCAGGATCTTGAAATCTTTTATGATACAAATATTTAACGACCTAAACGATCCAATGTCAATACGTAACCGTCATTACCATAATTCAAGCAGCGCTTAACTCGGGAGATGGTGGCTGTGGATGCGCCCGTTTCCGCTTCGATCTGATTGTACGTGCAGCCTTTGCGCAGCATGCGAGCTACCTCCAGACGCTGGGAAAGCGATTGAATCTCGTTCACGGTGCACAGGTCGTCAAAAAAGACGTAGCACTCCTCTATATCCTTAAGGGTCAGTATGGCCTCAAAAAGTTGGTCTATAGCTTTATCATTTAATTTTTTTAATTGCATACGTTATCAACTCCTGGTAGAAATGCATGTTAGCTTATTATAGTAAGCTCCAGAGTATCATTCGACACGCCCGCTTTAAATCCTGCCTTTAGGATTGCGAAACGTTAAAATTTCTATGCGTTAATGAGCTGAATTGTGACAAATATCTAGGACCCGTGACATTCGTCCATACCAACGATAGGCAAGTGACATATCCTGTAGGAGACAAATCTGATAAAAAGGATCGTGAATCCCAGTGACTAACCCTAGACAAATCATTGGTAATGGCGGTAACCGTCCTGAAGTGCATACAAGAAGCCTCACCACTTTACCTCCGCAAATTGGTGATGATCGCGCATTCGGCCAGTATCCAGGCTTAGGCGGCGGCAATCCGTTCTCGGATTTCTCTCAAGGCGGAGGGTTCCCTACTCCTTTCCAAGGAGGCGGCGATTTCTTCGGCGGTAATGCCGGCGGTGGCGGTGGATTTTTTGGCGGCGGTGGTAACGCCGGTGGTGGTGGTGGCGGCTTCTTCGGGGGCGGCGGCGGAAATGCCGGTGCCACAGGAGGAGGCGGTGGCGGTGGCGGCAATTTCCTCAGCAACCTCCTTGGAGGTGGCGGTGGTGGCGCCGCAACTGGCGGAAGCTCCAACCCGCTGAGCGGCCTCAATATGAAGCAAATCTCCGGCTTCGTTGAGCGGATGGGCGGCATCGACGGCATCCTCGGCACGATGGGCAAGGTTCAGAAGTTCATGTCCAGCTTCCAGCAGATGGCTCCGATGGTGAAAACGATTTTTAGCGCTCTTGGCAAAGGTAAAGTCGCCTCGGGAGATTCGGTTGAGGTATTCAGACCGAGACGCAAACGCCGGAAGAAATCCGGGTCGGCCAGCAGACGCAAAGGCGGTTCCAAATCCGGAACAGCGAAGCGCAAACGCAGATAATTGGATGATAAGGGAACTCCATTCCCTTATCTAGGGTGAACATGGAGTTTCACTAGGCGAAGGGGAACTACAGGCTCTTATTTCGCCACCTTCGCTCAAAAACCTGCCCAAATCAGCTAATTAGCGGACCACAGTTCCCACTCCCCCGCTCATAGAACAGTTTTGAGCAAAATAGCGCCCTGTAGTTCCTCTTCACCTGCCCACGAGAGAGAACCTGTGAGCAAAAAAAGGCTCCCCGTCTTTTCAGACGAAGGAGCCTTTTCATTTCTACTTTTTCAATACTCTTAGGATAAGGGTAGATGCTTCCGCGCGCGTTGTTAATCCTTGCGGCTTCAGCGTACCGTCCTCGTAACCGTTCATGAACCCTTTGGAGGTTAACGTAGCTACTGCCACTTGTGCCCAATCCGAAATTGCAGCGTTATCGGTAAAGCTTGTATTCCCTGCCATTTTGTCCAAATGAGCGGCACGAACCATGATTTCCGCCATTTGCTCACGGGTAATGAAATCATCCGGACCAAAGGTTGTATCCGTGTAACCTGTGATAATGCCTTGCGCTGCAGCAGTGGCGATCGCATTCTTCGCCCAGTGGTTCGCTGCATCCGCGAACTTATTGCTGCTGCCCTGCTCGTTCAATTTCAGGTATTTCACAATGATTGAAACGAATTCAGCGCGTGTGATGCGGTTTTCCGGTTTAAATGTGCCATCTTCGTAGCCGTTAATGGAACCCGCTTTAACTAGTTCAAGAATGTTAGATTCTGCCCAGTGTCCTTTGATGTCGTTTAAGGTAACGGCCGGCGTAGTAGGATCCACGACAGCTGAACCAACTGCCATAACCGCATACTTCGTAAAGTGATTAACCTCTACACTGATGCGATTGCCATTAACCTTGCCACCCTCTACTTGCACCCACAGCTTGTTCGCTTCGTCAAAATAGAAAACTGCTGCTTTTTGGCCGCCCTTCAAGCTTGCCGGGTCGAACGTAAACGTTAATGTTACCGGCTTATTGAAGTTCTCGGTGAAGTTTTTGAGGAGCTCATAGATCGGGCTCGCTAGCACTTCATTATTCTTCAAAAGATCTTTCGTTTCATTTAGTTTCTCAATGGTCAACTTCAGTTCTTTCATAGAAGCATCCGCCGGAATTGTGACGGTAACCGCATTCTCGTAGCTAACTTCGCCCGTACTACCTAGCGGAAGGGTCAGCTTACCATCTGTCGAGGTAACTTTAGTGTCAACTGGCGTAGATGGTGAAGACGAACCTGAGCCAGAGTCTGAATCAGACGGATCCGTCGTAGACGTTCCAGTCGTAAACCTCCAAATATCCGACTGTCTCAAACCGCCGTACGCATCCTCTGCGACAGCATACCACTGATAAGTCGTATTCTGAGCAAGATTCGGCCACGTTACCGAGGCGTTCTCTCCGCTTTTCACAGTTGCTACGCTACCGATCGTTTTGTTCGTATACACGTTCACACCGATATAATCCGTAGCTACACGTTTGGTTACAGCATCCAGATTCAGATCCAGGCTGAACTCGTCTTTACCAGGATACTCACTCGGATCGTAATAGTTGTAATCATCCAAATGAGGCGAGTAAGTTTTCATGTTGATTTTGCCATGTGCCAAATCAAACTGCATCAATCTCATATAGCCAAGTCCGCCTTCAGGCGCGCCTTGGTAATCCGCCAACATTTGATACACATTGCGGTCTGGAATGCCATCGTTGTTATCATCGATCGGATCGACTTTCAGCTCAGCGTCGTGATAGTGACCGGATAGAGCGGCAATAACGTTCTTATTCGGTTTAATAACGCGCTCGAATACCTTTTCCGCCATTGGCGCACGGTTATTGGAAACGAGCATGAATTCGTGGAAGTTCAGAATCGCTTTGCGGTTCGGATACTTTTTCAACACTTCGTTGATCCAATCAATCTCTTTGTCTCCATAACCCCAGCCCATGTAAACCATGATAAAATCGTTACCGTTCGAGGAAACTAAGTCATAGTGGCCGCGGTTGTTATCATAAGACTCACCGTAGGTCGGTTGATCCTTAAAGCGCCAATCACCAAACCATTTGTCATAATAGCTGTAATCATTGTCTTGATGGCCTACGTCATGGTTCCCAGCTAGTACCCCGTAAGGGATTCCTGCCGTTTCCAAAACTTTCATATCTTTATCGGCTTCAATCCATTGATACTCTTGGTCGGCATTATCGACGATGTCGCCGGTATGAATAACGTATTTAATTTTGTTATCTTCTTTGTGATCAGCGATCCATTTCACCATTTTTTGATAGATATATGGATAGCTCTTGGAATAGTACTGCGTATCGGACATCCACACGAAGGAGAAATCATAGTCGGTATCAGCCGCTTGATTCTGTGTGATAGCAATTTCGTCCTGCACCATCACTTGAATTTTCGCGTTATTGGCATAATCACCGGCTTGAACATTCGCTTTGAGCTCAAAGTCTTCGCTGCCCGCGATAACGGTCTTCAAAGCGACCCACTCCAGCTTACTTGGGCTCCAAGCATACAAGGAAACTTTACGCCCTTCCAGGGACTTCCCTTTCCAGTCAATGACAACTTCATCCGTGCTTTGAATCGCAGGATCCAATGCAACCTCAAAACGTTGATAAGGGAACTTCTCAACAGCATCATCGGTAAGATAATTGCCGTCTACATTGCTGATTTTACTGTAATCTTCAGGTGTCATAGCCGCTTCACTTGCAGGCTTCTCCTGCTTCGGAGGCTCTGTATCCGCAGCGCCCCGATAGCCGGTGAACGTTCCCTGTGTGCTTGCATCGTATTTGAAGCCTTGATTGAACGTAACTTTCAAGTCGTCGTTCATCGGATCGCTTACTTTCACGCTTAAGGAAGCGTTCGGATCCACATTGCTCGCACCTTGACTCGGAGTGATCAATACCGGCATATCCGGCGCCTCGTTAGGCACTTCGAAATGAACGGTGACTTCCTTCACATTCCCAACTTTATCCGTGGCCTTGACGTTAAAAACATGCGCTCCACCCGGCAGTTGTGCGGATGAAGTAGCCATCGGCAGCGTAACTGGCTGATCGTCTAACAGAGCCTCAACCTTGTCTACACCGGCCAATGCATCCGTTACGGTCGCATCGATTGTGAAGCTTCCGCGGTACATTTTCCCTTCCTCAATGGAAGGCTGTACAACAGGAGCTGTGTTATCTACTAGCACGTTGGAAGTAATCGTACCGCCTGACGTATTGCTAACTGTAACCTGATGATTGCCGTCACTCACCGAAGTCGTGTTCCAATCATAAGCTTTGGAAGCAAGCTGCGTGGACGGAATGACGAAGTTGAAATCGATCACTGGCGACAGACCGGAGGAATCCCCGATTTTGATCACCTTGTTCGGATCGCTATATTTCGCATCATACACAACCGTACCGTCAGCAAACACGAGACGAACGTTCTTCACTTCAAAATTATCTTTGTTTTCTTCCAGACGATCGTCAAACGGGGAAGCTTTGGAACCCGCACGAATCTGGAATGCGTTGCTGCCTTCTTTAAGGCGCTCGGCTTTTAATGGAATGGATAATGTTTTGTAGCTATTGATCGGATCTTGGAAAATCGAGAGAATTTCCTGCCCTTGGGTAATCCCGTTTTTGAAATAGTAGTTCACGCCCATGACTTCAAAAGCAAAGAACGCATCATGCTCCACGGCATGATAGGTCGACTGTGTCAGCTCGTTGCCGTCAATCGCCAGTTTCAGGCTGTCCGGACTAACGCCCTCGCCTGTTCCTTTCAACGCTTTCGTTTGCGAAACGACGTCACCGTCTTTCACATTCAAGCGCAGGCTGGAATGGTCCGATCCGCCTTGAATTTGAACACGCTTCGTCTGAGTAACCGTTTCATTCGTGCCGTCGGACGCTGTGAAATAATAATCCATGTAAGAGTTTCCGATAAGCTCAGGCGAATAAACCATATAGTGGTACAACGTATCCGCGAAGCTTTCTTTCAAGTATCTCTTATTGTACTGGGACTGCTTTTCTGTTTTATAGTAGAGTGCTACTGTTTTGAGCGATGTTTCGTCTTTAGCCTCTCCGATAATTTCGAGATCCAAGGCTTGATCCAGCGTGCTCTCTTTGGTCAAATCATTAAGCGTAGGCTTAAGAGTATCCGGCGTGACCTTCACCGTCTGTGGTGGCACTTGAACTTGATCTACAGATCCCGGCGTTGCTGCTGCAACGGTCGAGCTGTATTTGATCATCGTTTTGCCGCCATCCGTTGGATATTTATACAAAATCCCTTTATTGGCCTTTGAATCGCCGTTGATGTAGTAAGCTGTAGAAATCTCGACACCCGTATTCGTAGCAATCACAAGACCACGGTTAGAGGCGTTCGCCATCCCATCACTGTGCACCCGCACAAGGTTAGTACCTTCTACCAGGTTCGTTCCGTAGTTGGCATTAAAGTCAGCTGCGGTTGAGTTCCCATTCTGGTTATTGATGATCCAGAAGACGAGCGTCCCTTTTGAAGGAATAATCATATCTTCTTTATCCGCAGGCCATGGAACGTCCGCATCAGGACCCGAATCCGTGTAACGGTAGACGACTTTATAGTCTTTGAAGTTAACGGGTTGATCCGTATTGTTATAAACTTCAATGAACTCATAACCGTCCGCCGAGCCCACATTCGTGGAATCCGGTACAACTTCGGTTACCATCAGCGGTGGAACTTTCGAGTAGTCGGATTGATCAAGCGTAACATTTACGTTATAAACGTTCGATCTCACCGTGCTGAAGCCGTCATTTGCTTGAATATAGTAATTCAATTGACTTTCAGTTAGCTTGTCCTTCGAAATAACAGCTTGATATTGATTGCTGCCCGTCACTGTCATAGGTACGGATTCATAGCTCGTTTGCGACGCCAACTGATAATAAACGGAAGCAGATACCGTTTCATTCTGCTCTGTGTTAGCAATCTGAGCTTGCAAGATCAAGTCGTTCTTCTGATCAGCTTGGGCAACCGGCGTGTGGCCGATGACAGGAGGATCAGAGAAGTACAATGGAACAGGCGGAACCTGAGTAGGGTCGATAGTCCCTGGTGTGGCAGCGGCTGCATTCGTGTCAGCGCCCGAGCCATACATCACCATGTTCTTCGTTCCATCCGCCGGGAAGCGATAGAAAATCCCTTTTTCCGGTTTCGTTTGGTCATCGTTTTGATAGCTGGCAACCGAAATATCCGTGCCGTCTTTTTCTTGAATAACCAAATCTCTTGGACTGCTGTTGTGCATACCTCCACCGCCGTCAACACGGAAAAGATTCACATTTTCTTGCAGATTCGTATGGAAGTTCTGATTAAAATCCGATGCTTGCAGATTTAAATTAATCCCTTTATCCGTATTCATCACCCACAGGACGATGGAGGATTGCGCAGGTATCTTCATGCTCCCATTGGGATTCCCATTCTGATAAGCTCCCCAAACGGTGCTCGTTCCGGGATATCGGTACACCAGATTGTAATCTTTAAAATCGAGCGTTTTATTCGTATTGTTATAAACTTCAATAAATTCATAAGCGTCTGAACTGCTGATATTCGCTGTATCCGGAACAAGCTCCGTAATCATCAGCTTAGGCAATTTCGAATAGTCCACCGCGCTGATTTGCGTCTCATCCGCCTGTGCCGCCATAGGCATCAGCATGCTGAACATCATCCCAGCTACGGTCGCGCCGGATATCCATCGTTTGAAACTCTTTTTAACCAACTTGATAACGTCCCCTCATCACAAAAAATTTTATTGACTAATAATGCGCTCAATCAACCAGTAAAGCCCGAACACGCCAATGATCCCCGAAGCGTATTGATTCCATTTCATTTGCAATGGCATACGTCTTATCCACAGAAGCACTGGAATCACAATCGCTACGACGACAAGCTGTCCAATTTCTACCCCCAGGTTGAATGAAAATAAAGGAAGGGCCATATGTCCAGACAACGTTCCTCGCAGCACCTCGGCAAAACCGAATCCGTGCACAAGGCCAAACAACAACGTAACGATTACGCGCGCACTCTCTTTTCGCTTCCATATATTCTCTACGGCAATATACAGAATGCTAAGGGCAATTAAAG
Source organism: Paenibacillus chondroitinus NBRC 15376 (assembly GCF_004000765.1). Classification (GTDB taxonomy): domain Bacteria; phylum Bacillota; class Bacilli; order Paenibacillales; family NBRC-103111; genus Paenibacillus_E; species Paenibacillus_E chondroitinus. The sequence goes on along the minus strand of NZ_BILW01000017.1, from coordinate 50,747 downwards.
GTTCCACGATTTTAGGTGAAAGATAAGCGACCTCTAGAGAAGATAGGACTAGCGTAATGCAGTGACCTATTGTAAAGGCGGTAATCAGTCGCACTATTTTCCAGACCCTTTGCTCAGCGGCTAACAGTAGCCCGAGAACGAAAAGCATGTGATCCAGTCCAGACCAGATATGCTCCATCCCCATGAGGACGTAAGTTTTGAGTGTACTTAGCCAAGAAGTCGCCTCCATATGAACTGCAGGTTTTGCATCGAGGGCTGCAGGTGGTGCCGCTGCTGGCGGATTCCCGACTGCTGCGCCCGGTCCCTGAATCTGGACAATATAGTTCTGGCTGCCAAGTACTTGCTGAATGGTTTGGCCACCGACCTGAATCGTCGCATAGTTACTATGGTTGACATCGACCCCGCTGTACCAGAAGAAATTGTACTGCATCAAATATTGCTTCACAGTGGCAGCGAATTTATATCGGATATCGATACCGATCATATCCATGCTGGCTCGTTTCTCATGTTTGACACCGGTAATAACGGCGTTTCCGATTTTTCCGTCTCCCGTTACAATCAAACCGTCATCGACAAGTTTCGTCAGAACTTCTATAGAGCCCGTCAACTGTTTGTCGCTGATCTTGTCACCGCCATCCGGCTTATCCGGGAATATATGAACGAAGTCGCTCTCCAGGATCGACAGGTGATATTGGATCGTGTCCGCACCTACCTTGATATCGGAATACCCGGTCGAGGAGAAATGGGCCCCCGCCGAACCAGCTAAGGTCATGCCTATGATTACCGCCAATGCAATAGCAAAAAAGCTCTTATAGATGTTGGTCACGGTTCTACCACGCATGTGTTTCATTTCGTTCCTATCCCCTCATTCATCTTCATCAACTGATCTTGCTCATTCGAACCTTAAACCGCCTCTCCTTCCCATGAGTCTCGCTTGTTACTTGCCCATCATATCCGTGGAGCCGCTGCCTTGCCTATACACATGATTTTCGATCTTTGTCGATTGTTTCGATTGGTTTTTTAAGCTTTTATGAACGCCCCATCCGTAAAAAATGCAAAGTTTCCAAAAAAAATCCCATACCCTTACCGAGGATAATCGTCTACAATTAAGTGTATATAACTCGCCGGAAGTCATCAGCGTAACGATTAAAGGGGCCTGCGATTTATGACTATTTTCTCCATCAATAAATCATTGTTTCGACATGTTTTAACCAGCTTCATCATCCTGATTCTGATCTTCTCCTCTTTCAGCCTGCTTATCTATTGGATGCTAAAAAGCCACCTTCGCAGCGAAATGATCGAACAGAATCACCTCACTTTGCAGAAAGTGGCGGAGCGTTATCAGTTTCAATTGGATAAAATCAGAGAAGCCCTTTTCAAACAATACACGGATAAAGATGTCATTACCCTTAATAATCAAGTAATTCTTAAGAAAGATGCCGAGACGTTAACCACTCGTCCCATTGTCCTGGATATCCAAAGTATCGTGGGTGTTTCAGAGCTTTATCTGGATAATATGATCCTGCTGTTTCGTTCAGCGAATCTTGCCGTTAATAAATTTGGTCCGGGAACAAATGAAGAATTGTTTACAGGACTGTATGCCAGCAAGCTGTACCCTGTTTCTTATTGGCAGTCACAGTTTCAGCGTTCAGAGAATTTCGTGCTTCATCCGGCTGCTGACTTTGGCGCTACACAAGCTGATCCAACGTTCAAAACCATGATTCCTTATTCCATCAAGCCTTCATTGGCCGATAATATGTTGATCGCCATGATTGACGCAGACCGTTTGCGGGACGCGATGCTCAAGGAGAATCCCAATCTGGATTTAACCATCGTAGGACCGGGACAAGAGCTCATCTATCAGACCAATCGTGGTGGAACCAAGCTGCCTGAGTCGTTATTGTCTTCCCCACCCACTGAACGACCGTATCTACTGGAAAAAGGGATTTATTATGTCGATTATCAAAATGAAGACAACCTGCATTTCATCATGCGGGTTACCAATCCAGATTTCGCAGGCAAAATCTTTCGTTTGGATAATCTGATGATCATCCTGCTGGGTATCTCGATCTTCATCGCTTTCGTAGTTTCGATTTTTTTCAGCAAAAGGATTAATCATCCTGTTCGTCAGCTGCTGAAGGAAAAAGGCCAAATTCAACAGGAACTAAAAGAGCAGCAGTCCGAGCTGACCAACTACCACTTCATCAATAAGTTGAAAAATATCAATCTGGAATCAGGCGAATGGCCGCACATTCAAGGTACTGAAGAAACCTACACTATCGTTCTGTACGAACTTCGCTATCGAGCAGCAGCTTTTGTAGATGTCCCGATGAGCAAGGAGCAGATCTCCCAGTCGATCGGTGCGCAGCTCAAACAGTTTGCGGATGAAACCATTCCTGGGTCCCATACTTTTCAGATTGAGCATCATCAGTTTCTATCTGTTTTTCCCGGTAATGAAAGAGATCGTATCATCGCCATGCTGGAGCAGCTGAAGCAGGTTCTGGATCAAGATAAGCGCTACTGTTTAGTAACGGCGGCCGTAAGCTCTGCTTTCGAACATTCGATCCAGTTTGGCTATGCCTACCGCCAAGTCAATGAAATGGCCATGCAAGCCAGGCTGCTGAATGAAACGCAAACGATCACCGAGTTCCGCTCGGACCGCTCTACGTATGTCTTAACGCTTTCGCAGGAGCAGGATCTAACCGCCGTACTAAAAGCTGGCAAAGAGCAGGAAACACTGGAGCTCTTCCTCCCTTGGTTACAAGAACTTGAACACAAAGAAGCCTCAGTAGATGTGTTTAGGCATATGACACTTGCTGTGACGGACAAGGCCAAGATGGTGCTGGAGCATTACAAAGTCCATGGGGAAGCCTTATGGCAGCTTAAACCCCTTCTGCTTCAGCTGGACGAATGCTGCACACTCGAGGAATATGAAATCACCTTCCAGGCTTATTTCCGTGCCGTTACTCAGATTATCCGTGAGAAAAAAGAAGCCAACGACCCCATCATTGACCGTGTTCTGCGCGTGATTCATGAGCAATTCGCAGAGGATCTCTCGCTCGATGTGCTGGCCGATCAACTGAATTTAAGCACCTCCTATCTCTCGACGTATATCAAAGAGAAGACGGGTGCCAACTTCATGGAACATCTGCATGACCGAAGAGTAAGCAATGCGAAGGAATTGCTGCACTCGACCGATTTGAACATTCAAGAGATCAGTATTCAAGTGGGTTATCGCAACATCTCTTCGTTTAACCGGATGTTCAAAAACCGCACAGGCTCATCCCCAGGCGAATACCGCAAGACAAAGCTATAAAAAAAAGCATCCCGAATCGGGGTGCTTTTTTAGGTTTATTGTAATGCCTGATTATACGCTGCAATTTTGGCGTTAATTTCGGCTGCTGCCGCATCAAGTGCGGCCTGCGGAGATTGCTGTCCGCTGAGCGCCTGATTGACGGCTTCCTCCGTAAGCTTTCTTGCGTCGGGGTATACGCCAAGAACGCCGCCTAGCGTCGCTTTATTTAATTTGGAAGCATGATGTTGTTCGATCGCTGTCTTGAACTGCGGATATTTCTTCATGTTTTCCTGCACAATCGGAAGCTCATACGTTTTTTTCGTGATTGGAAAATAGCCCGTGTTAACGTGAAAAATGGCTTGCTGTTCAGGCTCTGACAAAAACTTCATGAACGTCCAAGCAGCCTGCTGCTCCTCTTCGGACTTGCTGTTCAGGATCCAGTTGCTGCCGCCTCCAACTCCTACACCGCCACTCGCCGTCTCAGCTGGTTTCGGAAAGAAGCCAGTTCCCACTTCGAACTTGCCTTCAACCGAATCCAAGATATCACGCAATGCGGCCGTTGTATCGAAAATCATCGCAACCTTGCCTTCGGCGAATGCTTTCTTGGAGGTATCCCCTTTACCCGCCGAATAGATCGCTAAATTGTTGTCCACAAGCTCCTTCCACCAAGCAAGCGCCTTAACGCCCTCAGCGCCGTTCAGCTGCCAAGCGGTAGCTAGTCCATCGCGACCATTCCCGTTATTTACCCACTCTGCGCCTTGATTGGCGACAAACTGCTCCATATACCAGCTATGTGTGCCAAAATAAGCGCCCGTTACGCCGCCTTTTGTCAGCTTCGTTGCTGCTTTCTTAACGTCTTCATACAACACGGGAGGTTGATCAGGATTCATTCCTGCTGCCGTGAACAAATCTTTGTTGTAATATAAAATTGGATTGGATGCATTAAAAGGCATCGAAAATAGCTTATTATCCACTGTGTAATAATTAATAATAGCTTCATCCATTTGAGACGTGTCATACTTCTCCCGATCGATAAACGTCTGGATCGGCGTAATGGCTTTCGAATCAATCATAAACCGGGTTCCAATGTCATACACCTGTGCCATGGTAGGTGCAATTGTTGTACCGATGGACGCTTTCAACTTGGTCAGGCTATCATAATAAGAGCCCTGATAGACGGCTTCTACTTTCATATCTTTATGCAATGCATTGAACGCAGATACGAGCTTGTCCACCACTTTGCCGTTCTCGCCGCTCATCGCGTGCCACCAGACGATTTTCGTAACCCCAACGTTCGACTCCGAGACGGCTTCTGCAGCCCCCGCCTTCGTTCCTCTGACACCGCTTTGGTTCCCCCAGATTGTATAGCTAATTCCAAAAATGCCAAACAGCAGCAAAATAAACATCGTATAAATGGGTACTGAAACTTTACGTTGAAATTTATTCATGATATTCCCCCCCATGACTTTAAATCATAGGGGATCAATGTATGAACACGATTATTGGAGTGTTAAGAGATTGTTAAATCTGCATGCTGCGCCTACTCCATCTTAAGTGCGGTTCCCTCGGGCACGATCTGCACCCACGTATTGCCAGGCAGCAGCGGCACTTCTTTGCCATCTTCCGCGTAGGCGCGCAGCATCCCGTTTTTGCGTTCCCATGTAATCTGCTGGGTTTTGCCTTCTTGCAGGATCACACCTTTGTTAGGGCCGAACACGTCGACCTCGCGGCGCCCTTCTTTGTCTACGATTTTGTGCTTGCTCTCGAGCACGAGCAGATTTTTGGCTTGCAGCTGCTTGCCGGTCTCCTTGTCGAGATGCGGCTTGCCCTCCATGCTGCGCATGTACACGCCTTCCGTTGGATTGTATTCATAGGAAACGAAATACCCTTGGAGATAAGGAATAAGAATATAATGCGCGGCAGCGCCCGTTAGTTTACTTTGACCATCATCCTTGGCAAAAGTAAGCAGCGGTCCATTCCACTCCGAGCGGAATTTGCGCGCTTCCGCGCCCTTCTTCATTTTATCCACAGAGGTATAGAGATTGTGAGGAGCCTTACGGTCCGTCGAGCGCCAGTAATAGGCGCCATCGCCGTAGACCTCATCGAGATGAGCCAGCTTGCGGCCCGCCATCATGTCCATCGCTTCCTGGCTCCAACCGGCATGAACGATAACGGCATCGAGCGCGTCGCCGATCTCTACAAAATAAGGCCGGATGCTGCGCACCGGACCGATCGTTGTGGCCTCGTGGCTTTGGAACACGGAGACAAATCTAGTAATCTCACCTTCTGCGAGAATTTCGTAGACGATGTCGGCCTGATCAAGGCCGGTTTGCGGCCTGGCTTGCGGAGCATTTTCAACCATGACCATGAAAGGACGGCTCTTCACTTCTTTCGCCGAAGGAAGACCAGTCAGCGGGAATTTGTAGGGCAGCTCCGTTTCAACGGCTGTGGTTGCAGGCTTCGTGGCTGGTGTTGAAGCTGATGGCGTTACTGCTGCGGTATCCGGCGTCGTTGTTGGCAGAGAAACCGGCGTATCGCCGCAGCCGACAAGGGTTATGACCGAGCAGCCGAGGACGAGCCAGGCGCTGAGCGTTTTTTTGCGGCGGGATAGGGACAATGATTTCATCAATAGGTACCTCTTCTCTTCATCTATTGTTCTATGAAAATGTATATGCTAGGCAAGAGAGAAATAGAAGACTTTTTGGGTAGGGGGGCATTGTATTGGAGAACTAATCACAAACTTCATGTTTCATGCGTTGGAGGAATTCATCAGGCATCTACTTCCATACCCTTCTTACTTTACATGTTGGAGGAATTCAAGCTGATTAGGTATAGTAGAGGTAAACATCTTGTAAAAAGTACAGTAAATTTCGGAGGACACTCCCAAAGGAGGCGTTGCCCATGACCAAGCCAACTGATGACAAGGCCGTCATTCTATTCGACGGCGTCTGTAATTTGTGCAGCGGAGCTGTGCAGTTCATCCTGCGGAACGACCCGAAGGGCCATTTCCGCTTCGCGTCCTTGCAGTCGGCTGCAGGGCAAATGCTGCTTGAGCAGCATCGGCTGCCCACGGACAATATCAGCACGATTGTGCTGATCGAGAACGGGCGCGCCTACACCCGCTCGACGGCGGCGCTGCGCATTGCCCGGCGGCTGCGCGGCGCTTACCCGCTGGCGTATGCCGCCATCATCATTCCGCCTCCGCTGCGGAATCTCGGCTATGCCTTCATCGCAAGCAATCGCTATCGCTGGTTCGGCAAGGCTGAGCACTGCATGCTGCCGAAGCCTGAGTTCAAGCAGCGCTTCCTCGAGTAGCGCCGCAGGACAGCACGCGCTTAATCCAGGAAGCGCTCAGGCTTTTTCAAGCCGCCGAACATCCAGCAGCACAGGCTGAGCGTGCCCATCTGGAAGCTGTGATGCAGCAGCTTCGCCCGACGTCCGCCGTCTGCCGCACCTAGTGCGAGCAGCAAAGGCGCAAAATGCTGCGGCGTCGGCACCGCCGCAGCCGCATGGGGCGCTCTTTCGTCGTACCTCACGAGCGCCTCAAGATTCCACGTTTCGAGCTGCTCCGCCAGCCACTCATCGAATTCCACCGCCCACAGCTGGGGCACCGGATTATTCCGGTCTAACCGCTGCAAATTGTGCACAGTGCCGCCGCTTCCGAGGATGAGGACATCCTCCTCCCGCAATGAGCCGAGCGCCGCACCGATGCGGTAATGCTCTTCCGGCGTCAGTCTCGGATTCACCGAAAGCGCCACTACGGGAATCAGCGCATCTGGGTACATCAGGTGCAGGGGAGCCCATACCCCATGATCCAATCCTCGCTCATCATCCAGCTCACAGCGGATGCCTTCCTCTTGAAGCAGCTGCTGAATATGCAAGCTCAGCGTCAAATCGCCTCTAGCTGGGTATTTAATGCTATAAACCTTATCTGATGCTCCCGAAACATCATACATCGTCTCCGGATGAATCGCTGAGCTAATCGCCTGCACAGGACTCTCCCAATACGCACTGAATACAACAATCGCTTTGGGCCGCGGTATGCTCTTCGCCAGTTTGTGTAGAAACTCGGTGTAAGCATGCTGCTCAATAGCCAAGTTCGGTGTTCCATGTGCGATAAAAAAGGCTGGCAGCATGACGAATCACCCTTTCATCCGGATTGGAAACATTTTACCAATATTCTACAGTATTCTCCAGTGTTACGAAATAAAACCCGCGGATTGTCAGCCGTAAGATCTGTTTTGTTGAGTGCCCGTTGGATGAAATCCAATGAAGGGGCACATTTGAGGCTTTCCTCTTACATGACATTGGACAAATTCCAATGATGCCTAGAAAAATCGGCTTTTAGAGCCAAAAAAAGACCACTCCGTTGGATTTCGTCCAATGAAATAGGGATTTAAGCAGCTAAATCCGTCTTTCTGTTGGATTTTGTCCAACGGGATGGGTGGGAAGCCTTGTACAGGTGGCTTCGGAGGCTGTAGCCTGCGTGCTGATGGGCTAGCTGCCAGCATTCAAAAACCGCTCAATCCCGTCAGCAATCCCAGTGGCGAGCTTTTGCTGGTGCTCCGCTTCTGACAGCCTTTCATCTTCTTCAGGGTTGGTCATGAAACCGAGCTCAACCAGCACAACTGGTACCTTGGACCAGTTAAAACCGGACAGGTCGCTGCGCGCCGACAGCCCTCTGCCGGCTGTCCCTGTCGCCGCCTTTAACTGCTCGGCAATGAAACCGGCAGCTTGACGGCTTTCTGCTGCAATGGGCTTCAGCGCCGCCGAAGCAGCCGATGGATACAAAACCGAAAATCCGCTCGTTTTCGGCGAACTATCCCCATCTGCATGAATGCGCACGGCCAGCACTGCGCCGGCCTCATTCGCCATCTCCGCGCGCTGCTTGTTAGAGATATCGACCTCGTGCGATTCGCGGGTCATCGCCACTTCGATGCCGCGCTTTACCAGCTCGGCCTTAACCAACTGAGAAACCTCCAGGTTCAGCACATACTCCGGTTTCTTCGTACGAACGCCGACGGTGCCGGAGCTGACCTTAGGTTTCACTTCTCGCGTATCCGGGCCTACGGCCTCGGGCTCGTTGTTGCCATGACGCTGATGGCCCGGGTCCAGCATCACCAGCTTGCGCGCCGCAGGCAGCGCTTCCACTGGCGCTGCCTGTGGTTCTGCCGCTTGCACCGCAGGCACTGGCACCAACTCTCTCTCCTGTACCACTGACACCGGCGTAGGCTCTTGTACCGCCGCCGTCATCTCAGGTTCCTGCGGCACGCCGCCACAACCAACCACCAAGACAAACACACCCATGACGACCAGCTGAATCGCCTTTTTACCCACCATCATCACACTGCTCTCTCCTATCTGTTATCTAACCATGCATGAAACGCAAAGCGGCAGCCAAAACTAGTCGAAAGGCATCCCAAGGAGGCAATCGCATGAACACCCTCTGGAACTTTATCGTAGATCACTGGATATCGCTCGCGCTCATCGTCGGCGTGCTCCTCGCCATCTGGTACGAATACAAAAACAAAGACAAATATATCCGCGGCGGGAAAGATTAAGTAGCCATTTGTCCTGCCCCTTGCCCCTCCCTACTAAAAACAAAAACACAGCCCTTTCCCGCAAGAAAGACACTGTGTTTTTCATTATCCTATTTCAAAGCTTTCATCGCAATATCCGTCCGGTAATGCTTCCCGTCAAAATGGATCCGGTCCGCATCCGCGTAAGCTTTCTGACGAGCTTCGACGATGTCTTTACCGATGCCTGTGATGCCCAGAACGCGTCCGCCGTTGGTCACGATTTGCCCGTTCTCCAATGCCGTTCCTGCGTGGAACACCAAGGAATCTTGCACATTTTCCAGTCCCGTAATCGGCAATCCTTTCGGATATGGCCCTGGGTAACCGCCGGAAGCCACGATCACACAAACCGCTGCGTCCTCGCTCCACTCGATCGGCTGCTCAGCCAACGTTCCGTTGTTGATGGCAAGGAAAATATCCAGCAGATCTGTTTTGAGTCGAGGTAAAATAACCTGCGTCTCCGGATCGCCGAAACGCGCGTTGAACTCGATTGTTTTCACACCGTTCGAAGTTAAAATCAAACCCGCATAGAGCACGCCTTTGAACGGTCGGCCCTCTTTCACCATCGCATCAGCCGTAGGCTGAACGATGTTCACAAGCGCTTCCTGCACGATGGACTCCGGGATATGCGGCAGCGGTGAGTACGTGCCCATTCCACCCGTATTCGGCCCTTTGTCGTTATCGAAGACCGGCTTATGATCCTGTGAAGGCACCATCAGACGAACCGTAGAGCCGTCAACGAATGCAAGCAGCGACATCTCTTGTCCCGTCAAGAACTCCTCAATCACGACGCTCGCTCCGGATTTACCGAATACTTGATCCACCATAATATCGCGAAGCGCCGCTTCCGCTTCTTCCATCGTTTGCGCAACCGTTACGCCCTTACCGGCAGCCAGTCCATCAGCTTTGATTACGATTGGCGCTTTTTGCGAACGCAAGTAAGCCAGTGCTGGTTCGTACGCGTCAAAAGTTTCATAAGCCGCCGTAGGAATGTTGTATTTTTTCAGGAGCTCCTTCATAAATACTTTGCTTCCTTCGATAATCGCAGCATTTGCGCGAGGACCGAACGCCTCGATCCCTTTGGACTCCAAATGGTCCACAAGGCCTGCAGCTAACGGATCGTCAGGAGCTACCATTACCAGATCAATCGCTTGCTCTTTCGCAAATGTGCTGATCTCTTCGAACTGCAGTTCCGAAATCGGCACACATTCCGCCAATCCGGCAATACCGCCGTTCCCCGGTGCGCAGAAAAGCTTGCTGATTTTCGGGCTTTTGCTCAGCGCCCATACAATGGCATGCTCGCGCCCGCCTCGTCCAATTACTAATACACGCATCTATGTCACCAGTCCCTTTCATGGGGAATGCTCACGGTCCGCATTCGAATCGTGAGCATTCTCAGTTGTTTTAGTGTTTGAAGTGACGAACGCCCGTCATAACCATCGCGATTCCGTTCTCGTTCGCTACGCGAATGGACTCTTCGTCTTTGATCGATCCACCCGGTTGGATAACCGCTGTGATGCCTGCTTTCGCAGCCATTTCAAGCGTGTCGCCCATCGGGAAGAAAGCATCGGAGGAAAGAACAGCCCCTTTCGACTTGTCCCCAGCTTGCTCAATGGCAATTTTAGCCGCACCGACACGGTTCATTTGCCCCGCGCCAACACCAACCGTCATGTCGTCAGCGACAAGTACGATGGCGTTAGATTTAACGTGCTTAACTACTTTCCATGCAAAAAGCAGCTGCTTCATTTCTTCTTCTGTCGGCTGACGCTCGGAAACAACCTTCAGATCCGCTTCCGTCAGTTGGTAAGCATCGCTGTCTTGTACGAGCATGCCGCCTTCAACGGTTGTAACAACTGGCTCTGCCTTGCGGCCAGCAACGGTATCTAAGCCGACTACTTTGAGCAGACGGATATTTTTCTTTTTAGAAAGGATATCAAGTGCTTCTGGTGTAAAATCCGGCGCAATGACGATTTCAAGGAAAATCTCATGCAGCAATTGCGCAGTTGCTTCGTCAACCGTACGGTTCGCAGCTACGATACCACCGAAGATGGACGTAGGGTCAGCGGCGTACGCTTTTTGGTAAGCTTCCAGCACGTTCGTACCGATACCTACACCGCAAGGATTCATGTGCTTAACTGCAACAACGGCAGGCTCGCTGAATTCCTTAACGATTTGAAGCGCCGTATTGGCATCATTGATGTTATTGTAAGAAAGCTCTTTGCCGTGAAGCTGTTCAGCCGTCGTAATGTTGCCGGCCGCCGCATTAGGCTTGCGATAAAACGCAGCGCTTTGATGCGGGTTCTCTCCATAGCGAAGCTCTTGCATTTTCTCGTAAGTAACTGTGTAACGCTCTGGGTAAGGCTCGCCCATTTGTTTGGACAAGTAATCAGCAATCAAAGCATCGTAAGAGCCTGTGTGACGGAATACTTTGGCCGCAAGACGTTTGCGCGTTTCAAGCGTTGTATCGCCAGTCTCTTGGACCTCTTCAAGCACTTTGGCATAGTCCGCTGCATCGACAACAACAGATACGAACGCATGGTTCTTTGCCGCTGAACGAAGCATGGTCGGACCACCGATATCGATGTTCTCGATAGCGTCTTCGTAAGAGACATTCGGCTTCGCAATCGTCTCTGCAAAAGGATACAAATTCACGACAACCAGATCAATATAATCCAGGCCCAGCTTCTTCATGCTCGCTTGGTGCTCTTCGTTGTCACGAACTGCCAACAGACCGCTGTGAACAGCCGGATGCAGCGTTTTGACGCGGCCATCCATGATCTCAGGGAAGCCTGTAACCTCGGAAATCCCGATAACCGGAACCCCTTTATCCTTCAACAAACTTTGCGTACCGCCAGTAGAAATAATCTCAACGCCCAGCTTCGCCAATTCGCTCGCGAACTCAACGATCCCCGTTTTATCGGACACGCTGATCAGTGCTCTTTTGATTGCCACGGTTCTTCCTCCCAGAAAAGTAATTTATATATATATAAAACCTACAGCCGAATGCCCACCCTGCGGCCATCCATGCTCACGCGGCCCTCGCGGAGCCATCGAATGACCTGCGGCAGCAGCACATGCTCAGCCGCATGAATCCGCTCTGCGAGCGATTCCGCCGTCTCGTGCTCGTGGATCTCCACCGCACGCTGCGCGATGATCGGGCCGGAGTCCAGCCCGCCGTCCACGAAGTGCACGGTGACGCCCGTTTGCTTCACGCCGTACTCAACGGCTTGCTCAATCGCGCGCACGCCCGGAAAGGACGGCAGCAGCGATGGATGGATATTAATCATCCGGCCGAAAAACGGCTCAACCAGCACATTCGTAATAATACGCATGTAGCCTGCCATCACGACCAGATCAACCTGACGGTCTTGCAGCTCCTTCAAAATAAGGGCCTCATAAGCCTCGCGATTTGCATATTCCTTGGGACGGAACGCGAACACAGGCACTTTCGCTTCCTGGGCACGTTCCACCACATAAGCTTGCGGACGGTCACAGACAAGAAGCTCGATGCTGACATCAAGCTTCCCCTTCTGTACCTGATCCACGATCGCTTGGAAATTCGAGCCGCTGCCCGAAGCAAAGATCGCTATTCGATAAGGCTGCATTACACCTCAGCTCCTTGGAACGTTACGACACGCTCGCCTTCAGTAACAACGCCCAAACGGTAAACTTTCTCGCCTTGCGCTTCCGCTGCGGCAATCGCTTTCTCCGCATCATCCGCATTCACGATGATCACCATACCGATCCCCATGTTGAACGTGCGGAACATATCGTTGTTCGAAATGCCCCCCTCACGCTGCATCAAAGAGAAGATCGGCAGAATCGGCCATGAGCCGTATTGGATGTCCACGTTCACGCCGTCAGGCAGAACGCGTGGAATATTTTCGATAAAGCCGCCGCCTGTAATATGCGCCATGCCTTTGATCGCTACGTCCTCAAGCATCGCCAGAATCGGCTTCACATACAGCTTAGTAGGCTCTAGCAGCACGTTGCCAAGCTTATCGCCCAGTTCGTCCACATGCCCTTGAAGCGTGTACCCTTTCTCTTCCAGCAAAAGCCTGCGCACAAGAGAGAACCCGTTGCTGTGCACACCGCTTGAAGCCAGACCTAACACTACGTCTCCAGGACGGATTGTCGTACCGTCGATGATCTTTTTCTTGTCGACGATTCCAACCGTAAAGCCGGCAATGTCATACTCCCCTTGTGCATACATGCCAGGCATTTCCGCCGTTTCGCCACCGATGAGTGAGCAGCCAGACTGCGCACAACCGTCAGCGATCCCTTTGATAATAGCTTCGATTTTCTCTGGAACTACTTTGTCACAAGCGAGATAGTCCAGGAAGAAGAGCGGCTCAGCGCCTTGAACAATAATATCGTTCACGCACATAGCCACCGCGTCGATCCCGATCGTATCATGCTTATCCATTGCAAAAGCAATCTTCAGCTTCGTGCCCACGCCGTCCGTTCCAGATACAAGCACAGGCTCCTCATACTTGTCTTTGTTCAAGCTGAACAGCCCGCCGAAGCCGCCGAGGTCCGTTAACACTTCAGGACGGAAAGTCCGTTTGACGTGTTTTTTCATCCGTTCTACTGCTTCGTTACCTGCCGCGATATCGACTCCGGCCTTTTTGTAAGCATCCGACACTTCGCAACCACTCCTTATATTTGTCTATATATAGTGGGAGGCCCGAAGCCTCCCCTATCCTTTAATCGCAAGCACAACCAACCTTCGTTACATCCACAATCTCCGTTGGGTACGTATTATCGAAGCAAGCTGTACAGTACCCGCTCTGGGAACCGGCCGATCCTTGACCAATGGAATCGAGCAGCCCTTCTTTGGTTAGAAAATGCAGGGAATCCGCGTTGATCGCCTTACGAATTTCCTCGATGGAGTTCATAGCAGCAATCAGCTCTTTCCGATCCGGTGTATCAATGCCGTAGTAGCATGGATTCATGAAAGGCGGCGAAGAAATCCGCACGTGCACTTCTGTAGCTCCAGCTTCTCTAAGCAAATTAACAATGCGAAGGGACGTTGTGCCACGAACGATGGAATCATCGATCATCACGACACGTTTGCCTTCAACTACTTTGCGAACCGCGCTCAGCTTCATTTTGACACCTTGTTCACGAAGCTCCTGGCTTGGAATGATGAACGTCCGGCCTGTGTAGCGGTTCTTGATCAGCCCCAGCTCATAAGGGATACCCGTTTGTTCAGCAAAACCAATTGCCGCCGAGATACTGGAATCCGGCACGCCAGTTACTACATCCGCATCAACGAAAGCTTCCATCGCCAGCCTTTTCCCCATCCGCTTACGCGCGGAGTGAATGTTCACCGTATCGATGTCGCTGTCCGGACGAGCAAAGTAGATATATTCCATCGCACAAATCGCGCGTCGGCCGCTCTCCGTGAACTGCTCGGAACGGAAACCGTCGCGATCGAGCACGATGAGTTCGCCTGGCTGAACATCGCGGAAATACGTAGCTCCCACCGCATCGAAAGCGCAGGACTCGGAAGCGAACAAGTAGGAATCGCCGAGACGGCCGATCATGAATGGACGCAAGCCGTTCGGATCAAGCGCAGCAATCAATTTATCCTTGGTGATAATCAAGAAGGCAAATCCGCCAATCACTTGCGTCAAAGCGTCTTTGACCGCATCCACGATATCGTCATGCTCCGAACGGGCAATCAGATGCGCCAGAACTTCCGTATCGCTTGTTGTTTGGAAAATCGAACCCTTACGCTCAAGCTCGCGTTTGATAATGTTCGCGTTATCCAAGTTACCGTTCGTCGCAATCGCAAGATCGCCTTCACGATATTTGAAAACTAACGGCTGTGCATTCGCCAGCTTGCTTTCGCCTGCAGTCGAATACCGCACGTGTGCAATCGCTGTGGAACCTGTCAGAGGTGACAAATTCTCGTTCGTAAATACCTCTTTCGCAAGCCCCATACCGCGATAGTAGTTAAACTTGCCGTCTTCTACCGTACAAATACCAGCGCTTTCCTGTCCACGGTGCTGCAAAGCATGAAGGCCATAGTAGCATAGAGAAGAGGCTTCGGAATGACCATACACGCCGAAAACGCCGCATTCTTCATTGAGCTTATCAAACAATCCGCCATGGCCGCCTACACCTTCGTTGAAGTACTCCCCTGTCCAAAGCTCGTGCTGCTGATCCCCCAGATGAACCAGGGGAGCCGCAGGCAGCTTTAGGGCCTTGGATTGTTTTATGCCATTAGACATGGAATCGCATCCTTCCAGACTTTCGCCAGCTCGTTTACCGGAGACTGGAGACGCTGTTCGTTGTTGATTTTAACCGTTAGTTCTGTACCTGTAACCGTTCCGATTTCTTGATAAGGAACGCCTTGCGAAGCTACCCAATGCTTAAGGGCATCCGCTTTGTCAGGGGAAGCACTTAGCAAAATACGGGATTGCGATTCGCTGAACAATGCGAAATCAGGACGAAGCTCGGAAGCTACGTTAACCTCAGCACCTAGACGGCCGCTGATGCAGCTCTCTGCCAAAGCAACGGCCAAGCCGCCTTCGGACAAGTCATGCGCAGAAGCGACAAGACCTTCTTGGATCGCTTTAAGCACTGTGTTTTGAAGGCGTTTCTCCACCGCCAGATCAAGCACTGGTGGACGGCCTTCGGTTACGCCGTGAATCACATATTGGAATTCGCTGCCGCCGAGTTCCGCTTTCGTCTCGCCGAGCAGGATGATGATGTCGCCTTCTTTTTTGAAGCTTTGCGTCGTGATGTGGTCGATGTCATGCACCAAACCGACCATCCCGATAACCGGAGTCGGGTAGATTGCGCCTTTGGCGTTCTCATTGTAAAGAGAAACGTTACCGCCGATAACCGGCGTATCCAAGAAGCGGCAAGCTTCCGCCATACCGTCAGTGGATTTCTCCAACTGCCAGAAGATTTCAGGCTTGTCAGGGCTGCCGAAGTTCAGGTTGTCCGTAACAGCCAAAGGCTCAGCGCCGGAGCAAACAACGTTACGCGCTGCTTCGGATACCGCGATCCGTCCGCCAACTTCCGGATCCAAGTACACATAACGTCCGTTGCAGTCGGTTGTCATCGCAAGACCTTTGCGCGTGCCGCGAATGGTCACAACCGCTGCATCCGATCCCGGACGCACAGCTGTATCCGTACGAACCATGTGGTCATACTGGTTGTAAACCCACTCTTTGCTCGCTACCGTCGGGGACGCGAGCACCGATTTCAGCGCATCCGTCAGCTTCGTTACCTCTGGGTAACGCGTCGTGTCGATCGCTGCGCTTGCTTCATAATAAGCCGGAACCTTGCTCGGCTTATTGTAAACCGGGCACTCGTCGACGAGTGCGCCTACTGGCATGTTCCCCACGACTTCACCGTGGTGGATCAGCTTCAGGTAACCGTCGTCGGTTACCTTACCGACTTTCGCGCAGTGCAGACCCCAGCGCTCGAAAATCCCTTTCGCTTGCGCCTCATGCTTCGGCTCAACAACGAACAGCATGCGCTCTTGCGACTCGGACAGCATCATTTCATAAGCTGTCATGCCTTCTTCGCGTTGCGGAACTTCATCCAGGTAAAGCTCCATGCCGTTGCCGGCTTTACTTGCCATCTCAGCGCTGGAGCAGGTAAGGCCTGCAGCGCCCATATCTTGAATTCCGAGCACGATGCCGGAATTGATTAACTCCAAGCACGCTTCCAGCACGAGCTTTTCCATGAACGGATCGCCCACTTGTACCGCCGGGCGTTTCGCTTCGGACTCAGCCGTCAATTCCTCGGAGGCGAATGTCGCACCGTGGATACCGTCGCGGCCTGTTGCCGGACCGACGTAGAATACAGGGTTGCCTACACCTTTGGCAACACCGCGTTGGATTTTGTCGTGGTCGATAAGACCCACGCACATCGCGTTAACGAGCGGATTACCTTCGTAGCTCTCGTCGAACATCACTTCGCCGCCGACTGTCGGAATCCCGATACAGTTACCGTAACCTGCGATACCGGATACAACGTGCTCGAACAGGTATTTCACGCGGTCATTTTGCAGCTTGCCGAAACGCAAAGAGTTCAATAAAGCCACCGGGCGTGCGCCCATGGAGAAAATATCACGAATAATACCGCCCACGCCTGTTGCCGCGCCTTGGTAAGGCTCGATTGCGGAAGGGTGGTTATGACTTTCAATTTTGAAAACAACCGCCTGGTTGTCGCCGATATCTACGATCCCTGCGCCTTCGCCAGGTCCCATCAGAACGCGTGGTCCTGTAACCGGGAATTTACGAAGAACAGGTTTGGAGTTTTTATAAGAACAATGCTCGGACCACATTACGCTAAATACGCCGATCTCCACATAGTTAGGATTACGTCCAAGGAAGCCGCAAATTTTGGCAAACTCTTCGTCCGTTACGCCCATTTGCTTGTAAATTTTCTGTTCCGCGATTTGTTCGGCTGTTGGTTCCTTAGCGGATAGCTGCTGCGTCATGTTTTTCCCTCCAAGCACTTAGAATAGATGTGAACATTTTCTTGCCGTCTGCGGAGCCCAGAATCTCATGAATGGCGCGCTCCGGATGGGGCATCATACCTACAACATTGCCCGCTTTGTTGCTAATTCCGGCAATATCGTCAAGGGATCCGTTCGGGTTAGCTCCTGCTTCATAACGGAAAACGATTTGATTGTTTTCTTGCAGTTCTTTCAGTGTAGCATCGTCACAATAGTAGTTGCCTTCGCCGTGTGCGATCGGAATATTGATAAGCTCACCTTCGGCGTAATCACGCGTGAAGGCCGTTGTGTTGTTTTCCACTTTCAAAACCGCTTGGTGGCAGCGGAATTTCATGCCGTTATTGCGCAGCAAAGCGCCTGGCAGCAATTTAGCTTCCGTCAAGACTTGGAATCCGTTACAAATACCTAGAATGTATTTGCCTTCTTCCGCAGCTTTAGCCACAGCTTTCATCACATTCGTAAATTGCGCGATCGCTCCGCAGCGCAGGTAGTCCCCATAAGAGAATCCGCCCGGCACGAGGATGCAATCGTATTTGGACAAATCGTCCGCCGTATGCCACACATAATCAACCGGTTGTCCAATCGTGTCCTCAACTGCTTTGTAGCAGTCGATGTCACAGTTCGATCCCGGAAATACAAGAACCGCAAAATTCATGACGTTTCCTCCCTCTCCTGATCTCTATTAGGCCAACTCGTAGCGGTAGTCTTCGATAACTGTGTTCGCAAGCAGCTTCTCGCACATAGCTTTCACGCGTGCTTCCGCTTCTGCTTTATCCGTTGTTCCAAGCTCCAACTCCAAATATTTCCCGATGCGCACTTTACCAACTTCCTCGAAACCCATGGAATGAAGCGCTCCTTGCACCGCTGTTCCTTGCACATCCAATACGTTCTGCTTAATCGTTACGTAGACCGTTGCTTTCATTTTCTATTCTCCTCCTCGTATGTGCTTGCTCTAATTTTTTGAATCGACTAAACGGTGCAAAATCTCTTTGTATCGGTTCGATGTCTCTTCCACGACAGACGCTGGAAGCTCATCCGGCTCACTGTTTTTATCCCAACCCGAACTTGCCAAATACGTACGAACAGGCTCCTTGTCCATGGAATCAATTTCGATATCCAAGGCATATTTATCTTCCGACCAATAACGAGAGGAATCCGGCGTGAAAATTTCATCAATAATAATTAGTTCACCCGCATAAAAGCCGAATTCAAACTTCGTATCCGCTAAAATAATGCCTTTGCGCTCACAGATGGAATGAGCTAGCGTATAAAGCATGATGCTGCGCTCTTGCAGCGCGTACGTCAGCTCTTCGCCAACCAGCTCAATCATCTGTTCGTTGGAGATGTCCTCGTCGTGGCCGACATCATTTTTCGCCGCCGGGGTGAAAATAGGATCCTGCAGACGTTGGTTTTTGCGCAATCCTTCAGGCAGCTTACGGCCGTTGATCTCGCCGGTTTTCTCATACTGTCTCCAGCCGTTGCCTGTGATATATCCGCGAACGACGCACTCGATGGAGATGCGCTCCGCTTTTTTCGCCACAATAATACGCTCTTTCAGAAGCTCTCTCGCCGCCGCATCCGGAATAATATCTTGAAGCAGCTCGACATCCGTGTGAACGATATGATTTTTCATATAACCGCTCGTGATATCGAACCAGTACTTGCTGAGCGCGTTAAGCACGTATCCTTTGTCAGGAACACCCGGCTTCAAAATGTAATCAAAAGCTGAAATCCGATCCGTCACGACGATCAGGAAATTTTCACCCAAATCATACAGCTCGCGTACTTTGCCTTTGTGTACCAGAGGCGCTTTTACGAGTTCAACCGCTGAATCAAGGATTTTACCTGCCACAGACAACCCTTCCCTTCTCTCCCAAAGTGCCTTCTATTTCAAACCTAAACGGTCAAAGATTGTAGTTACATGTTTCAAATGCCAGCTTGGATCAAAGCAATCCGCAATTTCAGCCGGGCTCAATACTTCCGTAATTGCACGCTCATTCTCTACGATGTCACGGAACGAACGCTGCTCTTCCCAAGCTTGCATGGCTCTTGGCTGCACGGTATCGTAGGCTTGCTCACGGGAGAAACCTTTGTCGATCAGCTTCGTCATGACGCGGCCAGAGAAAGGTACATCGTACGTGCTGCGCATATTGCGTTTCATATTCTCCGGGAACACCGTCAAGTTTTTGATGATGTTGCCAAGACGGTTCAGCATGTAATTCAGCAATTGTGTAGCATCCGGAAGGATGACACGCTCAACGGAGGAGTGCGAAATGTCGCGCTCATGCCAGAGCGTCACGTTCTCGTAAGCGGAAATCATATGCCCGCGAATGACACGGGACAGACCGGAAATGCTCTCGCAACCAATCGGATTGCGTTTGTGCGGCATCGCGGAGGAACCTTTTTGACCTTTTGCAAACGGCTCTTCCACCTCGCGGAACTCACTCTTTTGGAGGGCGCGAATTTCTGTCGCGAATTTGTCCAGGGACGTAGCAACGAGCGCCAGAGTAGCCATGTACTCAGCATGACGGTCACGCTGCAGCGTTTGTGTGGAAATCGGAGCTGCTTTCGTGCCAAGCTTCTCGCACACGTACTGCTCTACGAACGGATCGATGTTCGCGTAGGTGCCTACGGCGCCGGAGATTTTACCGAATTGTACGCCATCAGCGGCAAAACGGAAACGCTCCAGGTTACGTTTCATTTCCTCGTACCACAGCGCCATTTTGAGTCCGAACGTCGTCGGCTCTGCATGCACACCATGCGTTCTGCCCATCATGGCTGTATCTCTATGTTCAATCGCTTTATTGCGAAGGATTTCTATGAAGTTCTGAATGTCTTTGTCCAAAATCTCGTTAGCTTGTCTTAGCAAGTAACCAAGTGCCGTATCTACAACGTCTGTTGAAGTTAATCCGTAGTGAACCCATTTGCGCTCAGGCCCCAGTGTCTCGGATACCGCTCTTGTGAAAGCAATCACGTCATGACGCGTTTCTTGCTCGATTTCGTAGATGCGGTCGATGTTGAAGCTTGCGTTCTCGCGCAGTACTTTCACATCTTCTTTCGGGATTACGCCTAGTTCAGCCCAAGCCTCACAGGATAAAATTTCAACTTCGAGCCATGCTTGAAACTTGTTTTGCTCAGTCCAAATGCTCGCCATTTCGGGGCGTGTATAACGTTCGATCATTTTGCCGTTCCTCCAATAGTTATCATTTACTTACTTTCCCAAATCGTCGTGCGTTCTATCCAAGTCAGGGCTTGCTCTACATCGTTTGTCAGCAAATTGATATGTCCCATCTTGCGTTTCTCTTTTGCTTCCTTTTTCCCGTATAGATGAACCTTGGCGCTAACGCCTAAGTCTGCATCCTCCAAGAATCCGGGCTGGTCGATTAGACCGTTAAGCGGTTCGATATGCTCGCCGAGCAAATTCACCATAACCACCGGTGATAAAAGCTCCGTCGAGCCTAACGGCAAGTTGCAAATGGCTCGAACATGCTGCTCGAACTGTGACGTGCGGCACGCTTCCATCGTGTAATGACCGGAATTGTGCGGGCGCGGCGCAAGCTCGTTGACGTATAGCTGGCCGTCCTTCGTGAGGAACAGCTCTACGGCGATCAATCCGATTACGCCAAGCCCTTCGGCGATTCGCGTCGCCAGCTTCTCGGCTTCCTGCTGCACATCCGCTGGGATGCGGGCAGGCACGATGGATTGATGCAGGATGTTATGTACATGTATATTTTCCGCTGCAGGGAACGCCTTCACCTCACCGCGAGGGCTTCTTGCTGCAATAACGGATAATTCTTTATCAAAATGAATGAATTGTTCGAGAACGAGCTCGGTTTTGGCACGGCTCAGCGTTTCATAGGCTTCCTCTACTTCATCTAAAGAGCGAATAACCCATTGGCCTTTGCCGTCATAACCGCCCGTTGCCGTTTTGAGCACACACGGTGTGCCGAACTTAATGACTGCGTCTTTCAGCTCTGCGGCGCTCTTGATTTCCGTATAAGGGGCAACCGGAACGCCTGCCGCCTCAATAGCTCTCTTCTCGCGAAGACGATGCTGAGTCGTATATAAAAGCTCGCTCCCTTGGGGAACATAGGACTCATTCATCAGAATGCGGGTCACGTGAGCATCCACGTTCTCGAATTCGTAAGTGATCACATCGGATAATGCCGCAAGCTTCCTAGCCGCTTCGACATCGTCGAAGTTCGCAAGAATCTGTTCATCTGCGACTTGTCCGCAAGGCGCATCCTCTGTGGGATCGAGCGTTACGAAGCGATACCCCATGTTGCGGCCGGCCAAGGCCAGCATGCGGCCTAATTGCCCGCCGCCCAAGACGCCGATCGTGCCGCCGGGCTTGATGACCTTACCACCTGCTGCTTCTGTCATAACAGGTCACTGCTTTCCATCACCGTTTGCGCAATGCGCTCGCGGCGGGCTCTGACCTTCGCTTGCAGCTCAGGCTCGAAAGCGCCCAGGATTTGCGCAGCCAGAAGGCCTGCATTCGTTGCGCCTGCATGCCCGATCGCCACCGTGGCAACCGGAATGCCGCCCGGCATCTGCACGATCGAAAGCAAGGAATCGAGACCGTTCAGCGTCGATGTTTTGACTGGAACACCAATAACCGGAAGCTCCGTTTTGGCTGCTACCATTCCTGGTAGATGTGCCGCTCCGCCTGCTCCGGCGATAATGACTTGAATGCCGCGGCCTGCCGCTGCGGCTGCATATTCGAACATCAGATCCGGCGTTCTGTGCGCGGAAACCACCTTTTTCTCATAAGGCACTCCCAGCTCTTCCAACATGTCGCATGCGTGCTTCATCGTTTCCCAATCCGACTGGCTTCCCATTATGACACCAACACGTACCGTCATCACTAACCCACTCTCTATTGTATGGTAAATATGGTCAAACCCTCTAAACCAAAAAATGCCCAGAGCTAGAATACACGATTCTATCCGCTGGACAGCAAAAGAACCGAATGCAAAAAGACCATCATCTTCCTATGGTTTCCCTCATTCGCTTCCTCGTAGTCCAAAAATTCATGGTTTTTGGGTAGAAACTTTCAGGCCTTATCCCTGATTTTATACGAGTTGATTCGACATTTTCAATTAGTGCGGCTTCATTTCCCGCTTCCCTAGTTTACTACCAACTGACGTGTCATGTCAATTTCAAAAAACGAACGATTTTTAGGTAAATCTTTTGAATAGTTCGTTTTTTGCTGTTTTTTTCTCCAAAAACTAACTTTTGATTCATTCTTTCTATTTCCACCCTCACATCAGGGTTAGACTTGTTCGGTATTCGGGTATAGAATAGGAATAGACCTTCATCTTTTTTTCGACAAATCCGAAGAATGCCACTAACTTTTCCCCACAAATATCGTCTAATTAAATAGATGACTTCAAGAAGGAGAGAGTTCAAATGAAAAAGAAGATGTTCTCAGCAAAAATCGCATTGGCTACAGCCCTGCTAGTCGCTGCTAGTTCTGCTCTTCTCCCGCAGCAGGCAAGTGTGTATGCCCAATCCGACAGCGTGGATTTCAGCGTACAGCTCGCAACGATTAATATTCAGATCGGTGATCAACAGCTCAGTGTGCCTGGCGGAAAATCGAAGGATGGCGACACTTATGTCGGCCTCGCTTTTCTTAGCAAGCAGTTGGGCTTGACGACTTCCTGGGACGCAGCGACCAAAACCGTCACCGTTAGCGGACCTAACAAGACAATGAGCATGCAGAACCAAAGCACGCAATACGCGCTGAATGGTCATACCTTTTTCGCACCTCTGCCTCCCGTCATTATCGATGGAACAACCTACTTGCCGCTTCGTCTGCTTCTGGAGCAGATGGGTTACAAGATTGGTTATAATGATGAGAGCCGTGTCGTGAGCATTTCTAAAATCAAAGAAAACGAACTTAAGCTGACGAACAAGTCCGAGATGCAAGCGAAGAGCGATAACCGGAGCATCAGCTTGCAGTATCCTCAGATCGAAGGCTGGGCGAATTCAGCTGCAAGCACCAAAATTAATACATTCATTCAAAATGAGATTGCCAAATATAAAGCCGCGGCCATCCAACAGTTAGCTGATCTTACCGAGGATACCAGCGGGACTGAACCGGATTTTCCGAATACGTTCGATGTCAATTATCAAATTACTTATAACCAGGACCATAAGTTAAGTCTGTATTTTATCGTCTACACCTTCTCTGGCGGTGCGCACGGGTTTTATTCCTGGGATGCCCATACGTTCGATCTGGATACGGGGAATGAGCTGACTCTTCAGCAGGTGACTTCGAATAACACGACTTACAAGACTATTATCAATCAAGAGATTAAGAAGCAATTAGAAGCGAATGATTATGAACTTATTGAACCGTTCGAATCGATTCGCAACGATCAGGGCTTTTATTTAAAAGATGACACCGTCGTCGTTTATTTCGGGCTTTACGAGTATGCCCCTTATGCGCTCGGAATTCTGGAGTTTCCGATTCCGTTGTCTGATTTTAAGTGAGAATAGCAAAAGCGCCCCATCAACTGCACGAAGCTGTGAGAGAGCTTCTTCGTAGCGTTGGGGCGCTTTTTTTGTTGTAGCCGCTAGCATGCCGCATGCTTATGAGCTTAACGCGGCTTCATACCGCAAGGAGCTTCCGATCATGGTCAGCTCCTTCACCAAACCCAGCTGTTTGAACACATGCAGAGAGCTGTTCACCGTCATCGCATTAATCGTCGGATATTTGACGACTAATGCTTCACAAATCTCTTTGACCGTTGTGTAACTGCCCTGGTCGTACATAAATTCCAACAGCGCGTAACGCTGCGGAGTTAAGGGAATGTTTTTGGCGCGCATGCGCTGCAGCGCTTGATTCAGATCGTGTTTTGCCATTGTGGAAACCTCCTCTGCGATTTATGATCTATTTTTAAGGCGCTTGAGTGCGCTCTTATTGGATAATAACTTCTTATTTATAATTATTATAATATAGTATTCATTTTATTTTAAATGATAATAATTGTCAATGATCTCATTGACTCACTTTTCATAATTAACTCCGATTCCTCCAGCTAATTTCAGTGAATACTGCATTTTTACCCAAATAACTGCAGTTTCTACCACTAATTCCGCCTGATCTAGCAGGTTTCATCTAGTTACACGTGATTTAGATGGAGCTTCTGCCGCTATTTCATCCCCTGCCACCGAGCAGTGCAGAATAACGGTAGTTTTTCCATCTATTCGATCCGAGGAACCGCAATCGGTGCGGTCCCCTCGTAACCGAGCCTCCGAGTCGCAACCAAAAAAAGCCGATACCCCCAACCGCAAACGCGATCGAAACTATCGGCTTTCCTATTTCAACAAACGCCCCGCTCTCAAGAAGCGCGTGTCATCCACCACGCCGATCAACCCATGCCGCTCGTGGACTCCATCCATCCCGCCCCGCAAGAATGCGGTCAACGTCAAGCGCTTCCGCCTCCTGCTCCGTAAGCTGCTTGGACCATTCCACCCGCTCCCCGACATCCGCGCCAGGCCCGGTGTTCCCATACTCGGCGAAAGTAAGCGCCTCGACACTTTCCCGCTCGTTCCATCGGTCCCAGCCTGCCTTCTTCACATGCGGGCCCAGCCAGCAGCGCACGAATGCCACCTTGGCGTAATTCCGCCAAGGCCTTCCAAGCCCGACTGATTCACTAGGCGCATCCTTGATACGGCTCGCCATTAGGAAATAATTTTTTCGCATAATCACCGTTCGTGATAATCGTCGTCTCTGCCGACTCCCCAATCAGTCTGATGCTCGGTTTCGTGATATACAGCTTTTCTTCATATACGCCGCTTCTCACATAAATGACCGTCTCCTCCGCTCTCTCCTCAGCAAGGCTGTCGATTGCTTCCTGAATACGCATATAATCGGCAGTTCCGTCTGCGGCTACTATGATCATCCTTTATCGCCCTTCCTGATCGATTATGCTTACTCTTCCACGACAAAACTGCCATACGTCACTTCCCGGAACCTTTCCTTCCAAGGGGAAACTCCCTGCAGCTTCTCATAGATTTCCTCCGCTTTTTGAACACACACCGACTGCACAACCTGTCCATACTCCAGACATCCGGAGTCCTTGATCATTTGAATAAATGCTTCCTCCTCTTGTAAAAGAACATCCGACGAAATTTTCCCGTCATAGTACTCCTTCAATGGAGTAAACGCCTCATCCTCAACGGAGAGCAAATACAGAATAGGAAGCGTACGCTTCTTACCGTACAAATCATTTTTCACATCATAGCGGACGATATCGCGCATATCATTCTGAATCTGATGAATGAGCCCGAAGCAATCGGCCAGCTCATGAAGCTGCTCGATCGTCTCCCGCGGGGAATCTACCGTCATGTATCCCATAAAACAAGCTAAACGAAAAAGAGAGCCCGACTTCTCCTGCGTCATCACCAGATAATCATCCACCGACACGGCTGCATTCACCACGTCTTTGTGCTGTCCGTTGATCGAACGTCCAATGATCTTCGTTACCTCGACCAGCCATTCCGGTTTGATCTGCAGCTGCCCCAATTCACCGAAGAATCCCATGATCAACGCCAGAACCGCATTCAATGCCTCCGCTTGCGAGCATTTCATCCAAGGTTTGTCCTCTTGATCCTGATCCTGCAGATCATCCACAACGTCCAAGATTAAATTGGCCAACTCCGCGAGTGCCGCGTAACGGTCAATATGCGGTGAATCCCCACCCAACATATAGTGCGTGCAAAGTGTGACCTTAGCCCAAGCCCCATTCTCTTTTTCTTTATCCGCAATAAAAGACTTCAAAAGTTCGTTTAAGCCCTTCACCTCAATATACTCGTCCACCAAGCGAACCATATGTTCTTTCACACTTTGCTTCATGCTCCATTCGCCTCGCTTTTATCTCTTTCGTTGTTAACGGGCGGACTCACTCATTTAGGCAGAAATAACTTCCTCAATAGGAATCCACATTCTAAATGACGTGCCTTGCCCTTTTATCGTGTTCAAGACCATTTGACCGCCCATATGAATAATTCGGCTTCTAATTTGTTCAATCCCCATGCCAGAAGCTCCGATCTCCTTTTGTACGCCTTCATTTTGAACATTGAACCCCACACCGTCATCTTCATAATAGATATAAAAATAATGATCCGCTTCCTCTACGGTAAACATGACTCTTGCCGCTTGCGAATGCTTCTTTGCGTTATTCAGCAGCTCTTGCACAATTCGGAATAAATGGCGTTTTGTCGGCAAATCTTTGCTTTCTATATAGGCTACTGAGCCTACGTCAATAGATAGCTCGAACGGCGTTGTATAGGCTTCCTTCTCCACGTACATTTGAAGCGTTTGAATCAGTCCTACTTCCCTCAGTAAATGAGGGTTCAACTCAAAGCAGCTCTGGCGCAAACTCGCATTAATCATATCTACAAAATTGTTCATGTTATTAAGTTGTTCTTGATCGGACTTTTCCAGTGTACTTTTATCCGCGATGGAGGAAATTCTTCTTTTCAGGAAAAACAAATCCTGCATGGTTGTATCATGCAAATCGTTTGCGATGCGAATCCGTTCCTCTTCTTGCAGCTCAAACATCACCTTCCGAAACCACTGGATGTCCTGCGCGACCGCCTCATGCGGAAGCTGTGCGGCAAACTTTTGCAAATTCCCCGTTAACTTGCGTATCAAGTGTACGTTTTCCAGACTAATTTCCAAATACGTCGTAATAAATTGGAGCCACTGCTTCTCCTCTTTTGAAATGAGCATATTGGTCTTCTTGCGTGTCATCACCAAATATCCCGTAAATGCCCCGTGACCCGTTATCTCTATGCTTGTAAAATCAGGATGGTTAGGTAAGGATGCCTCATGGATCAAACGTTCAATTTCCAAAGCATCAATTTCACCTTGCGTAATAATTTCTATTTTTTCATTTTCATGCCGAAATACGATGGCGCCCCCAAGAACCTGTAAGGTATTTACAATGTCTATCAGAATAATATCCTTCAACTCTCGCAGTGTGGAGATGGCCCCCAAGTTTTTTGAGATCTTTTTTAAAGCTAACTGCAGGACGTGCTTCTTCGGGAAAAGGAATGGCTCAAGACGCGTTGTCCAGTACTCTGCTGCATAGAGCAAAAGCGATCCCAGAAATATGGAACCAGCGAAAACGAACAGGATTTGCTTCTCGTTCACCTCGTGGCTAAACAGGAAAGCATAGATACCCGTGAACAAACTGACCGGAATGACCGATACAAGACCAGCAAAGATAAACCGACGAATCACCATACCAATATCATAAAGCTGATTAGAAGCTATTAAGTAGATAAATGAAATCGGGAACAAGATGATCGTCCAACTCGTATAAATCGCATCAATGACCCAAATGCCAAGAAAAAGTTTAGGAAGAAAAGACAGACATATAATAGGAAATATAGAGATGAACAAAGAAAAACAGACACTTTTTACTATGCTGGATAAGTACGTTTTATCATTACGAACTTTAAAATACATGTACGCAATCACACAGATATTAATTAAAAAGCCAATAATGAAAAAAACTAACGTTACGATGCCATCCAACCGATAAAACTGAGTCATTGATGGCATTAAATAAAACCCTCGCAGCATCGCTATCCCTACTAGAATGGCATAAATATACTTGAAATACCCCGTAGCGAATTGTAATTCTCCTTTTTCCTTAAAAAAAGTCACTATAAAATGCAAGAAGACAACCGGCAGTATCATCATAAAAGAGGATATTACGATCTTTCCAAGCAGATCACCTCTAATCGAGGCACCTAGACTCATGTAAATTAACCCCATCGCCACAAAAACAACGGAAAGCAATCTGGCAGATGGAGATCGGCGCAATTTCAATAAGAGGATACAGGCTAAAAATATACAGATAGATTCCTCTGCTAAGGGAATCACATCATAGAGAGTCGTACTATTTTTTACTATTTTAAAATCATGATCAATTCCAACTCTGGATATAAGCAATGTGTTTGCTTGTTCAATAGCGCCCCATTTGACCACATACTTAGAATCCTCAGGGGGTTTTCCATCAACAAGCTTTACAACATCTCCTACTCTAATCCCTAATTTAGCGCTTGCACTCTGCGAATGAGCCTCTATTACCTCCCATTGATCTGCCTTATTCAAGGCTACCATGATTCCGATATATGGCGAATGAAACGTTATATAAGAACACCAGATTTGCAAGAATGCAAATATTGCGACAAAAAAACTAAATAAATACGTTTTTCTAGTATCCATACTACACGTCCTCCAAACATTTGATATAATCAAATAGTAGTTAAAAAATTGTTGAAGGGAGTCTTTCTACACAATGACTATCCAATTAGCCTCTAAGCTGCACGACGTTGTTCACATGCTAAAAAATCTTGAATTAAACCCAGTATCAAACCCTCTAGCAGTTGCTGGTGCCCTATCTAGAGAGGAATCGTCAGCGATCATGAAAACCTTTACAACAAGAGAGAAAAAACAAACCGAACCAATCTGCAACTGGTTCTAATCCCGTTGTCTTATTTTACCAAAATCAAAAAGGATTGTATAACCAGCTTTTGGCTGTTATACGATCTTTTTTGATTTTCTTCATACGAAAGTTGGTCATGCCAGTCTACTACTCTTGTGATGTGAATCAGTATAACAAATAATATGTTAATTAGTACACATATGGAATATATTTGAGAGGGCTTGTGGGGCGCTCGGGGGGAGCGGCTATGTCATAACAATAGGGGACTACGAGTCCGCTATTTAAATATATATCGCATATTTCACTATTCAAACGGAACTACAGGGCCTTATTCCCTCGAATTCCAACACACTTCCGCCAAAATCGGCAAAATAGCGGACCGTAGTTCCCTCTCGATGTCCAAATGGCTGCAAATTGCAGAAATAACGGACCGTAGTTCCCACATACGTTTCTGTTTCATAAAAAAAGACTACCAAAAAGGCATCCCCAGCCCCTTCGATAGCCCTACTTATTTAACCACATTAAGCAGTCCCAAACGTGACGTCCAACTCCCTTAACCGCTTGCGATACGCAATACTTAATCGGTCCGTGTTCAAATGCAGCTCCGCCTGCAAATCCAGCGGCAGCAGCTCCGGCTTCTGATTTTCAACCATTTCGCGGTCCTGCTCGATCAGCAGGTCCTGGAACTGGATGAAAATATCATCCGGCTCCTCATATGCATAGTTGCGCTGCTTGAGCATAAAGGCTTGGCTGCGCTGCTCGGATTCCGGCAGCACCATGAGGAACAAACGGAAGATATGATCCGTATCCCGATCTCTTTTCGTAAAAGCAGCGCTAAGCGGGCCATACACTTCGTACACGTAACGGCTATGTACCCCACGCCCCGTTCCATCAGGATCGGGCTGGTAGACGACGATTTCCTCCGAGGTGAGGACACCGTCTTCTTCATGCACCTGATAATCGCCAATTTCAGCATAATCACTATCGCCCAGCAGACCCTCATGAACAAACATGAGGTGGGAGACATCGAGGAAATTCTCAATAATACGAGGACCTGCGGCTTGCAGCGTATACGGTCCCATCCATACTTCTTTGAAGCCCTCCGGGATATATGCGCTCACCCTCGGCATCGGCCCATCCGGTTGGCCCAGGCATACCCAGACAAATCCGTGTGCTTCCACACAAGCGTAGACAAAAGCCTTCGCTTTCGAAGGAATAGCCCGATTGGCAGGCAGCGAGGGAATTCGCGTACACGTTCCACAGCCGTTATAAGACCAGCCATGATAGGCGCATACGAGTTCATCTGACTTTACTTTGCCCAGTGAGAGCGGAACGCCCCGATGAATGCACAAATCCTTGAAGGCGTGAACGCCGTCAGAAGTGCGGAATACAGCCACTTTTTCCCCCAGTACAACGACAGGAACCGGTCGATCCGTCAGCGCCGACGACAACAATACCGGATGCCATTCATCAAGAAGCGTCTTATCTTGTATCGTCATCGTCCCACAACCTTTCCCACGTTATTTTGGAATGACACCTTTAATGCCCTTAACAAACCAGGTTGTACCCAGGATTTCCTCATCTGTCATCTTTTTGCCCTGTTCAAAACGAACTTTGCCGTCTTGATCGACAATCGGGCCTTGGAACACATCGAAGGTTCCCGCTAAAATCTCCTGCTTTTTCTTCTCGATAAGCTCCTTCACGTCGGCCGGCACATTTTTGCCAAGCGGTGCCATTTCCGTGATGCCTTCCTTCATGCTGCCAAAGTAGGCTTCGGACTTCCAAGTGCCGTCCATGACGCTTTTCACCGTTTTCACGTAGTAAGGTCCCCAATTCCATTTCGGGTTGGAAATGTACGTTTCCGGAGCGAAACGACCCATGTCGGAATCGTTGCCGATCCCCCAAACCTTGCGCTCAGCAGCCGCTTGAATGCCCGCAGGCGAATCTTGATAAGCAGCCAGCACGTCAACGCCTTTGTCCAGAAGAGAAATGGCCGCTTGCTTCTCCGTTGCCGGGTCGAACCAGGTGTTGCTCCAAACAACAGAAACGTCCACGTTCGGATTCACGCTTTGTGCGCCCAAGGTGAAAGCATTAATAGTATAAATGACTTCCGGAATCGGGAACGCGCCCACATAGCCCATATGATTGTTTTTCGTCATTTTGCCTGCAGCCATGCCGACGAGGTAGGCGCTTTGATATTCGCGTCCCATGTACGTCCCCATGTTAGGCAGTGTTTTGTAGCCTGTGGCGTGGAGGAATTTCACATTCGGGTGCTTTTGCGCCACGTTATACATCGGGTCCATGTAGCCGAAAGAGGTTCCGAAAATGATATCGTTTTTCTGTGCCAATTCTTCGAAAACCCGCTCCGCGTCAGGGCCCTCAGGAATATTTTCAACCGTAGTCGCTTTAATACCCAGCTCTTTTTCCATCATCAAACGGCCTTGATCATGCTCATAGGTCCAACCTCCGTCACCGGGCACTCCGATATAAACAAAGGCGACTCTAGGCAATTTTTTCTCTGTAGGGGTTGAAGGGGTGGTGCCCGCAGTTGAAGCCGCCGCAGGGGAGCTCGCTGGTGCTGTCGTGGTGCTTGTCGTGGATGTGGGTGAACTGGAGCAAGCGGATAAAATCACTAGGAAGATAGCAGTTAAGGACAACATCAGTTTTCTTGGCATTATGGCTTCTACCCCTCTCTTTTTATGGACAAACCACATCGTTCTACCGCTCTGAAAATGCCTTCATAACCCGTGCAGCGGCATAAATTGCCGCACAGCGCTTGCTCGGCCTCAGCCCTCGTCGGGGCGGGGTTTTTGGCCCACAAGGCCGTTAACGTCACAACCATCCCGGCGGTACAATACCCGCACTGCAGCCCTCCTTCCTCTAACATCGCTTGTTGAACTGGATGCAGCGTTTCCCCACCGGATATCCCCTCAATGGTCGTTACCTGCTTGCCTGCGGCTTGATAGGCCATGAGCAGACACGCATTTACGGGTTTTCCATCAAGCAGCACCATGCAGGCGCCGCATCGTCCAATCTCACAAGAAACTTTGGTACCAGTCAGACGCAAGTCGTCTCTTAAAATATCTGACATCCGCTTGGAAGCAGGAACCGGAATCGCGATCTCTTTCCCGTTAATGGAGCATTCCAGCACATACGTTGTATTAATCAATGGCCTCCACCCCTTCTAACCAGTCGATGGACTGCACGATGTCTTCCGGTGAAATCGGAAGCCGGTTCACCCAAATACCGGTAGCTTGCCGAACCGCCGCCGTAATCGCCGGCGCTAATCCGACGCTGCCGATTTCGCCTACCCCACGCGGGCCGAACGTATCGCCCTCGGGTAATTCTTCAATCGCTTCGACACGAATGATTTGCGGACTATCTCGAAAAGTTGGAATCAAGTAAGTGTCCAAATTATGCCTCACATAGTTGCTCTCCTGCATAGCAGCATCCTCCGTTAACGTGAAGCCCAAGGCCATTACGCTGCCTCCCTCAATTTGACCGAGAAAGCCCATCGGATTAATGACAGGACCGGCTGCAATCACGTGGTCCGTCGCAACCACCCTCACCCGTCCTGTCAGCATATTCACTTCTACCTCCACGATGGCGGCTGCGTAGGAGTACAAATAATGCGCTCCGACCTGCCCCGCCGGCGTCGTCGGGTAGTCAAACGCCGTCTGCGCCAGGAGCGGCTTCGCTGCCTGATCGGCAGCCGCCGCCAACTGCGCATACGTCACAACCGGCTCACCCTCCCCATCGCCCTTGCGATGGAGTCCGCCTACGCCGGTTGTCAGCTCCTCCGGCGCGAAGCCGCCAAGCTCAGCCGCCTGCTCCAGCAGCGCCTGCACGAACGGCGGCTTCAGCCGCTGCAGGGCGCGCCACATCATCGTGGTGGCGCGGGACGCCGTGCTCGAGCCGCTGCTCGGCACGCGGTCGGTATCGCCGATGACGATACGGATGTCATCGGCGGCGCAGCCGAAGCAATCCTGCAGCATCAGCGTGAGTGCTGCGTAAAGCCCTTGCCCGAACTCCTCGAAGCCGAAGGAGGCCTGGATCTTGCCCTCCGGCGTGAGCTCGATGCGTCCGCCGGAGTGATCCGGGATGCCGAGGCCGAGCCCGGCGCCGTGCATCACCATCGAGGCGCCGACGCCACGGCGCAGCCACGGCTCAAGCTCGCTCGCCTGCGGCTGGCCCTTCTGGCCCTGCTGGCCCCGCTTCGCCCAGAGCGGCGACTCCTGCGCCTTGTGCCATACTTGGCTGGCGCCTTCGGTCGCCACAATCTCTTGGCCCATCGGCCCGGGGTCACTCGGAGCGCGCAGGTTCAGCCTGCGCAGCTCCCAGGCGTCCATCCCGAGCTTCTCAGCGAGCCGCTCGATCTGACTCTCCACGGCAAAAATCACCTGATTGCCGCCAAAGCCCCGAAACTCCCCGGATACGCCGTTATTCGTATAAACACTAGTTCCTTTTACATCAATATGAGGAATCGTATACGGCCCTATCGCATGTTCAGTGGCAAAGTTCAGCACTTCACAGCCCAACGTTGCGTAAGCGCCTGTATCCGCAAGAATGCTGACTTGATGCGCAACCAGATGTCCATCTGCATCTGTACCCGTCTTCATTGTGATTCGCATCGGATGCCTTTTAATCCCGGAAATCACCGACTCCCTGCGGGAATTGTGCATCTTGATGGGAACGCCTGTCGTAAGCGCAAGCAGAGCGCCAAATGGCTGCACATTCAGCTCATCCTTCCCACCGAACGATCCGCCGATGGGACTGGATACTACGCGAATCTGCTCTTCTTCCATGGCGAGAATACGGGCTAGCTGCATTCGATCTTTATAACCATGCTGCGTTGGCGAGTATACCGTAAGTCGGCCGTCTTTTTCCGGAATAAACAGCCCACCTTCCGTTTCCATGTAGGTGTGCATCTGCCTCGGCGTGTAGTAAGTTTCCTCTACAATATGTGCACACTGCGCGAAAGCAGATTCAGCCTCACCTTGCTTCAGGCTGGTTCGATGCAGCAGATTGCCATCCGGATGAAGACGCACAGTTCCTTCGTCCAGCGCTGTTTCCGGATCGTCTACAACCGGCAGCGGCTCATAGACAACTTCGATTAAACTAAGCGCATACTCGGCGATCTCCTCTGTATCCGCTGCTACAGCCGCCACGGCATCACCGATATAACGGACACGCTCTTGGCAGAGGACAGGCTGATGGGGGAAGGCAATGCCGAACAAATTCATGCCCGGCACATTCTCCGCTGTAATAACGGCGCGAACACCCGCTGCCGCTTTGGCTCTACTGGTATCTATGGATAGTATCCACGCATGCGGGTACTTGCTTCTCAGCACTTTCCCATGCAGCATCCCCGGTGCTGTTAAATCCGTCAGGTATTGGAGCTTCCCCGTGACCTTCTCTTCACCATCGGGACGAATGATCCACTTTTTAGAATACGTATCACGACCTAGGAGCATAGGCTCCGCCCCCTTTTCGCCAAGCTTTGTAGCACTCGGAAACGATCAGATTCGCCGCCGTTATCTTGCGGTAAGCAACACCTGCGTAATCATCCGCTACAGCCTCGAATCCTTCAGACACTCCCTTATGCAACGTTTGCAGGACCTCCTTGGATAAAAGCTTACCTGTGACCGCGTCCTCAAGCTCGGCAAACCTCGCCGGAACAGCGCTTCCTCCGCCTGCGCTTAAAGCGATGGCGGCAATAGTTCCGTCCGCCTCCGTCCTTAAACTGCCTGCAACCGTTACGACAGATGGGGTAAAAGCCTCTCTTCGGCCTACTTTCAAATAAAACTCATGGGTCCGGGAAGCGTCTTGTTCGAGTTGTTCTACTTTGTTCGGCTCCACGTTAGTCTGCTGCTCTGCCTCAGTCTGTTTCGCAGCAACCTGCCCAGAAGCTCGCACCACAATCTTGGTCATCATTTCATCAGAGGTCAAAAGCCTGCTTTCCAACCACTCCTTTAGCGGAAGGATGCGCTCTTTCTGCCCATCCGACCACCCCACTTGGGCATTCATGACAAGGAGAACCGGAATGAGATCTCCCGTGCGGGTTACCACATTGCCTCCGATCGAAGCTAAATTACGGACAGAAGGTGCTGCAATTTCGGAACAAGCTTGCACCAAAAGTCCGCATCGCTGCCTCATCAACTCATTGTCCATCAAATCAGATAAACAACAGGCTGGACCTATATGAACATGACCTTGCGCGTCAATGGTTAAACCCGAAAGAGCAGGAATGCGCCCCAAACTGATTAAGTGCTGCGGGGTCGACGAAAGGCCATTTTCCCAGCGTGTGCGAAGCCATGTGCCACCCGAGATTAACACCGAGTTGTCACCCCATTGATGTTTTAATTGCATGGCTTCCTCTACGCTTGTCGGCTGCCATACCGAAGGCTGCTGCTCCGGCAGCTGGTACAAAGGAACTGACATGAACAAAACCTCCTCAGCGTATTCTGAACCGCCTTTTTCCACATAATTGTCCGTAATTAAATTAGATCAACTATAAACAATTTCTGAAAATAGAGTCAACTAACTTAACATCATTTTGTGTTTTTGTATAAAAAAATAGCGCATCATTAGTAATAATGCACTTTTCGCTTCAAATATGTTATTTAAATTGACATGAAGTAGTCGGCAAATAGCTTTTTTGCCTCTTCATATCGGTCTGCTGTGTCTATGTCCATGAATAGCAGCTCAGTCCCTTCAAGGATACGCCCTCGGTACATTGGCGAGCGAAACAGGGATCGCGCCCCTACATCCCCTTTGAGCGAAGCAGCGGCCTGCCACATGCTCGGTCCCATAATCAGCGGAGGCTTCGGCTGACCTTGATCTCCGCTGGCGATATAGTCCTCCCCTGTATGCTCATTGAAAGCCTGCGTAAGTTTATACAACATCGCTCCATCAACGAATGGCTGATCCGCCAGCAAAATCATAATCCCCTCTGCGCCCAGCTCCTTAGCCGCCTGAATCCCCGTGCACAGCGAGTGCGCCATCCCGCTTGTGGCATCTGGACAGACCGCAATATGGCAGCGCCCCAGTGATATTTGCGCTAAAGCAGCTGCCGGCAGCCAATCCAAGGAGTCACCTTCTCGCACGACAACAACTACGCTGCTTAGCTCCGAGCTCAGCGCTTGCTGGAGAGCAACTCCACCTAGCGGAACACCTCTCGCCAGTTCTAAGGATGTCTTCGAGGTCCCCATTCGCCTGGAGCTGCCGGCTGCCAGATAGACACCGACGACCTTTCGCTTCCTGACGCTCACCATGGGCGGCACCCTTGGATATCTCCCGTTCTCACAGGGGAACTCCATTCTTCATTTGAGCGTACACCACGTTTTATACTAATTAACTCCGCTATGATACTAATCGCATTCTCGATAGGACCCTCCGAGCCAATGTTCAATCCAACGGGGTAATGCACCCATTCCGGTCGCTCCGCACCATCCATCAGCCTCTCGGATCTTGAACGTGACCCCATAATGCCGAGGTAGCGCAGTGACGATTTCAGAACTGCCTGCACGAATTCAGCATCTTTATCGAACTGGTGACTCATAACAACCACATAGTCGTCAGCGGTCAATCTTAGCTTTTCAACTAGCTCTCCTGGAAAAGCAACAGCCGTCTCCGCACCGGGAAAACGTTCTTGCGTGCAGTAGGCGTCGCGCCAATCCGCGACCACTACGCGAAATCCGCTGCTTATCGCCAGCCCTGCAAGCGGAATAGCATCTTGATTAGCACCAAACACAATGACTCTAGGCTTAGGTTTGAACGTGTAGGCATACGCATTGGGCAACGATTGGCATTCAGAGGAATCCTTATCTATTCCACTCAAGTTATACTGAATATCGGTATACCCCTCAGCAAACGAGCGAGTCAGCCGTATCGCTTCTCCGCGATCCACAGCTGCTTTCGCCGTCAGGAGGTAAACCAGCAGTTCACAGGTAACCGGCTCCAGCAGAATGCGAATTAATCCGCCGCATCCAATCGTTTCACCCCAGCCGAAATCATCGGCAGGCCGCATGTCATACTCCACCATTTGCGGCTTCTGTGATGCCTCCACGAAGGGGACATATCCGGATAGATCGGCTTCCAAGCAGCCCGGGGAGATGCTCCCGTACAAGCTGCCATCCGAGAGCAGCAGCATCATGGCTCCTTGCTTCCGGTAAGCATGCCCTTCTACATGAATGACCGTCGCCAGCACAGCTGACTGCGCACAATCCTCTATCGCTTGTAAAATGTCGTAGGCTTCCATCCCAGATCACCTCGCTTTTTATGGCATCATCGTCTTACCAACCGATTGCTAAACCGTCGCCTCGCGGATCCGCAGCTCCGCTCATAAACCCCCGCTCATCAATGACAATCCCTTGCGCTTGCCCCATGATGCCATCCCATGCTTTCATTGGTTCTACCCGATGTCCCCATTTTTTGAGACGGGCATAGACTTCATCATCCAGACGATGCTCAAGTTTCAACGCATCTCCGTCTTCCCCCCATGTACGTCCGTAGACCCAACGAGGAAGGGCTATCGCTTCTTGAATGGACAGTCCATAGTCCAGTACGCCTGTGAGGATCGAAAGCTGCGTTTGCGGCTGACCCTCCCCGCCTTGTGTGCCATATAACATGTACGGCTTACCTTCCTTGCTGACAATAGCTGGCATTAACGTATGGAACGATCTTTTTTTCGGCTCCAACACGTTTGCGCAAGCAGGGTCCAGCGAGAAAAAAGAGCCCCGATTTTGCATAATCATCCCCGTATTCCCCGGCACATAGGCAGCGCCGAAGTCGAAATAGAGGCTTTGTATAAATGAAACGGAATTGCCCGCTTCGTCAACGACAGCCGCATAAGCCGTATCTTGGCCGATTGCCGGAGATAAATGCTCGCTTGCCTTAAATGGCTCATCCTGTATGGCCTGCCAGAGCTCCTTGGCATAAGCCTTGGACAGCAGATGCTCCAGCGGAATTTCCCGAAAGTTCGGATCCGTTAAATAGAGATCACGGTCTTTAAACGCCTTTTTTATAATTTCCGACATGATATGATAAAAGTTGGCTGAAGCTCTGGGAACCGCGCTTACCTCGATATTTTCCAGCATATTCATCATCATTAGCGCTGTGAATCCTTGCGAGTTCGGCGGCATTTGATAAATCTCATAGCCCCGGTACGTGCTAGAGAGCGGCTTCACCCATTCCCCCGCATAACTCGTAAAATCTTCTTCCTGCAGCAATCCGCCGTCCTGTTGCATACTCTCCACAACCGCCTTCATGACAGCGCCATTGTAAAAAGCATCCCGGCCATCCAGACCAATCTGGCGCAGCGTCTCAGCCATCTCTTTCTGAACCAGTCGATCCCCTTCCTTCAATAGCTCACCGCCGGTCATATATATCGCACTGAGCTGTTCAGAAGCCCGAATGAAGGCTTCATCCTTCTTCATCCAGTAGCGTAAATTACGTGAAATCGGAAACCCCTTTTCCGCATAGGCGATTGCGGGTTCCAACAGTTTCTCCCAGGGCAGCTTGCCGTATTTCTCCCACACCTGCCACCACGCATCGACCATGCCCGGCACCGTAATCGCGCTCAGAATCCCCCTTTGCGGAATCGCTTGCAAACCTTTAGCCTCGTAAAAATCAGGGCTCGCCAGCGCAGCAGATTTCCCGCTTCCATTAAATCCTGTATAGGTACCTGTTGCTGCATCATACATCAGGAAGAAAGCGTCCCCGCCTATGCCCGTCATATGCGGATACACAACGCCGAGCGTCGCGCTAATCGCAATGGCACTGTCAAAAGCATTGCCTCCCTGCTGCAAAATCGCGCTGCCCACGCTGCTAGCCAAATAATGAGGCGTAGCAACCATGGCACGCTCCGCTCGCGGCATGATGTTTAACATGGCTGTTCCTCCTCCTTACGAGCGTATTGATTGAGGGCTGCTTGCAGCGCTGCACCAACATTCACATCGGCTCTGTGCCAGAGAAGAACAGCCTCCAGAGCGCCAAGAACGTGTAGTACGTTCTTTTGATTACAACTGAAGCCCATCGTGCCGATTCGCCAAATTTGACCTTTCAATGGCCCGAAAGAGCTGGCAATCTCAATGCCGAACGTATTCAGCAGCATCGAGCGCACGGACTCTCCGTCAATGCCATCCGGAATGCGGATGCAGGTGACGACCGGCAGCTTGCAGGCCGGATTGCCATAAAGCGTAAGCCCCATCGCCTGCAAGCCGGCGACCAGCGCTGCTTCATGACGCTTATGCCGAAGGTAGCGTTCATCCAGTCCCTCCTGCAGGACTAGACGCAGCCCTTCGCGCAAAGCATAAAGCATGGATGTAGCTTCCGTGTGATGATTAAGCCGTTTCGGGCTCCAGTAATCCTGCAGCATGCCCAGGTCAAAATAGTTGCTCGCCACCGGCTTCAAACTGGAAACGGCCGAACCTTGGTCACGCAGCCCCCGTTCGATCGTTTTACGCCGCAGCACCTTGGCCTCGACTCGGTCATTATAGGTGATCGGCGACATGCCCGATGGGACGGACAAGCATTTCTGCGTCCCGCCGATGACGGCATCGAGCTGCCATGCATCCGTTTGAACCGGGACACCGCCAATTGTGGCTACCGCATCCACGACTAGCAGCGCATCCACTTCCCGGCAAGCTGCGCCGATGCCATCAAACGGTTGGATGCAGCCTGTTGACGTTTCGCCGTGGACCATCGCGACGATGTTCGGTTTTTCCCGGTGGATGGCGTCTATGATCTCCTGTGTGTCGAACACAGACCCCCACTCCCGCTCCAACATGAGAACCTCTGCACCGCAGCGTTCAGCAATTTCTACAAGCAGATGACCGAAACGTCCATAAATAGGAACAAGCACCTTGTCCCCTGGCTCAATAACACTTACAAGCACGGCTTCAATACCGGAACGCGAGGTGCCGTCTACTGGAAAGGCCCATTGATTGCTCGTTTGAAACACATCGCGAAGCATTTCCATCGTTTCATTCATTAATTCTGTAAATTCCGGATCGAACTGCCCCAGAATCGGATACGACATCGCACGCAGCACCCGTGGATCGACCTCTACAGGTCCGGGGGTCATAATGGTTCTCGGCGAGGGCGACAAGTCCTTATAGTGTTTCATCTGCTTTCCCCCCATAGCCATATTGGTATAGCACATGAACCAGTGTGTGGAATCCGGCGATCAGATCATCCGCTTCCGTAAATTCCTCCGGACTGTGACTTATGCCGCCAACACTCGGTACGAAAATCATCGCTGACGGACAGATCGGTCCGAACAGCTGAGCATCATGTCCTGCGCCGCTTGGCAGCCGCATATGCTGAAATCCGCCGGCTTCACAGGCAGCTTCAATTTCTTTCGCCATGCTTTCCTGCATCGCGACCGGTGGAGCATGTAAATTTTCAACCGTTTCTATAGTAAGCCCTCTTCGCATCGCGATCTCTTCGAGCCTTGTTAGCAACCTTACACAAAATGTACGCATCTCGGGCTCGTCAGTATGCCGAATATCCAGTGTAAACTCCACTTCGCCCGGCACCACATTCGAGGTTCCCCGCTTTACTTCCAAACGTCCCACAGTAGCAACAAGCGGCTCTCCTGCCTCAAGGGCCATTTGCTCCGTTATTGCCACCATTTCTGCCGCTCCGGCGAGCGCATCCTTGCGCATCTTCATTGGCGTTGTTCCCGCATGATTAGAGCTGCCCGTTACCTGTACGGTTAGTCGGATTTGGCCAACGATGGCCGTTACAATGCCAATTTGTTTCTTTTTGTAGGTTAAAATGGAACCTTGCTCAATATGAATCTCGATATAACCGCCAATGAATTCGCGTTTTGCCGGGTACTGCTGCCCAGCAGTTGTAGCATCAAATCCTGCTTCCCGCATCGCTTCAAGCAAAGTAACGCCATCGCTATCTGCAATCTCATCCGCAAGCCGCAAGGGTCTTACGCCGGTGACATGCCCTGAGCCCCAGTAGGCCAGCGGGAATCGGCTGCCCTCTTCTTCACAGAACGAAACAGCTTCTAGCGTTCGCTTCGGCGCTCCGTAAGTCGCTTTCAGATAACCCAAGGCCATCATCGAGGCGACGACACCGTATGCGCCATCGTACTTTCCGCCGGTTTTGACCGTATCGATATGGGAGCCTGTCAGTACCGGCTTCTTATCCGGCTGACTGCCGAGCAACTTTCCAAATACATTGCCAACCGCATCGAAACCGGCTTCCAGCCCCAGCAGCTGCATTTTGCTTATAATCGCTCGCTGTGCCTTCAGCCATGGATCCGTATAAAGCAGTCGAGTCACGCCTCCTTCGGCATTAGCCCCATACGAGGAAAGCTCCTCCAACTCCTCAAGCATCCGCTCACCGAATTGGGACAACAAATCAAGTGAATTCGGTACCCTTTTAGCCACCGACCTCACCTCCAACGATCACTGCGGGACGTAACCATGCGCCATCCGCCGTCTCCGTAACTCCTTCTCCAAGCTCATACACCTTGCTTCCACGGCAAAATGTCGCCTGCACACGGCATCCAAACGCCCGCCCCACATAAGGACTATGCTTGTGGCGGTAAAGCAAATCATTCGCCTGCAGGGTATAGCCCCTGCTCATATCAACCAATGCGAGGTCGGCATCCGCTCCGACCGCAATAACCCCCTTGCGAGGATACAGTCCAAAACGCTTGGCAGGCTCAAGCGAAAGCATCCTCGACAGCTCGGGCAGCGGCACATTTCTGCGAAGATGCCCTTCATCCAACATCAGCTCCATGGAGCTCTGCGCCCCGGAGATGCCGCCCCACGCTTCGAAAAAATCCCCCTGCTTCATGGACGTTGGGCACGGGGAGTGGTCCGAAGCGAGAATATCAAGCCGCCCGGCCATCAGCTCCGCCCACAGCCGGTCTTGATCTTCCGCCGTGCGCAGCGGAGGCGCGCACTTCGCGACCGGACCCAGCTGCGCCAGATCGGCGCTGGTCAGCGCCAAATAATGCGGGCACGTTTCCACCGTGACGTCCAGCCCTTTGGCCTTCGCCTCCGTGATGGCCTGCACACCTTCTGCGCTGGAAATATGCACGAAATGCAGCCGGCAGCCCGTCTGCTCTGCGTAGCACAGCGCGCGGTTCACCGCTTCCAGCTCCGCAGCGATCGGCCTCGTCGCAACGTAGTCGAGCGCTCCTCGTCTGCCTTCCGCTTGAGCCTTGGCGGCTCGCTTGGATATGATCTCTTCGCTTTCAGCGTGAAGAGCGAGCACTAGCCCCAAGCGGGCGATCTCCTGCATGCCTTTGTAGAGTGTTTTGTCGTCCACCTCAGCGAAAATATCTTCCCCTTCTCCGCCGGGACAGGACATGAAAGCCTTGAAGCCGATGACGCCTGCCTCCGCCAGCTCCTGCAGATGCCCGATATTGCCGGGAACCAATCCTCCCCACAGGGCATAATCGACCACGGAGTGTCCTTTGGCCGCTGCCAGCTTTTGTTCCAGAGCGCTGAGCCTTACCGTTGGAGGTACGCCATTAAGCGGCATATCGATAAATGTCGTGCATCCTCCAGCTGCGAGAGCCGCCGAGCCTGTCGCGAAGCCCTCCCAATGACCAAGCGCCGGTTCGTTGAAATGAACATGTGCATCAATCATGCCGGGCAAGATATGCAGGTGTTCCGCCTCATAAACAGGCGTTTGCTCCGAGTAGCTGAGGTTTTCGCTTAACGCAGCAATTTTGCCGCCTAGAATACCGATGTCTACCTGCCGCACGTCATCCATGAGTACCACGGTACCTTTGCGAATCACGAGGTCAAACTGTTGATCATCCATGCGAAATCCTCCCTCGGACGTAAATATAGCCACACTTTTTTTTCAAACACTAGCTTCCTCTATACGTGTTATATCCCCACGGTGCAATCAAA
Organism: Paenibacillus chondroitinus NBRC 15376; assembly: GCF_004000765.1. Taxonomy (GTDB): domain Bacteria; phylum Bacillota; class Bacilli; order Paenibacillales; family NBRC-103111; genus Paenibacillus_E; species Paenibacillus_E chondroitinus. The sequence goes on along the minus strand of NZ_BILW01000017.1, from coordinate 8,031 downwards.
AGCGGGACATGATAATGGCTATCTGCTGCGGCAACGCCGAAACGGATGGGCACTTGATCCAGAAAAGGAGGATCGGATAAAGGTACTCCCGTCTCCCTGAAGTAATCTCCGACATGGAACACTAACTCATAGGATCCGGGTACAAAAGCTTCCCCACTCAGCATAGGCTCCTGCAGTCGGCCATCGGCATTCGTGATTTCGGTCCGAAGAAGTTCGGCCCTTCCCTCTTGAAGACGGTACAACTCTATCCGCACCGCCTGTGCCGGTTTGCCTTGGCTAATGTCCAGAACGTGCGTTGTTAGTCCAGCGCTCATAGGCCCTCCAGATCACTTTTTGTCATCGAAAAGCCTTGGAAACCATACGGCGGTCTAGGCTCTGTGAACACCTTTCCTTCACCTGCCGTGGCCTGCTCAAGAATCGTTTCCCACGTACGGTTATTTGATTCGAACCGAATCTCTTTTAACTGCGGGAATCTGAGTAACGCGCGCTGTCCGATGCGGTAGATGAGATTTTGAATCGATGGCGAGTGTTGTTCATGAAAGACTGTATGTGCAATGTCCCGAATTTGTTCAGCAGCCACATAACGTCCCAGATCCGAATCCAACGCATCCTCAACTTCCTCATAGCTCCAAGCGATATCCAGGAAAATGAACAGCGGGCGGTCATAAGATTCTGGTAGTGTTGTATACTCATCTCGTACGAAGCCTGCGAATGAACTGCCCTTCACCTTAATCAGCTTCAGATCGGCAATACCGCCTTCATGCTCCTGAATCGAGATGCCCTCTTCCGTCCTTGTGAGCTCTACCTTGGCTGTCGGATGCTCATTTTGTGAATACCTGTAGACCAGATTCCCATTCTCGAAGCCTTGGGCCCCCGGTACCGGCAGCGCATCAAAAGCAACTTGGTCGGCGGTCATTTTCACGCCGGTCATCTGCGGATAGGTCTCTAGCAGCTTGCGGCTTGCGAAGGCGAGAAATCCTTCAGCCGTTGCGCCTTCATATTCTCCAGCTTTGCGCAAGATGAAATTTTTCATGGAATCCGTGGCCACAACCAACGTGTTATCTCCTTCCGTAAAAGAAGTGAAAAACTTCTCTCCGCTAACCGCCACCTTAATGTTCATTCCAAAAAGCACATTGTCTCGTCCCACAAAACCCGATTCAGGGATTAACGTCAGATTGGTTAGCGGTTTGGCATAGGACCTGTACACCCATACATCGCCTTTGCCGTAGTACATAATTCTCTCAGATCCGTTCTTCATCGCTTTCCCCTCCGCTTCATCTACTAACACGGCTTCTAGGCGAAACCGCCCGATTTTGCAAACCTCCTGTAAAGCCTTGCCCATCTCCTCCTGCACCTCTCGATGAATGCGATGGCTCAGCGCTTCGCGAATCGTCTCCTTGGTCTGACCCTTGACGGCCATGATGAACGGAAACTGAAAAGCCTCCGTGTACTGCTTGTTAAGCTGAAGAAACTGCTCGTATTCATCCGGTGATAACTGGTTCAGGCCTGCTCCCGCCTGCTCATTTACGGAGTGGTCCGTCATGCGGACTCGCGTTCCCAAGTCGGGATGAGCTCGCAGCAGAGCCAACTGCTCTTCCCGATTCGCGCGCCATACTTCCCTTTCCAAACTGCTGATCAGATCCTGTCTTGTTGCAAAAGGCCGTGAACTCCACGCCCGCTTCGCCACCCAAGGGGAGTGTTCAAACAATGGGCCGAAAGCATCGACAAACCCTTCCTGTGTCAGTTCATTCACTTCCTGAAGTGTTAGCGCCACTCCCCATCACCTCTCTAACGATGTAAATGTTAACCATTCTTGATCAAGATTTGTTTCATTGTAAATGCGCCATCCCCATGGGTCAATTTATATGAAAGAAGTTTGTAAAGTTTCATAACATCAGTAACTTTTTTTGTAAAATTACAAAAAAAGCCGCTAGGGACAAAGAGTTCTCCCTAGCAGCTTTCATTTTTGGGCTTCTGCAACGCGCTTCTCACCCCCAATAACCAGCATGCGCCGCAACAGCCTCCGCCTCAATCTCTGCAACCGGGCCGATCACCTGTATCGGCTTGCTGCCTCGAGCAAAAACGACCCGACACGGCAAATCCAGCGTCGGGTTCTGCTCATCCGCCCCGGTCAATTCAGCCAGACGTGTCTCCGAAATGCCATAAACAACGCGCCCCACGTTGCCCCAGTAAATAGAACCCGCACACATGGCGCACGGTTCAGCAGAAGTATACAGCGTGCATGTCCATAACTCGGCTTTGCTGTATTTTTTCGAGGCCGCTTCCATCAGCGTGGTTTCAGCATGCCCTGTACAATTCGATTCCGTTATTTCTATGTTGCCTTGCTCCAAAAGAATTTCCCCTGTCGGCCCTACCAACAACGCACCGAATGGCGTATTGCCAGACTGTCTGGCTAGGACGGAGAGTTCAACGCATCTTTTTAAATAAAACAAGTGATTCTCTGGTCCATTCATCGGCTACCCTCCAGCTTCGTCTAAAATCTTTGTTCCCTAATATAGGGAATACCCAGCGCTTCCGGCGCGCCCGAAGGTTTATTGCGGTTACGCCAGCCTAAGTACATAAGAACGAGAATGGTTACGAGATAGGGAATCATTTTCAGAAAGTAAGAAGGAATATGGCTTCCAATCAGCTGTACGCGGAAACCCAGAATATCCAAAACCCCAAAGAAATACGCGCATACCAAGGCCCGAGTCGGATTCCACCTGGCAAAAATTATGAGCGCCACGGCAATCCAGCCGCGCCCGGACGTCATCCCTTCATTCCATGTTGGCGTGTACACAAGCAGCAGATCTGCTCCACCTAGACCAATTAACATGGAACCGATGATAACGCAGCCATACCGAATTGCCACGACAGGTATACCCATGACATCTGCAGTAGCAGGATTATCTCCGACAGCTCTCAGGTGCAGCCCCCATGAAGTCCGATGAATAAACAAATGCATCACAAGTACCAGCACAAAGCTAAACCAAGTAAACAGGTCCATATGCGCAAAAATCTTCCCCAAGAAAGGTACATTCTCCAGCCAAGTCAAATGAAGCTTTGGCACCGCTCCGGTCAGAGGCTGCCCGCTCACCGGCTTACCCAGATATGCACTAAGACCGGTACCGAAAATCGTCATCGCCAATCCACATACCACTTGATTCGCATGCAGCGATACACTCAGCACCCCATGCAGCAGCCCTAGTAGTCCACTCACGGCAAGAACGCAGAGAATAGCCAATGTTAAACTCCCGGTATGTATGAACAAAAGACAAGAGGTTACCGCCCCCATCAACATAAGCCCTTCTGCTCCTAACTGGGTGATGCCGGACCTCTCGATCAGAATCCCGCCAAGCACAGCCAAAAGCAGCGGAGTCCCCGATGAAATGGCCGAGACAATCAATTGCGTAAGGATCTCCATTACATTCAGCCCCTTCTCCTCAATGGCCACTGTCGTCTCAAGCTAATCAGCTGTTACGGCGCATGCGAAATTTGCCCGCCATACTGCCTGCAATCAGGAAAAACAAGATAGCTCCTTGAATCATCGACGAAATCGACGACGGGAGACCAATTGTTTGCACACTATATCCACCCACAATTAATCCGCCAAAAAGCACCGACGAAACTACCAGACTAAGCGGATTCAGCTTCGCCAACCACGCCACAATAATCGCCGTATACCCATACCCCGGAGAAATGCCATACATGAGACGATGCGCCACACCCGATACCTCCCCCATGCCGGCAAGCCCTGCCAGACCTCCGCTTATGACCATAACAACCAACACATGCCTGGAAATCCTTATACCTGCATTCCGCGCTGCTTCCGCATTAGCTCCAATCAGCCGCAGTTCATATCCCCAACGTGTATACCGAATGACGAACGCATAAAGCAGCACACCAACGATGGCAAAAAGGATACCCATATGGAGCCGCGACGTGCCAAAAGTAGGTAAAGATTGCGCCGCAGTGAACATCGGCGAGCCTGGGAAGTTGAAACCTTTCGGATCTTTCCATGGACCGAATACCGCATAATTCAAAGCAAGCAGCGCCACATAATTCAGCATCAGGGATGTAATCAGTTCGTTGACTTGAAAATAGGTCTTCGGGATCGCCGTCAGCAGCCCCCAAAGTCCCCCCGCCACGATGCTAGCCACCAGCATACAGGGAATTGAAAGGTACATCGGCAGATGTGGAAAATAGATCGTTACCGCTGTCGCCGCCATAGCACCGGCCAAAAACTGCCCCTCCGCACCGATATTCCACACGGAAATCCGGTACGCGATGGATACTCCCAGGCCGCATAGCAGCAGAGGGATTGCCTTAACCAACGTCTCCGTCAGACCAAAGGAAGAGCCGAAGGCTCCCGTCAGCATTTTGGCATAGACGGTAATCGGGTTCATACCATTCAATGAGATAAAAATACCGCAAGCTACCAATGCCAAAACGATGGATACAATGGTCATCCACCATGGGCTTTCGCGACCCGCCGGGTCAATCTCCAAACGATACGGTAGACGTAAACCTGATTCACGCTTGACAACTTTCGTTTCCATTGGAATTGTTCCGACCGTTTGTTGTTCACTCATCCTGCGTCCTCCTCCTCTGAGCCTGCCATCAGCATACCGATATATTCGCGGTTCGCTTCCTCCCGGGCTATATGGCCCACGATGCGTCCGCCGTACATGACCATAATCCGGTCGGATAGCTGCAGCACCTCATCCAAGTCCTCGGATATGAGCAGAACAGAGCGTCCCTTTTTCCGCAGACCCTCTAACAAATCATGGACGCCGGCTGTCGCGCCAACATCGAGCCCTTGCGTGGGATGTACCGCAACCATCAGCTTCGGATCGAGGTCCACTTCCCTGGCGAGGAGCAGCTTCTGTTGATTGCCCCCCGACAAGTGGCGCACAGGCGCATCGATTCCCGGCGTCTTCACATCAAAAAGCTCAACAAGCTTCTGCGACCAATGCCGATTCTTCTCTGTGCGAAGCAGACCGAAGCGCGAACGTTCGGGGGAACGGTAGGTTTTGAAAAGCAGATTATCAACCGCTCCCAAACTTCCCGCGAGACCACTCTTCATCCGGCTTTCCGGTACATGGGCGATGCCTTGCTCAATAGCTCCCCGCACTGAACCGTTGCGCAGCGGACTGCCGTCAAAACGGATGTCACCGTCTTTCCATGGGCGAAGACCTGTTAACACCTCCGCGAGCTCTTTTTGCCCATTTCCCGAGACGCCGGCAACCCCGACAATTTCCCCTGCCTTCACATCAAAATGAAGCCCATCCAGCACCTTACGCCCATGATCCGCATAAACGTTCAAACCGCTAACCACCAGCATCGGGCTGCCCAATGACTTCTCCCTTACACCGGATCGGCCATTTACGCTTTCTTGTCCGACCATCAGCTGCGCCAAATCACGTTCGCTCGTCTCTGATTTCGCCATCGTTGCGATCATTTTTCCTTTGCGCATTACGGAAATATGATCGGAAGCGAACATCACTTCTTTCAGCTTGTGTGTTGTCATGATGACGGTTTTACCTTCCTGCTTCATGCGGTTCAGCGTCTCAAACAACTGCTCGACCTCACCTGGCGTCAAGACCGACGTCGGCTCATCCAAAATAATGAAGTCGGCTCCGCGATAGAGCGTCTTCACAATCTCTACCCGCTGCTGTTCGCCGACGGATAGCTGCCAGATCGGCCGGTCGACTGGGAACGGCAGCCCGAAATGCTTGGAAATCGCCTCAATCTCCTCAGACTTCCGCGTTAACCAACGCTGGCCTCTCCAGAATGAGGACGCCTCGCCAAGCACAATATTCTCCGCAGCCGTTAGAGTCTGCACGAGCCTGAAGTTTTGAAACACCATGCCGATGCCAAGCCGCATCGCATCCTTAGGTGAGCGAATGCGCACTTTCTCGCCATGCAAGCGGATCTCGCCATGTGTGGGGCGATATACCCCGGAGAGCATGCACATCATCGTGCTTTTGCCGGCGCCATTTTCCCCGAGCAGCGCATGAATTTCTCCTGCTTTTGCCTGAAAATTCACCTCATCGTTCGCGATAACCGAGCCAAATTGCTTCACAATCCGGATCATCTCAACGGAGTACTGCTCCTCTTTCTTCAATCGCGCCCCTCCTCGTATAACCGCATATGCTCAAAACAGCATCTCCCCAGGAAGGATCTGCTGCTGCTACATACTTCTATCCATTTTTTCCACTATACTGTTCAGGTGAAATATACGTCAATTAACATCACATCTTATTAGCGCTGTACACGAAAAATACCTCCTATTTTGTGCTAGGCGCCAAACGAGGCGTCAACTAACCTGACGCGAATGCAAAAAGGAGCAGTCACAAACCGTCTCTACAGACGTTTTGTGACTGCTCCTTAGCTAATCTCGCTCTAGGAAAGAAAGATGCCGCCATATACAAAGCCGGCCACAATGACAAAAGCAGGATGAATCTTTCTCTTTTGAATCAGATAAAATGCCACTGCCGCGATGCCAATAAACTGAAGGTATCCAATTGCCTTTGTAGACTCCACCAGACTGCTCCAAGTAACAAGCACCATCATGATAGCAATTACGGGCTGTACAAGCAGCGTCATTCCTTTTATCACAGGAGATTGCTTATATTTCTGCAGGATATTCAATAAAATGATGAGTGCGATAATCGACGGAACCACCGTTGCCGCTACAGCCACCATAACCCCGATCCATCCGCCGAGCTGAAACCCGACATAAGCGGCAATCTTCGTCGCAATCGGCCCTGGCAGGGCATTGCCCAGCGCCAGCATGTTAGAGAACTCGCTGCTGGTCATCCAGTCATGGTTCGTGACAATCTCCTGATACATCAATGGGATCGAAGAAGGACCTCCTCCGTATCCAAACACATTGGCCAGAAAAAAACTAACGAATAAATGCCACCATTCCATCATGCGTCCTCACCAGTCCCCAACCGTCTCTTCTTCCACTTATCCTTGAGCTTATGATGGAAGGCACCATATAGGAGGAAGAGAAAAATAACAATCGCCGGATGCACAGAAAACGTCTGCAGCAGTAAGAAAGAGATCACGAAAAAAGTAATGCCTGCCACCCAGCCCAATCCCTTGATGGCTTTCTCCCCAAACTCATACGCCATGACACCCAGCATCACCGCCACAATCGGCACAACAGCAGCTATCATCCCTTTGATCACACGCGATGTACTAAAAAATTGAATAAATGAATATAACCCCACCATCGCCACACAGGTAGGCAAAATATGCGCAAGCACCCCAACGGCTGCTCCGGCAGTTCCTTTAAGGCGGTAGCCCAGGTACCCGGCCAACTTCGTAGCAATGGGCCCAGGCAGCGTATTCGCTATCGCCAGTACCTCCATGAACTCCTCATCTTTCATCCATTGAAAACGCGTCACTGCCTCATACCGAATTAACGGGACTATCGACGGTCCACCGCCATATCCCAGAATCCCTGTACGCAGCATCGCCATTCCAATCTGAACATATGTATTCCCCACACGCATCACTCCTATCTCTTGTTGCAACTTCAGCATCTATATATGAATATACATCTGCAGGCAGGCATCAAAGTAAACTTTGCCTTATTGTAATCTAAGTTTAAATGATTTATTTGATTCTATCCGCACTTTTGTAAAATTGACAAACAATGTTTGGTTTCTTTGGACGTTCACCTCACCAGGGGGGACTCCTGCGTCGCCTATGTTGTACTTTATGCATTAAAATCATGCAAAAATAGTGCGAGCTTGCCACTTCGTTGTACATAGTGCAACATTCTTTGAGTTGCGAGCCCTTTTTTCGCATATTTCGGTGAAATGGTTGTATTTTATGCAACGGGAAGTTATTTCGTAGCGAAAAAGTAAGTGTTATGTTGTATTTAATACAACATAACGAGGCAGGTAATTGCTCTCCTCATCCTCCATATAGCTATGTAAGCGGTCCACGTTAATGGCAGTAAACAATAAACAAAAAAACCTTACGAGGATTTCTCCTTGTAAGGTTTCTCATTGT
>NZ_BILW01000016.1 GCF_004000765.1 Paenibacillus chondroitinus NBRC 15376 | reverse complement strand
AAAGCAGCACATTAGAGTGTGTATGGGAACTACAAGGCGCTATTCTCTCAAAATGAGCAGCAATTCGTCGCAAACTAGAAAAATAAGGGATCAGAGTTCCCTTACATCAACCAAACGCCTGTTTTGCAGCAAAAAGTGGCCTCTAGTTCCCTTAAATGATCGGCGTAGACGGTTTCCCCTCCCCCAAAATAAAAACCCCTGAGACCAAGTGTCTCAGGGTTACTGCTCATCAATCATCCTTGCCGTCCTTCTTCTGTCCCCAATCCCGATTGCCCCAATTCCAATTGAAATTGTTATCTTCTGACTTCGGAGTCGATGTCGGCTTTGCCGTTGGTTTCGCTGTCGGTTTTGCCGTCGGCTTGCTCGGGCTTGTTGGTTTGACGGTAGGCTTTACACTAGGCTTAGGGGTCTCTCGTGGCTTTGACGATGATCCATTTTTCGGATCATCGTCATTGTCGTCCTTACGGCCAGGTTTGGATGCATTTTTGTCATCATCTTCATTATCTTTGCCGTTGTTATCCCTGCCATTGTTATCTTTGCCGTTCTTATCATCGTTGTTGTTCTTGCCATTTTTGTCATCATCATCGTCACGACCGTTCTTAACATTCTGGCCGTTCTTGTCATCATTGCGGTTGTTTCTTGGCGTAGGCGTAGGTGTCGGCTTCACGCTAGGCTTGCCATTATTCTCGTTTTTACCGATCTTGGTATTGTTATTATTACCATTGCCATTTTTATCGTTCTTGTCATTCTTATCGTTTTTATCACTGCTGGCATTGCTTTTGCCTTTATCTCGGTCATTTTGAATTTGCTGAATTCGCTCACTCAATTTTCCTGATTTTTCATCGGCGACAAGTCTTTGCAGTGAAGACTTATCAATAGGCTTAGATGATGGCACCAGCTTGTCGATCCCGCCGTTTTCTTTGGCCAGCTGATGAATGGAGACGCTTTTGATGTCGTCCAGCGATACATTTGCCCCGTTGTCTACGGCATTAAGATAGATGGCATATTTCCCTGCAGATACACCGCTGGCCTTGGCTTCTTGTCTCACTTCTTGCGGTGCTGCGAACGCCGTCACTTCATAGTTCTTGACTTGATCGGGGTGCGATTGCTCAATATGCTTGCTAACCTGATTCTTTAATTTAGTGGCAATCGCCTCATCACTCACAGCTGCTTTTTGCTCTACGACTGTAGATGAGATGATTATATCGCCTTCCCCTTTGGCAAGGGCTCCCTGCTCCGCTTTATCCAAGATGTCTGAGGTAACAGCTTCCAACGACTTGCCTTTGTACTCCAAGGTGCTGATTAACTCATCGCCGTCTGAATTTAATCCCTGTAGATCTTGAACAACCTCTTTGTCATCAATCCCAATTTCGACACTTGGGTTGATATCTATGGTTACGTAAGCAACCACTTGGCCACCTGGCACACTTCCCGTTAAAGTGGATACCAAGACGAAGCACACGATAATTGCGGCGGCCAAACCAGAAAGAATCCCTATTTGCGGTACCCGGAAGCGTCTTATCGCAGGTGCGAACAGGATTTCTTCTCCTACTTCACAATTTCGTGTTCCCCTAGGGAGCTTCTCAAACCGACCCTCTGGACTCATGACAATAATGGAGGTGTCGCTTATTTCCATTACGATTCCCTTGTTCATGCGCTGCTCTTCCTTTCTTAATGCCGTCCTCATTCTCGAATATGTAAATAATCCCGCAAGTAAGGGTATGGACCGTTGTAAATGAGAGCGATAGCTATCAAATATTTACGGTTGCGCTCCAAGGTTTTTCTAGAAACCTGTACTTGCTCCAGCAGCTCTTTAATGGGTAGCTGCCGTTTCGTTAGAAGAGTCCGCATTAGTTCCGCATCCTGTGCCAGCGTCCGACCGATGCCGAAAAGCATCTGTCTGGAATCGTCATGTTTAGGAGAGGCTTCCGTCAACTCAGAGAAATCGATATCAAAGTCACTTAAGCAGCGACTGAAATCCATAATTTCACTTCGCCGTTCTTCAAGTCCTTTTTGCTTTTCATAAGCTTCTATGGCTTGATGAACCTCAATCGGATTGAGTAGGTTATCTTCATCATCTTCCTGATCGAATGAACTATAAGGAATCTGTCCTTTGAAACGTTGTTCTTTACGCAAGAAATCAATTAACCTTCTCCGCATGACGGTTTCGGCAAACCCGAGGAAAGATCTCCCCATCACAGAAGAATATTGATTAATGGCTTCATTAAATGCCCCTAAAGCAATGCTGAATTCATCATCCCTGGCCGGATCTATATATCTTTTACAGAACCTGCTTGTCACTTTAGCTACATAGGGCTGATAGTCGGAAATAAATTGATTCCTAAGTCTTAGGTCTCCTGATTGAATTTGATGTATGGTAACCTCAAGGGAAGAGGCATAGGATTCACTTTGACCCTGGGATTCCTTTTTTCCAAGGAACCTTTTGAATAGTACCAGTAGCACCTTTCCACCTCACAGTATAGTAAATTCGTCCTTATGTATATCAATTCGGGGGGTACAACATATATAAAGCAGAAATAAAAAGCAAATTTATTATAACATAGATATCCAAATGAGCACCTACTGGGAAATAAAACCTCTGTAGACGATTTCAATTTAAACTAGAATCCTTTACAATTATGGTAAGGAGGTGTTTCATTTGGAACAAGGTAATCAATTTGGCAAGTTTCTCGAGACGCTGCGAGGCAAGATGTCCTTGCGCAAGGTTGCCAGCAAAAGCGGCCTGTCTCATGCGTACATTCGAGACTTAGAGCTCGGACGTAATCGTACCACGAATGACATCATCAAGCCATCCCCTGACACCTTAAGGAAGCTTTCGCAAGCTTATCAATATCCTTACACGGATCTTTTAATGAAAGCCGGATATCTGGAGGAGGCGTCATCTTGGCAGACGCCTAACGAAATCCGTTTAGATAATGTCTGGTATGTAGAGTTCGGTACGAAATCGATCAAGTACGTCTCGCAAGATGGCATGGTGGAAGAAAACGTAGAATCACTCGTGGCTTTTACTAGTTTCATAGAAGCATTATTGGATCTTCAATTTGCAAAAATGGATATGCACCTGTTCGTCAATTTGAATAAAATAAAAAAGTATGCCCCCTCAGAAGGCAAACTTTATTTTGATGCTTATGAAGATGGACCTTATGTTACCATCGCTGCCATGGCGCAGATGAAACATCATCAAACCCTTGTGGATTATGTGGCTCGCAATACTGGCGCTGTTGCTCAGGCCGATGGTGATGGCCATCCCTTATCGTTGAAAGCTAAGCTCCTTACCTAGCATAACATAGATGAATAGAGCTGTTGCGATACCAAGCAATTGAATCGGCATCAGTGCGCTTAGCACACTGTTTGGATAGGAATGTCGGTAAATAATTCCAACGATTACGACAATAATGAAAAGATAGAAGCCTGCATTTTCTTTGGTTGGCATTATTCGCGTGTAATGCGTCAAGAACGTAAAACCCAGGCGAAGTTTATGTATGCCTGCAAGAATACCGCATTTCGCGCCTAATACCAGAAGCAGGACGATAACGAACTCATCCGGTTTATTTTTCATTGCCGCATACGAAGTGAGCGGAGTCAGTTCCCATATTGCATAAACGCCAGTCGATACAATCACAGACAGGATGTATCCGGATAATGCGAGAATGACGGCAGGTATCGGAAAAAATCTCCAAACAGATACTAGTAGCACACAGATGATACATATGTATAAAATAGGCCTTTGGCCTAGGTATGTGACCAACATTCCAGCCAGGAAAGCCAAAGCAATCGGCAACCCGTGCGGCTTTATTTTTTGTCTGAATAGAACCAATGAGAACAGAATCATGGGAACAAAATCAAGACAGGTCAAGATAAATATCGCCCATGTAAACAAATACTAACCCCTCATTTCTAAGCTTGCTCTTCAGAAATTACATCAATTAACTCTGCAACTAGAATTATACAGGATAATAGATCGTTTGCGTTCAATGTGGACTAAGTTGGCTGTTTCTGAGCATAAGCTGACAGAATGCATGGATGGTCTTAGAGAAATGGAGTGCGATGATCGTATGGGGCATCCTTACACCGTTGCTATTGTGGAAGATAATCATTGGGTTGGTAAATTACTTGAAATCTATTGTCAGCAGTGCGAATTAGATGTCGTTTCGATCGCCACGGACGGCGAACAATTCATTCGAATGTATGAACAGCTTCTCCCGGATATCCTGCTCGTCGATATTGGCCTGGAAGGCAATCTGGACGGCATTGCCATGGTACAGACCTTACGCAAAGCCGGTTATCAGCAGAAGGTCATCATGGTTAGCGGAACGACCAATATCGATCATATCCTCACGAGTTTTCATGACCTCGGTTCTGTTTATTTCTTGTCAAAGCCCGTGATGCTGCCTGAGTTTCAAGCAGCCATCCGCAAAGCCATTACCGAGATTCAATTGGAACGCAGTCATATGCAGCAAACGCCAGGCTCAATGAAAACAAATTGGATTACTGTAAAAAATCAAAAATCGCAGTTACCGATCTCGGAGGAATCGATTCTTTTCATCGAGAAAGAGGACAAGCGATTATCCAGAATTCATCTCAAGAATGGTGCACAGATGGATTCCAGCACCAACTTATCGGATATCTTATCTCAGAGCTCGCCATTGATGTTCAGCCCCTTCAAGGGCTTTCTTGTCAATATGCGGCATGTTGTCAGCTACGTGAAGGACAGCGGATTTCCTACATCCCGCAGATTTCTTATTCACTTGAATCATACGCCCATAAAAATCCCTTTAAGCAGAAGTCTGCAAAAAGAATTCGGGCGGTTGCTCCATGAGATTCATGAGTAAATCTAAATTCATCAAAACAAAAAGCCGCTCCCTCTTCCGTTAGGAAAAGATAGCGGCTTTTATCTTTAACCTCTACATGGGCTTGGAGGTTTTTTTGTTTTTCAGCTTATCGCGGCGTACACTCAGCATTTTCAGTCGTTTCATGAGCTGCTCTTCCCACTCGGCATCCGCCAAGGATTTCGCCACCATGAGCAGATCCAGCGCCATATCGATCTGGCTGCGTACAATATCCATAGGCTCTTCGCCTTCATGATTCACACAATTGTCATGCAGCAGATGGTCTTTCCCATCTACGTATTCTACAAAATCAACCTCGGCAGCCCCATCACCGTGGGCGTATTCCGCCAGTATCTCGTATTCGTTCTCTACCAGATAGTGAACCTCAATGTGGTGACATACCGGGCAGAAGAGAATCGGCACATTATGAATTTGTGTACGGATGTGCTTCAATGTACCTTTTGTTCCAATCATACTAGCGCCACAACAAAAACTCATCGATATCACTCCCTTTGCGTTTTCCGTGAGGAAAACTTGCATCATAGCATCATCTTTGTCACCCGGATTAATCCAATATATTCGCCCTAAAAGTGTGAAATTCCTTTTTTACGAGACATCTAGATTTTAGCAATCCACGCATATTTTTCTGTTGAAAAGCGAATGCTTTTACAAGAAAATGGTCGCCCGAAATGCGAATGCCCAGAAAAGAGGAATAGCCTTGAAAACCTCACCAATCTCGGAGTATGAGGTGCCTGGAAGATATTACAAGGACTTACTTCATCTTATGGTTGTTGGTACAAATTCGCTCTATGCATATTGGGAAATATCTGACAGGCGCAGGTGGCTGGTGTCCCAGCATTTTGAATGTGACTTCGCCGCTATGCCGTGTGTCATCCGTTTGTACGATGTGACGCATGTACTCTTTAATGGACATAATGCCCATACCTTCTGGGATACAACCGTGCCGCCCGAAACTACGCATGCCTACTTGCATCAAGCTGGAGCTAATCGCAGCTATATCGTGGATGTAGGGACGTATACGTGGGAGCATGAGTTTATCCCTTTACTTCGATCCAATTGTGTCGCAACCCCCAAAGATTCGGAAGAGAATTGGGGAGAACCGAGGTGACGATAAGTTTTGATTAATCGCTTGAAATCGAAGCCTGAGATTAAGGGGTATTTCGCCCTCGTCCTGCATGCTCATCTTCCTTATATCAGCCACCAAGGTCCGGACACTGCGTTGGAAGAACGCTGGTTTTTTGAGGCTATGACCGAAACGTATTTGCCATTATTGGAAGTCATGCAGCAGCTCTCGCAAGATCAAATTGATTTCCGCATGACCTTTTCCTTAACTCCGACACTGTTATCTCTGTTCAGCGATCCGTTTTGGCAAGCCAAATATCGGATATATCTCCAAAAACTTATTACGCTGGCAGATAGCGAACAGGTTCGGTTGCAACAGGACCCCGTCCTCCTTCCGGCTGCCTACCAGTATTCGCAGAGGTTCCAAAAGCTGCTGGATCTGTACGAGAGTTATGAAGGAAATGTCATTGTCGCCTTCAAACATTTTCAAGAACTAGGACACATAGAAATCGTAACATCCGCCGCTACGCACGCCTATCTGCCTTTGATGCAAACGGAAGAATCCATCAGGGCTCAGATTCTAACCGCAGTGAAAGACTTTGAGCGTTATTTCGATCAAAAGCCACGCGGCTTCTGGTTACCCGAATGCGGCTATACGCCGGGGATTGAGCGGATTTTAAGCGAAGCCGGCATCCGGTATATTTTCACGGACGCCACCGCTGTTGCTTTTGCATCCCCTCACCCTCACCGGGAACAGTTGGCTCCGCTGCTGACGGCCACTGACGGCGTGACGGCTTTTCCATGTGATGTAGCATCTATGCACCAAATTTGCTCGCCTGAGGATGGGTATAGCAGCGACTTTCTTTATCGCGATTATTATTCGGCAAATGATGCAGGATTCAAATACGACCGCAATACCAGTAAAGGCCGACTCAAAATGCCCTATCATCCCGCACTCGCCTCGGAAAGAGCGGAAGAGCATGCGGATGATTTTCTCAAACATCGCCAAAAACAGGTGCAACAAGCGCTTCGCTGGCTGGATCGAAAGCCGGTTATCGTCTCCTCTTTTCAAGCGGAGCTTTTTGGGCATTGGTGGTATGAAGGTCCCCACTTTCTAGAGCAGCTATGCCGCAAAATGTTTCTCGATCAGACGGCGGTGAAAATGATAACGCCAAGCGAGTATCTGGATGAGTATCCTTCGGCCGGCGTTGGCCAATTGAACCCTTCCAGCGCAGGCCGCAACCACAGCTCTGAAACCTGGCTGCAAGCAGGCAATGACTGGATTTACCGTCATCTTCATGAAGCGGAGAAGCGGATGATTCACTTCGCCACAAATCAGGAGCATCTTCATCAAGCTGAGAAAGCAACTGCCGATGTGTTCAAGCGCGCTTTGAATCAAGCCGCCAGAGAGCTCATGCTGGCTCAGAGCAGCGATTGGGCGTTCATGATGGACTCGGCAACCTACTCGGATTATGCCAGCCGCCGGATAAAAAAGCATCTTGGCTGCTTCCACCAGCTCTGTGATCAATTGAATCGCAACCAGATCGATGAGGATTTCCTTGCTGCACTGGAGGAACATGATAATTTTCTTCCGGATGTCGAGTATCAAGCTTTCAGAAGCATCAGCATCCAATCGCCTATTCCTATTATTCCTAGCAGAAGTGAATGGGAAGGCTTGCTCGAAGCTACAAAACATCGCCACAATGTGTTCATGCTGGCGTGGGAATATCCGCCCAAACAAGTCGGCGGTTTATCGAAAGCCGTCCATGAATTGTCGGAAACCCTTGCTTCCCTCGGAGAAATCGTGCATGTCATCACGACGTCCAATGACGGCGCACCTGCTTTTGAGTATAAAAATGGCGTCTATGTCCATCGATTGCCTGTTCAGCATTCCGGTGATACTTCTTTTTACCATTGGACTTTCGAAATGAATCTGGCCATGACGGATCATCTGGTCAACTGGGTGGAGAACGGCGGCCGCATCGATCTTCTGCATGCCCATGATTGGATGGTTTTTCACGCTGCGAGAGAAATAAAAATGAGTTATAACATCCCTCTGATAGCGACGATTCACGCGACGGAATGGGGAAGAAATCAAGGGGATTTGGGTTCTGACCTACAGCGCAAAATTCATCAGTTAGAGTGGAAACTGACGTATGAGGCCAACCGCGTTTTTGTTTGCAGCTCCTATATGAAAGAGGAAGTTGTCCGCATTTTCAGCTTGCCCCCGGATAAAGTCATTGTTCATCCGAATGGCATTCAGCTCTCTCTGGCATCCGGTAAGGAAACAGTGAAACGTCCTCGTGAAATTGCGAAGCAGGATAAAGTCATTTTCTATATTGGCAGGCTTGTTTATGAAAAGGGAATTCAGACGCTCATCCATGCCATGCCAGGCATCTTAACCCATGTGCCGCAAGCAAAACTCATCATTGCCGGTTCAGGACCGATGGAAAACGAACTTCGCACGTTAGCTGCCCATTTAGGAGATCGCGTCTTGTTTACTGGCTTCATAGATGATAGCTACCGTACCCAGCTCTATCAATATGCCCATGTTTGTGTCATACCGAGCCTATATGAGCCTTTCGGAATTGTTGCCTTGGAGGCTATGGCCAGTCGGCGGCCCCTCGTGCTCTCAGATACAGGCGGTCTGGCCGAAATCATTCGGCATGGCGTGGACGGCTACAAAGCTCTGCCGGGACATGTTGATTCGCTGGCATGGCATATTACCGAAATGCTGCTGCATCCTAAATTAGCCGCCAAAATGGCCGACAGCGCCTACCAGCTGCTGCAGAAAAACTACCAATGGAACCACATCGCTGCTAATGTGCAGGAGGATTATCGCAAACTGACCAACAAGCTCTCCGATATCCCGGTTACAGTAAAAAGCTAACAACTGCAAATGCTTACGAAGCAAGTTTTCTAACGAAAACTCAAGCAAATGCTTACGAAGCAAGTTTTCTAACGAAAACTCTAAGGAGGACCCACTATGAAGGCTGTTATTATGGCTGGAGGCAAAGGCACGCGGCTTCGCCCCCTTACTTGCCATCTTCCCAAACCCATGGTGCCTCTCCTGGGAAGACCGTGCATGGCTTATATTATTGAGCTGCTGCACAAACATGGCATCCAAGACATTGCCGTCACGATGCAGTATAAACCTGAAGTGATTCGCGACTATTTTGGCGATGGAGAAGCGTTTGGCGTTAATCTCCACTATTTTGAAGAGACCAGCCCCTTGGGTACAGCCGGAAGCGTCAAGCAGGCGCACGAGTTTCTCAACGATACCTTCGTTGTCATTAGCGGTGATGCCTTAACCGATTTCGATTTGGAACAGGCGCTCGCTTTTCATAAAGAAAAACAAGCCAAAGCTACGTTACTCCTGACCCGTGTCCCTCATCCCCTGGAATACGGCGTGGTCATGACCGATCAGAACGGCCTGATTACCCGCTTCATGGAGAAACCAAGCTGGGGCGAAGTGTTCAGCGACACGGTGAATACCGGCATCTATATCATGGAGCCAGAGCTCTTGGAGCGCGTGCCGCCGGGCCAGGAATTTGATTTTAGCCAGCAGCTTTTCCCGGCCTTGCTTCAAGAAAATAGAGGGCTCTACGGCTATGTCAGCAGCGGATACTGGATGGACATCGGCAATTTACAGCAGTATCGGCAAACCCAGTTCGATATGCTCGATGGCAAGGTACAACTCCACATCCACGGCACCCAAATCCGGCCTCGCGTATATATTGCGGACGATGTAGAAACCAGTGAAACAGCCAACGTCGTTGGACCTGCTTTTATCGGTAAAGGGAGCAAGCTTGAGGACGGGGTGGAACTCGGAGAATACTGCATCGTCGGGGAAAATAATCGGCTTTCCAAGGGCAGCAAGCTCACGCGCAGCGTACTATGGGACCATAACCACATCGCCCCCCATAACGAATTAGACGGTTCGACGCTAACCAGCCGCATTGTTTGCAAAGAAGCCTCATATCTCGGCGAAGGGTCGGTCGTTGGCAATCATGTCATTATTGGGGAAAAGAGCCGGATCGAGCCTCATGTGAAAATATGGCCCCATAAACAAATTCGCGATAAAACCCGCCTTCATACTTCTCATATATGGGGGGAACATGCTGCCAAAACGCTATTCAAAACCCGCGGAGTCAGCGGACTTCCCAATCTCGAACTAACGCCCGAGATGACCGCCAAGTTCGGCACGGCTTACGGGGCAACCCTTGCTGTCGGCAAAACGCTCACAGTAAGCTGCGCCCCGCATACCTTCACTCGTTTGCTCAAGCGCGCTTTGACGGCAAGCCTGCAATCCGTCGGTACGCATGTCATTGATTTGGGAGATTGCCTGGCTCCGGCAGCTTCGTTTGCCATTCGTCACTTGGGTGCCGCAGGTGGTATCCATCTGGATTGGTCCGGCAAGGAGAACGAACGGTGCCTGCTGGCCTGCATGGATGCCGAAGGGCTGCCAATTACAAGATCCGCCGAGCGCAAAGTGGAAAACAGCTTTTGGCAAGAGGATTATGGGCGAGCATCCATAGAGCGCCTTGGCAGCTATAAAGATGAAACACATTGGTTTGAGACCTATGTGCGTACTTTGTCTGAAGAAATCGCAGATGAAGGAGAAGAATTGCCCCTATCGAAAATGAAGATCGTCATTGAAGCCAGCCCTTGGCTGCAGCCTTATCTGGTGCCGTTTTTCGAGAGATTGGGACTGGAGGCGATTCATGTGACCACGGCAAATAATCAGGAACCACTTCCCCTGTTCACATCGCTATCCGGGGCCAATTTGGGTTTGCGCATGTCGGACGACGGCCGCAGCTTGCAGCTAGTGACGGAGAAGGGAATGCTTGTCGATACGGATTTACAAACCGTTTTCTTATACCTCTGCTACCTGCACAGTCGGCCGGGAGCAACAGTCGGCGCTCCTGTCAGCGCTCCTGAGCTTCTGGAGAGCATGGCCGAGGGACTAGGCGCAACAATCGTTCGCACCAAGGAATGGGAACGCGCCATTCTAGAAGCCACGGAGCAGACGCGGATGCATCCTTTGTTCGACTCGCTTTTTGCCATCGGACTAGTCGTTCTTCATCTGGGCAGAACCGGGTTACCGCTGTCAGAGCTTCTATCTCTGATTCCTAGTTTCTATCTGCACCGCGAGCAAATCGATTGCCCTTGGGACGCCAAGGGCGAAGTGATGCGGAGCATGATGAACAAGGCGAAGGATACGCCTGTTGATTTGGTGGACGGGATCAAATTTCATCACGAAAATGGTTGGATTTTGCTGCTGCCCGATAGTGAAGACCCTGTTTTTAGGCTTGTCGCCCAGTCTCAGAATCCGGCTCTTGCCGAAGAGCTTGTCCATTCCTACCGAGACCACATTCTAAATGTGTTGCAATAAGCATACTATATGACAGATATATCCATTAGCGGGTGATCCGAAGTCTTAAGATGAAGGGGAGAGCGGCGTGAATATGATTCCAAGTGTTTCCAGGCAGATCGCTTTTGTGCAGTATGACGATCAATCTTCCAGTATGACGGTTCAATATCATACCGGTTTCAAGGCATCTTATACGAATATTAATCAGGATGATTATCTGTTGATTCTAAGTTCTGTCAATCGATATGATTCTTTAATGAGGCTTACGGAGACCCGGTACATGGAAGGTCAACCTCCAATCAAGTAAAGCACATACAGGAGATCTCCCCTTTCTTGAAAGGAGGAGATTTTTCGTTTCCTAGGTGCGTATGCTACAATGTTGTCCGAATGGTTGATCCCATTTATTTCCCATTACGACCTAAGAAAAGGTGAGTCTGATTCCTACTCAAGCTTTCTCTGCCCATTCCAATGACAGGGACACACTCCACTTGCTGGTGCAGTCATCGGCTAATCTTTTTGCTTATTGGCAGCTCTCTTCGAGGAAAAAAAGGATGGTGCAGGATCACTTCGGAGCGGACTGGCTCCTGCTTCAGCCCACTCTGCGTTTTTATGAAACAACTGTCGAACAAGCCGTCAGCACTCCCCTGTCAGATACGATTTCTGAACTCCCCCTTCCACAAGGAGAATGCTGCTTCCTGAACGGTTTTCTACCAGGCCGGTTGTACTTAGCAGAACTCGGCATTAAGAATGAGCAGGGACAATTTCTCCCGCTTCTGCGTTCTAATACGATTCAGACTCCCCATATACATACGAATCAAGAATTTCCTTCAAACGCTGCAACACTGGAAAACCAAGTTACCTACAGGCCTGCTGCCGTTTCCATTCAGCTTAAGGCTCTTATAGCTCATGAGTATTTCTCGGCCTATTCCGTGTACTTACCCAAGTGCACACCCCCAGCAGATTCGGAATTCGGAGGCGATCTCAATTGAGCTCAAACGTACACGGTTATGTTGCTTTGCTCCTGCATGCCCATATCCCTTACGTGCGTCATCATAAAGCGGAAATTACGTTAGAAGAACGTTGGTTTTTCGAAGCGGTTGTGGACAGCTATCTGCCTCTCATTGAAATGATGGATCGGCTGCTTGAGGAAGGCGTGCCCTTCGCGCTGACTTTATCCCTCTCTCCGCCGCTGCTTGCTATGCTGGAAGATACCGGCTTGCAGAAACGGCTTCGCAAGCATCTGGCCTCCCTCTGCGAGCTGTCCCAGCGCGAGGTGATTCGCCTATGGGGCCATGCCGACTTCGGCCCCACGGCCAGGCTCTACGCCGATCACTATCATCGGCTGCTTGCTTTGTACGATCGCCTGCGTGGCGATCTCATCGGGAAATTCCGCAGCCTGAGAAGCTCAGGCTGCTTAGAGTTAATCACGTGCGCCGCGACACATGCCTTCTTGCCCCTGGTCAAGAACGACGCCGCGCTGCGCGCGCAGCTTGAAGCCGCCGTCCAGGAATTCAGGCGGCATTTCGGATCCGCTCCGGCAGGCATCTGGCTGCCGGAGTGCGGCTATACGCCTGCCCTGGAGCCTCACTTGCAGGCGCTGGGGCTGCGCTATTTCGTTGTGGATGCCCATGCGTTTGCCGCGTCTGGGGCATCCACAAGCTATCCCCTGCGCACGCCAAACGGCGCGTGCGCCTACGCTCGGGACCTCGAAGCCGGCGCTCAGGTATGGAGCGCCGAAAGCGGTTACCCGAGCGATCCCGACTATCGCGAATATTACCGCGATATCGGCTTTGACCTCGGCCGCAGCGGCGGGGCCGAGTGGGAGTACTTGAAGCCCTATGTGCTGCCGGACGGCGCACGCGTTCATACGGGCTTCAAGTACCACCGCGTCACCGGCATGGGTGACGCCAAAGCGCCCTACCACCCGGCGCTGGCCGCGCAGAAAGCTCAGCAGCATGCTGAGCATTTCGTCGCCAGCCGGGTGGCGCAGCTTCGGCGCTGCGCGGAGCAGCCGCCGCAGCCGCCGGTCATCGTATGTCCATACGATGCCGAGCTGTTCGGGCACTGGTGGCACGAAGGCCACCAGTGGCTGGAGGCCGTGCTGCGCGGCCTTGCCGCTGCGCGCTGCGATACGGCGACATTAGGCGGCTACGCAGCCGCCTATGCGCCGACCACGGCGGCCACGCTGCCGGAGTCCAGCTGGGGCCGTGGCGGCTTCGCCGAGGTCTGGCTGCAGCCGCGCAGCCAGTGGGTGCATCCGCTGCTGCACGCGGCGGAGGATCGCTTGGTGCTTGCGGCGTTTAAGCACCGGAAGCCGGAGCTGCTCAGCGGCCTGCAGATTCGTGCGTTGAATCAAGCCGCGCGCGAGTTGATGCTCGCGCAAAGCAGCGACTGGACCTTCATCCTGGATGCGGATACGGTAACCAGCTACGCCGTAAAACGAATTGAGACGCATCTCGCTTCTTTCCATAAATTGTTAGATACTTTTGACAACGATGATAAAGCTGAAATGTCAGATAAAACGCTTTCCGAGCTTGTGCTTGCGCTGGAACGTCAAACGCCTTTTTTACCTGAGGCGCATTACCGTCTTTTTCAGCCCGCTTCATCGATCAGCTTTTTCCCTGATGCCTCCGAGCGTTCATGCCATGCCCCTTCACAGCCGGATACGCTTAGGCCACCACGCGTTCTGATGCTTGCCTGGGAATATCCGCCACGAGTTATCGGGGGTCTCGCCAGAGCCGTTCGTGACCTATCTGTTCAGCTTGCTGCGAGTGGTCTGGAGATCCATGTCGTCACATGCTTGGCGCCTGAATGCTCGTCCTACGAGCTGCTCGACGGCGTTCATATACATCGTGTAAACGTATTTTCTTCAACTGAACCTCTTCATTTCCTGGATTGGGTGTTTCAAATGAACCTGGCTTTCTCGGATACCGTCCAGCGCTTATCTGCTCAAGGACAACAATTTGATATCATCCATGCTCATGATTGGCTCGTCTACTATACCGCCAAAGAGTGCAAGATGGTCCTGCACCTCCCGCTGCTGGCCACGATTCACGCAACGGAATCGGGACGCAATCTGGGTAAACTGGATACGCCGGCGCAAAAGCGCATTCATGCCCTGGAACATAAATTAACGCACGAAGCCGATCACCTGGTGGTCTGCAGTCCTTATATGCTGCAAGAAGTTATGCACCTTTTTCATACTCCTTTTCATAAAATGACCCATATCCCTAATGGCGTTATGCCATTTCGGGTACCGGGTGCTCATGGTTCAGCGGTTAACCCGGAGCTTTCCCGCGTACTTTCGGTTCCGCATGGAGATGCTGCTCGTCCCATTATCGCTTTCCTCGGAAGGCTTGTTTATGAGAAAGGCGTGCACCTCCTCCTTAGCGCCATGCAGCACGTTCACAAGGAGTATCCTATGGCTCAGTTGGTTATTGCCGGTACGGGACCGGAACTTGAAGCGCTCCAACTCTCGGCCGCCCCACTCGGCGACAGTGTCCATTTCACCGGTTTCCTGGACGAACGGGACAAAAGCCTGCTATTACACCATGCTGAACTTTGCGTATTCCCCAGCCTCTACGAGCCGTTCGGCCTTGTGGCCTTGGAAGCGATGGCCAGCGGTACACCGCTTATCGTTTCGGATACGGGAGGTCTGTCCGACATCGTAGACCATGGAATTAACGGATATAAGGTTCCTGCAGGCGATGCTGACCTGCTTGCTTGGCAAATTGTTCAGCTTTTACAAAATCCCGCTGCCGCTTCTGAACTTGCCTCTCAGGCTTTGGCCAAAATCCATGACAACTTTGGATGGGAGCAGATCGGTGCCATCACGGCTGCTTTGTACACGAAATTAATCGCACACGAACAGTCATCGGGTATAATCCCGCATCAAAAGGAAATAATCAAATAATATGGACATCTATGCCAAATGAAAGCGTGACCAGTTGAAATTTTCAGAATTTTTTCAAAGAAACATTGATTCCTTGGTAATAATTAGGTAACCTATTGGCAGGCCTTGTGCTAGCAGTGCTCGGTTTTGAACAGATTTTGCACTTGGTTGAACTTGCTGAACAATCAAACAAAAGAGTGGGGAAGTGATTGTATTGCCTAGACATCTGGTCATCGGAAACGGAAAATTTCTTATTAATCTCGATCAGCATTCCTATATGCGAGATCTGTACTATCCTTTCGTAGGCCAGCTTAATCATATTGGCGGTTATCAGTGCCGTGTCGGTATTTGGGTGGATGGTGACTTTGCCTGGCTGAATTCCCCCGAGTGGCAGTTCCAGCTTGGTTATGTGGAAGATTCGCTTGTTACTGAAGTAAGAGCTACGCATCCTGGTCTTGGCATCACTTTACTCATGAATGACGGCGTTCATCAGCGAGAGGATATTTATATCAAACGGATCCAAATTACGAATCACAAACATACCGTTCGCGAAGTGAGAATGTTCTTCAATCAGGACTTGCTCATTAATGAAACCGAGGTCGGCGATACCGCTGCCTTCTATCCTTTGACGAATACGGTATTCCACTATAAAAAAGACAGATATTTCATGTTCAATGGCAGCACAGGAACTGAAGGCATTTATCAATACTCTACAGGTGTCAAAAGATTTTATAACGCGGAAGGCACGTGGCGCGATGCGGAAGACGGGCATCTCATGGGCAACGCCATTGCGCAAGGGTCGGTCGATAGCACGATCTCCTTTCGCATGTTTGTGCCGCCAAATGCCGACCAAACGCTCTACTACTGGATGGGTGCAGGCAAAACACTTGAGGAAGTCAAGAAACTTGACGCCTACGTCAAAGACAGCCACCCCGGCAAGCTGCTCGATCGCGTAACGGTTTACTGGCAGCGGTGGGCGAATAAGATCGAGAGGGATTACGGAGATTTGAATCCCGATGTGCAGCGCCTTTTCAAACAAAGCTTGCTCCTTGTCAGGACGCAAACCGATGTGAACGGCGCGATTATCGCCGCGAACGATTCGGACATCATGCAGAGCAACCGCGATCATTACAGCTACATGTGGCCTCGGGACGGCGCCTTGATCGCTTACTCCATGTCCATGGCCGGCTACCAAGGGATGATTATCCCTTTCTTCAACTTCTGTGCGAATGTGCTGTCTCCCGAAGGTTACCTGCATCATAAATATAATC
The DNA here is from genome assembly GCF_004000765.1 of Paenibacillus chondroitinus NBRC 15376. Lineage (GTDB taxonomy): Bacteria > Bacillota > Bacilli > Paenibacillales > NBRC-103111 > Paenibacillus_E > Paenibacillus_E chondroitinus. The sequence continues at coordinate 146,469 of NZ_BILW01000016.1, read as the reverse complement.
CGGACGGCACCGTAGGCTCCAGTTGGCATCCTTATATTCATTCCGGACGTGTCCAGCTCCCTATTCAAGAAGATGAAACAGCCCTTGTCCTCTTCGCTCTCTGGGCTGATTTCCAGAAAAATGGAAGCCTTGAGTTTGCCCAATCTCTCTATCGCAATTTAATTCGCAGAGCGGCCAGATTCATGTCCACTTATATCGATCAGGAATTGAACCTGCCGAAGCCGAGCTACGATCTATGGGAAGAACGTTACGGAATCTATACCTTTACCGCCTCAGCGGTGTATGGCGGACTGATCGCAGCCTCCAACTTCAGCAACCTCTTCGGGGATGAAGAGCGCAGCAACCGCTATAAGCATACGGCGGAGAAAATTAAAGCCGGTATTCTCAAGCATCTATGGGATGAGAATGAAGGCCGATTCGTTCGCGGTTTGTATATGGAGGACGGCCAATGGGTCAAAGATATGACGCTCGAAAGCTCGGTTTACGGTATTTTTGAATTCGGGGTCCTGCCTGCTGACGACGAGCGAGTTGTCGGTACCATGAAAGCGAATAAAGAAGGTCTTAGAATTAAAACAAACGTCGGTGGCATTGCCCGCTATCATCATGATTATTACTTCCAACGTTCCACCGATATCGAGAATGTACCCGGAAACCCTTGGATCATCTGTACGCTCTGGATCGCTGAGTGGGAAATCGAATACGCCAAAACACTCGCTGATCTCGAAGCGCCTCGCCAGACATTAGAATGGGTCGTCAAACACGCTATGGAAAGCGGCGTCCTGTCGGAGCAATTGGATCCTTTCTCCGGCGATCCGGTCTCTGTCGCCCCGCTTACCTGGTCGCATGCGACTTATGTGCTTGCCGTTGTGAAGTACTTGAACAAATACAAACAGCTCTCCAAACAATAATGTAACCGGAACCGCCGGGTAAACACTTTTTGATTAAGTGTTTACCCGGCGGTTTTTTTGCTGATTCCATTAACTTCGATTCAAACCTTTGCTTTGGACATAATCTCATGCAGACTGCCTAAATAGAACTAGAGCAGCCGTCTTCGCCAATAAAAAAGCCGCAAGACCCTGTTAAGTAGTCCTGCGGCTTGCGATTGCCCCCTCACTCAAACGAATAACTCGACGCATACGTCTGCGCATCCCACAGCTGCTCCAGCTCCGATGGCTCGCTGCATGCCACTCTGAACAGCCACCCTTTATCATAAGGTGACTCAATCAGCATCATCACTGCCCGCTCCAGCAGCATGTTAACAGCGATGACCTCGCCGGATAACGGCGCAAGTAAGTCATGCTCATTTTCGGCGGTCTCCAAGGAGCCGGCATAATCACCTTGCCCAAGTACAGCTCCACGTTCCGGAAGCTCGATGAATAAAACCATCCCCCACGCAAGCAAACCTATTTCCGTTAGGCCGACGACAGCCTCATTCCCTTCCATGCGTATCCAATAATGATCTCTTGTATATTGCAGCTGCGTTGGTACGGTCACGTTCATTCTCCTTCATGAAGAAAAGCTCCCCCCGCCGCATTCGCATGCCAGCCAAGAGGAGCTTGTCTATGTAAAAAAAGCTTATTTTACGACAAGGTTTTTGTCGCCTGGTTTCCAGTTCATTGGGCACAATCCGCCGGATTGAAGCGCTTGAAGCACGCGAAGTGTTTCTTCTACGCTGCGGCCTACATCGTTGTGGTTAACAACTTCGTATTTCAATTCGCCTTCTGGATCGATGATGAATAGACCGCGAAGTGCGATACCTTCTTCTTCGATTAGAACGCCGTAGTCACGTGCTACGGATTTCGTGATGTCAGCAGCAAGTGGGAATTCCAATTTGCCAAGACCATTGTCGTTAACAGGTGTATTGATCCATGCTTTGTGTGTGTGGATGCTGTCGATGGAAACGCCAAGAATTTCAGTGTCCAATTCTTTGAATTGAGCAGCAGCATAGCTAAGCGCTGTAATTTCTGTCGGACATACGAATGTGAAGTCCAATGGGTAGAAGAACAATACTAACCATTTGCCTTTGTAGTCGGACAAAGATACTTTGCCAAACCCTGTACCATCACCTGTAGCTGTCTCCATTGTAAAATCTGGAGCTTGTTTACCAACTAAACGCTCTGCCATGTGTATAATTCCTCCTCAAATCTATCTTCTTCGTATAAAATGGTATCATTCGAATAGATGAAAGTCAATAATTAGACCACATACAAGATAATAATTACTTTAAAATATGAAAGGTCCTTGAACACGTTTAATGGCGCTACCTTTTCCATCCAGGTTGACGCTGTGCTGCCATCGTATACCTATGCGCATAGCATAGACAGTCTCACTCTATGTTGTATTTTATACAACATTTTCACTAAATTAGGTACTAGAAATGCGTCCTTGCTGTACTTTATGCAACTTAGAGGCGTGAAAACGCCTATATTCGCTCTTTTGTCCTCTAGTGATTGTACTTTGTACAATGAAGGAGAGCATAACCTAGTAAATGCGTATCTATCATGTACAAAATGCAACGTAGACTACGTTTGCCCACTCATTTTCCCCAAGCAACACTAAAAAAAGAGCTTGCTCGCTGCAGCACAAATGCTTAGCGGACAAGCTCTTATTCTTATTTGCGCATAGCGTCTACAATCAGTTGGCCCATAGCCAATGTTCCGATTGCTTTACTCTTATCGACAGCGATGTCGCCTGTGCGGTTGCCTGCATCAAGCACTTCTTTCACGGCGCGTTCGATGGAATCCGCTGCATCGTGGTACCCGAAAGTCAAGCGGAACATCAAAGCAACGGATAGAATCGTTGCGATTGGGTTGGAAATACCTTGGCCTGCAATATCAGGGGCAGAACCGTGTACCGGCTCATACAAGCCGAAGCTGCCTTCGCCAAGTGATGCGGATGCCAGCATCCCGATGGAACCTGTCAGCATTGCAGCTTCGTCGCTCAAGATGTCGCCGAACATGTTCTCTGTCACGATAACGTCGAAGGAAGACGGACGGCGAAGCAATTGCATTGCACAGTTATCTACCAACACGTGCTCAAGCTCAACATCCGGATAGTCAACCGCAATACGGTTAACCGTTTCGCGCCATAGGCGAGAAGTTTCCAGAACGTTTGCTTTGTCAACGGAAGCAAGCTTTTTGCGGCGTGTGCGTGCGATGTCAAACGCTTGACGAGCAATACGCTCGATTTCAGAAACGTTATACGCGCAAGTATCTACAGCTTCTTGACCGTTTGCCGTTTCGCGACGGAATTTCTCACCGAAGTAGATACCGCCTGTCAATTCACGAACAACGATCAAATCCGTTCCTTCAAGTACTTCCGGTTTCAATGTGGAAGCTTCTTTCAAGCAGTCAAAGATGAAAGCCGGACGAATGTTAGAGAACAAACCAAGCGCTTTACGAATACCTAGAAGACCTGTTTCCGGACGCGTTTCTTTCGGGTTGTTATCCCATTTCGGTCCACCTACAGCTCCTAGAAGAACTGCATCTGCGGATTGACAAACTTTCAATGTTTCTTCCGGAAGCGGTGTACCTGTTTGATCAATGGCAATTCCACCGAACAAAGCATGTTCTGTTTCAAATTGGTAACCGAAAAGTTCTTCGGTACGTTTCAATACTTTTTCCGCTTCTGCAACGACTTCTGGACCAATGCCGTCTCCAGCGATTACAGCAATTTTTTTCACATCTGCCATGACTGTCATTCACTCCTTCAATTAGTAAAGCTGCTTGGTAAGCATCTCTATCGACTATATGATGCTCTCATTGTAACATAAGATAACCCTTTTCATTAGATATAAAAGCTATTGCTTTAATAGGTTCCTCCTATAACCTTATATAACAGAATTCAAGCTCCTTTTAAAAATAAGGATATTGACACCTTTCCGAGTAGTAACTATAATAGTTACAACGGTGGTGAATGATTTTGAAACAAATCAGTTCGCGTTTTTCAATTGCTGTACATACACTTTGCTTGATTGCCGTCAGTTCGAGCGAGGACTGTACAGGCGATTACATTGCGGAAAGTGTGAATACCAACCCTGTGGTGATCCGAAGAATTATGGGTTTGTTGAAAAAAGCAGGATTAGTGGAAGTACGCCCAGGAGTTGGAGGCGCTTCTCTGCTCAAAACACCGGAGGACATTACGCTTCTGGATATTTACCGGGCTGTACACGTCATTGAAGATAACCAATTATTCCGGTTTCACGAAGATCCGAATGAGGGATGCCCCGTCGGGCGGAACATCGAATCCGTTCTTCAGTCGGAGCTAAGCGAGGCTCAATCCGCTATGGAACACAGGCTGGCACAGACGACTTTGAGTCAACTTACCGTGAAATTCAAATAAATAGGAGCTCCATATAGAGAGCTTTTATTTTATATATAAGTTGTAACAGTTATTGTTATAACAAAAATGATTACAACAAAAATTTTAGGAGGATTATAACATGAAAATTTTAGTCACTGGCGCGACAGGAAAATTAGGCTCGAAAGTAGTAGAAACATTGTTGAAAACAGTACCAGCAAGTCAACTGGCTGTGAGTGTCCGTAATCCGGAGAAAGCTGAAGGATTGCGTGCTCGCGGCGTAGACATTCGCCTAGGGGATTTTGATCGTCCAGAAACCTTGCAAACTGCTTTTGCAGGAATCGATCGCTTATTGATTATATCGGCGGATGGAGATACGGAAACAAGAATTCGACAGCACTCCAATGCTGTAGCTGCTGCAGCGCTTGCTGGAGTTATATTTATTGCTTATACCAGCATAGCTAATGCAAGTAACAGCACTAATTTCTTGGCCCCAGTGCACCGTACAACAGAAGAAGCCATCGTCAAAACCGGCATTCCTTATACCTTCCTGCGCAACAACTGGTATCTGGAGAATGAACTGTCGAGTATTCAAGGCGTGGTGGCTGGAGCTCCGTGGGTGACCTCTGCCGGCTCCGGCAAGGTAGGTTGGGCACTGCAGCAAGAATACGCAGAGGCGGCAGCAGCTGTTTTAGTAGGGAACGGACACGAGAATAAAATATATGAGCTTTCAGGTCAATTACACACGCAAGCTGAGCTCACGTCCGCTCTTGGTGAGGTACTAGGCAAGGAAGTTCTTGTCCAGCAGGTCGATGACGCCACATATGGGGATATTATGAAAAGCGTAGGAGTACCCGACTTCGTCGTCCCTATCCTTCTAGGTATTCAACAAGGGATTCGGGAAGGTACGCTGGAGATCAAAAGCGATGATTTCGAGAAGCTGCTCGGGCGCCCGGCAACGCCAATCCGTGAAGCCTTGGCTCAGATCGTGAACCCTTAATTTACAATTGAAAAACAGAGCGGCAGTCTGGGAACATACATCCCTATTGCCGCTCTGTTTTATACAAATACACGTTTAATTTTCACCTTTCACTAGCTGGGCTTTACAATCATAAAAATGAACAAAATAAGACCAATAGCCGATGCACCATAGAAATAGTTGCGTGCCTTTATCCATTGCATGAGCTGCTCGGCTGGCAAGTTCGACGCCTTGTGATTGGCTGGATCGAGTACCCAACCTCCGAGCTTTTTCTGATAGGGCGTGGCGAAGCCAATGGCAATAATTTGAATCAGCACGTAAGCAACCACCGATCCGAACAGCCAAATTTGCATGAAGGAGCCGTAATCGCCCAGCCAAATCAGCAGTAATCCTGTCAATACAGCAAGCGTTCCTCCTATTTTCGGAAAAATCTCAAGCCGTGCCCCTACCCGTAAAGACGAGCGAAGTTCATCCAGCGATTGATTTTTCCTAAGAAGCACGTGGGCGAAATACGTCGGGCCTACCCCGATGATGGCTGAAAGCACATGGATCAGAACCAGAAGCTTCATTCCAAACACCCTTTCAAATGTAATATAAAGACAACGAACTGCTTCATCATACAATCGAAGGATTTGTACCATCCATGTTTAATCTGTTAGATCTGGTCTCCCAATCCAGTTAAATGATTAAGTTTTCATCAAATTTAGATTCGCAGCCATTTGGCAAGCCAATAACAAAAGGACTATCTCAACAGTAGAAACATCTACTCTCGGGATAGTCCCTTCTTTTTATACGCTTTGTAGGTAAGATTCCATAGCTTTCGCCAGTTTTTGCATACCAAGAATCGTGTTCTCACGATCTGTGTGCGTGTAATTCAGACGCATCGTGTTGTACTGTGGGTTCTCCGCATAAAATGTGGACCCGGGAACAAAAGCCACGCCTTCTTTTACCGCAATTTTCAGCAGATCCTCTGCGCGAATACCTGGCGGAAGTTCCACCCAGATAAACATGCCGCCCTTCGGTTCTTCCCACTTCAGACCCGGCCAATTCAACTCTTTCAATAGACCCGACATGAACTTCATCCGATCCAAATATTGCTCACGAATCAGAGAAATGTGCGCGTCAAGATCAAAATGCTCAAGCAGATGATACAGCGTTTGCTGATCAATCGTACTGGAGTGCAGATCCGCCGACTGTTTGAAACGAGCGATTTGACGAATGAGCGTCTCATCCCCCATCACCCAGCCTGTCCGGAAAGCAGGTGCTACCGTTTTGGAGAAGGTGCTCGTGTACACCACATTACCGCCCTCGGCTTTACCGCCAAGCGAGAAAATGGATGGATACGTTTCATTCTCATCAAATTGAATTTCACCATAAGGGTCATCCTCAAGAATCAGGACATCCGCTTCGCGGCAAATGTTCAGCAATCCTTGACGGCGCTCTAAGCTCCACGCACGGCCTGCGGGATTCGAAAATGTCGGAATGACATAAACCAACTTAGGATTATGTTCAGCAACCTTTGCAGCCAAATCCTCAAGAATCATACCGTCGTTATCGCTATCAACGGAGTAAATCTTCGCGCCTTTGGCTTGGAAAACTTGAATCGCCGCCAAGTAAGTCGGTCTTTCGACCAAGATGACATCGCCTTCATCAATGTATACGCGCGTCAACAAATCAATCGCTTGCTGGGAACCTGTCGTTAGAAGCATCTCGTCTGGCGTGACGTGCATGTTTTTGGCAGCCATACGTTTGCATAAGGACTCGCGCAGCGGCTTGTACCCTTCGGTTAATCCGTACTGCAGCGCTGATTTCCCGCCACCAACAACTCGTTTAAACGCATCGCTTACCGCGTCCAATGGGAAAAACTCTTCCGCTGGCAATCCGCCAGCAAAAGAAATAATTGAGCTTCCTTGAGTCAGCTTCAGAATTTCTCTTACCGCCGAGGATGAGAAACCTTCTAGCGATTTGGAAAATCGATATTTCATAATGGACGCATCCTTTCGCATTTGTAGAAAGCACCCCTCCTCTAGTTTGGAGGTGAGGTGCTTATCTAGCAGTCCCGTGGACTTAGGTTATTAAATCAACGTAACGTTGCTTCTATTGCTTGTTGGGGTTTTGCGTTTATCAATAAGTCTGTTCACAGCGTCCAGGTAAGCCTTGGCGCTTGCTTCCAGAATATCTGTGGAGATGCCGCGTCCTTGAACGGACACATCGTTCTGTTTCAGAACGACATGCACTTCCCCGAGCGCATCTTTCCCGTGAGAGACAGACTTGATGGAGTAGTCATCCAGCTCGACTTCTTCCTTCGTCGCTTTGTCAATGGCATTGTAAATCGCATCAACAGAACCGTTACCCACAGCGCTTTCCGTTACTTCGCCGCCGTCTTGGAAACGAATGTGCACAGTCGCTGTCGGTGTCATTTGATTGCCGTAAGCCACTTGAAGCGTGCCAAGCGCATAAATTTCCGGCGTTTCGATCAACTTCTCTTCGATCAGCGCGCGGATATCTTCGTCTTCCACCTGCTTCTTGCGGTCGGCCAAATCCTTGAACTTGCCGAACGCCACGTTCACTTGCTCGTCTGCGAGGTCGTAGCCGAGGTCGATCAACTTCTCACGGAACGCATGGCGGCCGGAGTGTTTACCCATCACGAGCTTACTTTCCTTGACCCCAATGGTCTCCGGGGAAATAATCTCGTAGGTCGTTTTCTCTTTGAGCATCCCATCCTGATGGATGCCGGACTCATGCGCGAACGCGTTAGCGCCGACGATCGCTTTATTGCCTGGCACCACCATGCCGGTCAGCTTGCTGACCAAACGGCTGGTGCGGTAGATCTCGTTCAACACAAGCGATGTTTTCGCTTGGTAGAAGTCCTGGCGTGTTTCCAGCGCCAGGACAACTTCCTCGATCGAGGTGTTCCCTGCTCGCTCGCCAATGCCGTTGATGGTGCCTTCGATTTGATCGGCACCATTCAGAACCGCCGCTAGCGCGTTAGCTGTCGCCATGCCAAGATCGTCATGGCAGTGCGCGCTCAGCTGGATTTTCTCAATGCCTGGGACCGTGTCCTTCAGCATTTTGAAAATATTCCCGTAGTCGTACGGTGTCATATAACCGACTGTATCCGGAATATTCACGACCGAAGCGCCGGCGCGGATCGCCATTGCCGTTACTTCTGCGATGAAATCAAGCTCCGTACGTCCGGCATCCTCGAGTGAAAACTCGATTTTGCTGAAATACTTCTTCGCATATTTAATCGCAGCTTCCGCTGTCTCCAGCACTTGGTGCTTCTCCATCTTCAGCTTATGCTTCCGATGGATTGGGGACGTCGCCAGGAACAAATGAATGCATGGGTCCTGAGCGCCCTGCAGCGCTTCACGGACAGCCTCGATGTCAGTCTCCTTCGAGCGGGACAGCCCGATTACTGAGGCGTTCTTAATCGCTCTTGCTACAGCATTAACGCCTGCCAAGTCACCAGGTGATGCAGCCGGGAAGCCGGCCTCCATCCGATCGACACCCAGCTTCTCTAGTTGAAGCGCGATTTCGACCTTCTCCTGTGTATTCAGGTTCACGCCTGGCGATTGTTCTCCGTCTCTGAGCGTTGTATCAAAGATGTAGATTTTGCGCACCATGGTCACCTCCTAAAAGATTTCTAGTAAATGAGTTAAAACCTAATTCAAACTGCTGACCGTTGCGATCTTCAGTATTTGTCTCCGATCGTTTCTTGAAACCATGTCCCCTCATCTTAATTAAACAAAAGGTCGGGACATGTTTTCAAATACGAACGCTTCGCTTCTCCGACAAACACTGAGCTCTCCACTGGGCATTTCGAAGAAGGTTTTAAAAATTTACGCCTAAATTTTTACTCGTCTACATAGTATTCACAGGGAGTGACTGGGAAATTCTCCGCAATCACTCCCTGTGGGATGAATAACTATATGATTGAATAAGGCATTACATTACTTTTTGATCCAGTGCATCATTTCGCGCAATTGAGCACCCGTAACTTCGATTGGGTGTTGAGCTTCGTTGCGGCGAGTCGCGTTCATGAACGCGAAGTTGGATTGGTTCTCCAAGATGAAGTCGCGAGCGAATTTACCTTGTTGGATGTCAGCAAGAACAGCTTTCATCTCTTTTTTCGTTTCAGCTGTGATGATGCGAGGTCCTGTTACATAGTCACCATACTCCGCTGTGTTGGAGATGGAGCTGCGCATGGAGGAGATTCCTCCTTCATACATCATGTCAACGATCAATTTCAATTCGTGCAAGCACTCGAAGTAAGCCATTTCTGGCGCATATCCAGCTTCAACCAATGTTTCGAAACCTGCTTTAACCAGTTCAGAAGCACCGCCACAAAGAACTGCTTGCTCACCGAACAGATCCGTTTCTGTTTCTTCGCGGAAGGAAGTTTCGATAACCCCTGCGCGCGTACAGCCAATACCTTTTGCATAAGCAAGTCCGATTGCTTTTGCGTTGCCTGTAGCGTCTTTCTCGATCGCGATCAGACCAGGAACGCCGAAGCCTTCAACATAAGTACGACGTACCATGTGACCTGGGGATTTAGGAGCAACCAAGAATACATCTGTACCTTCAGGAGCTACGATTTGGCCAAAATGGATGTTGAACCCGTGGGAGAACATCAAAGCTGCGCCTTTTTTCATGTTCGGTTGAATGGACTCACGGTATACGCGAGCTTGCGTTTCATCCGGCATCAAGATTTGAATAACATCAGCGCGTGCTGCTGCTTCTTCAACGGATACAACTTCGAAACCGTCATTTTTTGCTGCGTTCCAGGAACGGCCTTCACGAAGACCAATAATTACGTTCAAACCGCTGTCACGCAAGTTTTGCGCTTGAGCGTGCCCTTGGGAACCATAACCAACAACTGCAATCGTTTTGCCTTTAAGTACCGCTAAGTCTGCATCTTTTTCATAGTAAGTAGTAACTGCCATTTCGTATAAATCCTCCTTTAATATGATGAATCCGTATTGTCTACCCCTTGAGTGGGTGTTTCAACGATTAACTCTGAACAACTAGCCTTTTAAAGCGCTAAAGAGTCCATCGCTCAAAGCCCCACTCAAGGAGGCTTTCCCTACTTTTTCACATTGTTGACTATTATTTATTTAACTGAGCCCCGAATCATCGCCGTTGCTCCCGTACGGGAGAGCTCACGGATACCGTATGGACGAAGCAATTCTACCATAGCATCTATTTTATCTGAATCTCCGACAACTTGCACGATAATTGAAGATGGACCAATATCGACAACCGCGGCACGGAATGTTTCGACAATTCCGAGTATTTCAGGACGCATGATAGGTTCAGCATTTACTTTAATAAGTGCTAATTCTCTAGCGACCATCGGGTTGGAGCTGAGGTCGATGACTTTAATGACATCAATCAGCTTGTACAGCTGCTTGGAAATTTGCTCCAAAGTGCTGTCATCCCCCGTTGTTACAATAACCATTCGGGAAAGTCCGAGTTCTTCGGACTCCCCTACAGTAATACTTTCGATATTAAAGCCTCTGCGTCCGAACAAACCGGATACTCGCTGCAGAACACCAGGCTGATTGTTTACGAGTACGGAAACTGTATGTTTAGTTGTCGTCATCATTCCGAATCCCCCATTAACATGTCGCTAATTGTATCGCCCGCTTTAACCATCGGGAACACGTTCTCTCCTTTTGGTACGACGAAATCAATCAAGACCGGTCCAGGTGTATCAAGCGCTTCCTGCCAAGCTTTTCTTGCTTCTGCTTTCGTCGTGGCACGCAGGCCTTTCACGCCGTAAGCTTCAGCCAACTTCACGAAATCAGGGCTGCCGGCCAAATCAATATGGCTGTAGCGGTTGTCATAGATGATTTCCTGCCATTGACGAACCATGCCAAGTACTTGGTTATTCAAAATAACAATTTTCACCGGAATGTTGTGAATTGCACAGATCGCAAGCTCTTGCGCGCACATTTGAACGCCGCCGTCGCCATTGATGGATACAACCAGTTTATCCGGGTTCCCCATTTGCGCACCAATCGCGGATGGGAATCCAAAGCCCATCGTACCAAGTCCACCGGACGTTACCAGGGAGCGAGGGTTTTTGAATTTGTAGAATTGAGCAGCCCACATCTGGTGCTGACCAACGTCAGTTGTTACAATCGCTTCACCGTTTGTCGTTTCGCTGATCATTTCAACCACGTATTGAGGCTTCAATTCGGTTTCTGTATCACCGTATTTAAGCGGGAACTTCTCTTTGTTCGCTTGAACTTCAGCAATCCAAGCTTCGCTTTTCGCAGGCTTCGCTTTCAGATTCGCTAAAGCAAGAACAGCTTTCACATCGCCAACACACGGGATATCCGTTTTGACGTTTTTGCCGATTTCCGCAGGATCCACATCGATATGTGCGATTGTTTTCACCTTCGGTGCAAAACCGTCCAAGTTCATTGTCACACGGTCATCGAATCTTGAACCGATGGAAATCAGGAGATCCGCATTCTGAATGGCTGTGTTCGCCGTGTACGTTCCGTGCATCCCCGGCATACCGAGCCATAGCTCGTGGGCACTTGGGAATCCGCTGAGTCCAAGCAGCGTAGTTGCTACCGGAATTTGCGTAGCATTCACGAACTCGATCAGCTCTTTGGAAGCGTCTGAGTAGACAACGCCGCCACCTGCGATGATCACTGGACGTTCAGCTTCTTCGATCGCTTTGAGCAACTTGTCAACTTGCAGCTTGTTAGGCTGAACAGTCGGATTATAGCCGCGGATGTTTACTTCGGTTACCGGCTTAAATATCGTTTTATGAGCGGAGACATCCTTTGGTATGTCAATGAGAACCGGACCTTTACGACCTGAGTTCGCAATATGGAACGCTTCATGAATGATGCGCGGCAGATCTTCTACATCACGAACCAAGTAGCTATGTTTCGTAATCGGCATTGTAATCCCCGTAATATCTGCCTCTTGGAAAGCATCCGTACCGATAAAGTTCGTTGCAACGTTCCCTGTAATAACAACGAGCGGAACAGAATCCATATAGGCGGTAGCTATCCCCGTGACGAGATTCGTAGCCCCCGGCCCTGATGTAGCGATACATACGCCAACCTTGCCTGTGGAACGTGCATATCCATCGGCAGCGTGAATGGCTCCTTGCTCATGTCTTGTCAGTAGGTGGTTAAAATCGGAAAAGCCATGCATCGCATCGTAGATGTACAGAACAGCGCCGCCCGGATATCCAAAGACGCAATCCACACCCTCCAGCAATAAGCTTCTTAGCAAAATCTCAGATCCTGTGATCAGATCCGGCTTCATCAGCTTGTCAATCAGTTCTTCTTTTGACCTCTTTGGTTCAGTTTGAACATTCATTGTGATCCTCCTCTCAAAAAGTAAGTCCATGTTATACTTCGAGCTTTCTTAGACAATAAGAAAAACCCCTGTTCATCCCGTACACGCACGTAACGTGTTAAACGGGACGAAAGGGGTTTAAGCTTCCGTGGTACCACCCAAATTTGCTACATGCCTCACAGCATACAGCCTTAGCAGGTATGTTCGCCTAGAACAATACCCTCAGCACGATAACGTGTGCTTTTCCGATTCTCCCTAGTGCTTACAGACAATGCCGTAAGTCTTCAGGAAAACAGCTCCGAGGTGACTTCGTACGTAAGGGATTAAGGCGATGGTTTCAGCAAGCCCAACGCTCTCTGCGCATAAGTGCCCTTATGACTTCTTCCTCTTCATAGCCGATTTATTCGTGAACACCATCCGTTAAGATGATATTAGAGATTATTATATGCATCCCCGGAGCATTAGTCAATAGCATATCGAATAAAACAAACGAAAGTGAGGGAATATACTACCAATTCAGGAAATGAGGGCTTCGCTGATGACATCTTCTCAGAAACCCGCTCTCCCTTTATCGACCGATTTGCATACGAACATCTCGAGACTGAGAGAAGCGCTTGGCAATTCTCCGGACATCATTATTCGCTTGCTCGATATGCAGGTTACACAGGATCACCTCTCTATTGCTTTACTCTACATAGATGGGCTTGTCCAATCAGAATCTATCCATAAGCACCTCATAGAGCCCTTATTAAATGTTCAAGCAACTGAGCAGACAAGCGAGCAATATTGCGGAGTTCACGAAATCCTGCAGCAAACCGTTTCCGTTGGCGAACTTTATGAAGCCAAATATGACAGTGAGCTGCTGGATGCTATTTTAGAGGGCAGCACCGTTATTTTAATCGATGGATTCGACGAGGCCTTTTTCGCCTGCACGAACGGCTGGGAGAAACGAGCGATCGAAGAACCGCAATCGCAAACTGTGATTCGTGGACCGAAGGAAAGCTTTACAGAGGACATCCGAACAAACTTGACTCTGCTCCGCAGAAAAGTCAAGTCGGCTGATCTTCGCTTTGAAAGCATGAAGATTGGACGTTACACCCGGACGGAGATCATCTTGGCCTATCTGGAAGGCGTCTCCAATGAAAAAGTGCTGGCTGAAGCGCGCAGACGACTTAAGCTCATAGATACGGACAGCATTCTGGAGAGCGCGTATATTGAAGAATTTATCGAGGATAAGGGCTATACGCCTTTTCCCACCATGATGAACACCGAAAGACCTGACACTGCAGCAGCCGGTTTGCTCGAAGGACAAATTATCATTATGGTCGATGGAACACCCTTCGCCTTAATGGCTCCCGTGACGTTCTTTAAGTTCCTGCAATCCAGTGAGGATTACTACCAGCGATATGATATCGCATCTTTCGTGCGTCTGATCCGCTACGCATCTTTTTTCGTCTCTATGCTGCTCCCGTCTCTCTATATCGCGATTACCACGTTCCATCAGGAGATGTTGCCCACAACACTGCTCATCAGCCTCGCTGCGCAGAGGGAAGGTGTGCCTTTCCCTGCGCTTGTGGAAGCCTTCCTGATGGAGATCACGTTCGAGGTACTGCGGGAAGCAGGGGTGAGGATGCCCCGCGTTGTCGGGCCCGCCATCTCCATTGTAGGCGCGCTTGTCCTCGGACAAGCAGCCGTACAAGCCGGTCTCGTATCCGCAGCGATGGTCATCGTTGTGTCATTTACAGCCATCTCCAATTTTGTCACGCCCGCGATTAACTTGGCTGTAGCAGCACGACTCATCCGCTTCATGCTAATGATGCTAGCCGGTTTGCTCGGACTATTCGGCATTTTATTCGGCTGTATGTTCATTCTTATTCACATGTGTTCAATTAAATCGTTCGGCCTTCCGTACATGGCGCCGATTTCTCCGTTTATTCCGTCGAATGTGAAAGATATCTTCATCCGGCTTCCATGGTGGAAGTTAATCAAGCGACCGTTGGCGCTGACCAAAAATGTTTATAGACAGCGTCCAACAGCAAAAAATCCAAAGAAAAAATAACGGCACACGGAGGAGACTGGATGCATGCGAACCAAACGCCGAGTGGTGTTGACAGGCCTGATCTCTTTCGTTATTTGCTGCTTATGCACGAGCTGTTGGGACCGAACTGAGCTAAACAAGATCGCCATCACCGCAGCAACCGCCGTCGATTGGGAGGATGATCACTGGAAAGTCTCTTATCAAGTCGTCATTCCTCAGTCCATTTCCAGCACGGGTGGAATGGCGATTCAGCAGGCTCCTGTATTGGTGTTTTCTACGAACGGGGATTCCATCCAATCTGCTGTTCAAAGAGCCAGTTTAGAAATGCCCCGTACGATGTTCTTCGCTCATAACCGAGTCGTCGTCATTGGCGAAAGCGCTGCTCGCAAAGGCATTTCTCCCATCATCGACGTTTATTTAAGAAGCGCCAACTCCAGGGAAACTGTAAGCCTGCTCGTGAGCAGAGACGAAGGGCGAAAAATCCTGGAGCAAATTTTACCGTTAGAAAAAATACCAGGCGCAGCCTTGAGAAACATGGTGCTCAACGAGGACAAAACCGATGGCAACCTCAAGCAAGTCATGCTTTATCAGCTCGCGATGAGAATGGCTAGTGATTCGGGTTATTCCACAATACCGGAAGTGTTTATATCAGGCCAAGGTGTCGAATCGACTTCGATTGAAAATTTAAAGGGCACCAATTTCGATACCAAGCTCAAAATGGGACGTATTGGCGTTTTTCAAAAAGATAAGCTCGTTGGCTGGATGACTGGGCATGAAGGTTACGGACTCAGCTGGCTGAAAGGAGAGATCAGTCAGACCACCTTATTTTTCGGATGCACGGAGAAAAGTGAGAAATCTCGCTCCGCCATACGGATTACCAAGGCTTCAACCAAGCTGACTCCCGTAAATATCCAAGGAAAGTGGGTCATCCAGGCTGCGGTAAAAGCTAGCGGACAACTGCTTGAAAATGGATGTCTGATTGATGCCTCAAAGCCGGAGGGCAGTCGCGAAATGGAGAAGCTTATCGGAGAAACCATCTCGGAGCTTATGTCAATTTCCTTGCGTAAAGCCCAAAGCATGAAAGCGGATGTCCTTGGATTTGCAGGTCTCATCCATCGAAAGGATCCGAAAGCTTGGGAGAAGTTAAAGCCAGACTGGGAAGAGTATTTTGCCCAAATCCAGATGGAGTCCTCTTTCCAAATTGACATTGAGAACATCGGCATGAACAGCAAGTCCGTGAAGCAGCTTATTGAGAACGACAATCACTAATGGCACACTCGGAAGAAGAAGGAGTCTAACCGCATGGAACGAATCAGCAACTACCAGATTGCCGTTATGATTATTCTTTTCCAAATCGGCAGCACACCTTTATTTGCCATTGGCAGCAAAGCGAAAC
This sequence comes from Paenibacillus chondroitinus NBRC 15376, assembly GCF_004000765.1. GTDB lineage: Bacteria > Bacillota > Bacilli > Paenibacillales > NBRC-103111 > Paenibacillus_E > Paenibacillus_E chondroitinus. The sequence goes on along the minus strand of NZ_BILW01000016.1, from coordinate 130,428 downwards.
AGGATTCATGGGTTGCTATGATCGTCGCGGCAATCATTGGCTTAATCCTGCTGCGGATGTTCCTCTATATCCAAAGCATCGCGCCAAATCAGTCTCTCATCTTCTTAATGCGGATCTGCTTCGGCAAATTAGCAGGCGGTATTCTAAGCTGCTGCTTTCTTATTTATTTTGCTTATGAATCCATGAGAAACGTGCGAGACTTCGGCGAAATCACGAGCGTCACCCTGCTCACGCGAACACCCAAATTTGTCGTCATGCTGCTCGTCATCCTGCTGGCCGCCTATACAATCATTATGGGCATTGAAACCTTTTGCCGCGTTGCTGAAAGTTTAATATTACCCATACTTTTTAGCTATAGCATCCTCTGTCTCCTCATTTTTGGTTCCAAATTAGTCAAGCTTGAGCGGATACAACCCATTATGGAAAAAGGCATCAAGCCCATTCTAACGGCAGCTTTTCCCGATCTGGTCTCTTTCCCTTTTGGCCAAATGGTCGTCTTTCTGATGTTTTGGCACCTCATGGCAGACAACAATAAAGTGAAACGTATCAGCACTTTCACCTATCTTGGGGTAGCGGTATTCCTCGTTGGGATGAATATGATAAATGTGTTGGTGCTTGGCCCTTCCTTGATTGGCAACAGCACCTTGCCCTTTTTACAGACCGTGCAGTTAATCCAGGTTGGCGATATTTTTGAACGGCTGGATGTCTTCGTGACTCTGCTGCTTTTTCTCGGCCTATTCGTCAAACTCACTGCGTTCTTCTGGGCGGCCTCTTATGGGGTTTCCCAGCTCACAGGCTGCAGAGCCAAGCTGTCTATTGGCATAGTCGGCGCTGTGATTTTCGCCTCTTCCTTTCTTGAGCCTAACTACACCTATCACATCTGGTTAGGTCTAGCGGTGAGCGTTAAGTTGTTCCCCATTTTTCAAATTCTGCTCCCTCTCGCCATGTTCATCGCCATTTTATTCCGCAAGCTTAAGAAAAATCCACCATCAGGGGAAACCCCAGCCCCCCGCGAGAATGCATGTTGAAATAAAAAAAGCTTGCCCCCTTGCGGGGACAAGCTTTCAGTACGCGAAGCAAAGCTTACGCGTTTACTTTTGCTTTTGCAGCTGTTGCCAAATCGTTGAACGCTTTAGCATCGTTTACAGCCAAATCAGCCAAGATTTTGCGGTTGATGTCGATACCAGCCAATTTCAGGCCGTGCATCAATTTGCTGTAGCTCAAGCCGTTTTGACGAGCGCCTGCATTGATACGAGTGATCCACAGTCTGCGGAAATTACGTTTCGTTTGGCGACGGTCACGGTAAGCATACACTAAAGATTTCATTACTTGTTCTTTAGCAGTTTTAAATAAACGGTGTTTGGAACCGAAATAACCTTTTGCCAATTTCAAAATTTTCTTACGACGGTGAGCGCGAATAAATCCGCCCTTGACTCTTGCCATTGTTAACTACCTCCTGGGATGTATAAATAATGTTCGAATGCTAAAAAATTAACCTTTGATTAGTGTCAGTTGTTGTTGCAAACGACGTACATCGCCAGGAGCCATAACTGGGTTCGTGGACAAAACGCGTTTTTGCTTCGATGATTTACCGGAAAGCAAGTGGTTCTTACCTTGTTTGTATCTCATCACTTTGCCTGAGCCAGTAATTTTGAAACGGCCTTTCAGGCTGCTGTGTGTTTTCATTTTCGGCATGGTGTTGTTCCTCCTAATTTAGTATACCGCCTAAGTAGTTGCTTTCGGCGTTAAGATCATGATCATGCTTCTTCCCTCAAGCTTAGGAGCGCGCTCCTGTGAGGAAATGTCGGCTGTTTCAGTAGCCAGACGTTCAAGCACTCTGCGACCAATCTCCGAGTGCGCTATTTCGCGCCCACGGAACCTGACGCTGGCTTTTACTTTATCGCCATCGCCAAGGAACTTAATCGCATTGCGAAGCTTCGTTTGGAAGTCATGCTCATCGATTGTCGCGCTTAAGCGAATCTCTTTGATATCCACAATCTTCTGGTTCTTACGAGCTTCTTTCTCTTTCTTCTGTGTTTCGTAACGGAATTTACCGTAATCCATAATGCGGCATACCGGCGGCTTCGCCGTTGGTGCCACATTTACCAAATCCAGGTTCGCGTCTTGTGCGATTTGAAGAGCTTCGCGAATCGGCGTAATGCCGAGTTGTTCTCCGTCCGCCCCGATCAGGCGTACTTCCTTCACACGAATCTCATCATTAATCATATGGTCTTTGCTAATAGTGTTCCACCTCCAGAAAGTATGTACCTCTATCCAATATAAAAAAGATGTGGGCACGGTAACGGCCCACATCTTCATCAATAACAGGTTTAAGCAACCTATTGAGCATTCATGATGATTCATTCAAACCAGCCAACAGCGTAGTTGGTCAGGTGAGAAGCGGGCGCTTCTGCTTTTACTTGAAGTATAATATCATCTTGGTGTAGAAAAGTCAACTGACTTGTTTGCTTTTCATTTCATCCAGGCGAATGACGCGTGTATGCTCCGTGTGGCTCCATTGCTTGTTGTTTTGCGTAAAGAACGCAAAGAACGTAATCGGCCACCATGAGACCATAAATACAGGATATAAAATTAAATATTTATAAACTTGGCGCGGCGCCTTCTCAATCATCATAGAGATTGGCAGCAGCACGAAAATAGCGAAACTTACAGAGTTAAAGAAAACCGGATTGATGTCAGCAAGCATCGGCGTCTCGGACCAGCCCGGCGTTATGGATTTGATCCACAGCAGCACGGTGATAATCGCTCCGAAGAAAAAGTTATATACGTTAGCGGAGTAAATAGCCGCGTCAATCTTCGTCCAACTGCCTTCTTTGATCCCTTGCCACAATAGCGGGAAGAAGTAACGTTTAGCCACGTCAAAGTGTCCTTGCATCCAGCGCAAACGCTGTTTGGCAGATGCCCTGAACGTAAGCGGCTTCTCATCGTAAACGAACGCTTCGTAATTGTAAGTCGGTCTGATTCCCATCTTGATACAACGCATCGAGAACTCCAAATCCTCAACAAGGCTGGTAGCTCCCCAACCAATCTGCTTCAACAGCTTGGACTCAAAACACATGCCCGTACCGCCTAGGTAGTTGGCAAGACCCAAGTTCGTGCGGGGCATCTGCCAGAAACGGTTTGCAAAGTAATACGAAATTGCGTAAGAACCTGTAACCCAAGAATCGTTCGGATTCTTGCTATCTAAATAAGCCTGAATAACTCTGGAGCCGGAGCAAAGATCATTGTTCATGTGAATCAGGTAGTCCGGACTGGCGAGATTGTCGGCATCGAACATGACAACCGCGTCATACTGGCGTTCGCGCTTCCAAAGCTCCTTCAGCATCCATTCGATCGCATACCCCTTGCCTCGCAGGTTCGGGTTGTGGCGCTCCATGGCATAAACGCCATGACTGCGCGTAATTGCAGCCGTGTTATCCGTACAGTTATCACAAATCACGAAGATGTCGTAGAGCTCTTTGGGGTAATCCAAAGACTTCAGATTCTCGATCAATGCGCCAACGACTTGCTCCTCGTTATGAGCTGCAACCAGGACAGCAAACGATTTTTGCGGCGCAAATTTCTGTTTGTTTCTTGGACGGTACCATCCGAAGAAGGTTAAGAAAAACTGATACGCACCTACGAGCGCCAAGCCAATCTGAAACGTAAGCACAATCTTGTCAAGCATGAAGCAAAGTCCCCCTTTTTGTTTATGCACACAAGCTATCTTTTTATACGCATAGTGCGCAATTATGTACAGGTGAATTAACCGTTCTTGATTTTCCTCTCTTTCCCCCTATTTGTCAAAGTCTACAAAAACCGAAAAATAGCCAGTTCTCAGAGATTTAAGGGGAACGGACACATACTTTGCCGCATGTGCTTGAAATCAGATCGTTAAAGTCCTGTTTTCAACGTTTTTCATTTTATTGTGTACAAAAAGTTCACCATTTAGACCAACCAGCAACCCCTCATGTGTTTCGGGTTTATTATAATTCACCCGAGCTTCCCCTGACAACTTTTGCCGGGCTCGATCAAGCAACCGTTCCTGCGAGCTTTTCTGAGGTATCCTTCATAACATTCGCTGGGTTTCCACGCAGAGAGTCCGTCTTCAGAAAAACTCATTCACAAGAACCATAACACCCGACTTACAGCATAACGGACTTCGCAACGTCGATGCCATACGACCTAAGCACTGACTTTCTTTCGTTCATTTTCAGCCTGAACTGCGCTGTGTCGACATCAAATCCAATAAATCCCAATTTGAAAGGGGTTACAAAACAATCGCTCTAGGCCCAATGGAACGGGATAGCCCTTCGATATTTAGGGTAAAATGAAAGGAATACTCTACCATTATTTCCATCATTCCTTCTTTTTACCCGAGCTTAAAAGTGTAAACGTATGGTTTCTAAAAATTTATTACTGCGTTAATCTCCCTTTAATAATTGATCTTTATAATTTGAAATAACAGATATCTCAAGTTTCGAAGGAGGCTATTACTCATGAGCAGAGTCGTGAACTGGCTTCAGCATCATGAAACACGCATGTTCCACTTTGTGAATCAACGTATTCAGCACTTCTTCCTCGATCACTTCTTTTCTAGAATTACGCATTTAGGAGGAGCTACGGCGACGATCGTGATTTCACTTTGCTGTGCTTTATTTGGGCAAGGAGCATTGCAAACCGCTGGTTTTCAAGCGCTAATCGCCTTAACCATCAGTCATATTCCGGTTGCTATCATTAAAAAGAAATATCCGCGGCTTCGCCCTTATCTCGTACATCCTCAAACGATCACGTATAAAAATCCATTAACGGATCATTCTTTTCCGTCCGGACATACAACCGCTATTTTCTCGATCATCATTCCGTTCATTGCAGCCATGCCTCTTCTTGGCATCATACTTTTGCCGCTTGCTCTCATCGTCGGTCTATCACGTATCTACCTAGGGCTGCATTATCCTTCGGATTGTTTAGTCGGCAGCTTGATCGGTACGGCAGCATCACTAACAACTGTAGCTCTATGGGGGTAAAATGAATGGATGCTGGGCAGGGTAAAAAGCGGGTTCTCATCCTCTCTGAAGGTTTCGGAGCAGGTCATACGCAAGCAGCTTATGCACTCGCTGTAAGCTTAGAAAAGCGCTGCACAACGATTGAAACACGTGTATTGGAACTGGGGTCTTTCCTGCATCCGACTATTGCGCCATGGATTATCCAGGCTTACAAAAAGACGCTGACCACAAATCCCAAGCTTTATGGCCGGTTATACCGCTCTCAGTACAAGAAATCGTTAAATCCGTTGACGCAACTAGCACTGCACCGCATTTTTTATGCACAGACCGCGGAGATTATCCAGAACTGGGCTCCCCAAGCCATCGTCTGCACACACCCTTTTCCCAGCGTTGTCGTGTCCCGGCTCAAACGAGCAGGCCTTGCCATTCCGCTGTGCACCGTCATCACCGATTATGACGTACACGGAACATGGGTCAGTCGTGAAGTGAATAAATATATGGTCTCGACAGAGGATGTCAAAAACAAGCTGCTTGGCCGGGGAATACCCGCGGCTCAAGTCGAAATTACAGGGATTCCTGTCCACCCGAGTTTCCGTGTGGCGCACGATAAAGCCATCATCCGACAGCAGTTCCAACTAGCCGCGATGCCTACTGTACTCGTCATGGGCGGCGGTTGGGGGCTAATCGGGGGCGATTCGCTCAGCGAACATCTCGTTGAATGGAGAGACCGCGTGCAGTTCATCTTTTGCCTAGGAAACAATGCCAAAATATTAACGAAACTTTCCGCTGACGAACGGTATCAGCACCCGAACATTCGCCTGCTCGGATTTACGCCAGACATTGATAAATTAATGGAAGTTTCAGACTTATTGGTTACCAAGCCAGGTGGAATGACCTGTTCAGAAGGCCTTGCCAAGTCTATTCCGATGCTTTTCTATGATCCGATCCCAGGACAGGAAGAAGAGAACGTGCACTACTTTACCGAAAAAGGTTTCGGTGAACCGATCCGGTCCGCAGATACGATCTCGAACTGGTTGACGATGCTCGTCAGCCGTTACACGGATGTTCAGGCCAGACGGGTATGGAATTACCGTCAACGAATGAACACGCCTTCAGCGGATTGTTCAGAGGTTATTCTTCAAGTGATGGGCTAACCATCATGAAACGTACAAAGAGGCTGCCCCTAAAGTCGTCGAATGACCAAGGAGAGCCTCTTTTTTTGATTAACGATAAGTTTATTCCGCTTTCGCCTTGTTCAATTGATCGAGATGAGCGGCCAGCACGTCCTGACCAATCACCACTTCACAACGATGGATATTCATGCCTTTTGTGGCGAATTTCGTTTCGTATTCCGTCATAACATGATCCGGGTGAAACCCTTCAGCATGCAGATTCAAGGAAATATTGCGCATTCTTAAACCCATGTCGGCAAAAGAGTTCAACGAGAATTCAAACAGCGATTGTGAATCGGTTTTCAAATGAATCTCGCCATTTGCATTCAAAATTTGCTGATATTTGGCCACGAAACCTGGGTGTGTCAACCGTCTGCGAGCATGCTTTTTCTTCGGCCACGGATCACTGAAGTTCAAATAAACCCGCTCCAGCTCCCCTTCAGCAAAAGCTTCTTCAATATGTTCGATATTGAACAGCATCAGCTTCAAATTCGGGATAGTCACTGATTCTGATTCAGACTCTTCCTCGGTATGAATCTCATGAGCGATCTTCGCCTTCTCACTCGCTTTGCGGATCAGCTCATCATACATATCGACGCCAATGAAATTAATATCGGGGTATTTCTTGCTCATTTCACTGATGAAACGCCCTTTCCCCATCCCAAGCTCAGCATGAATAGGGTTATTATTGCCAAATAACTCCGCCCACTTGCCTTTATAATCTTTGGCATTGAGAACAACGAGTTCCTTCTGGCGTTCAATATCTTCTCGAATTCCTTTTCTTCCCCGTAACCGCATCTATTATTTGCCTCCTACACGTACAAGCTATCGAATACAAATCATAGACCATTCTTGGGAAAAAATCAAAGGGAATTACACTTCCAGTTCGTGATAATTGATGGTTTTGGAGGTGGCGGGGAACAACTTGCGATCCAGGGAACGAATCAGTTTTTGTCTGGCTTCCTTGGATACATTCGGATCGGCCACAAATTTCACCCCGCTGCTTAACGCTTGAGCTTCCTTCACAGTAAGTTCAACGGACAAAGTGTCTGTCGATAAAGTAGAAGTCATCATGAATTTTCACCTGCTCTCCTATTCAGCTTTTAATGGTAGTTTCGGTTTGGAGAGATAGGTTTATGAATGGCAGATCATGAGAGAAAACTTATTCAGATCCGTGCTGAAGTGTAAGGGCGTTACAGCAGTGTTCAATGTTGTATTTTTTGCAATCATTTAGCTGTAATTGGGCCTTAGCCGGTCCCTATGTTGTACTTCATACAACGATATAGGCATTAAACTGCTTATATCTCACCTTTTCGCAACAAATCGATGTATTTTGTGCAATGAAAGACTGCATTCGCCGTCAAATCAAGCATTTTGATGTATAAAATGCAATGTACAAGAAAAAACGCCCTCCGTCAGGAAGGCGCCATTATCTACTCGTTATTTATAACTCTCGTCTCTGTTTCTATTGCCACCTCTTAATCCCGCCAATCCTATTAATCCTAACAATCCAAGCCATCCCCAATTCATACTTCTGTCAGATGTCGTGGTCGCATAAGCGCGATAAGATGACGTATCATAATTGCCGCGATTCGTTCCCGTTGTGCTTGTCGTGCTCATCCGATCCATAAGGTTATTGCCATAGCCATTGATTTGGCCTAAAACGCCAGTACCCGTGCCGGTACTTTTTCCCGTATACGTGTTAGTCGTTGTTCCGTCATGTCTGTACAAGCCATCAATTCTGTGTGGTTGAGCAGTTGGAGCCACAGCATTTGGACTTGTAATCGGAGTTGCCACTCCATTGTACGTATTCGTGTTGGTCATCGTTCCCGTTCCGTTCAACAAACCTGTTCCGACGCTAGTCCCCGTCGTAGCGTCGTAAGTACTGCCCGTATAGCCCGATGTCGTCGTAGTCCCCGTCCCCATAGTCCCTGAAGTACCCGTATGAGTGTTCATTGTCGGTGTACTCATGTTAGCGTGCGCCCCAACTGCCCCAAAGCTCAATGCTGTCGTCAAAGCTACCGCCAATGTCACTGTACGAAACTTTTTCACTTTTTCATTTCCCCTCTCGGCATATGATCGTCATGCAAAGTTATCATGCTCCGATCAGCCCTCTTTTAACGGGGAAGTTGGTGGAAAGGCAGGGGTCGCTTTCATGTTTATTTTTCGCTACAATAGGGTGGAAGGAAAGGAGTTCTAATCTGATGTCTACAATGATACAAGAATCGCCTCAGCTCTGGGGGGATAAACGTTTCCATACATGGAATTATGAAATGCGCGAAGCGTTCGGCGGCAAAGTGTTTAAAGTCATGCTGGACGCAGGCTTCACTTGTCCGAACCGCGATGGCAATATTGCAACCGGCGGCTGCACGTTTTGCAGTGCGCGTGGCTCAGGCGATTTCGCTGGAAGCCGCCGCGACGATCTCGTTACGCAGTTTAACAAGATCAGAGATCTCCAGCACCAAAAGTGGCCGGATGCCCAATATATCGGCTACTTCCAAGCTTATACCAATACGTATGCACCCGTGGAGCAGCTTCGCGAGTATTATGAAGTTATTTTACAACAGCCAGGCGTAGTAGGCTTATCCATTGCAACGCGGCCCGATTGCTTGCCGGATGATGTCATTGAATACTTGGCTGAGCTGAACCAGCGAACCTATCTTTGGGTCGAAATGGGCTTGCAGACCGTTCATGAGTCAACGTCCCAGTTGATCAACCGTGCACATGACACTCAGTGCTATTTGGATGCTGTGGCTAAACTCAGGAAGCATAATATCCGCACGTGTGCGCACATTATTTACGGATTGCCTGGGGAAACCCATGACATGATGCTGGACACCGGCAGAGCTGTCGCTCAAATGGATGTGCAGGGCATCAAAATTCATTTACTTCATTTAATGCGTAAAACACCTATGGTGAAACAATATGAAGCCGGACTGCTCCAATTTCTTGAAAAAGACGAATATGTGAAGCTCATTGTCGATACACTCGAGTTTCTGCCACCGGAAATGATCGTTCACCGGCTAACCGGAGATGCTCCTCGCGATTTGCTGATCGGACCGATGTGGAGCCTTAAAAAGTGGGAAGTGCTAAATAGCTTCGATAAACTATTAGCAGAAAGAAATACATGGCAAGGCAAGTATTGGAAAGGCAAGTCCAACTAATAAATAACGGCTGGGATCAAACCCATTTCGATTTTGAACCGTTTCCTATTATATAGTGAGAGCTTATATGAAGGAGATGGGTGCGATGAAGAAAAGGGTTGGAGCAGCTTTTGTTGGGTTCATGCTAGTCCTGTCAGGATGCGGAGCGGCGCCGGAAACATCGGCGCCGGTTTCTGTATCGCCGTCGCCGTCCGCGACGGCAAGTGCAACGCCTGCCCCAACGGCGCAGGCGGCGACACCAACAGCCGCGGCCACGCCAGCGGCTGCGACCATAGCGCCGGCCACACCGGTGCCGGCGGCGACACCTAGCGCAGCGGCAGCAACCGCTGCGCCTGTGGCGTCGGCTACGGCGAAGCCGACGCCGGTGCCTACACCGACGCCCGCGCCTGCGAGCGCGGCGCCTACGCCATCCGCGAAGCCGCAGGCTGCGGATGGGGGAACTACCGCAGCAGCGCAGGCAGAGGCGCTGTTCAAGAACAACTGCATGGCCTGCCACGGGGCTGGCCTTGAAGGAGATTTCGGGCCGAACCTGACGAAGGTCGGCTCGCGCAAAACCAAAGATGAGATTGTGCAGCAAATCATCAAGGGCAGTGGCGATATGCCACCTTTCCAGAAAACCTTTAAGGCCGAAGAGATCGAAACGCTGGCCACCTGGCTGGCAGCCAAAAAATAACTGTCGCTCACCGGCACATCAGCATGGAGGCTTACTTCATATGGGTTTTGTTTCTGTTTTAGGTTACGCTCATCAACTAATCGGCCAGCGTGTTCAACCAGGCGATACCGTCATTGACGCGACACTCGGCAACGGCGTTGACACCGTCTTCCTTGCGAAGCTGGTGGGACGCCGCGGCCGCGTGTACGGCTTTGACATCCAGCAGCAAGCGCTGGATCAAACGAAGATGCGTCTGGAGAAAGAACTCCCGGACGCATCTTCTTCTGTGCACATGAGCCTATGCAGCCACGCGCTCATGGAGACGGCTGTGCCGGAGGACCGCCACGGCAAGGTAGCCGCGGTCACCTTCAACCTCGGCTACCTTCCAGGGGCCGATCCGGCAACGATCACGAAGCAGGAATCGACAATTCCTGCTTTGGAAGCCGCGCTCCGCCTGCTTCGCAAAGGCGGCATTGTAACCATCGTGCTGTATAGCGGGCACGATGGTGGCTCTGAAGAAGCTGCAGCCGTCGAAGCCTGGGCACAGCAGCTGCCGCTCGCAGCCTATCAGGTGCTGCGCTATCAATTTATGAATACTAGTGCGCATGCCCCCTATCTCTTGGCTCTAGAAAAAAGATAGACCCATGGTATAATGCTAGAGAGTAGTAGGTTTACTCCTTTACTACCAATTAAATACATAGAGAGAAAGTAGGGATAGCAGTGAAATCATACCCGCTTCAATTTCAACCTGAAATGAAAGAACGTGTCTGGGGAGGCAGAGCCCTGGAGAAGTTTGGATTTCAGCTGCCGGAAGGCGCGATTGGCGAAGGCTGGATGATCGGCGATCACCCGAACGGAACAACGAAAGTGATTAACGGAGAGCTTGAAGGCCTTGGGTTGGACGAAATCCGCGAAAAATACGGTAAAACGTTATTCGGCACCAAAGGCTTCTCCGAAAAAAACGGACGTTTTCCACTCCTGATTAAACTTTTGGATTGTGAGGACGATCTGTCCGTTCAAGTTCACCCCAATGATCACTATGAACATTTGGCCGCGGGAGAACTAGGCAAAACCGAAATGTGGTACATCCTAGACGCCAAACCCGGCGCCAAAATTATATATGGCATGAAGGAAGGCGTTACACGCGAAAGTTTGGCGCAAGCCATTAGCGAAAATCGTATTTTGGACTGCCTGCAGGAAGTTCCTGTAGAAGCCGGCGATTCCTTCTACATCCCTGCCGGTACTGTTCATGCGCTTGGCGCTGGCGTATTGGTGGCGGAGATTCAGCAAAACTCCGATACGACTTACCGTCTGTATGACTACAACCGTCCGGGATTGGATGGCAAACCGCGTGATCTTCATATTGAAGACTCACTGAACGTTATTGCCTATGAAGGTTCAGGCTCCACGCGCATGAAAACGAACCTAAGCGAAACCGGCGCATGGCTGACGCTAGCCAAGTCTCCTTTTTTCATCGTCGAAAAAGGTTTAGTAGGACCTAAGTGGGAGCTTAGCACATCACCTGAAAGCTTCCTAATTCTCGTCATTGCTGACGGAAATGGAACGCTTCAATGGGAGGATGGCAGCATCTCCACCAAGCCGGGCGACTGCTTCCTGCTTCCTGCTGATCTGGGCAGCTACGCACTGGAAGGAAACATGACGGTAATTCGCAGCTACTTGCCTTAATCTTAACGGGTACCAGCCACATACAAAAAGCGCTCCAACCGACATCAATTCGATGTGGTGGAGCGCTTTTTTATTGAGGAGTGCCGCCTATTCTTCCGACAGGGAGCTTTCTTTTAAAATAACGTCATGTGCGCCGCCCTCTACTAAGCTGGTTGCCGAAACAAGCGCAATTCTGGCTTTGCTTTTCAGCTCATCCAAAGTTAGCGATCCGCAGTTGCACATGGTGGATTTAATTTTGCCAAGCGTTTTATCCAAGTTCTCTTGCAGGCTACCCGCATAAGGGACATAGGAATCCACGCCCTCTTCGAATAAAAGCTTGCTTTTGCCGCCTGTGTCATAACGCTGCCAGTTGCGGGCACGATTGGAGCCTTCGCCCCAATACTCTTTCACGAAGTTGTTGCCTACTTTCAGCTTTCTGGTTGGACTTTCATCGAAACGAGCGAAATATCTGCCGAGCATCACGAAATCAGCGCCCATAGCTAGAGCTAGCGTAACGTGGTAGTCATGCACGATACCACCATCGGAACAGATCGGAATATATGTCCCTGTTTCTCTGAAATACTCGTCTCTCGCTTCGACGACTTCCATGATGGCGGAAGCTTGACCGCGGCCAATTCCTTTTTGTTCCCGTGTGATACAAATCGAACCGCCGCCGATTCCTACTTTCACGAAATCCGCACCCGACTCCACGAGGTAGAGGAAGCCTTCACGGTCGACAACGTTGCCGGCCCCGATTTTCACGTTGAAGTTTTCTTTCACGTACTGAACCGTTTCACGCTGATATTCACTGTAACCATCAGAGGAATCGATAACTAAAATGTCGACTCCCGCCTCAACAAGAGCAGGAACTCTTTCTTTATAATCCTTGGTATTGATTCCCGCACCAACAATATAACTTTTGTTAGCATCAAGAAGCTCCATCGGATTTTCTTTGTGCTCATCGTAATCCTTGCGGAAAACAAGCGTTTCAAGCTTCAATTGCTCATCGACAATCGGCAAACAGTTCAGCTTGTGATCCCAAATTAAATTGTTTGCTTCCGATAAAGTAATCCCCGACTTTCCGTAAATCAGTTTATCAAAAGGCGTCATGAACTCACGAATCGGACGATCCAGCGGATCACGGCTTTTGCGGTAATCGCGGCCAGTTACAATACCCAGCAGCAAGCCGTTCGCTGTACCGTCGTCCGTAATCGCTACTGTGGAATGCCCCGTCTCTTCTTTCAATGCCAGCACATCGCTTAATGTATGATCGGGCGTCAAGTTAGAGCGGCTTACGACAAAGCCAGCCTTGTACCCTTTCACTTTCCGTACCATCTGTGCTTCCGCTTCGATCGACTGCGAGCCAAAAATAAATGAAATCCCGCCACAACGCGCCAAAGCAATTGCCATTCCATGGTCGGATACGGCTTGCATGACAGCAGATGAAAACGGGATATTCAGCGAGATTGCAGGCTCCTCGCCTTTATTGAACTTGACAAGCGGTGTCTTAAGACTAACATTCGCTGGTGTACAAGATTTTGTTGTCAGGTTAGGAATTAACAGAAACTCGCTGAATGTGCGGGATGGTTCCAAGTAATACGTAGCCACTTTACAATTTCCTCCTCATCGATCCATAGGTAAATTTTTTCAATCGTATCATTGAACCTCACCTGTGGTCAATGGTTTTTTCAGGAAAACGTATATTTACCCCTTCCAGATCTGCGGTTCAGTGCCACTGCTCATATATTCCATGTACGAAGGCGTGATGTCTAGAACGACGTAGTTGGGATCCTGCGGACCGTCAAACCATTTTGCCATCTCGTCTGTCCACAGCTTTTCACGCAGCGTATTATCCTTACTTATCGTCGCTGTCCCTTGAATCTGCAAAATGTCAGAGGACTTCCTCCCATCATACCCAACCAGGATATGGACATTGGGATTGTCCTTCACCTCGTCCACTTTATCCGTCTTCCGATTCGTAGTTAGATACAAGGTCAGCCCTTCATGATGCAGCGCCATATAGCGCACTTTTGGCTTCGTTCCCTCAACCGTGGCAAACGAACAAATTTTATTAGCGTCGAGAACTTGTTCAATCTGTTCTTCCAATTTATTCTTCGTTTCAATCATGCAGCAAATCTCCTTTCAGATCAGGTGCTAGTTTAGCAAGCAGCCTATGGGTCAACTCCCCTAGATTACCCTGAAAAGGCCTATTTTTATGCGAAAAAAGCCCCGCTCCCCTCATCATGACGAAGGGCGTGGAGCTTTTTTCTAGACAGTCGCCGCCATGTGCAGCGGCATACTGTAGCAGCTAGCCGGAAGCTGGGCATCCGGCGGGAAGTGTACGATAAGCAGCTCCTGACTGGAGCTGTCGATCTCACCCGTTTGCAGATACGTCTGCAAAGCGAAAGGCAGCACCTCAAGCATCGCATGCTTGTGGAGATCTTTTTCATTAATGCGAAGCAGATGGAAGTCGCCGCTTGCAAGCTCCGGCTGCTCGGACAGAAGCTTGAGGTAAGCGTTTTGCTCGGATTTCTCCAATGTGAAATCCCACCAGATTTTACGCGGCTTATACTTATGCCCCAGGAAATAATCCAGCTTCATGAGAGCTTCGATAACAGGCATGTTCTTCGCTTCACGCCCCAGGAGGAACTCGCGCAGGCGGGTAAATAGATCTTCCAGCTGATGCCCGATTTTCTGCCAGCCGCGGCCTTCCCAGTAGTCTCCGAACTCTTGGAAGAAATCAAAGGCTGAGTCGAATTCATGAGCGATCAAATATTTGACCGTATGGTCCATGCGGTGCGCATTCCAATATTTCTCGAGCACGTCCTCTACCCGCTTGATGCGGATTAGATCCGTGAACGGGAGAATGTCGTTGCCCAGAATTTCATACGGCGCATGATCCATATACACGTAGCCATATTTATGCGCGTCTTTGCGCATCCCGGTGCCGCGCAGCATTTTGAGGAAACCAAGCTGCAGCTCTTCCGGCCCTAGCTCAAAAACATCATTAAACGTCTTACGGAATGACTGGTAGTCCTCTTCAGGAAGACCAGCGATCAGATCGAGATGCTGATCGATCTTGAAACTGTTTTTCACCTTGGAGACGGTTCGGCTCAGCTTCATGAAGTTTTGTCTGCGCTGCACCAGCTCATTGGTGGTATCATTCGTAGACTGCACGCCGATTTCAAAACGGAACGTGCCCGGCGGCGCATTTTCAGCCAAATAATCAAGAACCTCCGGCCGCATAATGTCTGCCGTAATCTCGAATTGGAACACGACGCCGCGGTGATTGGCAATCAGAAATTCAAAAATTTCCATCGCGTAGTCCCGTTTGATATTAAACGTCCGATCGACGAACTTGATAAGCTTCGCGCCTGAATCGATTAAATACAGAAGATCCGACTTCGTCCGTTCCATATCAAAATAACGCACGCCCACTTCAATACTGGAAAGGCAGAATTGACAAGAGAACGGGCAGCCGCGGCTCGTTTCGAAATAAACGACGCGGTTCGCCAAACTCGGCAAATCTTCTTTGAACCGATGCGGTGACGGAATGTCATCGAGCTTGAGTTTCGGTCTGCCCGGCATGAGCACGACTTCTTCGCCTTTGCGGTACGCGAGCCCGTACACGAAGTGATATTTGCGCGTCGTTGAGATCTCCGTCAACAATTGGTGGAAGGTCTCTTCGCCTTCGCCCATAACGATGAAATCCACCTCTGGGATGCGCTCCATCCAGTACTCCGTATCGTAAGATACTTCTGGGCCGCCTAGCACGATTAGGATTTCGGGCCTGATTTTTTTAATCATTTTAATAATATGAATCGTCTCTTCAATGTTCCAAATGTAACAGGAAAAGCCCAGCACGTCCGGCGCCCTCTGGTACAGGTCGGAGACAACGTTCATCACTGGGTCTTTGATCGTATATTCGGTAATTTCAACATCAAAATCCTTCTCGCAGAACGCTTTCAAATAGCGCAGCGCCAAGGATGTATGGATGAATTTGGCATTCAACGTCGTTACTAGTACTTTCATTGTAAAAAGACCTCGTTCTATTCTCGTTTATCGTTCTCTCTAATTCTACACGAAAACCGAGGAAATACAAAGGTGCAGAGAAAGGTGCACGCTTCGTAACGGTTATAGCACCATATCATCGTCCAGCTGCGGATTTTCATAGGGAAACTGCAAATATGAGGCTTCTTGGATCGCATTTTTCCATCTTTCGGCATGGGATTGCAGCTGCTGTTCAACGTCTTGAATCCTTTGCTGCAAATCGCTGCTGCTCTCAGCCGTGCCGCTTTGCAGCGCCTGCTGCAGAGATGTGCGTTCTTCGAACCACTGCGTTAATTGATATAAAAGCATAGGGAAACCCACCCTTTCTCACACATTGAGTAAGTATAAGTATTCCCTATGCCGGGGGTGCGCATACGGCTTTGTACAACATCACCTCAGTCGGGGTTTGCTTCACTGCCACTGAGTTGCGTCGATTACTCCTGCTAATTGCCACACTCCGATCCACTTTCTGCCGATTATCTGGAGTTTCACCTCATCTGCCAATAACAAATTCCAATAATTAAGCGGTGAATTCCGCTTATGCCTTACTCAGGGAACTGTGGTCCCCTATTCTGGGGAATACAACTGTTTCCTCTAACATAGGGGAACTACAGGGTCTTACTTCACAGCACTGACATGATTTCCACGTAAAACCGGTAAAATAGCGGACGCTAGTTCCCATCGCAGGCGAAAACCGTGCCTTTTATACGAAATTGCGGACTGTAGTTCCCTCGCGCAAAAAACATAGTCCAATAACCAAGCGTTGAATACCGCTATGCCCTTACTCAGGGAACTGTGGTCCCCTATTCTCGGGAATACAGCTGACATTCGCATTCACAAACTACGAAAGCAGCGCCCCGTCCTGCACAAGCAAAGCCTGCAGCTCGGCAATATCAATCTCGCCCGGCAGTACGCCGTGCTTCACGGCAAGGCCGGCAGCCGAGCCAGCTGCTTGGCCCGTTGCCATGCAGCTCGGAGTCAGGCGCGTCGTGGCTAACGCTTCATGCGTCGTCGAGATACAGCGTCCTGCAGTGAGCAGGTTCTCGATCTTTTGCGGGAGCAGGCAGCGGTAAGGGATGTCATAGGCGCCATCGCCTTTGACCCAGGCAGCCGTCACGCCCTTGCCGGAAGGATCATGGATGTCGATCGGATACCCGCTTCGCGCGATGACATCCTCAAAATGGCGGCCTTGCACGACATCGTCCACCTGCAACGCATACTGGCCGTCGATGCGGCGCGTTTCACGAATGCCGATCTGGGCGCCGACCGATGAGATCGACGCTTTCTCAAAGCCTGGCAAGTTATTTTTCATGAACTCCGCCACCATCAACACCTGCTTGCGTCCAAGCTCTTCCGCTTCGGTCAAATCCTCCACGTTAGTACCGTCAAGCCCTTGTACACGCGTAGTATTGACCAGTACTTCGTCCTCTTCAGGCCCTGTGAAAAAAAGCACCTGATCGCGATTGATCGGCAAATTCGCTTCCTTCCAGTGCTTGAAGTAACCCAGCACACCGGACAATGGCAGTTCAGCCAGTTCGGAGAACGGTGTCTTTTTATAAAACTCATCCGGGTGATCGATCATGTACTGCTTCACACCCGCCAAATCCACGCCGCGCATACGGAATTTCATCGTCATCGGCTGTGTCAGCTTATCCCCGTCACGGCCTTGCAGGCACGGAGCGCCAGATAAGTAAGCCAGATCGGCATCCCCCGTCGTGTCGATAAATATTTTGCCGCGGACATCGATTCTCCCGGATTTGGATGTAAGCTGCACCGTTTGAATACGGTTATTCGCAGTCTCCACTTGATCAACAAAGCTGTGGAAAAGCAGCTTAACGCCTGCCTCCTTGAGCATATCCACCGCCAGTACTTTGTAAATCTCAGGGTGATACGGCGTTATGGTGTTCACGAATCCAACGGTGTCTCGGAGATGCCCCGGGGAAGCATTCATCGCCATAAGACGATCGATGATCTCCTGCGCAAGTCCTTTGATCACCTGCTTGCCTTCCGTCGTATGAAAGGTCATCCAAGGATATACGAGCGCAGCCGTTGACATCCCGCCAATGAACCCATACTTTTCGATTAAAACCGTCTTAGCCCCACTCCGCCCTGCAGCAATAGCTGCATTAACACCTGCCGGACCGCCCCCAACAACAACAATATCCGCTTCTATGATTTTATTCATCTCGATCTCTCCCTTGTATCGAATTCAGAACTTAGTATTCAGGCTGCTGTCTCGCTTTTCCCAAGTATAGTTGAAATTTAACTTTCAATTTAGTTTAAAATTAGTTTAAAATTACTACATACTCGTACAAGGGGACTTCGGAACTTATGCGCAAAAGAATAACGCTCCATGATCTCGCCGCTCAGCTTGGCTTAACGATTCAAACGGTATCCAAGGCACTTCGCGGACTGCCTGGCATGTCTGAACAAACACGCAGTGAAGTATTTAAACTTGCACGCGAGCTTGGTTATATGACCAAGGACCAGAAACAAACGCTGCAGCTTGATCATATCTCTCCGTACCCTGTCGTTCAGCGCAGATTTGTACTCGTTCAAAATAAGATGTCCTTGAATTTCAATCGCTTGCTGCTGCAAGGCCTTCATGAGCGGTTCATGGAATTCGGACATACCGTCCAGCCGCTGCTCATCCCGCCGGATCTGAAGCCCTCACAATTTGAAAGCTGGGCGGAAGATCAGGAGCTGCTATATGCAGAAGGAATTTTCATCGCGCCGAGAATGAATCACGATCTATTGGAGCAGAAGCTGCTGGAGCTGCCGCTGCCACGGATTTTGCTCAATTTCCCCCCACCGGAATCAAAAGTGGATAGTGTCATTTGGGATGTGTACGAAGCGATGTTCCAGGCCGTACGCAGGTTAGTCCGAATGGGGCATCGGAATATTCTGTACGTGGGAGATACGCAGGATCAGCGGGGGTTCGTTATTCGGTGGCAGGCGTTTTGCGAAGCCATGAAGGAAGCCGGCTATGCAGTCGAACCGCGGGAGCACGTCACCAAACGCGATGGCACGGACAAGTGGCTGCACGATGTCGAACAGCTCTATCAACAGCGCAAGCCATCGGCTGTTATTTGCGGCATCGACGAAGAGGCTGCGCCAGTGTACTATACCCTGCGTCGAATGGGCGTCCAAATTCCGCAGCAATGCTCATTTATCGCGCTGCTCAACGAGCAAATCGATACGCTCCCGCTGTGCTCACGCCCACAGCTGCCTATCCGCGAATCGGGCTATCGCGCCGCAGACCGGATGCTCTGGCGGATTGCCAACCCGCATTTACCCTTCGAACACGTGCGGCTGCAGGGGGAATTTTTCATGGGGAGCACACTATCTGTGCATAAATAATAAAAAGAGGGCAGCTTGACCAAGCTCCCTCTTACTCTTCTACGTTGGTATAATAGTTAGCGAGTTTTTGAAATTCGGCTGCTTTCATGACATTCCCCCGCTTCATCTCCTGTCCAGACAACCAAGCCGCTAGTAAACCTAATCTGAATTCTGCTCTCGCTTTCTTCTCAATGAACCATTGGTCAAAAATACCTGGCATAATCTCCTTATTGCGTATAAAACGAAACAATCTAGTACAGCGATCATACATCTCCGCTTCGTTATCCTCGTGATGCAGGGTCTGTTTGATATGTTCAAAAAAATCAAGAAGATCGCACTGGATCTTGCACTGTAAATATAACTGCTTACGGTCCGTTTTCAAAATTGAGTTTTGATCTTGATCATAGGTAAGCAACTTTTTCAAATAGTTAAGATAAACCTTTAAATTTTTCAGGGCAATAGGTAAGGGCAGCGTTGGAAAAATCGCATCGCACAAATCTTCTCTGGTTGAAGACGGGTGTAAAACCAAGTAGACGAAGATATTTTGGGCATATCGTTTGTTCCAGCCATCCAAAATTTCCTGTCCGTTCACGCTCACCCGAAATCCGAATAAAAGTTCCACTTTCATAACGGGTTCCGGATTTTTTCTGCTAGGGATCAACGTTTGCAGGTAAGAATCCCACATGTGTTGAACGGAACTTGCCATTTCCGACGGCTCCATGTCTTCCACTTCTGCCGGTAGATTCATCTTCCTTTGAATAAAACCCTTGATCCATTCGACCGTTACATCAGGCTGATCGATAAATATGGCATTCGCAGCATTGGGAACGATATAAAACGTAGCGTCCGGAATAAGCTCGGCCGTCATATTTTGGAAAGAAGAAGGATAAACTGTATCACATTCCCCAGCAAGCAGCAGGGTAGGACTTTGAATCCATGATAATTCACTGACAGGTCGTTGCTCAATATGCAGCTTAAATAGTTTCATGTAACTTTCAACGGGCACTTTTACATACATGTTGTACAAACGCTGAGCTTCCTCATGTCGAAACGGATGGACCGTTAGCGAAGGGAGAAGAAAATGTTGGAGCATATAGCCCATACCGTATTTTTCAATCAAATCCATATAGTTCTTAATGACAGTGCTCCCACTCGTCTCTGGAAACAGCACGTTAATCGAGATAAGGACGAGACATTTCACTAGCTTCGGGTACCGGATGGCGAAGAAAATGGCCAAGGACCCTCCAAAACTATGTCCTATCAGATGAAAATTTTGCAGATTCAAGTGCCCAATCAACGTATAAATATCATCGACAAATAGGTCCCATGAGATCTCGCCTAAGGTTGGTTCACTTTTTCCACATCCACGCAGATCAACAAGCAGCAGATGATAATCCTCTTTTAAGCCGTCAATCAATTGTCCCCATCGTGAGGAGTCAAAACCGTTTCCATGAAAAAAAACGATCGTTTCTTCGGAGTCGCGCGTGGATGTAATAAATTCGTAGTAAAGGCTAACGCCATTGACTTGCGCAAAAGACACCGATGCACCACCATTCCGTTCTATGTTAGGTTCTATCATATAAGGAACAGGGCATTTAAACAATATGACTAGCTGTACAAAATTCTTTGGAGGTTTCCACCTTCTATACAAAAAAAGCGCAATCCGCAGAGTGCACCTTCCAAAGCTTTCTATTTAATTCGCAATGCGCAGTGGCGTTTTCACAATAACCATAGCGTTCGCGATGGTCACTCTGTAGCCCAGATTAACAGCCTCAGAAATAATCATGGCAACTTGCTCTTGATGCAAAGCGGTTGCGGGAAAAAACTTTTGGTAAACGGTGCGAACATCCTCATATACCAACTCCAAAACTTCAAACGGAGGTAACACCGTATTATAATACTCATTGATAAAAACATCGCTTTCTATAAATACATCTTCCGTAGGCAGGTTGTAGCCCCTGGCCTCCAGCACAATTTTCGCAATGCGATTACCTTTAACTGCTGCATAACAAATAATATTGTCTCTAAAAAGCTGCATTTCTTCCGGGTTCAAAATCTTCAATTGCGGCGCTGCACCCGTCAGGAAAACCTCCCACATGGTTTCCAGCATAACTTGCATATTCTGCAAGAGCGTGTCCGCATGGTCATCGATCTCTGCTTTCATGCTGCACAAAATCGTTTCACGGTTCTCATTTAGTCTTGTATTCACAGTCGCCATATAGGAGTCCAGCTTCGCTTGATTCCGCTTGATGGCTGCAATTTCTTGGGCAACAACGCCTTTTTCCATCTGTTCCTTCACAGCCTCAAGGAAGGGTCTCTGCTTCGTTACGTACCAATAATGACGTCCAGTCCCCTGTTCAAATGATCCCTCAATCCAGACAACTGGCTGAGAATCAATCGTATCAAAACCTAAGCCGGTTGTATGCAGCAATGGGAACCTTTCCATCGTTTTTTTATTTCGGTCAAAGAATGCGATATAATGGTTCGTCACCGCAAGAATGCCTTGATTAGCGTCAGGGTGGCATGCCTCTGTAAGAAAATGCGGTGTTTCGTTCGTTTGCTCCCGAACATACGTGATTGCTCTCGTTCTATACAAAAATTGAATCCCTTGCATGAAGATCCTGCGTGCTTGCCGGAACGTTAAGAAATCGAACGATTTTCCCATTATGAAAAGTACCCGTCCTTTCATCTATGTAAGGAGCAATATTCTTTTGATATGTTCTTACTATACGCTTTCGGAGGTTACACAAAAGTTACAGACGCTGAGTTTTCCGCTTCATCACACATGAAATTGCATGTTAACGTTTCTATTGTTTTTGTGAACATGATATATTGTTAGACATACACAATTAGATCGGCGTGCGTATTTATTGAAAAGGAGGTCATTTTATGCCAAAAAAGCAAGGCAAGCATCAAAGCCCTGGCAAAAATCAAAATCACAACCCCAAGCTCAAAATCAACAAGAGCCAAACGCATAAACCGGTTTCAACCAAAGCCATTACGGAGGCGAACACGCGCCAGTATACGGTTAAAGAGGCAACGGAGCTGCTGCCCTTTTTATTGGAAAAGCTTTCCGGCGTTGGCCGAAATTCCGTGAAAGCCACCCTGGCACGCGGACAGGTATCCGTGAATGGTAAAGCCGTCACCGCTTACAACCACCCCCTGCAGCCTGAGCAAACGGTAACCATCAGCAAAGAGAAAATCGTAGAAAATATCCCGCTCGCCGGGATGTCCATTCTGCACGAAGATGAGGATGTTATCGTCATTCAAAAGGATTCCGGACTTCTATCGATCGCAACCAATCCGGAGGAAAACCAAATTACCGCCTACCGCCAGCTGACGGCACATGTGCGTAACCTTGATCCGAAAGCCCGGATTTTCGTTGTGCATAGACTCGACCGGGATACTTCAGGTGTCATGATGTTCGCCAAAAACGAAAAAGCTCAGCAGCATCTGCAAAACACCTGGCAGGATAGTGTGAAAGAGCGTACATACGTGGCCCTGGTGGAAGGGTTGGTCAAAAAACCAGAGGGCACCGTTTCTTCCTGGCTGAAGGAGCATCCCAAATCTCTCAAAATGTACTCCACACCTTATCCAAATGACGGTCAGCACGCGGTAACACATTACAAAACGCTACAAGCGAACCGGAACTTCTCCCTGCTTGAGGTTAATCTGGAAACCGGGCGTAAAAATCAGATCCGCGTCCACATGCAGGACATCGGACACCCAGTCGTCGGCGACAAGAAATATGGTTCGAAAACAAAAGAAATCGGCCGCCTCGGACTTCATGCGCGCGTACTTGCCTTTTTGCATCCGACAACGGGTGAGCTGCTGCGTTTTGAAACGAACATTCCGAAGGTGTTCATGAACCCTTTCCGTGAATTGCCCGCAAAAAAATAAGCCAGTAGGAGTTATTACAAATGCGAATTGTTGTGCTTGACGGTTATACGTTAAATCCCGGCGATTTGGACTGGGACGGTTTACACGCTCTCGGAGAAGTTATTGTCTATGAACGTACCGCTGAATCACAGATTGTGGATCGCACGGCTGAAGCTGACATCGTGTTAACGAACAAGACGCCGCTTTCCGCAGCCACATTACAGCAGCTTCCTAAGCTTCGCTACATAGGCGTCCTTGCGACGGGTTATAACATTATTGACTTACAAGCGGCTAAGGAGCATGACATTCTTGTAACCAATGTTCCTGCATATGGCACGCAATCGGTTGCTCAGTTGGTTTTTGCTCTATTGCTGGAGTTTTGCAACCGAGTACAGCAGCATAGCGATAGCGTTGTAAAAGGGGGCTGGTCCAGCTCAATTGACTTCTGCTACACGGTATCACCTCTCACGGAGCTAAGCGGCAAAACGATCGGCCTTATCGGCTTAGGCCAAATCGGCAAGCAAGTGGCGCTTATCGCCAGGGCCATGGGCATGAACGTAGTTGCCACAGGCAGCGGTAGACGTACACCTGAGCCTGTCGAAGGCCTTACTTGGGTTTCGCTGGGTGAGCTTCTGCAGCAGTCCGATGTCATCTCTCTCCACTGTCCATTGACCCCGGAGACAAAGGAACTTATCAATGCAGACCGAATTGCACTTATAAAGCCTACGGCTTTCCTCATCAACACGGCTAGAGGCGGTCTTCTGAATGAGGCCGATGTTGCTGAGGCCTTGAACCAAGGGCGTCTGGCAGGCGCCGGTCTCGACGTTTTGACGGTAGAGCCGCCAACGCCGGATAATCCCTTGCTGCATGCGCGAAATGTGCTCATCACCCCGCATATTGCTTGGGCAACCAAAGAAGCGCGCGCCAGACTGATGATGACTGCTGTTAACAATGTGCGCGCCTTTCTTGAAGGGCAGCCGCAGAATTTGATTGGATGATAAGCGTGAGGATAATGATGCAAGAGATTTGAGATAGAGGAATGAGATTCAACTGAGATGAAAAGAGGACCGAGATTCCAACAGGGTTGGGATTTCGGTCCTCTTTTATGTTGATAGTGCTACTTGTGTGTCCTTACGGAACTACAGGGTGCTATTTGGCGTGAATAGTGGGAAATAGCTAATTTGGGGGAACTATAGGGCGCTATTTCAGCCCAAGGCGGTGCTTTTCTCCGAGAATCGGGAGAATAGCGGACGCCAGTTCCCTTGCTGCCGGGCACGGTGGTTTTAACACTAAATAGGGGACTGTAGTTCCCCTACCTACTTCAACAATGCCGCATAATCCATCTGCGGCACAATGCCTGCCTCTGCTGCGCGCTGAAGCAGCGTCAAAACAGCGCCATACCCGTCATCGCCAAGATTGGCGGTGAACTCATTCACGTACAGGTCGATGTGCGCCTGAGCGACCTGCGGGTCCATCTCCTGCGCGTGCTGCATGACGTAGTCGCGCGAAGCTTCCGGATGCGCCCACCCGTATTCCACGGAGGCGCGGACCCAGCCCGCAAGCGCCTCAAGATCCATCGAGCGCCGCGCTACAATGGCGCCGAGCGGGATCGGCAAGTTGGTGTCTTCTTCCCACCAACTGCCCAAATCTTTGAGAAGCGCTAACCCGTACGACGGGTAAGTAAAGCGCGCTTCATGAATCACGAGGCCGGCGTCAATCTGGCCGTCCCGCACGGCGGGCATGATCTCGTGGAACGGCATGACCACGATTTCGCCGACGCCGCCGGGGACGTTCTGTTCCGCCCAGAGGCGGAACAGCAGGTACGCGGTCGAGCGCTCGCTTGGCACGGCGACCCGGCGGCCGCTTAGCTGAGCCGGGTCAGGGTTTGTTCCGCCGGACTGCGTCAGCACGAGCGGACCGCAGCCTCTGCCCAAGGCGCCGCCGCAGGGCAGCAGGGCGTACTCTTTCAGCACCCATGGGAGTGCGGCGTAAGAGATTTTGAGCACGTCGGGGCCAGTGCCTTCGGCAGCCAGCTTGTTCGTAATGTCGATGTCGGCATATAGGACATCCAGCTCCGGAGCGCCGGGGATTAAGCCATGCGCCCAAGCATGGAACACAAAAGTATCATTGGGACAAGGTGAATACGCAATTTTCATTTTAAAGCACCTCCGCTAAGACTGAACTTGCAGCTTCTAAAGCTTGTAGAGCGTCCCCGATGCGCCAAGCATCGCGGTCACGCGGACCAACCGCGTTGGAAATCGCGCGAATTTCAATCACAGGCACGCCGCGCAATGCAGCGGCCGTGGCAATGCCGAAGCCTTCCATGGCTTCGGCGGCGGCTCCGGGCACGCGCGCTGCAAGCGCGGCAGCGGTAGCGGCCGTCCCGGTAGCTGTCGCTACCGTGAGCACTGGCGCTGTGCGCGCGCTAAGGCCGGCTGCCGTGAGCGCCGCCGTTAGTCGCTCGGCTATGCCGGCCGCAACGCTGACGCGCGTTGTGCCGAAGCCGAGGTCGTCGAGGGAGCTGAAGCCGTCCAGCAGCTCCACCCCAAGATCCGCGGCGATGATTTCGCTCGCGACCACAAGCGATCCGATCTCCGCTTGTCCGGGAAATCCGCCGGCAATACCGGCGATAACAACCAAATCATACGGTGCTGCGGCCAGCACCATGGCACCATTAACGGCTGCCGCCGCAAGGCCTACGCCAGCCAAAGCGAATTCAAACCTGCTGTCATGGCCAAGCCCCCGCTGCACAGCATCCCTTTCAGGCGCTACTGCCGTCATTATAAGTACACGCATTATTAGGCCAATCCCCTTTTAATCAAAAACCATGATGAACACTCTGTCTATTATTTTACATGACCAGAACTAAATAAGAAACTTTTGAGCACTTCCGATCCCGCCGTCTTGACTTCACAATCTAATTTAATTAATATCTAATTAGATGAGCAACAAATTAGTTTTGTAAAGAAGGTGCCCCGCCATGCAGTTAGATAAAATTATTACCTACCATAAAGCGCTGTCTGACGCGACGCGTATTCGCATGCTCATTTTGCTGAGAGATGGGGAATTAAACGGTCAAGTGCTTGCGGAGAAACTAGGCGTTACGCCCGCTACAATTACGCATCATGCCGCTAAACTCCGTGAAGCCAGCCTCATTCACGAACGCCGTGACAAGAATACGATTTATTTCGCGTTAAATGAGTATTTTATCCGCAGCAACGCCAGCGCGACAGCCGATCTCATTTTCAAAAATCAGAAAGGAGAATCCGCAACCATGCAGACCGAAGACACCCGTCAGAACCTGAAGTTGTCCATCATTCGCAACTTTTTCACACAGGACGGCAAGCTAAAACATATCCCTGCTCAGCTTAAAAAGAAGTTGATCGTTCTGGGACACCTCATTGACCAGCTCGAAAAGGGGCGCACCTATACGGAGAAAGAGCTGAACGAATGGATTAAACAATATCATCCCGATTTCGCAACGATTCGCCGGGAGTTTATTATGCATCAGTTTATGTTCCGGGAAAACGAAGTTTATGAGCTGAATCCGCCCGAAATGTGGGCCAAATGGGAAACTCTATCGTGATCAGCCCCGCATCGCAACATCAAGCGGATACATCCCCAAATAAAATGAATCACTATGGACATTCATCCATACATCATCTAGATGAATGACATATAGTAATTTTGTGAAGGGAGGGATAGACATGAGTTATGGATGCGGAACAACCTACAATGGAGCTGCTGTAGTCCTCGTTTTATTCATCCTCTTGGTTATCGTATTGAGTACCTTCGGATTTGGTTGGTAATGACGATTACAAGCGGCTGGGACGATGAATTCGTCTCGGCCGCTTACTTTTTTGTGAGCTTTTACGTTATAATGAAAGCCTGTATCATTCTCTACATATATGATCTATTCAGGATGGAGACGAGGTATTGTGGCTACTCCGATTTTAACCATTGTGGTCCCTTGTTATAACGAAGAGGAAGTTCTTCCGGAAACGGTTTTCCGGCTCAGCGGTGTCATCGACGCCCTCATTACCGATCAACTGGTCGCAAGCACAAGCACCATGCTATTGGTTGATGATGGCAGCAAAGACGCAACGTGGTCGCTGATCGAACGCTTTCACGCCTCAAACACCTTTGTTACCGGTCTAAAACTGGCTCGAAACGCGGGGCATCAAAGCGCCTTACTTTCCGGTCTCATGCACGCCAAATCTTATTCCGATTGTGTCGTATCCATTGACGCGGATCTCCAGGATGATACGGATGTGATCCGAGAGTTCGTCCTCAAATTCCGCGAGGGCTTCGATATCGTCTACGGTATCCGTCAGGACCGGTCTGCAGATACCTTTTTCAAACGGGCAACCGCGCAAGGTTTTTATAAGCTAATGACTTCCCTTGGGGTAAAAATACATTACAATCATGCGGATTTTCGATTAATGAGCAAGCGTACTCTCGATAATTTGGAGAAATTCCAAGAGGTTAATTTATTCTTGCGGGGCATGGTGCCGCTGCTTGGTTTCCCGTCCACTCAAGTGTATTACACTCGGAAAGAACGTTTCGCCGGAGAATCCAAATATCCGCTGCGCAAGATGCTTGCCTTCGCTTTCGACGGCATCACGTCTTTCAGCGTAACTCCGATCCGTTTTGTTACATTAATGGGATTCGTCCTGTTTCTTCTTAGTGTCGTTGCCGCCCTCTATGCTATTGTTGGCAAACTGCTGGGAGCCAATGTGACAGGCTGGACTTCACTGGTCTTGTCCGTATGGTTCATTGGTGGTGTGCAGCTGCTGGCGCTTGGTTTAATTGGCGAATATATAGGAAAAATCTATAAAGAAGTGAAGCAACGGCCGCTTTTTGTCATTGAAAAAGTATTGAAAGGAAGCGCTCAGGATGCTCAGGAGCAAGCGGAGTTGCCTGCTGTAAACCCTCCATCCATCCCGGCTGCTTCAAACCGCCGATAACATGATACAACAACGATTATTAGCATTGTTATCAGGAAGCTTCCTACGATTTTTACTTGTCGGCGTATTCAATACGTTGGTTGGCCTTTCCGCCAGTTTCGTTTTTTTCAATGTGCTGCATCTGAACTATTGGCTCTCGACCTTCGCTGGGAATACGCTTGGCGCAATCGTCAGCTATACACTAAATCGCACGTTTACCTTCCGCTCGAATGCCAGTGTGGGCAGCAGTTGGTGGAAATTTGCGATCATTATTTTAAGCTGTTATGGCTTATCTTATAGCTGCGGTCTGCTTTTGGCTGAAGCCGCAGGCGTACTGTGGCCTGAGTTGCGGGCAGATTGGCTGCACAATGGCGCCATTTTGGTGGGAAATGGCTTATACACCATTGGGAATTATTTGGGGCATAAATATTTTACATTTCGGGCTAATGGTCCCACCAGCCGTGGGGTATCCTAATCACCAAGAGGTGATGCCTAATGGCACGTAGAAGAAGCAACCGGGCCATCGTGCCCGGATCCGAACATGGACTGGGAATTCTTAAAGCTCAAGTCATGCGAAATCAAGGATACAATGTAAATCCAGAGCGGCCTGATTTGGTCAAATATGAGGTCGCCAGAACACTGGGTGTTCCCCTTCAGCAAGGGTACAACGGCCAATTGAGCTCGGAAGACGCGGGCAAGGTTGGCGGTCCTATCGGCGGAGCGATGGTCAAGGAACTCGTGCGCATGGCGCAGCAGAAATTGGCGGAGCAGCGACCCCCGCATTGATCCGCTTCCCAAGAGATGCCATAATCCGCCGCGGCTGCACATAAACTAATAGCAAGCTGCTTGCAGCGCTATTTTTTATGCAAAAGTCAGGTGATGATGGTCGATGAATCCTCCAGGCAACCGTCCGCCAAAGCCCGATTGGAAAGGGCTCACGGCGCAAGCCGGCGATGTGCTGGGCCCTGAATTCTGGCAGGACATTGCCAGTATCATCCCGTTAACCGGGCCAAGAATCGATATGTATGAAACACCGCAAGAGCTTGTCGTTGTCGCAGAGGTTCCCGGGTTGTCCGCCCCCGAGCAGATTCAACTATCTTTTCGCGATCAATCGCTGTTAATCCGGGGACATCTTGTCCGGCCGTATCAAGTGCTGGATGAGCAGATGAGGCTGTCCGAGCGTTTCTTCGGAGCTTTTGAGCGGACCATTCGCTTACCCGGAAGAGCTTTGACCGAACAAATGCGGGCGCAGTATCATAACGGTCTGCTCATCATCCGCATTCCTTTATCACCACCCGATGGGGAAAAGGTTATTCCTATTCAGTTCACATAACGTTCAACCGCCTTATGCCGCCGGAGACGCTGTCACCTGCCCGCAATAGGATCAGGTTGAGCGTTATTTGTTTTGGGATTTTCGGAAAAGAGAAATGAATCTTCGTTTGTCCCCATATAATTAAAAAGAGAACATTCGGAAAAGCGGATATGGAGGGGATTATTGTGGTACGCATCCAATTTCAATCAATTCATATCGACAGCCTTGCGGCATCATCCAGTGTGAACAAGGGAACGAATCGGATCGTCGGCAGGCGGCACTCCGTGAAGACCAATCAGGGACTCGGAGAAGTGGATGGCGAGGGCAATGTCGTGATCGGCGGTAAACATGTCGTTAGCGATGGGGACCGCATTGATTTCCAACCCTTTATCCGAAAGAGCTGAGAATCAACCATGTGGTTTCAAAAGAAAAAAACGCCGCCTCCCAAACCACCAGGAGCCAGAGAGGTGTCGCCACCGCCTTCACCAACCGGAGCGACCTTACACGCTAGATCTGAGCCCACTTCTACTACTACTACTACGTCTTCCCTTACCGTTCAGCAATTAGAAAAGCGCTTGAAAAAACTAGAAGAAGAGTTATCCAACCTGACCGCCAAGCATCCGCAGATTCATATAGATACTCTGCATGTTCATCAGCCTGTCTTAGAAAATCTAACCTTTCGTTTGGATCACTTGGATATCAAGGAACTGAGCGGCTCCTTAAATCTGGGCAACAACTTCGGGGCTAAGCCCAATGAGAAAAAAGGCCCTCACGATGAGACAATGGCACGTGCTCAAGTGACAAAAGAGCCGCCCGCGGGCGCTTCAAGGCCGACCCCTCCCCCTGTTAAGGGACCGTCACCCGCTTCAGCGGAGCCGAGCAGCGACGGCGCGGCGTCAACGACAGAGCGTACCGCCACTGGCTACAAGTACACACCGCCGCAACCCAAAACGAAATGAGGTGTTTCGCCTTTGTCCTCCTTCATGTCACCGACGTTTATCATCGGCTCGATTCGAATCGGATCGGTTGAAAGTGCATCCTGTATCAATATGGGCAACAATTGGCCGACCGATTTTCAGAGCAACCAGAAGACTGTACAAGGTTTTGGCGCTGTGGAAGGCGACAACAACCAGTTAGTCGGAACACGCTCCATGCTCAATGACTCCGACTTCCTCGACATGCTCAATGTCGGCGATAATGAAACGCCTGATTGGCTTCAGGAGATGATTACCGCGCAGGCGGAAGCCTCCGGCTTTACCCCAACGCCAGGAGCCAAGAAGCCGGAAGAAGTCATTAGCACCACACAAACGCCTGACTAAATGTGAATGGAAGCTGCCATTTAGACCCGGCCAATGACGAGATCTCCTTTGGTGTAAGGCGCGTCGATAATATCATTATCATGAACCGTGTTAACATTATTGACTACATAATTGTTCTCGCCGCTTACTTCGCCTAAGCCGGAATTCGCTTTGCCGCTTGTTGTCCAATACACTTGTGTATTCGTCCCGATAAAAATGCCGGAAGCATCCGATATCGCATTCACATGAATGGCGTCAAACTGAATGAGCGGCGGATCTAGCGGAATGGCCGAAAGAGCTGATCTCTGCATGCGACTCACCTCACTCGATTAGGCTTGATTCGTGACAGCTGGTTTGAAATCCTGATCATTAATTGGAGCATCAATAAAGTCATTATCAAAAATCAAATTCACGATGTTAGCGGAGATCGAATTGCCGATGAATTCACCGGTTCCGTAATTGTTCTTACTGTGGGAATCCCAGCTCGACTGTGCATTCTCACCGATCCCGATGGTGGCATTTGTATTCTGATTGTTGATATTGATCATGTTGAAAACGATGGAACTCGGCATAGTGCTCACTCCTATCATGGGTTGACAAGGCTATGGGATAAATCCTGTATGCTAGCCTATTCATTCGTCAACCAATTGGTGTACGAATAACCAGAAGGTCGTAAGTGCGAGGAGTCCACTTGGTCTTGATATACACAAAAAGGGCTGCACCATTTTGGCACAGCCCTCAACTTTTACCTTACTACCAGAAGCCACCGAAGCTTGGGCCAAAACCAGGGCCAAAGCCACCAAAGCCAAAACCAGGGCCAAAGCCGCCAAAGCCGAATCCTGGACCGAAACCACCGTATGCAAAAGGTGCAGTACCAATTGCTAACAGATCAAACAGTACCAAAGGAACAATCGCTTTAACTTGCACTTTTTTACCTTTTTGTGGAGCTACGATCAACGTGTTACCACTGATTCTTACCAATTTACCGGACACGCTTGTTCCGTCTTTCTTAAGAGCCACAATTTGTTTGCCGACCAGCTTACGAACGTCTTCTTTACGAATTTGGGATTCCACGAACGTCCACCTCCTTTTAGCCACCAGGGATACATTGCTCTACAGTGTACTCCTGTGTAGGTAACATCGCTTGGATAGCTGTCCACCCACTCGGAAAAATAGTCGTTTGTCTATAAAAAAATGCCACTTTTCCAGGCCATACACCTAGAAAAACAGCATTTTATCAATAATAGCTTATCCCTTACGAATCTTTCCAAGCTCAGTTGTGATAGCGTCGATCTCGCTGATACTGAATCTATCTTTGCTTGCGACCATGTCGTATAAATCTTTGAGATCCTCATACGCTTCCGCTTTCACGTTAGAAGCCTTAATGGAGCCCCCCGTAGCCATGCGCAGCTTCCTCTTTATTTCTTCAAACATAAATTCCACGTTCTCTTCCGACCACTGATTTAAATCCATGTTAGACCCTCATCCTTCCCAGCTTTTCTTTCCCTATATTAATGCACATGGGGGCTAATGTAAAATACAAGCTTCACACAGGCAAAAAAAAGAAGAAAGACCCTCGTCTCTCTTCCTTAACTAGTTATATGGCATTGGTGATCGGCACATGCGGACCCACCATTTTGACAAGCGGCCGCTGCTGCTCATAAGAATCTAGGTCCAAGCTTACGCATATGAGACGAATGTGCTCATCAGCCAGCTTGCGGGCTTCTTCATAAGTAATTTTAAACTGGATGCAATACGAGATGAGGCCGTGTAAAGACATAAACAAATTCCAAGGAAGAGTAAACTTTCTGCTTTCGAAACCAGGCTGGTCCGTGACAACCTGACGAACGACGATGGAGAACATTTCGAGGCATTGCGCTTGTTCGGTACGGGAATACTGCTGAAGTTCAGGTTCGTTCAGCATGAACATCATTTCATAGTGGTTCGGATTGCTAAGTCCAAACCAGACGAACTCCATCATTAACTTTTGAAGCAAATTCACGCTAAATCCATGTTCACGCACGATCATTTCTCGTTGACGCTGCATCAGCATGGAGAAATCGTCTTTAATTAACGCATAAAACAGTTCCGCTTTCTCAGTAAAATGATAATATAACGCACCATGACTGTAACCCATTGCTTTTGCGATGCTGCGCATCGTTAAAGCGCGATAGCCAAAAGTGGCGAATAAATCCCGCGCCTCGGTAAGTATTCGTTCTCTGCTAAGCTCTTGCGCGACTGCTTTCCTAGCCATTCCTATCCCTCCGCATCCTTAGCCTATTTAATTTTGTTTAGTCTTGAACCTGCCTATTCGGGCAGGTTCTTGTGAACGATGTACTCGTTCTCTCCAGCGATAATAACACCTTGACCTTGCGTAAAATCTGTTGCCCAGTTGATAAACGCATCCGCTGCCGCTGCCAAAGGATAGCAAGTTACTGTAACCTTATCAGTAAAATCAATATCCCCGAGAAGCATTCCCTGATTTCTCAGTTCATTCTCGATTTTGCCATACCACGTATAATCAACCTCAATCATTACCTTCTGATGATTCACTTTGTAAATCGGTTGTGCAGCTTCAATGCCCACCACGGCTCCATCCGTATAAGCCCGAATGAGTCCGCCCGCGCCGAGCATGATGCCGCCGTAATAACGGGTTACGACGATTGCGATATTCTTGAGCCCTTGATGCTTAATCACTTCCAGAATCGGCTTACCTGCCGTGCCGCTCGGTTCTCCGTCATCAGACTGCTTCTGAATCTGGTCCCTGTCTCCGATGACATACGCACTGCAGTTATGTGTAGCCGTTTTGTGTTCCTTCTTGATCGCTTCAATAAAGTGGATAGCCTCTTCTTCTGACTCCACAGGCTTGGCATGACCGATGAAACGCGACTTCTTGATGATGATTTCCGACGATCCGTACGATTGGATTGTTTTGAAATTTGCTAGCATAGCCGACCTTTCTTGGTAGAAGGAAACAACTGTTTCATTACATTCTACACACATCTTATGACTTCGACAATATTGTAAGAAAATTTACCACATAAATAATGGTAATTTTCTATGAAAAAAAACGACCAATCCGATTGGATCGATCGTTTTGGTTCGTTACGTTCGTCATTTACTTCTGTAAGCGTGCTTCCAGCTCCGCTTTTTCTTTCTCATAACCAGGTTTCCCCAGAAGCGCAAACATGTTCTTCTTGTAAGCTTCAACGCCCGGTTGGTCAAAAGGATTCACGCCCATCAGGTAACCGCTGATGCCGCATGCTTTTTCAAAGAAATACACCATATACCCGAAGGAGTAAGGCGTCATATCCGGCAGCGTAACGATTAGGTTCGGCACATGTCCGTCCGTGTGAGCAAGCATGGTTCCTTGGAACGCCTTTTTGTTCACGAAATCCATCGTTTTTCCACTTAGGAAGTTGAGACCGTCCAAATCGTCAGCATCTGTACCGATCGTAATATGATCAGCCACTTGGTCGACTTGAATCACCGTTTCAAACAAAATGCGGTTGCCGTCTTGAACGAATTGGCCCATGGAGTGAAGATCTGTCGAGAAGTCTACGGAAGCCGGGTAGATACCTTTGTAGTCTTTCCCTTCGCTTTCGCCGAACAGCTGCTTCCACCATTCCGAAACGAAATGCAAGGACGGCTCATAGTTCACGAGAATTTCGATCGTTTTGCCTTTGCGGTAAAGCGCGTTACGAACAGCAGCGTATTGATACGCTTGGTTCTCGCTAAGCTTAGGATTCGCGAACTCGCGCTGAGCATCCGCAGCGCCTTTCATGATCGCTTCCACATCAATACCAGCTGTCGCGATTGGCAGCAAGCCAACAGCTGTCAGTACGGAGTAACGTCCACCTACATCATCCGGGATAACGAAAGATTCGTAGCCCTCTTCGTTGGCCAGCGTTTTCAAAGCGCCTCTCGCTTGATCCGTTGTTGCGTAGATACGTTTGCGAGCGGCTTCTTTGCCATATTTCTTCTCAAGCAATTCACGGAAAATACGGAACGCAATCGCCGGTTCTGTTGTCGTACCGGATTTCGAAATTACGTTAACGGAGAAGTCCTTGCCCTCCAACAATTGAAGAAGGTGTGTTACATATGTAGAGGAGATGTTATTTCCAACGAAATAAATCTCAGGCGTTTTTCTTTTATCTTTAGGCAAAATGTTATAGAACGAATGAGAAAGCATTTCAAGCGCAGCGCGTGCTCCCAAATAAGAACCGCCAATCCCAATAACGACAAGCGCTTCGGAATCGGATTGAATTTGTTTAGCAGCCGCTTGAATGCGAGCAAATTCCTCACGGTCATATTTCTCAGGCAGATCCACCCATCCTAAATAATCAGAGCCGGCACCTGTTTTGTTATGCAGCTGATCATGTGCCAGTTCTACCTGTCCAGACAAATAATCAACCTCATGTTGGGATAAAAAGGACAATGCCTTGCTGTAGTCAAATTGTAGCTTAGAGCTCAATATGCTCGCCTCCATCTCTATTTTTTTCCTTTTCCTAGCATACTTATTTGCTTGTACAAAAGCAAGTAAAGAAGGCATTCACAGGTTAGATTTCCCATGATAAAATGATTCCAGAGGTGAATGATCATGAAACGTATCGGCTTTATCGGACTTGGCACAATGGGCAAACCCATGGCTGCTAACCTTATTCAAAAAGGTTTTATGGTAACCGTTTATAATCGTACTCCCGAAAAAGCGGACGAGCTGGCTCGTCTTGGCGCTGAAGTGGCTGCAACACCCGCCGATGCCGCCCGTCATTCAGATGTACTGATTACCATGCTTAGCAATGACGCTGCTTTGTTGGATATATTCTACAGCGAAGAAGGCGTTCTAAGCGGTATTCATCCGGCTCTTACGATTATTGATTCCAGTACCGTTTCCCCACAAACGAGCCAAAAGTTGGCCGAGGAGCTTGCCGCCCATTTCGTCGATTTCCTCGATGCGCCTGTCACAGGCAGTAAGCCTGCTGCCGAAGAGGGTTCGCTCGCGTTCATGGTCGGCGGCAGCCAGGAAGTGTTTGAAGAACATGAGCAGTTGTTCCTTGCGATGGGCCGTAAAGCCCTTTATCTAGGTCCTTCCGGCTCCGGTTCCTATGCCAAGCTTGCCAACAATACCATGGTGGGTATTAACCTACTTGGTTTTGCCGAAGGCTTGTCTATTGCATCCAAAGCAGGGGTTAACCTTGAGAAATTTCTAGAAATTGTCCGCTCTGGCGGCGCAAACAGCAGAATAGTCGACCTCAAAGGCGATAAAATATTAAATCGCGATTTCAGCAATCAATTCTCCTTGAAGCTGATGCTCAAGGATCTCTTGCTTGCTCAAGGACTCGCTAGTAACTTCCAATTACCGGTTCCGCTGCTGCAAACAACGGCGGGCTTGTTCCAAATGGGATTAAGCAAAGGCCTCGGCGATGAAGACCTGAGCTCCGTCATCCAATGCTACGAAGACTGGATGGGGCAGCAAATCGCTAAACCTAGCGAACCTGCTGCTGTCATTGAAGAAAAGCAGGCATCGCCGCTTTCTGGCCGCGAACGCCGCCGGAACACGCGCGTGAAGCTGGATATCAACTTGAAATTGTCCATCTATCAATGGGAGCAGGAAGGTTCCTTCTCCGGGCAAAACATCGACGGCACGCTGTTCGACTTATCGGAAAGCGGACTGCAAATCACAACCGCTGCACCACTTGCGCCGGATATGTTCATCGTCATCCACTTCCCGCAGGAAGCGGAGCTCCCGCCAATCACCGCTCGCGTGATTCGAATCGAGACCGATGGCGATAAATTCCGCTATGGCTGTATGCTTTCCGGCTTACCGCCTTATGTGCGAATTAAGTTGGAGAAATATATTGAAGAGCATATTGCATATACTTTGTAGAGGTTAGAAGTACTTGAAACATGAATAAATGAAAAAAATATGAAACTTTGAAAAAACACAGCTACATGTAAACTCATTGATGTGAAGAACACCGTCTTTCCTATTGGGAGAGGCGGTTTATTTTATTTGGAGGCACGGGTGCTTGGAAGAAACAAGGACTTTTGAGGCTTCTATTTTGATACCTATTAGCTTAAATGCAGGAATAAGAGTCGGAAAAGACTCTTATTCTTACAGGCTCATCACAGTTGCCCGGATGCTTTCCGGAGCTCGTCCGCCAAGCGATGAAACTCCGCTCTAGCTTCAGCATCTTCAGTGCTTGTCCAAGCGGCGGACAGAAACATAATGATTTTATCCGCATCTTCACTACTCATCATATACTCCCCTTTCCCTTCAATCTGATCAAATCTCGTGAGATCGCTCCCTTCAATAATACGAATCAGTTTGTCCGCATAAAGCGGATCGGTTGCGTAACCTGCTTGCTGCAGC
This sequence comes from Paenibacillus chondroitinus NBRC 15376, assembly GCF_004000765.1. Classification (GTDB taxonomy): domain Bacteria; phylum Bacillota; class Bacilli; order Paenibacillales; family NBRC-103111; genus Paenibacillus_E; species Paenibacillus_E chondroitinus. Next base: position 93,572 of record NZ_BILW01000016.1, on the reverse strand, counting down.
TTCTGACAGGCCAATCGGTAGTCCAGTTCATGCAAGACATTGGCATACCTGGGATTTTGGGATAGAAAATAGGAATGATCACGAATGCTTTCATACCAACTGTCGTAAACACAGAAGCCATCAACAATTTGCAGCCATCTGCCGTTAATGAACTCCTGCGTAACTAACTGTTGCCCGCTCCCCTTGATGCCAAACAAATTGTTGCCTGGCGCATGGTTACCCCAGCCGCTTTCCAAAATGGCCTGAGCTATCGTCACGCTTGCCAAAATACCGAACTCCCGCATATTCGCTTGTGCAGCAGGTGCCACTTGCTCGATAAAACGTTCTTTGTTCATAGACCTTCACTCTTGTTGCGAAGTACTTGAATCATTTGTTTCAAAAAGCTGGGCAGCGGCAGCCCTAGCCGTCCATAATTTTCAGTGATCGAGATAAACTCATTGGCCAAATAAAAATAGATTGCCCCTGTCATCATGATATTCGTGTCTAGTAGTAAGTCCATTCGGTGAGCCAGCATGATCACAAGCAGCATCATTCCTTTGCGGGTAAGCCCCCAAAAGCCAACTTGGCTGTTCAGACCGCGCTGTTCCTTCATGGAGGCCGCAATACCTGTGACATAGTCTACGGCGATTGTCATCAGGAAGAGTCCCAGCAACTCACTCAACCCGCCGAAGGCATAGGTCACGCATGCGCTAAGCGCAGCCAAAATCGAGCTGAACATAACTTGGTTCATTGGTTTCGCTCCTTTCTTTTGAGATGGGAGGAAGAATGGTTGTGTTTTCAAAATATTTACCATGAGATAGATGCCACACCCTCCATGCTGTTCGCTGATTCGACGGTCATTTTTAACTCCCAATACTTGTTGATGCTGGTCGTTTTGTGGGTGAGACTGTCTGTGAACAATGTCTTAAATTGATCAATCGTATGTGGCTGAAGCTTGTTGCTAGCTTTCCAAATGATAGGTTCAGAGACTAGACCAGCTATGATTGCGTTGAGCATCGTGTTGAGATTCGTTTGCGCTTCGTAGTCGAAGTCGTAGGTGTGGTTTGCGCCTAAGACGTTGGAGGTGAAACCTGCAAGTATTGCTGCGTTGCATGCTGTGTTGAGTTCGGCTGTTTTTGAGAGTTTAGCATTGGCGATTTGGGATTCGGGTGTTGGCTGCATGGCTTTCCATGCGGCTTGTAGTTCTTCTTCGGTTGGTTGAGCGGCTTCAAGGTTCCAAAACGAAATATAAGGCTTCATGTTTTCTTCGGAAGTATCCACGGCTATTCTGAAGTCTGCGCCAGGCTGCGCACCTGGGAATAAGTGAAAAATACTTTTAACCATATCCATGCTTCTTAGTCTCCTTTTTCTTACGCTATGCGTACTATTTCTAATCGACTAGCCCTTGCATCCGGATTCGTAGTACATGCCTGATTAATGTTTACGGCTACCCGAAAATACTGCCCTTTTGTAAGCTTTATAATTTTATTTGCTGCTCCATTACAGTAAGTAGATGCAGACTGAACCATATGCGCACCCATATTTTCTAAATACCCTACACCGTCAATATAGACCGAATAAACAATGTTAGGTGTTCCGCTCACGCCTACGAAGCTATTATGTGCTGAAATTAAATACCATCCGTCCGAGGGTGCTGTGAATTTATTTACTCCATCCCACGCGCCACCTTGATTTACCGCAGTGGTATATGTTAAAAACGTGTCAACATTAGCAGAAACTGCCACGCCCGCTGTTGCATGTTGAGCGAGTACCGCTGTACGTTGATCTTGAGTGTTATCCCCCCATGGGTTAAGAACACCGTTTGTCGAGACGATCAAGCCGCCTAATTGCGTTACAAAATTGATAGAACCTGTTGGTGTTGGTACGCTGTGAATGCCGATATGCGAACCATACTCCGATTGAACTCCCACGGAATTTCCTGATCCTCCAACTTGAACAACCGCAATTTGACTATATGAGGTAGCCAAAATGCCTACCGTCCTACCTGCTGCGGCCCCTGCTTGGACTCTTCCTACAGAAGTAACGTAGGCAAAAGCAGGCTGTGTTGCAGAAAATGCCGTCACCCAACAAGTATTAAATATTGCTGCATCGCAATACAACGCATTAAACCCCGGTGTCGTTGCCGAAGTAGCAGTAAATCCTGTAACTTCAAATCTACCTTTACAGTGGTTGATTGAGATAGAGTTAACTTTCGTTGCGTCTTGTGCCGTATTCGCTGCTATAATAGTAATTTGTCCAGTGTAGTTTAACACCGTGACATCTTCTGCATATGTTCCCGCTGCTACATAAATAGTGCACAGGTGACTGACAATTTGCGGGATGCTGTTAACCGCTCGTTGTATCGTCTTAAACGGTCTAGTCGCGCTGCCATCATTATTATCCACACCATTTACCGCATCAACGTACAAGGACATTGGAGCCGTTGTCTGCTTCGGAACGTTGTAAATTTGTTGGGCTAGTTGCTCTGTTGCACTTAACCGTGCTTCGTTGTCTGCCTGATCCGTTGCCAGTATTTCAACGACCGTCTTTAAGTTGCTTGCCACTTGGCCTGTTATAGCTTGAACAGGAATGGAAAGCAAGTATTGTTCTAGAGCTAGATAGGTGACTTCGTATACGGCTGTTGAGTCAAAGTTAGCTGCCGATATTTGGGCATATTGTGTCCCGTATGCAAATCCAGAATCAAGCCCGTTAATCAAAATCCATTTTGCGGTATCGACTTTACCATTCTTATAAATAGTTAAAATTCTGCTCGTCCTGTTTGTTAACTTAGAATCAAATAAATACGAACTATTAAATCGATAGAATCCCGGGTCTGCCGTATTCGGGTTAGCTTTCTCCCGTACAATCATTCCTTGTCCTACTTCAATCTTATTCAATCCCTCATGAAATGATATGCCGCCTTCTACCGAGATCTCTTGGAATAATGGTGTAGCAAGTTGATAGCTTATCCTGTACGGTGACCAAAATCCGTTTGCAGGGATTATGACTGTAGGGAGTGTATTAGTTCCACCCGAGTACCCAACTGAAGCACGATAGCACCACGCTTTAGTTCCACTCACATACGAATTAGCGCCGTTAACGCCATCATACATCTTCCAACCATAGAAATATGCCTTTACCTCGTCGTTGGAAGGTAAATAGCTTTCTCCCCATCCGCTGTCCGTGTCAGCAATATCTAAAAATAGATTCCCGTCATTGTTTAACTGGATACCATCGACGGCTGAAATAGCCCCCAAAATTTTACCATCATATTTTACACCGCGTTGAGTATTGGCAGTAATGTTAGCCCCCACGTTAATATAGACACGCTTATATCCCGTAAAGTCCGTATTGATTCCCCAATTCAACCTGCCATCTAAAGTTACTTCATGAAACCGTCTTTCAATAAAGTATTTTCCGTCACGCTCAAACAATGTGTCATACACTGTACCATCAATAGAGCCCGCAAGCCTTACGTTAGGGAAAGTAATAAGATTATCATTACGCCCTACAAAGGGCTTAGCTGTTGAGCCAAGGTTAAGTATTGGATTAGACATGGCTGTTGGTGTTGCAGATAGCCCTAATAACCTTATATTAATTTGTGTAATTCCTGCCCCAATAGTGAAGTTTTCGGATTTAAGTAGTCCGCTGCCTGAAATATCAACCTTAGTTGCTCCACCATTTTCAGCGACAAAGATTCTACCATTTGTATCAAAAGATGTAGCGGAAATAGAGTATGCTTGTCCTGCAATTACCGGAATTTGAATAATGAATTTATCATTGTTTGTAACCAAGCCGCTGTAAGGAGAAACAATGGTTGGAGAACCTGAATTCAGGTTGTAATCATAAAGTGGCGGCAACAAGTTCTCCCCATACTTAATGACATACGGAGCGGTTACATGCTTAACATCATCTACATATGGGTATTTAGCTGCAATTTGTGTTGTTGTCATACCATCAATTGCCGAATACTCTGCATCCGATAATGCATAAAGCCGTACACCATCCACATAAAAGAACTGACCCGCAGCTGTAGCAATCGTGTATAGATTGATGCCTACTGATCCAGTTGAAATAAATTTCCTATATGCAAGACCAAACCCTGTTGTAGTCGTTACGCCAGTTGATACACCTATTGCGGAAGTAACTTCTATAGCAGCATATGGCGCTGTTCCAGCATTAAACTCGGCCAATACAAGATATTTATTACCACTCGGTAAGCTTATGTTATTTTTGCAGGTCGCTGCATAATTAGCAGATGTTGCAGTTACTTTAATTGAGTTGTTGCCATATTTTATGTTTGCTGTATTAAGGGATTGTGTGGACTGAAAAGCACTCCACTTACTTAAATCCTCACAATTCCCATCCCGCCCCAACAAATTAACCAACGTCCGCCCCGTTATCCGCAAATTCTCCAGCGGTGCCGTCTGCGGGACATCAACCACCTGCAGCCCGTTTACCAAATTAACGGGAGTCGGAGCTGCGTCGGCGAACTGTGCGCCGAGCTGTGCATCAACTCTATCCCAGTTATCGTTGAGCATCGTATTAATATCAAAGGTATCATTCCCGTCCGTAGACGGGTTTTTCTTATAAAGTCCCAAGTTCATGGTCGTGCTAGGCATAAGCTTGCTCCCTCCTTATGAAACGGGAATAAATGGCGCGAAGTCGGTCATTTTCCTCGTTTGCAAGTCTTTTATAGTCATCGTCTGATGAAGCTGATTAAGCAGAAAATATTTATACTGGTACACGACCTGCAAATGGGCCGGCTTAATTTCCTCAATGGCCGCCTGCAGGTCACCCAAGTTCGGCGGCGTACCCAACGTGTCGACGAAGCGCACGGTGAACTGGTACATCGTCGGCTGCTGTGTGACCTCGACGGCTCCGCGCTCATACGCGCTGGCCACGCTATGCAGCAGCTCAACGGTGACGGTGCCGACACCGCGCAGCTTCGCATGGATCACCGCCCGGCGCTGATCGTCAGGCTTGTCCGGCACCGTCGCGATGCCGAGCTCGGCCTCCCAAGCATCCAGCCCCCACGTAGCGGAGCTGACAAAGAACTGCTGCAGTGTCTCCTCCAGGGAGATACGCAATTGATCCAGCTCCGCGCCCTGCGCTTGCAGGATAGAGTCCATGACCCGCGACGTTTCGTAATAGTCGGGCAAGTAGCCCTTCATGCGCCTTCCGCTTGGGGAAGTGACGAAACTCATGTGAGCGTCACCTCCCCCAAGACAGCAACTCGACCGGTACCTACCACAACGTTGGCGCTCATACCATTCACCAGCAGATTGCTGTAATCTTGCACCCCCTGTGTATCGAGCAGCAGAGAACCAATACGAACGTAACGTACGTTGGGATCAGAAGAGAACGCCAGTTCGGATAAATAGTTGCGAACAGCCACGGCGAAATCTTGTTTCACCTGATCGAGCGTTCTTGTGCCATACAAGAAAAGATTAGCCTGCAGAGCGATGGCAATTTCAGAGGCCGACTCAACGGTAACAACCGCGCCGATCGGTGCTTTGCCCGTCAGTGGCGGAGCCGGGTAAATATACTGCTGCACGGCGGCCACGGTGGAAGGGGATGCGCTTCTTTTATCCGTGCCGATGATGACGACCTTTACCGTCCCGGGGCCGTTCCATAGCGGCTGCACCTGAGCAGCTCCAACGCCGGCAATATCAAGCGCCCAGTTGAGATAGTCAGCTCGATTACCGCTTGTACCCGGGGAACGTACTTTGGCATAATAACGGTTCAGCAGCGAGCTATCGCTTTCAGCATCTTCACCGCCGACCATTGGGGTGACATTCGTCACGCCAGTGATTCCGGCATGCGGTGCTACTACGAAGACAATGGACTCACTCGGAACATTGCTGTTCAAACCTCCTAAAACGGCCTGAGCTTCCAATGTCACGCTACCCGAGCTGTCGATAACAGCGGGGACCATCGTTTCAAAAAGTAAGGAAGCCGTCCCCTGCACGGTATCCGCCAATGTTCCGATACGAGTGCCTGGAGGAATTGCCGTACCGGGCGAACCCGTAAACCGTACGGTGCCAGCGGCCTTCACCGCAGCTTTGCGCGTTACTCCGTGCTCCGCACAACGCAGGTCCAGATAAGGACCGTAAGTCGTTCCGGCAAACCCCCGCCGCAAGACTTCCTGCGACTGAATCGCCGCCAGCGCCAGCTCAATAGAGACTGGAGCCAACGCATCCCACATGTAGGAACCTTCGGATTTGTCCAAATCAGAAGGCAAATTGCCCAACATACGGCCTCGAATCGCTTCTTCGGTTTGTTCAGCCAAATAATTCGGTATAACGGTCATGCTAACTAATCACCACACTTCCTAGGATATTTTTCTTATCGCCTCGAACATTCGTAATTTGGCATTGAAACGAACACTCACTTTGATTCCACTTCCATGTAAAGGGGCCAACGCTCGCCGTACGCGGATCAACCATCAGAGTTTCTTTTGTAATACGGGCAATCTCCATTTCATTGGCTGGTTTGGACAATTGTCTAGCTATCAAATCATCGAATTCCTGACCATAAGTCCGTGAATAAGCCAGATAAGTATAACGTTGAGTAAGCAAAGCTTTCTGACACCATTGCAACCAAGCTTCCGTGTCGCTACACTCGGCTATTCTTCCTGTCTGCGTCAGCACAAACTCCCCAAGGGCATAATCAAACTTCGGACTACGTCCGAATCCAACTGTCCCCCTTCCCGTACCTGCTCCTAGCAATGGCAGCTGACTCTTTTCTGTAACCGCGAGCGGAAATAAATTCGGCATCTATTTCACCACCTTGCACAAAATTACAGCATCATTCCCATCATTCACAGGTATAGCCAGCACACGGTCCCCTATCTTCAAGCCGGATTGAAACGCAATCCGTACATCTTCGACCTCTGATTCGGAAAAAGCAAATCTTCCTTGCCCGGTTACCGGCACATTACCACTGGTTAAGCCCGTCACCGTACCGCTGATTGTAAAAGACGGCAGAAACAGCTTGGTCATCCAATCCGCCACATAGTAGTCGGAAATCTCATGTTTAAAACTATCAAGTTTTAACCCCCCTGCCGTAATCGTCCCCAGCTCAGCGGGCATTCCTGCTACAGCCGAGCTCGCATGGACAGACATCCGGTTGTCTAATGCAGCTGCCAGCTTTTTATACGGATTCATTCATATAGAACCTCCTTCGAACCAACTCAGGGCTGCCCAATTCCAGCACCATTTTGCCGGGATCACCAAGCTCGTGCCTAACCGTCATAGCAATCAACTCCATCCCGCTTCCAGCCAGATCGACCTTATCACCAGCGCGAATGGTATTAATATCGAGAGATGTTACGCTAATTGTTTCCTGTATGCCCGAAAGCATGGCTTTCGCCGCTTCTTTGGCTTCGCTGACGGATCGATAGCTGCTGTCCTGCACGATTTTCTGCAGGGTACCCAGTTCGGCTAACTCACCTTCTTCGATAACTAAAACTTGGGCTGCGCCCTCATCTCCTGCTTCTTTGGTCCCGAGTACTTTCACTTTGGTTACTGCACCTTCCAACGTTCGTTTTTGCATGATGTTCATCACATTTTCACTCGGCTCCAGCGACCATACGACAGAGTTAGAGCCAATTTCCACTAGCTCAAGACCGTTTACTGTCATTCGTGGCCGGTACATCGGTCCGCCCTTCCGAGCGGTTTCTTTCAAATCTTTCATGATCATGTTGTAAATCGTCTCTGCGCGATAGATGGACTTCGCCAGCTTAACTTTCGTATCCGGCAAATCCCCCACAATAATATTCCATCCCGTCGCATAACGGCGTATGCGTTCACTTGCCGTCATTCCTGCGGGAAACACAAATTCATCCTCCGACTTAGCCAAATAAATCGTACGATCATACATCGTCACCGTCAGCCGATCCGCCCGTTCATAACTATTCTCGCACTGCCAGACAACGGCGGGATGGAGTAAATCTTCTTGCTTCGAACTACCGTAGGGTACTCCTACGACTCGTACATCCTGACCTGGCTTCATACCTGGAAAATCCGGGGGGACGACGATTGTAGCCTGTGCCCTATAGGAAATTTCGTCAAGCGCCTCTTCAAGTGTCAGCTCATAAATTAAGTCTCGAAGCGCATAGGACCCATCCAGCCAAATATCATAAGATCCATCCGAAAGGTTATTTGTCATACCGGCATCACCAACTCCTGCCCAGGTAAAATCAGATCAGGATCGTCGCCGATAAGCGTACGATTCCCTTCGTAGAGGTCACGCCAGCGGCTGCCTGAACCGAGCTTCATTTTCGCAATAGACCAAAGTGAATCACCCGGCTGTACCCGATAAGTAGCAGAAACCGGCTTAATATCAGGCCTTGTCTGTCCACCCGAACTGCCGCTGCGCTCATCCAGTGTTCTCATTTTGTAATCTTTCCATGTACGAAAAATGAGATCAAAATACACATCGCCAGGCTCCCCGCCCTTGAAGCTGCTATTATGAGCAGACAGCATTACAAGTACGTTGACATCTGTGCCCGTAATGATAAGCCGAAGCGGATCTCGCCCCTCCATCCACGTATTAAGCTGATTCATCGCCGTTTGGGGATCAGGCAGCTGCTTATATTTGCAATAACTCGCATCATACACCGCCGGGAAAAAGGATGAGAATGCAATCTCCTTCACTTTTACACCTTGCGGAACATCCAACTCACCGCCACGGATTATGGTGATGGTTTCAAAGCTTTTGTCACGTCGAATAGTAACTTCGGACGGATTCACAGGAAACCATAGGGAAATGCCATTGGGATCCTCCAAAGTAAAATTCATTTCTTTAGTATCCATAGGCTCGGCCTCCGTTCTCCGTACGATTTTGGATAGCTGCTCCAATTTGCATAACAATCTGGTGACCAATGGTAATCGCCAGTTCCTCCATGTCCACTTTTTCCTTCGGCATATTAACCGTAATACCATCCACAGAAATATTGTAGTTGTTCGAAGTAACGCCTTCGCTCACACCAGCACTCGCTGCTGAAGCGGACATCAAAATAGTCTCGCGATCTGCGGGCAACAACTCAGTCCGCGCCTCTTTCGGAGGTTCTTTTTCTTTCCCCGAAAACCATTTATTGACGATCAACTCTCCTGCTTTATCCCCCAGCCAGCCACCGATAATGCCTCCAACAGCCGTACCGGCGCCAGGAACAATAGAACCGGCGAATGCACCCAGTGCAGCTCCAGCTACACCGGCACCTGCTTGGATCACAGCGCCCACTTTATTGTCCGAGGTCAGAATATCCAGTGCAGACAACCCGATTCCTAGCGGTTTGAGCACTTTACCTGTCGTTCTGAGCAGCTTGGAGGCTCGGCTAAACTTACCTAACCGGTTAGACGTTCTTGGCTCAGCCGGATGTCCTCCTCTATCGCCTTGAACGATTTGACGACCTCTGTCCTGTCCGCCGTTTCTCGTTCTAACTCTCGATTTGTTCCTGCCGCCGCCTGGGCTCGTATTTGTACGGTCACCTGCCCGTGTTTTGGTCCTGGCTCCCGCCCTATTCTTCGACCTCGCACCTGTCTTGTTCTTCGTCCTGGTTCCCGATCTGGATTTGGTCTTCGAATCGGCATCAGATTTCGTACGTTTACCGCCATTATCCTTGCAGGGGTCCTTGCATTTCTCTTTCTTACCGCCGTTTCCGGCAAACAAGCCTTTTAAAATTTTGAGCCCTTGTGCAAAGCTTTTGAATCCTTTGCCAAAAGCCTCGAAGGCCTCACCAAGTAACTTCACAATTTCGGCCATGATCAAAAGTCGGTCAAGCCACTTGTCCAGCTGACCTTTTTCAGGTGGGGCGGCAATGATTACAGCCGCAGTTGCTGAAGCGGACGCCGAAGCTTTCGTCTTTCCCTCCAAACTTCCGGAAAACTCACCGCCAAGCCCTTGCAGCAGCTCCCGCAGCTGCTTCGCCGTCCGAATAATTTGATCGTTGATCATCAGCTTCACATCGACCTTCGTATGTCCCAAGTCCGCCAGCTGCAACAGCATACGGTCTATAACAAAAGAAAAGTAATCCCGACCTGCGATCGCAGGCCTTGCCGTAATCTGGCTCAGCTTCGTTCCGGCCTCAGCCGCTTTGTTAAATAACCCCGTCAGCCGCTGCGCTGAAGACCCTGTCCGTTCTACCAAACTGCGCAATCGCTCTTGCGCAGCCATGACTCGTGCCAAATTGTTAACCATCACGATTTCACTCATCACTTCACCTCCTTGCGCGTTCGCGCTCCCGCTCCAGCGCATGTTCATGCTCCAGCTCTAATTCCATACTGGCAAGCAGGAACTGCTGCTCCCCACGAGGCAATGTCCAGAATACTCCGGGGCGCAGGTGATGACGCATCCATATCGCGTGGAGCATCGCCGGCAGCCCCCCGGAGGTAATTAGTTTTTTACTTCATCCAGCGTTGTATTAAATCCGCTCAAATCCAGCACTTCATCGCCAAGCGCGGACAGTTCGCCTGCGAGCAAGATGCGCTTAATCACTTCCTCACCGGAGCTGGCCTGGTACTTCGCAAGCAGCCGAGGGTCCCCCCAGTTGGGGGAGACGGTTGCAGCGAAGATCAGAGCGACATTAAACTGCTCTTCATCAAGCCGATCGGTTTGTACACCTCGACGATCGGCACGTTCTGTGCATCGTTCGCGGAGCGTAAACACCTGCTTTCCAGTCAGACCGCGCAGTAAAATGGGAACACCGAATCTAGCGATTGTCACGGTTTTCTCCGGGAGCTGGTCAGCCTCAAGCAGCTTTTGCAAAATTTGTTCATCTGTTAACATCATCTATTCCTCCTTTTGTTGAACTGATTAAATAGCCCGGATAGGATCATTAAGCGTATAGCCTTCGAATGTAAATGCTACTTCTTCCTTCACTTCCTCCCCTGCCGTCCAATTGGCCAACTGAAGCTTGTCCAGCATGACATTGTTTAGTGTAATCCGTTCGAAACCATATGCATCAGGATCATTCAACTTGGATACAAGACTGAATTTATCAAATCCTCTTGCGATCATATCGCTCGTAACTTTGAAACCGCTGAGTGTCCCGGTGCCTTTCATCGCACCTTTTTTATGCCGAACCCACGGATCTCCCGCAAGCTGGAGCTCTTTCTTCTGCATCTCCACATTCGCTTCCAAATGATTAAAGTTGGTTTGCCATACGCCACCGATAAATACCGAACCATATGTTCCTAAAATTACTCTGCTCGCATCTAAACTCATTCGTAATCCCCCTTAATGTACGATAAAAGTGCCAAAAATTTGTTCCATCACATCTGTCAGCTGCGCATCCCACTTGATATATACTTGATCAGGTTCTGGCGTCAGTTCAGCGGTTTCTCCGTAATAAGCCGGGTCCAGATACACATCGAAGCTTGATGTTTCAATGACGCCGGCTTGTGCCAATGTCTGCATATACCGCTTGGCTGACTCCACCAGAGCCAGACGCCCTTCCTCTGTGTTATTTACTTTTCCGATATACGCCTCTTCCGCTGTTCGCAGAAGATCCTGATTGATGGCATCCATGACACGAATCGTACGAATTTTCTTCCAAGCTGCATTTTGTCCTTGGCGCAGAGAAACGAGTGAATTCATTCCACGCAGCGTTTTCACCCTCTGACCGTCATGATACAGCAGGAAAACGCCGTTTTTCACCGAACTCTCCTGTTCGCTGCGCGTCCATCTTCGTGTCACATCACTGAACGGAGCAGCTGCGTAAGTCGTAGATTCACTCAGCTTTTGACCCGCAATTAGCCCCGCTACATAAGCTGCTACCCATGCCGAGCTATAGCTTGTACCCGCGAGAATCGCTCCAGTCCCTACATTGACAATTGCTTCATGATTGAATAAAGCGCTGCGTGCCGCTGCCCGACTTGCTGCATCAGAAGCAGTATCATCAGCGGTAGAACTGCCAAGTACCGTTGTAATGCCTTTCCCTTCAGAGCGCAAACGACTCGTCCAAGCAGCAACCGATGCTTGAATGCCCGTATCTGTGACTCCATCCAGCGCAAGCACATGGAATTCCTGTGTCTCTAGTGCGCTTAGAGCATTCAGGTAATCCGCTGAAGCAATCCCGCTGATACCCGAGCTGCCGCCAGTCAACGCACTGCCTGAGACGGCAGCTAGCGTACCATTGCCTGGGGCAAGAACGGTTGCTGTCAGCCAAACATTACCGTTGTCTTGATTTAGAGCATCCGCTGCGGCCTGAACGGTACTGGCCGAGAATGTAAATGTCTTCAGAACAGAGGAGCCTTCAAGCAGCTTCAAATCCTTTTTCGACGCATCGACGGCATTCGTCTGAAGAATGACCGAGAAGCCGTTACCTCGCGCACCTTCGTATGTAGCTTCTAACTTCAATACATTGGCCGAAGCCGAATCTTTCAGCGTTAAAGCTGCTTTGGCTGCTGTGGCATCCGCAATTCGGTAAGCTAACACCTTCTTCGGCTTACCCAGCAAGGCCAACTTCAAAATGGCTTGCGCGGAAGCCGAGCCGCTTTGATCGCGACCGAAAGCATCATAGATACCTTGCTCACTCGTTATCTCAACAAATTGTCTCACTGCTCCCCAATTTGCTTTAACCGGCACGGCAACGACACCTTGACTTCCCGGCAAGATCGCACTTAGCGCCGCCGCCTCAAAGTTCATATAAAATCCCGGTAATACCGGTCGATCCGTTACACTCCAAGTTCCACCTGCCATTATTCCTGCACCTTCCTTTGTAAAAAGTTTTGAACCGCTTGATTGACATAGGCGATTGCATACATCGTTTCGGAATCTCCTTGTAAGGCACCAACGATTACTTCCGGTGCACAATCAAAGAGATCCTTAGAATTTGCCATTAGCTCTTCTTTGTCATACATCACGATTTCATCACTCGTATTGCTGCTTATTTGTGTTTTGCTTTGTTTCACAAACAGTCACCTCTTTTTTATATTTTTGGTTCAGTATGCACACCAGCTATCAACGGACTCGAACCAGGTGTGACGCCGGCAGCACCCGTCAATGTTACTGTCAGCACACCCGTAAACAAATCACCGGATCGAGTCGCTGCTTGAGCGTCCAGCACTGTTAACCATCTGCCGCCTAATCCGCCAAGCGGCAATTTGGCCTGCTCAGCCAAGCCAAGCATCAGCACTTGCGCTGCCAGCTGGTATTCACTTGCCGATCTAGCGGCAATATGGCCGACGAATTGCTTGGACAGCTGCTGAACACCTCGCGAGGCTGCTGCGCTGTGCCAACCTGTACACTGCCATGAGACTGCGGGTCGGCAGGTCCCGTTGAAACCGCGATAGACACGCCATTGCACGCCAAGTGCGGTTTCCGTGAATTGCGAGATAGCTTCCAGCCACGATTCGACGACAGGCTTGATTTGCTTAAGCAGGAAGACGGCTTTCATAGAAGTTCTTCCTTGTGCATCTAAAGCTTGTCCTGCCGGCAGCGACGTAATTTGCACCGTATACAGTCCACCATCCACCTGAATGGTACCCTCCTCCGGCTCCAACATGCGGCCAATGAGACGCCAAATTCTCTCCTGCGCCCCCTCAGCGGTTGCGCTTCTAACCAGCAGGCTCAGCTTGCGCCAACTGCCAGGAGCGTCCAGCTTGAATTCCGCGCTGCCTCCGACATGGCAAAGGGTAATAGCCTCATCAGGGCTCTGAGAATCGCTATCCACAAACAGATCCGTGCCGAGCGTTCCCTCTCCTTTCGCTTGTAAAAACAGCGCCAATTGTTTGGCCATGTTAATCATTCATTCTCTCACCTCTTTTCTTGTTTTGTTTTGAAATTCAAAACATTTTTTTCTTTACCTCAACCACATCCTTTCATCTTCTCCCAATGAGTCTTGCTTAAAGACTTCAGGAGATTGATTACTTCGATCTTCTTCAGCAGCATCACCGCCTTCTTGGTCTACACATCGATCTTACCATGCCTCAGTTCGAATGGACTGCCAATAAACGGCCAACTTTCGGACACGTTATTTTGATGTTCGAATGACCACTACCCTCAACATGTAAGCTAGCTTATCGAGTGCTCCCCCCTTGACCCTGCGATAAGTTCGTTCACTAAAATTGAAATCATGATATAGGAAACAGTCCAGCACTTTCTCCTTCTGCAAGTAGCGTCTCCGTATAATCTCCTCCTCCTGCTCGTCCAGCCGCGACAGCGCCTGCTCAACCTCGTCATATAAGAGCGCTGCCTGCTCCTCCCGTGCAGATGCCACGATATATTCAGCAGACATTTCCGCCACCTTATGCGCATCATGCATCGCACCATCTCTGCGAACACTTCCGAGCGTCTGGTATAACCGAACGGTATCCAGCAGACTCTCCACCCTTTTCCGCGTAGCCCGCTTGTCGATCTGATCTTGCTCTATGTGTAAAACTTGTTCCAACATCCTCATCATCTCCCAAAATTTGTCGTTTTGAAATTATAAACAAATCATACGCTAAACTTGTTTATAATTTCAACACAAAAGTTTTGAGAAACGAAAAAAACGCTTGTTTTTTATACCTCAAACCATTTACAATAAGGAACAGGTGATGAATCGATGAAAGATATGGTCCAGTTCGGCCTTCAAATCCGGCAGCTGCGCAAACAGAACCATTTTACCCTTAGAGAGCTTGGAGAGCGGTCCGGTGTTAGTTATTCATTTATTAACTCCATAGAAAATAACCGCTTCAATCCATCCAGGGAAACGGTCATTGCGTTAGCTGATGCGCTTAATCGCGCTGACAAGGACGAGCTCTTGCTGCTCGCTGGCTTTGCGCCGACGGATGAAGAGTCACTGGATGCCCCTTCCGGACCTGGGGTTAGCGATATCGATGATCCTGAGGTCAGCCTATTCTTTAAGGACTTCCAAAGTGCGCCAAAGGAAAGACGGGACGAAATGCTTCGGTTCTGGCACTTTATCAAAGAGCAGCAGATGAACCGTACACCGGATAGCGAGCAATAGTACATATGATAGGAAGTTAAGCCCCTCGGGCTTTTCTTTATCCCTATAAAACGAACATATATTCTCATTTCAATCATATCGAGGTGTTTTCCCTGTTTACTCACTATCAAACAACCCCTCTGGAACAATGGGTCGAAGCTTTATATGAGCAGCACGAAATCACAATGCCCTCTCAGCTTTGCATGACGCATTTGGCGGCTAAGCTGCGCATTTGGGTGTATACCATGGATATGAACAGTATGGCGATCGAAAGTAACGGGCAGTTCAGCATTAACGTTGACCGTCGCCTCTCCCCCAAGGAGCAGTGGGAAGATTTCCTGCACGAACTCTGCCATGTTCTCCGGCACTCCGGCAACCAGATGGCAATGCCTGATCGTTATGTAAATTGGCAGGAGCAGGACGCATCCGCTTTCCAACTCTATGCGGCGCTTCCCCTCTCCATGCTGAGAAACCTCGCGCTGCCTGAGAACAAAAATGAATTGATCGCCTATCTTTCTGAAGAATTCCAAGTCACTTACCGGCTTGCCAAAGCGCGGATCGATCAAATAGAGAGACGTGTCCTGCAGGGTTCCCTGGACTACGAGTTTCAACAATATACCCAAAACCAGTCAAACAAGAAATACGATCCGTCCAATTGGTCCGAAGCGACGCGTTTAATCATGAACAAGCTGGAGTTTTTAAAATCTAGGGGGGTGCCTGCAGGTGGCAAAGCTAACCGTCTTTTATGATTATCATGAAGAGGGCATCGTTCCTATCCTTCTATCACTGCGGTTTCGGCCAAACGAGCTTGATTTCAGCAAAAATTCGCTCTATGTGCCGCTGGGAGCACCTTTTCAGCAGCTGAACATGGAAGAGATTAACGAGTTCGATGCCGGCATCACCGTGCTGTTGGAGGACCTCATCGTCCATCCGGAGCGTCCTCACGCCATTGGTATTTCCCTCTCCAGTTTGAAGCTTCGACATGCTGCCCATCTAGAAGGACTCTTCGATATACAGCAGCTATGGCTGCGGATGAATGATATCGAAGAGGTGCTTCAGATGGAGGTTCGCACTTTATACCCTTGGAGTGATTCGCACAAGCCCCTCAAATAAAAAAATCCCACACATCCATGAACAATGTTCATCCGATGTATGGGATAGGATTACCTATTCACTAATATAAGAGCAGATATAATCGCTAACTGTTTTCACATCAAGCTTGAATTTTGCATTCGCTGGAACTGTGAATTCACCTTGTCCCTTGATGCTGATCCATTCGCTGCTGCCTGGAAGAAGGACGTTCAGCTCACCAGCTTGGATTTCCATAATTTCTTTCACATCAGTACCGAATTCATACTCACCCGGAAGCAAAATCCCCAATGTTTTTTTCGTACCATCCGCGAATTGTACTGTGCGGCTTGTTACTTTACCGTCAAAATAAACGTTAGCTTTCGTCAATACCGTTACATTTTCAAAGCTGGACATGATTTATAGTTCCCCCTCTAAAATGGCTATAAAATAAGGCTAAGCCCACGCATGGTGGGCTATGGCTTTGTGAATAACGCGGCTATGTTTGTTCTAAGCCAATAGAGCTTTAACTCTAGCTGCAACGTTCTCTGGTGAGAAGCCGTACTCTTTCAGAACCAAATCGCCAGGCGCGGATGCACCGAACGTGGAAATGCCTAAGATGGAACCTTCATCGCCTACATAACGTTCCCAACCAAGCGGGAATGCCATCTCAACAGCAAGACGTTTTTTGACATCTGGAAGAATGACGGAATCTTTGTATTCTTTGGACTGTTTCTCGAACAGTTCCAAGCTTGGCAAGCTGACAACGCGAACGTTGATACCTTCAGCTTGAAGCAGCTTTTGCGCCGCGACAGCCAATTGTACTTCGGAACCTGTTGCAAGAATTTGAGCATCCGGTTTACCGTTAGCTGCGTCGGATACTACGTATCCACCTTTGCTCAGATTCGCTTTCGCACCTTCAACCGTTCCTTCGAGGATCGGCAGATTTTGACGAGTCAATACGAGCGCAACCGGTCCTTTAGCTTCAGCGACCGCATAACGCCATGCTTCGGAAGTTTCGTTACCGTCCGCAGGGCGAATGACTGTAATGCCCGGAATAACACGAAGCGCTGGCAATTGCTCAATCGGCTCATGTGTCGGTCCATCTTCACCAACTGCGATACTGTCATGTGTAAGAACATAGATAACCGGAAGCTGCATAAGTGCCGCTAGACGGATGGACGCACGCAGGTAGTCGGAGAACACGAAGAATGTTGCACCGTATACTTTCACGCCGCCGTGAAGTGCCATACCGTTCATTGCTGTACCCATACCGAACTCACGAACACCAAACCATAGATTGCGGCCCGCATAGTTGCTTGCGCTATAGTTGGACTCGCCTTTGATCATCGTATTATTGGAGCTCGCCAGATCCGCGGACCCACCAATCAATTGTGGAAGCAAAGGAGCAATCGCGTTGATCGCATTACCGGAAGCGACACGAGTTGCCATAGGCTTGTCCGAAGTGCTGTAAACCGGAAGGTTTGCATCCCAACCTGCAGGCAGTTCATTATTAACCGCTGCACTGAATTGGTTACCCAATTCTGGATAGGCTTTAATGTAATCATTTAAAAGAGTGCTCCAAGCTTGTTCAGCTGCAGCGCCTTCCTTACCAATTTCCGCATAGTGGGCACGAACTTCATCAGGAACCAAGAAGTCTGGTTCTTCCGGCCAACCGTACGCTTGTTTCGTCAATTTCACTTCGTCGCCACCAAGTGGGGATCCGTGAGGTCCAACGTGTCCGCCTTTTCCACCTTTGTTCGGGCTGCCGAAACCGATTGTCGTTTTCACTTCAATCAAAGTCGGACGAGTTGTGTCAGCTTTCGCTTCAGCGATCGCTTTGGAGATTGCAGCAAGATCGTTTTGCTCTTCTACACGCAGCACTTGCCAGCCATAAGCTTCAAAACGTGCCTGCACGTTTTCGGAGAATGCCATATTCAGCTCGCCATCCAGCGAGATATCATTTGAATCGTAAAGCATAATCAATTTGCCCAGTTTCAGGTGAGCCGCCAAGGATACCGCTTCAGAGGAAACGCCTTCCATCATGTCGCCATCGCCACAGATCGCGTATGTATAATGATCGATAACAGGGAAGTTTTCTTTGTTATATGTCTCTCTCAGGTGAGCTTCCGCCATTGCCATACCTACGGCCATACCAATCCCTTGTCCAAGTGGACCGGTTGTTGCGTCAACACCTGGCGTGTGACCGTATTCCGGATGTCCTGGTGTTTTGCTTCCCCATTGACGGAAGTTTTTGATCTCTTCGATCGGCAAATCATATCCACACAAGTGAAGAAGGCTGTATAGGAGCATGGAGCCATGACCCGCAGAAAGTACGAAACGGTCACGATTAACCCATTTCGGATTCGCCGGGTTGTGCTTCATATGCTGCTTCCACAGCACGTACGCCATTGGAGCAGCCCCCATGACCATACCAGGGTGACCGGATTTAGCTTTCTCAACGGCATCGATACCTAACGTACGAATCGTGTCAACTGCTAATTGTTCGATTGTTTTATTTGTTACTGTCATTTCGAAAATTCCCTCCTATATGTCTCTACTTACCTAAGTCATAACTTGTACATACAAGTGACTTTTCTCGCTTGCATTATTGTACCATTTGCTTTGAGGCTTTGCCACAATAAACCGTTAAAACTCGTCGGATTTGCGCATACCAGCAAAAAGACTGCATCCTAAATTGGATACAGCCTAGTTTTCCCATCAATTGAAAACGACAGTCTTATTATTATGAACAATAATTCGATCTTCTACATGCCAAGCAACAGCTCTGGCTAGAACGATCCGTTCAATATGGCGGCCGATTCGCTTCAAGTCTTCCACATTATCACGGTGGCTAACCCGTTGAACGTCCTGTTCAATAATAGGGCCGCCATCTAGTTCTTCCGTCACATAATGGGCGGTTGCGCCAATAATTTTCACGCCGCGGTTATGCGCTTGGGCATACGGCTTACCACCTACAAAAGCAGGCAAGAAAGAATGGTGAATATTGATGATGCGGTTGGAGTAATGCTTGATGAAAGACGGTGAAACGATCTGCATATAGCGGGCAAGTACAATAGCGTCCACTTTGTCTCCCACGACTTCCAACTGGCGGCGCTCCGCTTCAGCCTTCGTATCTGCCGTAACCGGAATATGGTAATACGGAATGCCGAAAGGCTCTACCAGCGATTGCATATCCGGGTGATTGGAGATCACCATCGCAATATCCGCATTCAAATCGCCTGCACGCCAGTGCCAGAGAAGCTCAAGCAAAGCATGATCTTCCTTCGAAACAAAGATCGCAATACGCTTCTTCTGATTAGCTAGTGACAGGCTCCAATCCATGGAGAACTTGTCAGCAACGACTGAAAAAGCTTCTTTCAATTGCTGCACGCGGTTTTCCAGGTCATCCAAGTCAAACTCTATGCGGATGAAAAACATCCCGCCTTCCGGATCCATCGTATACTGGTCGGACTGCACGATATTCGCGCCATATTCATACAAAAACTGTGACACTGCCGCCACGATGCCCGGCTGATCCGGACAGGAGATCAACATTCTTGCTCTATTCGCCCATTCGCTCTCCCTGCGAGTCAGACTATTTGCATTTCCCCGTTCCATGTGAATCCCCCTAGTTGCTTTCTACTCGAAAGTTATCTGTATCTGTATTAAGCCTTCTTCAATATATCCTGACCGGCAAGCCAAACGATAAGACGTTGGTTAAGCTGCTCCTCGCTTAGGTCGGACAACAATCTTTCTTCATGCAAAATATCGTACAAGCGCTCTAACGGCTCGCGGCCGTCCGCTTTTTTCGCTTTCGCATCGTTTTTCAGAATCTCCCAAGTTTTCAGCACGTAATCGCGGAAATGAATATCCTTTTTGCCAAACATATGGTCGATTCGCTCTACATGATCCAGAAACTCTTCGCCGAAGCGGCCTTTGAGATTGCCGGACAAAAGAGCAATTTCCGCTTCGTACATCGGACGCTGCGTTTTGTCTTCTTTTCCGATCCAAGGCGTCTCTAGAATCATCGGCAAATGCTGCAGCTTCTCATGATTAGCCACATTGTTCATTGCTTCAAAGCCAATCCAGCCTGAGCCTAACGGCGCATGACGGTCTTTCGCAGCCCCGCGAGGATTCTTACTGTCGTTCAAGTGAACGACGCCTAGCTTCTCTAGGCCAATAACTTTATCGAAATGATGCAGAACGCCATCCAGATCATTAACAATATCATAACCAGCATCGTGAATATGGCAAGTGTCCATACAAACCGTAAGTTTGTTGTTAAACTCCACACGCTCCATAATTTCCGCAATTTCCTCGAAGCTGCGGCCAATTTCGGTGCCTTTGCCAGCCATTGTTTCCAACGCAATATTCACGTCAGTATCCTTCACGCCAGCCAGTACTTCGTTCAAACCTTCAGCGATACGTTCAATGCCGTACTCTGCATCCTTGTCTGTATAGGCGCCAGGGTGAAGAACGATATTGCGCACACCGATGTAGGCCGTTCGGCGAATCTCTTCTTGAAGGAAGCGCACAGCCAGTTCAAAGGTATCCTCTTTATAGGAACCCAAGTTAATGATGTAAGGCGCGTGCACGACAATTTCGTTCATTGCATGCTTGTCCATCAAAGCTTTGCCTTCTTCAATGTATTGATCTTCAATGGGTTTGCGGCGCGTATTTTGTGGTGCGCCTGTGTATATCATAAACGTGGAAGAACCGTATGAAACTGCTTCTTCAGCTGCATTTAACAAGCCTTTATCTGAGAACGAAACGTGTGAGCCAATTTTGGGCATGATTCATTGCTCCTTTATTGAGTGTCTATCTACTACCTTCCTATTTTACTCGGATTGTCGCAAGAAATCTAGAAATAAGGTATAATTCTTATCATATATGACCGTTTGGTAGTGAGGTGACAAATATATGGCTAACGATTTTTTTATGTGGTTCATTATTTTCTGGGTGTTTGTCCTGCTGTTCTTCATGTCTGTAGGCGGATACTTCATGTTTCGCAAGTTCCTGAAGGTGCTCCCCAAAGAAGACGGAAAGTCGAAGCTTGATTGGCAAAATCATTATGTCGACAGCTCTCGCCATCTTTGGACAGAAGACTCTAAATCATTCCTGGATCAGCTAGTCTCTCCCGTGCCAACAGCTTTTAGAGATATTGCCAAGCACTCCATCGCGGCTCGAATCGGACAGGTTGCTTTGGAGGCCAACGCCAATGAGGTAACGAGAGATCACTGTATCGAGGGGTACATTCTTGCAACTCCGAAGCGTGACTACCGCAGCTTGACCAGCTTCCTTGAGAGAGAGCAGATCGACTATAGTGCCTATAAGCATTTGCTTCAGTAAAAATGAAAAAGCCACCCCTTTAAATCAAGGGATGGCTTTATTTATTATGGCGGCTGTCAAACAGACTCATGGTCATGCCTCCTATGTTGTAAATAAAAATGCGGAGGCTTCAAAACCGGAATAACAAATCTGCGAATTTCCGGACAACTCAGCACTTAATTTCTCCAAACGCTCATTGGCGCAGTCCTTACAGTGACACAGAGGGATTGTAGTCTTATAATACCCTGTTTTGAACACTTTCTCCGCTTTGTTTCTGGACATCACCGATTCGCATTTCACGCAATACACCATATCTAAGTTAAACATAAATTTCTCCCCTTTACTGAATCTTAATGTCGTTTATTGTTACAATATGTATATATAAATGATTATAAGATACATTTCGTAACTTAACAAGGGGTTTGTTCCTATTAACAGATATAATTGACCACAACGTCATCATAATATCGATCAGCTTCGTAGCTTTTTGTGATTCTGGCAAATTCTTTATTATGTAAAGTTGCAAGTTGATTTATTTCATAAAGCAATTCGAATTCTACGTAGTCATTAGGTTGAACGGCCGCTTTATACAAATATATATCTTTGTTCTTACTCACAAGGTCTATGCAACCCTCGCAATGGAACTTTCGATTCGCAACGATAAGCTCAAAGCCGTATATGATTTCGTTATCCGTAGGTAAAATCAATGAACTTTCGAAAGTAAATTGTGATTTCTCTAATTCCAAAATATCGATTAGCGCATACTTCGTATGTATATTTCTCGCATACATTTGAACAATTGTTAATTTACCTTCTAAAGGGGTAGTCAGTGTTAACTTGCTTCTTTTTCCGATCGTCAAAGCCTTCACACCACCTTAATACATATTGTATCTAGTCAAATGAATCTTTGCTTTGTTATAATGGTTTTCTGGTATATTTGGTTAAACACCGTGGATATAATGGTAGAAAAATAAACAGTGAGGAATGATCAAGCTGAAGTATGGAGACCGTATTGCCCTCTTACGTGAAAAGAGAGGACTGACCCAAGAAGAATTATCCATTAAAATTGGTATATCCAGGGCATCCCTTTCTCACTATGAAACAAGCCGTCGCGAGCCCGATTACGAAACCATTAATAAAATAGCGAACTTTTTTAATGTTTCCATTGACTATTTGCTTGGACGCACGAACCTTCAGCAAACTGTTCTTGATAACGATGTTCGGGACTTTGTAGAAAATCTTGATTTAACAGATGAAAATATTTTGCAAAAGTTTTCATTGACCGTTGATGGCCGAAAGCTTTCGCCAGATGAAGCAAAACGGTTCATTGCCTTTGTAAGGGCTGAGCGTTCGTTGGAGTAGTTGATTGCCGAGCAAATTGGACTTTATGAGCCTGAAATTTCTGTTTGTCGATGCCAAGATAGAGAAGAATCTGATGAATATCGATTGAAATCTTAAGTTCTTGATTCATATGTGGACCTACTCCCAACGCTCAGCTTTTCTTAAAAAGTAAAAATCCATTCTCCGTTACTTACGATACGTTATGTATCTGTCATGAGACAGAATAGCGATGTTCGCCTGCTACTACTTATTTACACCGATATACTTCAAGGTGACGGATGGCGCTGACTGATTAAACAAATCTCTAAGTACAGAGACATTTTTCGTTTTTAAATAGTAATGATAGCCATATGTTTTACGGAGTGTGTGAGTGCCAATATCTGTTAATCCAACTTGTTTCGCCGCTTGATTTAAAATTCGATACACGCGAATTCTCTTGATGGGATTACCCGTTCGTTGGGACGGAAATAAGTAATTATCCTCGTCCATATATTGAATATACTCCTTGATAAAGGCCTTAAGCTGTGAAGAAAGCTGGAATGTCTTGACTTTACCCGTTTTTTCCTCCCGAACACTTACCACATTTCGATCCCTCACATCTTTTACTTTCAATGATAGAAGATCGCTGAGATGAAGTCCGGAATTAATCCCGATTGTAAAGAGAAGCCAGTCCCGAATTGATTGTTCTTTTAAAACTTCTTGTAATTGTTCAATTTTCTCTTGATCTCTTATCGGTTGAACAACTTGCATGAATAGCACCTCACATGACCATAATCAAATTTCATTGTATGTATCCATTTTTTGCTATTACATATGAACTCAAGGTACTCTATTCTATCAATCCTCCTAATTATTGTATGTTACATATTGTATCACAAATTTGATAAATGATCTATGCCTTTTCCTGTTCTCAAAAGCTAATATCTACGGTATAATTCTTAATAAAGAACGTTTTCATCCTTTAACAACTCATGGAGGGAGGCCACGTACATTGTTAAAAATTGCTAGGTTTCTATTCATCCTTCTCATTTTCAGTGCGATTACGTTTCCAGTATCCGCTTACGCTTCGGGTTATGAGTCAAGCACTTCTCAGAAAAATAGTTTCTTATCGCAGCTTACTTCTTTGTTTAATCTGAGTAAGTTATTTAGTTCAAGTACATACCAGAACAGCAATAACAATAGTAACAACAATAATAATCACAGCAA
This sequence comes from Paenibacillus chondroitinus NBRC 15376, assembly GCF_004000765.1. GTDB lineage: Bacteria > Bacillota > Bacilli > Paenibacillales > NBRC-103111 > Paenibacillus_E > Paenibacillus_E chondroitinus. The sequence continues at coordinate 69,712 of NZ_BILW01000016.1, read as the reverse complement.
TAGCAGCAATAGCAACAACAACAACAACAACAACAACAACAATAATAACAATAACAGCAACAATAATAATAACAACAACGACAATCATAACAATAACAGCAACAACAATAATAATAACAATCACAACAACAATTGGTATGAAGACTGCTGGGACGACATCAATTGGGGCAATAATGATTGTCCGGATTCCTACGATATTTGGAAAAAGTGGTTCTGCTATTAACCAATAAAAAAACTCCGTCAGCATCAGCTGGCGGAGTTTTTGTCGGTTATGGCTGCTTCGTTTCCAAGACAAACACGGTAATTTCAGGCCGGCAATTGAACCTTATCGGAAACAATGTAGTTCCTATGCCGCGGTTTGTGTAAACGTGAAATTCACTTTTTTCGAAGGTATAAAGTCCTACCTCATATTTTTGTCCCAGATCCGGTGTAAATAGGCTCCCGTAAAAAGGAATCCGAATTTGCCCGCCATGACTATGGCCTGAGAGCTGCAAGTCAACAGGAAATTTCAAGGCGGTATCTGCGAAATCCGGCTCGTGTGCAAGCAGCAGCACGAACTCGTCTACTACGGTACCTTTTAAGGCGAGAGGCAGATCCGGTTTACCGTGGAACATTTCATCAATTCCTGCTATCCATAAACGGCTATTTCCGCGTACAATCGACTTATTTGCGTTGACTAGCACAGTAAAGCCGGATCGTTCAAGTACATCCTTGACCCGCCCAGGGTCCAGGCGCATATCGTGATTGCCGAGAACCGCGTATTTGCCCGATTTGGCTTGAAGCCGCGATAGAATCGGAATCACATCGTCACTTATTTGACCGTAATTAGAATCAAATAAATCTCCTGTAAAACAAATCAAGTCAGGCTTTTGCCGCTGAACCAGCTTAACCACTCGTGCCAATTGGTCCAAACTATAGTACTTACCGAGATGTGTGTCGCTGAACTGAACAATGCGCATACCCGCGAATGCTGCAGGATATCGATGATACGCAAGTGGAACTGTTTTTAACTGAATCCAATACCTCTCGCCGAAGATGCTATATAGACCGCTAGCTCCCGCAAGCGCCGCCAAAGATCCTACCGCAGACATACTATACTTAAGAAACGCCCTGCGATTCATACGTTTATTGGTCACTAGATGTCCCCTTCCCTTACGAGTATCTCTAGGTCTAACTGCGGAGGCTCATGCGGAATTTGTCGAGGGGAATCACATAAGCGTCGATACAATTTGTATAATTTTAATATGATCGGGATTGATTTCGCGGAAAAAACGTGCGATAATAAATTACCAGATACGATTTGTATCACAAAGAATGCTTTGGAGGGGTCACTTGTGAATCATCAGATGCATCAGACGGATTTGGAAGAACTTGATACGGAGTGGATCGAACTTATTATGAGCGCACGTAAGATGGGTTTTACGATGGACGAAATTCGCGCATTCCTAAGAAGCCCTTTCCAAACGACTCAAAAATCACAAAATTCAGCTGAAAATGATCCTTGTATGTCCCCATAGATCTACACAAGGTTATCTGGATTATTCATCGTTTGGTCGCTTCATTCTCCATTTGTTAAAATCCAGAAATTCGCGAAACTGCTGCTTATCAACCCCAGATGACATGGCTTCTTTAATAATGTCATACCATTCCTGATCGAGCTGAGGCCCATCCTGAGATGTCTCATCCTGCTCATCGATTAATCTCTCGACTGGCACTTTAAGGACAGCTGCAATTTTCTCAAGAAACTGAATTGAAGGATTCTTCTGAATATCCCGCTCCAAGCTGCTAATATAGGATTTAGCAACCCCTGCACGTTCAGCGAGTTCTGTCAGTGACAGGCCCTTCTCTTTCCTCAATTGTTGTACTCGTTTTCCAATCATTTCATATCTTCCCTTATCTCAAAGTGATGGGTGCTCTCATAATTATATCAGAATTTCCTCCAAAGAACAAATACGTTTCTTATTAAGAACAATAAGAAAAAAGCCCCCTGCGGGGCTTTTACTTCTTGCTATGATTCATCTATAACAGCAGTCAGGATCGTACAAACCGATGACTTGGGAATGCTCACTAGTTAACTTTATCGTTATGCCATTTCATGAACTCTATCAAAATTTTCAATTCATGAATGCGTTCTTTGGCGATACCGGATTGTTTCAAATCAGCTATAAAATCCATCCATTCCTGATCCAGTTGATGATTCGTTCCCGTATCTTCCGTAATTTTCAGTAAGAGCTTAAGATCCACATTAAGAACCTCTGCGATTTTTTCTATCACATGAATGGAGGGGTTCTGCTTGAGATTTCTTTCGATATTGCTTAAGTAGGATTTGGAAATACCTGTCCGCTCTGAGAGCTCAGACAATGTGTACCCCCTCTGCTTCCGTATACTTGAAATATTTTGACCGATCATGGTTATCATCACTCCACGGTGACACTTTTGGCAAGATTTCTTGGCTTGTCAACATCGCAACCTCGATATACGGCTGCATAATAGGCAATTAATTGTAACGGAATAACCGAAACCAACGGGGTAAGATGCTCGTGAATAGCAGGCAGGACGATTTGATCGTGCTTTTCCTCCATCCCCTCCATGCTGATCATACAAACATGAGCACCCCGTGCCAGAACTTCTTGGACGTTGCTCCTAATATTGCCCCTAATATGAGATTGGGTTAAAAGCGCAATAACGGGAGTGCCCTCTTCAATTAAGGCAATGGTTCCATGCTTTAATTCTCCGCCGGCGAATCCTTCGGCTTGAATATAGGAAATCTCTTTAAGCTTTAATGCGCCTTCCAGACATGCGTAGTAATCCATGCTTCGCCCTATAAAAAAGCAGGTGCGTGACGCATTCAAATACTTCCAAACGTTCTCTTCCATCATCTCCTTCCTGTTAATCATAATTTCCATCGCATTCGCGGCAATACTTAACTCGTGGAAAGGGTTGGTTTCCTGATTGATTCCTTTTGCACGCGCGCTGTCAAATGCGAGTATCGCTAATACAGCAATTTGTGCTGTATAGGCTTTTGTTGAGGCTACCGCGATTTCGGGTCCGGCATGAGTGAGCAGCGTGAAGTTCGCTTCACGTGATAACGTGGAACCTGGTACATTCGTAATCGTCAATGTCGGATAACCCAGCTGCTTGATGGCTACTAATACACCTCTGCTATCCGCCGTCTCTCCGCTTTGAGAAATAAAGATAAAAAGTGGGTGCTTGGAGAGAATCGGTCTATTATACAAAAATTCACTTGCGATATGAGTCTCAACAGGAATTTCGGCTATTTTCTCAATCAACTGTTTACCGACCAGTCCCGCATGATAACTTGTTCCGCAAGCGATGATATAGATACGATCCGCTTCCTTCATGCTATTGCGAATGTTAGAATCGATAACCAAATCTCCATTGCCATCTTGGTATTTGGACACGATTTTACGAATGACAAAGGGCTGCTCGTCAATTTCTTTCAGCATATAATGCGGATATATCCCTTTCTCTATATCGCTGGCATCAAGCTTGACTTGAAAAGGCCTCCTCTGCATGAGCTCTCCGCTCAAGGTTTTAATCGTTTTTGAATGTTGGCGAAGAATGACCATCTCCTCATCCATCAATTCCACGAATTGATTCGTTAGCTGCAGCATCGCCATAGCATCGCTTGCAATTACATGAAAGTCTTGGCCTAGTCCAATGAGCAAGGGGCTTTTATTTTTACCAACATAAATCGTATGGATATCTTCGTTATCTAATAAAGCAACGGCGTAAGAACCTTTCATTGTGACGAGCAATTGCCGAAAAGCTTCTTCAACCTCTAAGCCGCTTTCCACTAATTTCTCCATCAACTGTACAATCACTTCCGTATCCGTGTCGCTTGCGAAAGGTACTCCTGATAGAAACTGCCGCTTGATTTCCTCGAAGTTCTCGATAACCCCATTATGGACAATGGTAAAGCGACCGCTGTTGCTTTGATGAGGATGTGCATTCCTGCGGCTAGGTCTGCCATGTGTCGCCCATCTCGTATGACCAATACCCACTAACGCTGTCTCCTGCTGATCAATCACATCGTTAAGTGCAGCTATTCGTCCCTGTTCTTTGTATATATGTGAACCTCTTTCATTCAATAAAGCTATTCCGGAAGAATCGTATCCTCTGTATTCCAGTTTTTCTAAACCTTTAATCAAGATTGCTTTCGCGTCCTGATTACCGATATACCCTACTATTCCACACATTGTAAATCTCCTTTGAAATAAAATTCTTAATAAAGAACAATCGAGTAATAATTCGCTATAAATTGAATACATGCTCCATTTCCCACATAAGTTTTTAAAAAAGGAGGGATTCTGTCATGTATTCACTTTCGACGAGTGTATGGAAAAAGGCGCAGCGTACTTACCATAAGGTCTTGCATGCATACAATTCTTTACTTTATAGAGACTGCCTTGACATAGAAATGAAGGAAGCACTATTTGAAAAAATGCAGCATCACAGACAGAAGATGAATGAAGGCGCTTAAGCTTGGCGCAGTGTTAAACGCTTATGCTTTTGGCCTTAATCAATGACTCTTTGATGCATGTAATGACCCGCATCTGCTCATCTTCCGACAGACTGGATCCGGATGGTAGACAAAGTCCCCTTTTAAACAATTGCTCGGATATAATCTCATTGTCACTATGTGGGTAAAACTGAACCCCTTCGAATAGAGGCTGCATATGAAGCGGTTTCCAAACTGGACGTGCCTCGATATTCTGTTCCGCCAGTGCTCCCAATAACGCCTCAACCGATACACCAGCTTCATTTTCGTCCAAAGTTAATACTGTAAGCCAACGGTTCGAACGCGTATTGGGCAGCTCGGGCATAAACGCGATGCCTGGAACATGTGCTAACTCTTGAACATATCTTTTGAAGATCGCTCTTCTTGCGTTAACTCTTTCTTCCAGCACCTCTAACTGAGCTCTGCCAATCCCGGCGAGCACATTGCTCATCCGATAATTATAACCGGTCTGGCTATGTTGATAGTGGGGCGCATAGTCGCGCGCTTGGGTTGCCAGGAAACGAGCTTTATTCAGCTCCTCGCCTTCGTTGGAAACCAGCATCCCCCCGCCGGAAGTCGAAATAATTTTATTGCCATTAAAGGAATAGATGCCAAATTTCCCGAATGACCCGCTCGCTCTCCCTTTATACGTAGAGCCCAACGATTCTGCTGCATCCTCAATTACAGGGATATCAAACGCTTGGCAAATCTCCAAGATTTCATCCATCTTTGCACTTTGGCCATATAGATTAACAACAATGACTGCTTTAGGCAGTTTCCTTTCTTGGGCAGCATCGTATAAGGCACGTTCTAACGCTTGAGGGGACATGTTCCATGTTTCTGGTTCCGAATCAATAAATACCGGTGAAGCTCCCAAATAGACAATCGGATTGGCACTCGCAACAAAGGTTAAACTTGAACAAAAAACCGTATCCCCTGCTTGAACATCCAGCAGCCGTAGAGCCAAATGAATAGCCGCCGTTCCGGAGCTAACCGCAGCCGCGTCGTTAACCCCCACATAGGAGGCAAGCTCTTTTTCAAATGCATCGACATGCGGGCCAAGCGGAGCGATCCAATTGGTATCAAAAGCATCTTGAATATAGGTCATTTCATTCCCGCTCATGTGTGGAGGGGAAAGATATATTCTTTTTGTATGCGTGAACACAGGGTATGCACTTCCTTTATTTGGGTTCTTGGGACAAGAAAAGCGCCCTGGGCGCTGTTAGGCGAACTTTCGGCTGCTAATAATTTTGGCCGGAGTTCCTACTGCTGTACTATTCGTCGGGATATCACTAATGACGGTGGCACCTGCTCCGATAATCGCCCATTCTCCGATGCTTTTCCCAGGAATGACGGTTGCTCCCGCACCAATCATAGTCCCTTCTTTTACAATCACGGAACCGGTAAGTGTAGCTTTAGGAGCAATGTGGGCATAGTCACCAATATGGTTATCATGCTCTACGATGGCACCCGAGTTAATGATCACATGATCGCCAACGCATGTATCAGCACTGACAATGGTATTAGCCATAATAACTGTACCATTCCCAATAGAAGCACTCGAACTGACAATCGCTGTGTGGTGAATGAGTGAAACATAGTTTTCCTTAGCTAGGCCAAGCTTTGTCACAATTGACTTTCGAACCTCGTTATTCCCGATCGCAATTACAAATTTAAGATGATTCCTTTGACTCAATAAAAGATGTGCGGAAGAGGTGGGCCCTATATATATCTCATTAATTACAGTTAATTCGTCATACTTGTCATCCAAAATGGCAATGATTTTAACATCACTTTTTGAATGAATCAAATCCTTGATGACCTTGCTGTGGCCACCCTCACCAATAACGACTAAATCCAACCTGTACCAAACCCTTCATGATAGATTTGATCCGGAGAACTTCTCCATGGTTACATGATTTCCGTGGCTAATTCCATCCGATTTAATCACTTTCACAAAAGTTAAAGCTAGAATTTTAAAATCAAGAAGAAAGCTTTGATTCTCCACATACCAAACATCAAGCCTGAACTTTTCTTCCCATGAGATGGCGTTTCTCCCGTTAACTTGAGCCCATCCCGTAATTCCAGGGCGTACTTGATGGCGTTTGGCCTGCTCTTCCGTGTATAGCGTCAAATAATCCATTAACAACGGCCTTGGACCTACTAAACTTAAGTCTCCCTTAATCACATTCACTAATTGGAGCAACTCATCAAGGCTGTATTTTCTAAGGAATTCCCCAAAGGAAGTTAAGCGTATGGAATCGGGCAATAAATTCCCTTCGTTGTCCCTTGCATCTGTCATGGTTCGGAATTTATAGATATTAATCGGTTTACCGTGCAATCCAGGCCTTAACTGTGTGAAGATAATCGGAGATCCTAACTTTACTCGAACCAAAACAGCAACAATGCCGATAACCGGGGAAAAAAGGAGTAATAAAGGAATTGAGATTAGCAAATCGAAAAATCGCTTCATCATAATCATGCTCCTATTGGTCTTAACTAAAAATTTAGATTTCAAACGGTTGAGCTTCCATACAAAATAATTGGACTTCTGGGTACTGTGACCATCGACAGCTACTAACCACTGATGATCATCAATCATTAGCTGGTCGATATGGTGCATCCCATCTTTTCTCCAATCGCCTTCTTTTTTCGTACCGCACAAGATTAAGGAGATTTCCTCCTCCTCATATTGGAACTCCGTTAGCTTGTTTACCTTGAACACTCTTACCGAATCGCCATAATGAGGATAATCCGCTTGTGTGTACCTATAGATCGTTCTATCTGAAAAAATGAATCTTCCCCCAGGTCTGCTAATCATCAGATTACTAGTAATTATTGGGCTTTGGGGATGTACGAGATAAGGTCCTTCCAATTGCGCCGAATGGAATAAGTGAAGATTCCCACCTTCAGTCCCTGCAAAAATCCACCATTTATTATCGTATTTGATAATGGAGGGATCCATGAAGTTACCCTCTAACAGCTCACATGCAACTTCCCATTGATAAGGAAACTGTTTGGCTTTGTACAATAAAACACGATTGGTTTCTATCGTCTCAGGCAGCATAAACATCTCGTTCCCAACTTTAAAAACCTGAGGATAAGATAGATGGAAGTTTTCACTTAGAACGACTTGTTGATACTCCCATTTCAACCCATCAGCGCTTATGGCTAAGCCAATTTGCCCACGTTCAAGTTCTTTATTAAAGATCTCAAAGAACAGATGGAACCTCGAATCCTCCTTAACAATAAAGGGATCTGCTACAAATTCAGCTGGAGCATCATTTACGTCTGAAGCTTGTATAGATGGTTTATCCATGTCTAATTCGGTTTCATTTAACAACGTTGTTATCATGTCAGCGGAACTGAAAACCTTGATCGACCAAATCTGAGTAACTATTCCCTTCTTCATAAGGGAAATTAACGTCTTAATTCTTTTAAGAAATTTCTGATTTATAGGGAACAAACATGAATCCCCCTTCAGTCCGTACCGACATACGCATGAGTAAGCCCTCGCTATACCGTTACTTCTTCTTCTTTTTTATGAAAACCATATGGATTATGGGCTTGCCATCTCCAGGAATCCAGGCACATCTCTTTAATGCCTCTCTGAGCACTCCACCCTAACTCACGCTTAGCCTTGTTCGGATCCGAAAAACAGACGCCTATGTCTCCTGGTCTTCGATCTGTTATCATATATGGAATATGTTGTCCGGTTGCATTTTCAAATGCTAACACCATTTCCACAACGCTATACCCCTGCCCCGTACCAAGGTTGTATGCCTCTACCCCTGTACTTGCCATAATCTTCTCCAATGCTTTCACATGCCCACATGCCAAATCGACGACGTGGATATAATCTCTGACTCCCGTGCCATCTACAGTTGGATAATCATTTCCATAAATCTTTAATTCCTTTAATCTCCCTACTGCCACTTGGGTAATGTAAGGCATTAAATTATTTGGTGTGCCGTTTGGATCTTCGCCTAATCGGCCGCTACTATGAGCCCCAATCGGGTTAAAGTAGCGTAACAGCGCAATGCTCCATGTTGGATCGGACACATACATGTCCTGCATGATCTCTTCAATCATCAGTTTTGTACGACCATATGCATTCGTTGCGCCTAGTGGAAAGTTTTCTGTAATTGGCACTTGATCCGACATGCCATATACGGTTGCTGACGAACTGAATACGATTTTTTTCACCGCATATTCCTGCATAAGCTCACATAACACGATCGTGCCCGTTATATTGTTGTGGTAATATCGCAATGGTAAACGAACGGATTCGCCTACTGCTTTTAGTCCTGCGAAATGAATCACAGCTTCAATTTTATTTTGTTTAAAAACCAACTCAACATCCTGACGGTTTAACAGATCAATCTGATAAAATGCAAAGTCTTTACCGGTTAGTTCTTTTACTCGTTTCAAAGACTCTAGGCTGCTATTGCTTAAGTTATCAACAACAACTATTTCGTATCCTGCGTTCAGCAGCTCTACACAAGTATGACTTCCGATATAGCCGGCTCCACCGGTTATAAGTATTGGCATTTTGAACCTCCTGACTGTTAGTTAAAATTTTAAGTAGTCACTTCGATAAAAGAGATGTAAAGTAACCACGTTCTCATAGTAAAAATAAATAAGGTAGAAACCTAAAACGGCATAATAGATAAACTTTCGTTCTCTCCTCACGAATAGGCTGATGACCCATGACATGAGAATGATATTGTATAATCCAAAATAGATGGTAAACCTGGCAAAAATCCAATTTTGTGTCGCGACCGCCATGACAACAAAATTCAATAAAGACATGTTCACGACATAGTCACCGTAAGGAAATATCTCTCTTAGTTTATTTCTCCCCAGATATGCGAAAATCAATGGAACCGCTCCGATGGCCACCCTAATAACGTTAGCCCCGCCTTCTTGGAAATCTTTATACTCGCCATAGTGAGTATCAGCAATTGCAGTGAATATGGCATCTGATATTACGCTATATCCTAGAATCAATATCATTGCCAGAGACAGAAGAACAATCGTTGATGCTGTCCAAGCCTTTCTTCTTACAATGAAGTAAATTGGTATAAGAATTAGAGCACTACCGTGAAATAAGGAAGCGAATGCAACCACAAGAAAATATTTCTTCCAGCTTCCTTCAAATAAGAACTTGGTAGCAGCAAATACTATCGCAGATGCCAAAAATTGCCTTACTCCGTTCATAGAAATAATATAAAGTCCTGAGGTTATGTATAAATAGATGCTTAAATCAAACAATCTTGAATATTTATACAACACATAGACAATGAGTACATTAGTCACTAATGCCGTGAGAAATATTAACAACTGTGGATCATCAGTGATTTTCTGCAATATCATTTGTAGAATACCGAAGCCTATATCCTTCTCAGCTTTTACTTGTTCCCATGTGTAATTATTTAATCTGTAAGAATACATATAAAAGAAAGTATCACCAATATTATTGCGGAGCCCGGCTATGACTACGAATGTTGCCATAACAATACCCGCCAGCCATTTATTAGGCTTCACCGCTAGAGCCTCAGCACCAATTGCCACAGGTTTGGCCAAAATCCTTGAAAAATAGGAGGCGATATAGACGACAATCAGATTAACCCACAGTATGGCCATTGTTGTTTTCCTTTCGAGTTCTATGTGACACTCGTTTTTCTGATAACATACCAGTAAAGCATGACACCAAGGGGAATTGCGAGAAGAGTGAGCAGTTTCGCAGGTGTTTCTTTCATGAAATTGCGATTGCCGGAAGTCAGGCTGCTGGACACATAATGGATAGACTGCCTGAATTTAAAAAGTGAACTAGCAAACGGCAGCTTCATAAGCTCCTTACGATAAAAAGCAAAACCCTTTGGGTTCTTGCGGTACTGCTTCAGCATGTTCATTGAAGAGCCGTCAGGTAAATACTCCACGCAGCAAAGCACTTCATTCATAAGAAGCAATTCGTACTGCTCGTCTAACTTATAGTACTTATAGGCTAAGCCGACGTATTTTTCATTTTCAAAAATAGGGTAAGGGTACTCCCGTGTAAGCTCTGTTCGATAAACCAGCTTTTTATCTCCGATTACGCCATGCTTGCTGTAAAGCTGAAATAGTGTTGAACGCTTCATATTCTCCGGCAGCTTCGTGCCGATAATACGGCCATCTGTAAAAGAATCTAGTCCAACGATTCCACTAACATGCTCGCCACCGTGTAATTCCCAAAAAGCGTTGATTTGTTCCACGGCACCATCCGGCATATAATCATCGGAATCAATACATACGTTTAACTCTGTATCAATTAACCTGTAAGCTGTATTATGGGCGCCGTGCATCCCTTGATTTTCCTGGCGGTGATATCGAATTTGGATCTCATTCTCTGAAATCCAACCTGCCACTAATTGTTCCGTATTATCTGTCGAGCCATCGTCTATGATCAGCCAAACGAAGTCTTTGGATGTTTGTCGCTTAAGGCTCTCGTAACAAACATGCAGACAATAAGCTCTATTATATGTAGGTGTAAACACAGTAAGTTTCTTCATCCAATCACCTCAATACGCCTAAATAAAACCCTTCCGTCCAAGATGCGCTGTTCTTAATGTCGTATCCATTGTTCGATAAAGAGAACGACGGGATATGTCTCGGTAAATTTCTTGCGATAACACTATTTATCCGCTCTATCCAAACCGACTTGTTTTCGAGCGATATCCGCTCCACCAATTGGATGCCCATATCCACTTCCTGGGTAATCTTATCGGATATGAGACAAGGCAAACCGGCCCCCTGCGCTTCAATGAGTGTAACAGGCAAACCTTCATGTAAGGAGGGAAATACAAACATATCAAAAGCTTGGAGTAATCGAGTAATGTCACTTCGGACGCCAAGAAACTTTACCTTATCCTGTAGATGCAAAGCTTCTACTTTCTTTTCGATCTCTGCACGCAGCGGTCCATCTCCTGCTAAGATAAGGACAGCATTCGGTTTCTCTTGATGCAGCTGTGCGAAAATATCAATAAGAAACGAATGATTTTTCTGATGCGCAAATCTTCCTACATGCCCTAAAACATAACTCTCCGAAGAAAGCCCCAGCTCTTGCCTAACTTGCTCTCTAACCTCAGGAGAGAAGGCAAACTTCTCGCTCTCAATCCCATTTTTTAAAATCATTGCTTTATTCACCTTGTTGGCAAATAACCATTTTGCCGCTTTATTCGAGCATGCTACGAAATGAGTTGCACAAGAGGATATAAATGTTCCAGCGACCCACTTGTAGGCCCTTGCGGCAACCCCACCCTCACTACTTGTATTATGGCTGTGAGCAATTCGGACAGGTGCGCCTGCTTTCTTCGCGGCCCGCAAGACGAAACCACTCATTTTGTCCATATGAGCATGCACAATTTGGTATTGGGGATGTGTCTCAAAGAAGTGCTCCAAAGCTTGCATATATTTCGTATGACCTATCTCCGATACATAGGGAATACGATGAATTCTTCCACCCATTTCTTCGATTTCAGCATCGAAAACGCCAGGTTTACTAGTGAGAAAATCAAATTGAACCTTGGATCGATCCATATTACGATATAAATTCATGAGCAGGGTCTCCGCTCCACCACGATTCATATTGACGACGACTTGCAAAATCCTTATTGGATCGCCCACATGACATCCACCTTTTCGTTCATGTATAGGGAATAAATACTTCTTTTCTCATTTAGCACAGTTTGAATGGCATATCTGATCTCAACCATATTTCTGCCGTGATCGCCAAGCTTTGATCGAAGATCCTTACTCTGAGCCAACTGCTTAATCCTCATTGCCATGACCTCGTAATCATTGGGCTCTACAATCCAGCCATTGTTATCATTAAGAACCAGCTCTCTATGTCCTCTATTGCTGCTAGCAACTACTGGGAGAGCACAAGCCATAGCCTCCATCATATTTACAGGCAGCCCTTCACGCAAACTTGATGCAACAGCAACATCGCACATTGGCAGTATGAGGTGAATATCATCTCGATACCCCAGAAAATCGACTTGATGTTCCACACCTAACTCTCTAGCGAGATTACGGCACTGCTCTTGTAGCGGCCCCTCGCCTGCAAGTAACAATTTGGTATTCGGGACATCGTTTTTAATTAAGGCTAGAGCCTGAATGAGCATTTGCTGATTCTTGTTCTGATTAAACTCTGCGGCATAAAAAAGGAGGATGTCCTCTGAATTGTAACCAGCTTTTACTTTCAACTCATTCTTATGTAAATCATTTATGGGATGGAATCGAACGGTATCTACGCCTACACCATGCACATGCTCTATTCGACCTGCTCTGAAACGACGATCAACGGCCAGTTGATAATCTTCTTCATTAATCGTTATGAGACAATCCGTCAAATAAGAAAGAATTTTTTCAAGTGGATAATAAACCATCCAGTTTAGGCGCGAAGCCCCTTTGCAAAAGTGAAACCCATGAGCGGTGTAGATCACTTTTGTCCCACTCTTCCGTGCTTCCCGCGCTGCTAAACGTGCGAGCACACCCCCCATTGGCGTATGGCAGTGAATGATGTCATACTTATTTTCATCTATGATTGACTTTAATTCTCCATAAGCTTTAAGGTTTTTTAATTGAAAAGGGGACCTCTGGATGGCAATATTAAACTTTGCATCCACATAAGGAAGGTCCATATTACCGTTAGCGGCAACATGGACCTCCCACCCCTGCTCCTTAAACCACTTCATGTAAGGTAAATGAAATGCTTTAAAATGATAATCAACAGTGGCGCATAACAGCACTTTTTTAGACATCTGTATCCCCTACTTAATTAATTCTTTCTCCAGAACGGACGAAAGATATTTGAGTAAATCGAATCTTAAATCCTCACGTTGCAAGGCGTAATTAATCGTGGTTTGTATAAAACCCAATTTCTCACCCACATCGAACCGTTCACCTTCAAATTCATAAGCATAAACCGATTCGAGGTCATTTAACGCCTCAATGGCATCCGTAAGCTGTATTTCCCCTCCGGCGCCTGGCTTCTGGTCATTCAAAATATCAAAAATTCGTGCTGTCAAAATATAACGCCCCATGATGGCCAGATTAGACGGAGCTTCTTCTTTCTTAGGTTTTTCCACCAAATGATTGATGCTAAATAGCTGCTTTTCAATTTGTCTTCCATCCACAATGCCATAGCGGGATACTTCATCGTCAGAAACGTGCTTGACACCAATGATGGAGGAATGGCGATACTCATATTGATCCATCATTTGCTTCAGACATGGCTTATCCGCACGAACAATATCATCTCCTAACAACACAGCGAATGGTTCGTCGCCTATGAACTTTCGTGCACACCAGATCGCGTGTCCCAGGCCTCTAGGCTCTTTTTGGCGGATATAATGAATATCTACTTTGGACGACTTCTGAACTTCGGTTAATAAGTCAAACTTTTGTTTTTCAAATAAATTTTGTTCAAGTTCAAAGGAATTATCAAAGTGATCTTCAATCGCTCTTTTCCCTTTCCCCGTCACAATAATGATATCTTCAATTCCCGATTCCACTGCTTCTTCTACGATATACTGAATGGTCGGCTTGTCGACAATGGGAAGCATTTCTTTAGGCATAGCCTTCGTTGCAGGCAGGAATCTTGTGCCCAAACCGGCTGCTGGAATAATGGCTTTACGTACTTTCATGGATTCAAAACTCCTCTTTAAACAATTGAGATTAATTTTTTTGGAATTGGTATGACATGACTATTGGCTAGATTCAATAATTGAGTTCTTAGATTCTCTTTATCTAGTGTGGTGTAGGTGGATATCATTTCTTTTATTTCATCCATGTACAATTCCGATGTTTTCCCGATATAAATCTTGGGATAGACCTGCTTTTCATTGATCTCATCGCTATTTAACAACTCTTCAAACAGCTTTTCTCCCGGCCTCATACCTGTAAATTCTATGCCTATATCTTCTAGCGAGTTTCCTGAAAGCTTGATCAGGTTTTTGGCCAAATCAACAATCTTCACGGGTTCTCCCATATCTAGGACAAATATCTCCCCGCCTCTCGCTAACGCACCTGCTTGAATGACTAACCGGGAGGCTTCTGGAATCGTCATAAAGTAGCGGATCATATCAGGATGAGTGACGGAGACGGGACCACCTTTTACAATCTGCTGCTTAAAACGAGGAATGACACTGCCACGGCTTCCCAGCACATTGCCGAAACGAACCGCCACGAACTTCGTGTTACTGTTTCGATCCATATCCTGAATAATCATTTCGGCCATTCTTTTGGTGGCGCCCATGACACTGGTTGGATTCACAGCTTTATCCGTAGAGATCATAACGAACGTATCTACCGCACTTTGGCTTGCCGCTATGGCTACATTCATCGTACCTATCACATTGTTTTTAAATGCCTCTTCAGGGTTTCTTTCCATTAAAGGCACATGTTTATGAGCAGCGGCATGATAAACGACGTCCGGATGATATTTGTTCATGATCGACATCATCTTCTTAACATCTTGGATATCTGCGATTTCCGTAAAGAGCTCTATGGATGTAGACTCGTATAAATCCTTTAATTCCATCTCGATGGAATAGATACTGTTTTCACCATGGCCTAACAGAACCAGCTTCTGAGGAGTAAACTTCGCGACCTGACGGCAAATTTCAGAACCAATCGAACCACCGGCGCCGGTTACCAATACTACTTTATTCGTGACGTATCCTGAAATGCTATCTATATCCAAATCGATAGGATCTCGGCCTAATAAGTCTTCTACCTGCACATCCATAAAGTGATTTACCGAAAGTTTTCCGGATACCAGATCTTCTAACTTGGGGAGAGTTTGCGTCTTCGCGTTGGTTTTTGTGCATTCCTGGAAGATAAGGTTTAAGTCTTTTTTGCTGAGGGATGGGATTGCAATGATGATGTTATCGATATTTAGCTCTTTAACCGCGCGTTCTATTTGATCAATTCCCCCAATAACAGGAATCCCCAAAATATCAAGATTGTGAATTTTCACATTATCATCAATGAAACCTACAGGAAACATTTCAGTATCGTTGTTTTTGATCAACTGTCTGACCACCATGGTTCCAGCTGACCCAGCACCCACAATCAGTGTTCTTTTCTTAACGACTGACTTCTTAATATATGTATTCCGAATGATCCGCCAACAGAAACGAGAACCTCCAATAAGAATCATATGCAGCATCCATGTCACCGCAAGTAACCGGAAGTAAATATCATGAATGATTAACTGCTGAACACAAGCGACGGTAATTAACGAGTAGGTAGTAGCTTTTATAATAAAAATGAGTTCCCCAATGCTCGCATGTTCCCAAGCTTTCTTATAAAGCTTATACACGAAAGAAAATACATGATGACTAAGTAGTAAGGTGATGGAGCTAACAACCAAAGGCAACGTGATAACGTCTAGACTTGCACTCAATAAAAAACGGCTAAAGAAAATGGAGGAGATAACGATAAAGGAGTCAATGAAGACTAATAAAGATAATCTTTGTCGATATGACAAATGAATGCACCCTCTCACTAAAGTTCTTAAGTATAAGGCCTTTGTAAAAAAGACCATATAATTAAATCCTTTAATCTTATTAGGGCATCTAACCCCACCTCGCACCACACTTTTGACGACTCGCGTCTAAGGTCGATTCAACCCACAGCATGGCCGAGTGCCTCCGTTGATAACGGTTAGGAGGCATCACCGAAGTAAGTTTAATGTTAGCTACTCGTGTAACATCTGATCTAATACACCCCATGAGGCGTTTCATATAAAGAACAAAAAGATTTGCCTAACCCTGAAAAATTTTATAAAGAACATTAAATTCATGCTATGTTCTTTATAAAGAACTCATGTGTAGAATTCAACACTTATAATTGATTGTCGTTTCTCTTAGCTCAATTGTAGTTCTTTATAAAGAACGTGTCAACGAAAAATATTCTGAGACCTACTACATAGCTCCGATTAACTCGAAGCTTGAAGATATCTTATTTAAATAGATTGTTTTCCATTTTCGTCACTTTTGTTTTTTGATCATGATAACTAAATCGTTCTAAAATATTCATAATTATAGCTCTTACAACATTTGTTCGTACTTCAGTTATTCTTGAAAACATGAAAGCAATTATGCACATTAAGGCTACGATCAATATTTCAATTAGTACAGATATTAAGTTAGGTTGTAATCCTTTAAAACCATTTTTAGCTGCCCAGTAATACACAAGATTAATAATGGGATAATGAATTAAATAAAGACTAAATGAGAAACTGGCTACCAACTTCGAGGTCTTTTCAATCCATTTTTTTTCACTCTCTGGCTTTGTTTTCTTTGCAGTACCATGCATGAATATGTAAATTAAAAGGCCTAGAGATAGCCCTATAAAAAGATCTACAATAAATAAGTCATTTGTATAATGTTTAACAAATAGTCTCCCATTGTTTACCAGCGGTCTCATGATCATAGCCAAACAAACAAACAAGAATGAAGCAGTCATAGTAAATTTATTCTTTACTCTTCGAGTAGCCGGCAAAAGTAACACAAGCATTCCCACTAACCATATTAAGAAATAATAACTCATCCGTTGCCCTATCAGGAGAATGATAGCTAGAGCAATGAAAAGGTACACAACCTTTAAGATTTTCTTCTGATTCAGAAATAGCAAAATAATAATAGGGAACAGCATGTAATACCAAAACTCATAACTCAGACTCCATAAAGGCCCGTTTGACCCATAACTGCCGACAAATATATTTTGCAGATAAAATAGATTCCCAATAAATTCCTTGATATTGGTATAACTATCCATATACCTATTATAATCAAAAAAATCACTAGCTACGTTATCAGCGATAATCGTTAAACATAATGCTGGAATTAATACTACGTATAGTCTTGACAATCGATTCACAAGGTATGTTTTCCAAGACCAGTTATTATCAACGATTGATTTAAAAACGGATCTCGATATAAACAAGCCACTAAGAACAAAAAAAACTATAACCGATGGTCCACCCAGCAGGTTAAGAAGATACAATAATTTAATAATTGCGCTGGGATTCTGTAAATACCCATAACCTAGGAATAGTCTCGATCCTAGATGTTCCATTAATACTAGAATCGCAGCTAACCCTCGTAGAAAATCCAAATAAATAGACACTTTTCCCTCTAATAAATTATTAGCCTTTAAGAAATTATTATAAAGGTTATTCACATTTTCACCTCTTCTATTTAATATTTCATACTGGGACGAGAGTTACATGGTTACGGTCAACATCTCCGATTGTAGTTCTTTATAAAGAACGTGTCAACGCGGAATATATTGAAAGGTTCAGCCCATTGTGACTCTAAATTGGAACTATTTTATCTGGTAAATCATACACTACTAGAAAAATAGAACGAGGTGAATGTGGGTGATAAAAGCTAATCTTGGTGACCTTGATGACATTAATTTAACGGACAATCTCCCTGCTAACAATGACGTGCTGACCTATGACAGTACTCAATCCAGTTGGATTCCAAAGAAACCAACTACAAGTGGTGCTTCTAATCCATTTGTCATTGATTTAAATAGGTGGAACATTAAAAATGATGGCACTGAATCCGCTGCTACGACAAAAGGTATTAATGACGCACTAAGCTGGGCAAAATCCCAAAATATTACTCATTGCATATTGCCAAGTGGTACTTATGCATTAAAAATTGATAACACATCCTTCACATGTATCCTTATGCAAAGCGATATGCATTTCGAAATGACTGCCGGTTGTATTTTACAATTGGAAACGAATTCATCACCTTGGTATAGGATCTTCAGTTTGAAAGGCGTAACAAATGGAAGGATTTCAGGTGGAACAATTGTGGGTGACAAGAAAACACATATTTATCAACTAGGCATAAAGTTTGTAAGAGGAGGAGTTAATGCCGACGGCTCGCTAAACAATAATGCTAACTCCATCCGCAGCGAGATCGTGGACAGGTATTGTAATCCCGGGTTATTAAAAGCCTTCAGGCTTTGGAGTATCAGTGGAGTAACAGCCTCAGGCTATAGCTTCTATCAATACAAAGATACGGTATCCAATAGTACCTTAGTTGGGTCCAGAACGAACGGACAATTCGCTCCCGCAGCCCCAACAGGACGTGGGTGGTTTGCAGAAATTGAGAATGCTAACAAAATGGTATTTGCCATCGACATCACTTCAAGCCCGCTAAGTGACGCACAGATTGCACAAATTACTGCAAAAGTTGATTCCCAAAACTACACTCATGAATGGGGACATGGTATTGAACTTGCCGGCTCTAATAATATTGAAATCGATCATGTAGTTATCAGTAATTGCACTGGAGATGCAATCTTTACTTCCTGGCTAGAATACAAACTTAACCCTACTGATTACACCCAAGAACAAATGGGATCCAATATCTATATTCATGACTGTGATCTCAATCACTGCAGGAGACAGGGAATTTCTAATGCTGGCTCAACTGACGTAACGATTATTAACAATAGAATCCATCATATTGGTAAAGCTGATGATGGCGTGACTGAAGATGGAACCGCCCCTATGTTCGGCATCGACATCGAGTCAATGTGGTCAGAAACAAACATACCAACATGGCGACCCGAGCTTAATCAAACTGGTTTAGAACTCAACACTAGAATTTATATTAGAGACAACTATATATCTAATAATAGCCGCGGGCACTTCGTGAATGCAGATGGTATTAATGTGGTTCTAGAGAATAACACATTTGAGGGTTACAATGTTGGCGGAATCAGTTCATATCCGAACAACCTGTACGTAAAATACCTCAACAATACAATAATTAATTGTGAACTTGTCGTCAAAGGCGACAATTTTGTAAATGGCGCAATTTGTTACAATGGTAATATTAAAATTGCTGATATTACAGGAGCGGTAATTTCAAATTGTCAGATAAAAAACGGCTTGTTCTATGGCTCAAGTATATATGGATATTTGGGTACTCCAACTGTCGATGTTCCTACAAGCACGTTCACTTATAGTTCGCCGCACGGAATGGGAAATGGTGCAAAGATTTCTTTTGAACAGTGGGTTGGTAAAGTCCCTACAGGCATCAGTGTGGATAAACTCTACTACACTGTAAATGTTAAAACAAATAGTTTTCAAGTATCAGAAACACTAAACGGTACTCCTGTGGCGATAACAGACAGTGGGATAACTGGGTTCAACATAAGCAGATTTAATTACGGCAGATGTTATATTTCAGATATTGTTGTGGAACGGGATTGGAGAAACGACAATACGTTATCTCCCAATTTCCAACTGATCATGACAGGTGGACTCATTAGAAATGTTACAGTTAAAAACTATGAAATTGATATTCGCCCCCTTGCTAATTACGTAGGTAGACCCATACAGATAGATGGGGTTACCCTTATTGAAGGTGGAGCTAACTTCGAAGGGTGTAATTTAACCAATAGTTCCTTTACCAGAAGTAAAACCGGAATTCTTGGTGGAGATATTTCTCTGGGAACGAATGATGCGCGCTATACAAGAAAATTAGTTGTCGATAACTGTACATTTCAAAATGTAGGAATAAACTATAATGGAAACGTAACAAACAATCGCAGCACTTTTATCACTTCAAGCATCGGCAAAGCTGATAATGTCAACATGGCTGTCATCAGTACTAGCTATCTTGAAGATACAAAAATAAATTTACATTGGTTAACACGTGACAAATCCATGACAATCGCAAGATGCATTTTCAAAAATGTAACCGCCGACACTAACTCGAATACTAGAATGATCGATAACATTAGCCTCTAATTGCAATCTAAAAAGGGAAGATTGGGAAATCCCCTGTCTTCCCTTTTCATTTGTTTAATTGTTATCCTTAATATCGTTGGCTTTTAAACTAAAATTTGCATTCTCCAAAATATTACCTTCAATTGTAAATGCAGGTGCACCAACTCCAGCATATATCGTAGATATCCCAATCGCTTCGATATTGGAGGTGATTTTATTACTCCTAATCGATGCCGATAAAATATCATATGGCTTGTCTTTTTGCCAGTAATCATTCATTTTAATAATTTCTGTTGTTTTTGTAGTAATCCCATTCGCAACGATCACGTTATTTTCAATTGTGACCTTTTTAGCTGAATCTACAGAAATGGCAGCTGTATTTCCAGTCGTATTAAATGTTGAATTCGTGACTGTAAGATCCAAGTTCGGGTTCCCAGCACTGAGTCCGCCATATCCAGTGAATGAGCAATTATTGAATACATATTCTCCGGACTGCCCTACACTTGGTACTGCTTTTCCCCCATCATTAGGCCCTTTAAATACACAATTGTTGTAGGTCCCCGGCGGCAAATCCAATCCGTAGGTTGAATTGTAATCATTAACTACTAGATTATCAATAATATTTCCTTCAACCTTGCCGCCTGAAACTGATCTTAATGAGGGTGCTCCATTGATTGTGATGTTAGTCAAATGAACAGGATTTTGCCATATCGATAAGCCAGCATTTGAAGTCCTCTTTGTTATATTAATAACTACATCTGAAGCGTTTACACCAAATGGAACCGAGCTGCTGATAGCAAAGTTCGTATTTGTTACAGTCATCCCTTTAATATTGATATTGGGGCCTTCAAAATGCGTTAGTGAATCAGTCATCGTATTTCCAATAAACGTCACATCATGAGCTGCATAAATACTTGTACCTTCAAAATTATTATTTTTTATTGTAGCACCTGTAAACGGGGCTGACACTGCTAAGCCAATCGCTCCAACAGAAGCTAACTGATTACCTTCTAGCGTCCCATCATGACCATCGTAGAAAATAACGTCATATCTGCTATTTTTATAGAACTGATTATTTTTGATCGAAATGTTTTCATTGATAAAGCCGTTATCACCCGCTCCTCCTTCCACATCGATTCCTGCCATAGGAGCAGTACCGTCTTTGCCTCCAATGTCATGAAAGCTATTGCCCTGTACAAGAACATTTTTACCACCGTTAATGGTCAATCCTTGTCTGCGGTTAAAAGAAGATTCCGAATTCTGAACAGTAACATTAGTCGACTGTACCCTGTTCCATATCTCTAGATATTGTCCTTTTTGAATGGTCCCTTTAAAAGCAAGCCTAATGGAGTCGCTCCCAGGAGGAATAGAAATATACTCTCCTTGACTTTGTTGTTTTGCTTTAGATAAGAACGTACCATCAGCCTTGTAAAAGTAAATATCAAACTGATTTGAAAGATACTGCGCATTATCAATAATAACAGCGTTTGTTAACTCATACGAAGGATGCGTAAGTTTCCAACTCGACTTGCTTCTGACTTTTGTCTGATCAGATATAAGCTTTCCGTTGTCGTCAATCCCTCCAGCTTCAAAATCCTTCGCATACAAATCCTGCATTGTACCACTTCCGCCGCCTATACAAAGCCCGTCTCCTGTAAAGTTTAGAGTCTTTACACCATCGATAATAACATTGTAAGAACCTTTTGTTATAATCCCATATCCGCTCTCGTGAGTGCCTCCACTCGAATAATCATGAGTGTCCCTGTCGCCGCGGTAGGTACCACCCTTAATGGTTACATTCTTGACACCAACGTTTACCAACAATGTCGAATAATCTGCATAGGCATTTGTTTCTTTTTGAATTACAGCCTTATCGTCAAGCCAAAATGTCATGTCACTAACCATGTTGATACGTCCGCGAGGGTCCCATTGTCCATTGGTTCCTTTCGCTATGCGATACGTTCCTGCGGGAACTTTGAAAACAGTATATCCTTGCTCATGGGCCCATATAAGTGCATTATTTATTCCGTCTGTTGTTTCAGCTGCATGAGAATTATCATTGTAGATATTCCACTTTTTTAAATCTAGCTCATACACACGCTCTTGATTAGACACAGAAAACGTGGTCTGTGCTTCTGAAGCACCAGGCCACGTTAAGAAGAAAAGCATGAAAGCTGACAATGCCATAAAAACAACCCTACGCATTTTAAAATTTCACTCCTTATAAGATTATCTTAAACCCAAGACTGTTATTAAGAATCCTTGAAGCGGTGTTTAACTAATTTTCATTATTTACAAACTACGATAATTTATAACCCCCTCTGTTTTTATAGAAATAGAAACGACACAAAGCGACTTACTTCTTCTATTATACAAAGACTTGGAAATAATTAGGTGGCCCAATTGAGTCTAAATTTCGAATTATTCTTTATTAAGAACATTATTGGCAGCATTAATTAGTAAGTTAATAAGTTTCGGTTCTACCTTTAGGCATAAATTTCTGCTGCAGTCTAGACATTATATTCTTGACTATTCCCATTAAATATTTAAACTCATCACTTTTATGAAATAGGAGTATGTAAATGAAGTTAGGCAGGATCAAACATGTAAGCCCCTTCATCACTAGCATAATTATCGTATTTGCAACAAAAAAATGAGATACGTAGTACGTGATCAGGCAAGTGCCAACTCCTATTCCTGCATAGTAAAAATAACTGATGAAATATTCAATTAATGGCTTTTGGAATACTTTCTTATATACAAAATATGGTGTCGTCCAGAAAGGAACAATCATTGCACTTATTAACGTACCGATAAATACACCAGCAATCCCAATGGATTGAACCAAAATAATTGAAAATACTAGATTGACTACAGCTTGGCACAATGGAAGATACCTGTCCTCATGAAATATACCCGCTGTTGTTTTTACCGTGGTAATCGAGTTTCTCATCCCTCTTTCAAAAAAGGTAACCACTAATACAACTAATACCAGTTTATCCATAAGAAACTCTGGTCCGATCCATAAGCTTATAAATGGTTCTAGAGTTACAAACAAAATAATTGCAAACATAGAATATAGCCAGAAAGTAAGAAGCATTGTAACTTTATATACACTAAATATTTTTTCCTTACTTTCCTTCGCCACTAAATTTCCTATACTATAATAAAGATTATTGAAAATTTGGCTAATAAAAGTTCTACAAATTTCAATTAGCATATAATAGTTGGAATATAATCCTACCGCAGCAACACTAACATAATAGGATATAATAATGTTGTCTGTACCGAAAATTAAATACGATCCTACGTTTTGTAAAATGATAGCTTTAATGTTTTTAATCAGATTACTCTTAGTAATATCATCGATTTTCTTCGATATTTTTTCTTTGAGAAATGGGTACAGCTTATTTACAATAACAGACAAAATAGTATTATTAGTAAGTGTAATTATGCTATCAATAATTAAATAAACAAGGTAATTCTGAGTAGTATATAAAATTCCAATCTTAAGACAAGTCGAAATAATAGATGATATTGAAAATACCCCTGTAACAATATATCCTTTTTGACTTACATTAAGAAATGAACTTTTGTATTGAAAAAAATAGGGCATAACTGTATTTATTAAAAAAATCAAATAAATTAGATGGATATGTTCAACGTTTGTATCTTTTACTAAATAATGAAGAAAAGGCATAACGGACAGGCCTAATATGAATACAATAAGCGCTATGACTAGATAAGCCTTTTTATATAACTTCATAAGCATTATCATTTTTTCTTTGTCATTATCTGCAACAGGCTTATAAAGATTATAGATAATACTTGAGCCAATTCCAGCTTCGGCTAACGAAAGCATCGCTAAAATATTAGCAAACAATCCATTAATTCCCAAATAATTAATACCTAAAGTATTAATGAATACTGTTCTCGAAAAAAAACTTAGCGCAGTAATAATAAATTGATTGCCAAGCCCTACGGATATATTTAATATCGAATTATTTATCCTCATTTTTTATCTCCGCATCTTATACCGAAATTATTCGTCATAGCCGAAATCATTGTCTAACTCTTTCCTTATTATCTCGATTTGTTCCTGTGTTTTATATGGCCAGTACGTATCATAAACTGGCTTAACTTTAAGATACTCCCTATGCTTTTCCAAATAGTCAGATGTTTTACCTATAATACGTGCCGGATTTCCAGCTACAATACTATTATCGGGGATATTTTTTGTAACTATTGAACCTGCCGCTACAATTACATCATTGCCAATAGTTACATTGCATAAAATAACGCTACTGTAGCCAATAAAGACCCTATCTCCTATTTTTACTTTCCCAATTTTTGCTTTGCCAAAATATAGTTTAGTGCTTGCATCGTGTGCTAGAATAGTACTATTAGTTATGGTTACATCATCTCCTATCTCTACGAGCCAACAATGACCATAATCTATGTGACTATTAAAAAATTTAAAGTTCTTACCATATTTTAATCCTCTTTCCCGTAGTATCTCTAATTCTGTTTTTGGAAACAATCGATTTTGAATGCGAACCTTTAAAGATTTATATAGTCTTTTTATTATCATCTTTTCACGACCTTAGGACTGTTATGGGAGTTCATCATTCTAATACAGAATCCTTGAGTAAAAGGAAGTATATTAAACAACATCGAATATACGCCAATATCTTTCGTATCTCCTTGAGAGAAATCGACTGCTCCATTCCTTCTGGTAACCTTCATCAAATAGTTGGTAGCTTTATTCGCACTATTTAAACAATCTTCCGATATGTCTGTGATCCGCGAAGCATTTAACATGAACCAACCCAATGTTGCTGTAGTAGATGAATCCGGCCTGCTTTCCCTTCTGGTTACAGTCCAGTTCCAACTACCCTGATCTTGCTGAAATGTTATTGCAGCCTTAGCAAACTTTTTCACACTTTCCTCTAATACAGACTTATATTTATGTGCGGCAGGCAATTCATTCCATGCATCAATTAGGCCAATTGCATACCATCCTAGTCCCCTACCCCACCCATACAGTCCAAGTGGTAATTTTTGATCAACTTGATAGGCATGACTTGGAATATGGTGTCCTTTCAGCATACCTTGCTCATCATAGGCTTTAATTTGCTCTATAGCTAAATCTACGCATTCATCCATAGAATACCTTAATCCATAAGACACTAAAAAAGGGCAAATAAACCCTATCGTATCTACATAACGGTATCCTTTCATGAACTTACGATATGCCACGGTACCATCGTGCCCTACATGGTCTTTAATCATCTGCCACGTATAATCAAATGCCTGTTTATATCGATCGATCTCAATAAAATCTAATTTCATTACAGCATAAGCTAATATTGCCCCATCCACATGCACCGGCTTATTCATCCACTGGCCTTGACTATCAAATTTCGAGTTTAGGAATTTCCTAAGTTCATTTTGTACTTCTTTATCGTCATGATTCATTAGATATTCTGATAGCCCTAATAGTAACGACGCCTCTTGCCAATGCTGAATAGCGCTTTTCGTATAATTCCCTTTCAACATGTCAATAACTACCAATCTTGTATTATCAGTCACCTTGATTTTTGGAGTTGTATTTAGCCACTTAAGGCCCAAATTAGTGATAGATTTATTCCAAATCTGCTTATCTTGATATCTTCCAATATGTATTCGACTTAACCAGTCCCTAAATATAGGAACTATATCAATTACGACAATAATCCCAATGAATCCAAGCAGTGCGATACCAATTAGTTGAATAATCACATTATCTGTCCCCTCTATAATTACTGAAACATTTCGTAAAGTTTGTTTATTTCAGTCTCCGTTCCTAAATTCTCTTTGGATAAACGAAGTGAAAACTGCTCTCTAAGCGCTGAATTGTCTATCAAAGAAGCAATCCCTTCATATAAAGCTTTCGAATTCATGTCTACTATTAAACCATTTTCATTGTTCGTTATTTGATCTTTAGCCGTACTAAAATTCGTTAATACAATAGGTTTCCTAAGTATCTTTGCCTCATCTATCGCAATGGATTTGCCTTCGAATCTGGAGGGCTGAACATAGATATCTGCCTCTCTTATATACGGATAGGGATTTTCCTTTATCCCCATGAGTATAAAGGTTTCTTGAAGACTATTCAGACTGATCATTTTTTCCAGTTTCTCTCTGTCTTCTCCCTCACCAATGATGTACCACTTTATTGAGTATCCCGTTTGGACAAGTTCTTTACATGTTTCTATAGCTAGCTCAAAACCCTTTTGATGGTTTAGTCTTCCAACAGAAACAATCTTTATTTCATCTTCACTAAGAACTCGTTGCTCTAAGGACATCTTATTGATCGTCGATGGAGATACAATGTTATGCATGACTTTCACCTTCTCGTCGTACATGGGAAACCTATTCTTCAGTACGTTCCCGCATTCTTCCGAGACTGTTACCACGTTCTTCAGTTTTTCGAAATATGGTCTATCGAGCAATGGGTCCATGCCTAGCTTGTCATAATCATTATGGATGAAACCTATCTTTTTTAATGCATTTACTTTATCAACGCAAAAATAGATCGGTGTCTTTTCAAGATATCCAACCGCAATGTCATAATTTTTATTTATATGTTTCAACGATTTCGATATATACTTCCAAACTCTTTGCTCACATCGAACTCGGTTTTTTTCAGTTCTAATAATGATTCCAGCAAGCAATCTAGATATTGCAATATCTAGTCTCCCTTTTTTTATGCAATCAACGAGTGCTAATTTTACTGACATATCAAAGTACTTATATTCAGTTGGTTCTTCTAATAAATTAACGCTGCTTGGAATTTTGTTTAGAAATAAGCCTTCATGTTTCATTAATAACAAGTCGACATCATACATCGTGTAGTCTATAGTGTCCAATAATGAGATGAGAGCCTTTTCAGCACCGCCGCAGTTTAAGTTATTCATCACAAATAATATCTTTTTCTTCACTAGAGACCACCCTAACAAAAAATTTCGTATAGCTTATTTATTTCTTCTTCTGTACCCAATTTTTCTAAGGCAAGATTGCTAATAAAAGACTCCCTTAACTGCGCATCATTTATACATGCTTCAATTCCACTTGCAATACCCTCATCTGTGGTTTCAACAATCAATCCATTGATCCCATCTGTTATCTGGTCCTTCGCGGTGTCATAATTCGTTACTATAATAGGTTTCTGAAGTATTTTTGCTTCATCAATAGCTATGGATTTACCTTCATATCTGGAGGGTTGAACATAAATATCTGCACCTTTTATATATGGATACGGATTTTCCTTAATTCCTACCAAGATAAAATGGTTTTGTAAGCCACAACCTTGGATCAATTTTTCAAGTTTTTCTCTTTCACTACCCTCACCTAATACATACCATCTGACTTTAAAGCCTTGAGCAACTAATATCTCACATGCCTTAATTGCAAGATCAATCCCTTTTTCTCTACTTAATCTTGCCACCGTAATAATATTTGTGAAGTTCAAATCATAAGTGAAGTTACTGTCTAATTCCCGAGCAGACTCATGTCTAATAATCTTAGGAGAAACAATATTATAGATGACTTTAATTTTATTCTTAAATTGTTCAAAGTTTTCTTGAAGTGCCTTTGCACATTCTTCAGAGACAGTTACAAGATGATCCAATTGCTTAAAATAAGGCTTGTCGAAATGCGAATCCATTCCAGAATCCGAATAGTTTGTATGGATCCAGCCGATCTTTTTTTTCGAAATCACCTTATCCACTATAAAATAAATCGATGATTTCTCTAAATAACCAATTGCAACATCGTAATTCGTTTCTACTGGGTCAAAGGACGTTCTCTGATATTTCCATGTGTATTGCTCTGAGGCAGCTGCGTTCCTAATTAATCTATTCTTCATTGTAAACATTAGCCTAGAGTACGCTAGGATCATTTGACCATTTAAAAGAAAAGTCTTCAATGCTGTCATTAACTGGCCTGCAAACACACTTCGCAGGGGAGAAACATCTAGTATGTTCACTTCACCTGGTATAGTGCTTAAAAAAGCGCCTTTACGGCTAAATAAGAGTAAATCCACCTCATAGAGATCATAGTCAATTTGATACAATAAATTGACTAGACTCTTTTCCCCACCACCGGCCGCTAAGCTGGGTATGACAAATAGTATTTTTTTCTTCATCATACACACCTCAATTTCATTAAACTAATTGGTCTAAATACTCAACAGCTTTATAGGACATTTGTTTGATACGAGGAATAGATACTTGCAAAGTCTCTCTGATTGTTTCTTCTTCTCTAACCATCTCATCGAATTTAGAAATTAAGCGTAGGCTATTCGAGATTTCTTCGATGCCTAGGACCAACTTTTCTTCTCCAAAAATATCCTTTGCTATGCCCTTGGACTTCACGCTGTATCCTAGAACCATCGTTGGTACAAAGTTGGAATAAGCTGCTATTGTTGCATGTGTTCTAGCTCCAATAAAAAATCTCATTCTTGATATATAACCCTTGTACTGAATGGCATTTAGATGACTCGGCAATAAAATCACCCGGCCGGTATGCTGAAACTCCTCATAGTACTTCTGAAGAATTTCATGATCATTATTTCCATTTTCAATTACATGAGGAGTAAGAGCTATCGTCATATCAGTTGTTTTTAGAATATGGGTAATGAGATCTCTGACTGCCGTTTGAGATTTTTCATTTTTCTTCCACACCAAAGGACTAAAGTTAAGACCGACGGTGTTTCCAGATTGCCACCCACTAGGCAGATCCAGCTCTTCCTTTTCCATTGTGAAAGCGGCGTCTGCACATAATTTGACATTATTCAAACCCTTGCTTTTTAACATTTGATACGTCAACGTTTCTCTAGCAAGAATGAGATCAAACAACTTTAAGTCTTCTAATTTCCGGTCTGACATATCTTCATGACCTATCGAACATCCCCATAAGACTAGCTTTTTGCCTTGTGCTTTTACTCTTTTGTTAATTTCATACCAGCCAGGTTGTTCACCATAACAATAATTATCCCCACCTATGGAAAGGCAAATATCCATTTGAGGAATATGTTTAACGATGTTATTGTGTATTTTTCCAAGTGCATACGATTCATTGTTAAAAAGCTTTACGTTAACTGATGAGAGAAGCCAGTCATACGAATATCTCTTAATAGCACGAGGTGATCCGTCATAAATCCCATCTATTTTGGAAATGATACGATCCGTCTCCGGTTTCCCCGAGGCTAAAAATACTTTGGCTCCTTTCATTTTCTCTTTAATAATACTAGTCGAAGCGCGAACAATTGCCTCACAACCTCTATTCAAACTGCCATCATGAGCAAACATCATAATCTTCATGTTCTGATCTCCTTAACTCGATTTATTTCTTATTCGGCTGTAAGCTGTGGCGCAGTATAATCCTATGGTTGATTTCCTTCGAATCATATTTACGACAAATTTTTCATACCTATTTAAAGTCCCGTAGACTTCCTTGTAGTAAAATGGTAAGGCTTCTCTTACATAAGGGTTATTTATCATATCACTCACATAGCCAAGTCTTTTGCTGAAATTTAACTCGTTTGATGCATTTAGATATACATAAACATAAGACATTACACTATGAATTAATTTGATCGCCTTTAGTTGCTTATGTCTTAATGGATTCACACCCCTCAAAAGAGCTTCTGGCATGGCGAGTGTGTACACTTCCAATGCTCTTTTGAAGTAGTCCTTTTCCAAAATGTTTCTAGTCGCACTTCCCGCCACTTCACGATAATGATAGCCTGTATAATCAAGATACATCGCACTGCCGGCCCGGCTAAAAAATTGCATATTAAACATTCCATCCTCACCTAATGCAACTTTCTCCGGAAACTTTGCTTGGAAGTCAATGATTGCTTGGCGTTTATAAAGCTTGTTGCAAGCTGTATTTAATTGATCAGACTGCAAGAAGAAAGGTAATATGTTCTCCTCAATATATTCCCTTGTAAGCATGGTATTGGTTGGGAAAGGATACCTGGTTGTAACCATCCGCCCCTCAATCTCACTTTCAAAATTCGAAATAACGGCATCATAGCCACCTTCACGAGCTGCGCTATACAATGTCGCATACATGTCCTCTTCAATAAAATCATCTGCGTCAACAAATCCGATATATTCACCGGCAGCTTCCTCTAGCCCCTTATTTCGAGCCATACTTACACCTTTATTCTCCTGATGAAACAATTTTATTCTTGGATCATGCTTCGCATAGTTTTCAATCATGTGCCCGCTTTGATCCCTGGAGCCATCATTAACAAAAATAAACTCACACTCCTGTAAGGACTGACCAATAAGAGAATCCAAGCAATGATTCAAATAATTTTCAGCGTTATAGACGGGGATGATTACACTTACTTTAATATTCATGTCTACATCACCCCATACAGCTTTTCTAATTCGTACGTGTTACTGTAGTCTTGATTCGTAATATGGTTAATTAGTTTGTTTCTTAGCTCATATTTTTTGTAGAGCCGCTCTATTCCAGCTGCTATTCCTTCTATATTAAGTTCACAGATAACCCCATCAATACCATCCTCGACCTGACTCTTCGCGGTAGCATAATTCGTAATCAAGACAGGCTTACCTAAAATTTTCGCTTCCGTTACGGTGACTGCTTTGCCTTCATACCTGGATGGCTGTACATACAGATCACAAGCTTTTATGTACGGGTAAGGATTCGTTTTCTTGCCTAATAGGAAAAATTGGTCCTGTAATCCATTGCTTTCAATTAACTCCCTTATTGCGACTTCATCCCCACCGTATCCTACTACATACCATGCAATCTCCTTATAGCCTTTATCTTTTAACAGCTTTAAAGCCTTTACAGCATTATCAATTCCTTTGGCATGCGATAGTCTAGCTACGGTCATTAATTTAAATCTTTGATCATTCATCATAGGTTTAGCTGATTCTTTATCAGCCATAACTTTAATAAAGTCTGGAGAGGTAATGTTTTCTATAACGATTACCTTATTTTTTAATTCCCCATATTTGGATAAAAATGATTCCTTACATGCATCCGAGACGGCTACAATGTGATCAAATTCTCTCCACATTTCCAGATCCATCTGTACGTTTGTTTCTACATTGGAGTAATCGGTATGGATCCAGGCTATCTTCTTCTTTGCTTTAATTTTATGGGCTATAAAATAATGAGGCCATAAATAACTGATTGCCACGTCATATTCTTTCTCAACTTGAGGTAAATAGGGCAGCGCATATTTCCACATCAATTGCATTTGGTAATATCCCGGCTCAGCCACCCGTCTGATTCGTCTAAACATCTCCGCATGTAACTTGGATAGGACTCTTGATATGCCGATCGTGTAATGCTTATCTTGAAAAGTCTGTCCAATTGACTTTCTAAAAGTGGTGTACTGCGGGACTTCACTTAATAAATTAGTTTTATCATTAATTAAATTCATAAACTCACCTTGATGTTTGTAGAGCATTAAATCAATCTCATGCGAGTTATAGTCAAACTGATCAAGCATGCTGACCAGACTTCTCTCTACACCCCCTACTTCCATATCAAAGGATGCAATTAATATATTCTTCATTGGATCCTCCTGAGCGCTTCCCTCATTCTTGCGATATTGTTGCCACCAATTACTTTGGCCAGCATCCATTTCATCTGACCTTTAAACCTTGCTTTAGGCGGCAACCAGCTCTTATAAAAATGATGCATGGCATAAGTATTATTGGACATAAATGTTCTGCAGTTAATGTAATCATAGGGGGAAAAATACGTTTGAGGATAAAAAGTGCCAACCTCGCTGATCTCTTGATAGAGGCCATTGGGCTTAACTCCCCAGTCTCCTAACATCCTCGTTATCAAGGCAACGTTGGTCAATGAATCAAAGGAGCCATCTTGCCGAATAAAGTTCTTATGCTGATAGGAATCCATAAAAACTTTGATCAGCTTATTTTCTTTCGCAGCCCCGATCGTACTCGTTGCAATAAAATTTTCCTGCTCAAATCCCCAGAATGACTCATGATGCAGTAGGTCGTCAAAGGATTTGAACACTTCAACATCAGTGTCTAAGTAGATGCCGCCGAAGTGATATAGGGCAAACACCCTCGCATAGTCGCTAACGAATGCAAATTTACCTGCTTCATAAGCTTGCTTCACATAGACATTTTTGTTGACATCAAAGTTGCTTTCATTCCACTCTATGAATTGATAGTCAGTTAAATGGTTATGCCAACTGGCTATGCACTTTTTAACGATTTCTGGCCGCTCGTTTTTGCCAAACCAACAATAATGGATAATCTTTGGAATCCTGGTGCTTTTATTATTCAAGGATATTGCCCCCTAGATCATATAAATATTCCAGAGCTTACTACTGGCATCTCATTCGTTCTTTATAGTGAACTACTACACATGAATAATTAAAGCGACAATGAGGGGAATGGAATGATGCCTTATCTTTCATATCAATTGTAGTTCTTAATAAAGAACATGTCAATGATCCGAATTATTAAATTTAGATTTACTTCGCAACCGTCGTTTGCAAGTCTGTCAATTGATTTCCTAGAAATTTCGCAAACAGCCCATTTTTTTCTTCCGCTAATTTGATAAATCCGCCGCTTTGAACGATTGTCCCTTGATCCATGACAATAACCTGATTAGCATTTCGTATTGTTGACAATCGATGAGCGATGACAATAATGGTCAACTTGCCTTGAAGCCGATCCAGCGCTTCTTGAATCTTCGTCTCATTCTCTGTGTCTAACGAACTAGTCGCCTCATCCAAGATCAAGATGGAAGGTTTGCGTAATATGGCTCGCGCTAAAACAAGTCGTTGCCTTTCTCCACCCGACAACCGGATGCCTCTGTCTCCAATGAGTGTATCCAGCCCTTGAGGAAGCTTCCTGACAAATTCTGCTGATGCGGCGAACTCTAAGGCATCCCAGAGCTGCTCTTCTGTTGCATCCGGAGCGATCATTAGCAGATTTTCACGTATATTTCCATTAAAAAGGAACGGATCCTGGGGGACATAACTGATCGATTTTCTCAAAGATAATAAATTCGTTCCCGTAAGGGGAACTCCATCCACAAGGACCTGCCCTTTCTCGGGCTGCAGCAATCCCATCAGGATATCAATTAAAGTACTTTTGCCTGCGCCGGATCTACCGACAACTGCTGTCATTTGATTGGAGTAAATTCGCAAGTTAATATCTTGGAGTGAACGAACCTCTTCATTGCGATTATATCGAAAAGACACATCACGGCATTCGAGGTAATCCCCAATATGAAGTGGTTTCACATAATTAAAGTCATGATTCTCTTCTTTAACTTCCCTGGATGCTCGACATTCATTTTGTAAAGCTTTCAAAGATTTAAAAGCAGGAATTGCCGTGGCGATTTGTTCGAGATTCGTCTGAACACCTTGAAATCGAGGCCAAAGTCTAAAAAACACGAGGATAATTAACATCAGCTGCTGTCCTTGTGTATGGAAGAGCATAACGGAAGCGTAAATAAAAACAGCAATGATTAGAGAGGACGAAACCTTGTAGTACAGCTGGGAATTCGCACTAATTTTAGCAGCTGCGAATCGTTCCCGCGCGAATTGTTGACACCAATCTATCATCCAGTTACGGCGTGACTCCTCCAGCATATTGCTTTTAATGTCCTTGATTCCATTGAAGTGATCCGTTATTCCGCCAATATAACTTCTCCCGATTTCCAAAGACTGATTTCCAATCTTGTTTGCTTTTTTAATAAAAGTACGAGAAAAGAATGAGACGACTAGTCCGCAGCATAGGACAAAGACCGTCAATTTAACGGATAACCATAAGGCAATCCCGACTTGGATCAAAGTAAATATAATCGATGTTAAGAACTGCATAAAAACATAGGATCCCGTTGTTACATGCCCCAACTCTCCAGTCAACGAGTTAATGAGATCTGATTTTCTTTTCTTAATGAAAAAGTCCCAGTTCGCATGAAGTAAGGCGTTGTATGTCTCTAATCTTACGTGATTGATAAATCCGGTATGGATTTTGACATCTCTAAGGTTGAGATTCCGCTGAATCAAACTTTGACCTGTTATTAGTGCAATATACACACCTACGATGATGATCAGCGATACTGACTTAGGAAGCTCATTCAGTAATTTAATGATGCCTAGATGGGAGCTCCATCCCGTATTAATGTCCATGATACCGCTGATGCCGAGCAATGGGAGCAATAAAAATATCCCCATGCCGTCAAGGAAGCTGATGAGCATCATAGCCAGAAGGTTCACATATAAAATTTTACCCGCGTAGCCATGCAACTGTTTAATAAAATATAAGAGATGTTCCATTACACTTCTCCCTGTGACAAGTTACGCTTCCATGTTTTTCTCCATGCCCATAAGACAGGACGTAAAGGGAAGTAGAGGAACTGCAATTGTTTCGGTAAAGGCAGTGTCTCGGCATCTTCCGGGTATGGATACAAGAAACTCATGACGAAAAGGATCTTATGCGGAGTCGGCATCAGTGAAAATAAATGACGTTTATGATAGTTAGCCACATGCTCCGGTAAAGGAGGTGTGTGCAGATTAATCATTTGCCCAATATAGAATAGGGCGTCATTTGCTAATTGTTTAGCATTCTTGGATGCAGTAATTGATTCCAGATCCACGGTTAACGGAGTATTCAAAAGCTGTTTAGCCAAAATAAGCGCTTGTGCACCAATATGGAGCAGTCTGAATTCCTTCAGCAGTTTGTAAAGTTTAGGGAAGTCCAGGTTTTGCCTGGAAATCCGATCGATATCGGCCAACCAGCGAAGACGGGACCATCCATGGCGAGCCCCATGTGAAGCAAGAAATAGAAATAAATCCTCTCTCCCTAAATAATAGACAGGATTACTCGTAATCGTGCTTATCCGTTTCCGTTCCCACAAGTCATCGAAAGCAGGCTCTTTCCCAGGACCCGGGCCTAATCTCCAATGCATCTCGAGGGTAACTCCCGTTATTTCGTGGATATAGGTGACATGATGATGTCTCCATTTCCAATCATTCAGTATCGTCTTGTATTCCTCTTCCTTCACGTAGCCGTACCCTCTGAGCAATTCCTCTGCTTTGTTTATATCTTGCATGGGAATCAGGATGTCTAAGTCGCGTGATGTTCGAAGGGACACATCGCCATAAAGATCAGCTGCAAGAACAGGTCCTTTCAAGACGATAGCGCGGATATCCGTTTTATAGAACTGCTTACAGAGCTCTTCCATCTGTGCGCTCAAGCGCAGCATATTGAAGGTGTTGCTTTCATAGTCTTTTTTCAGAGCTTGCTTCACTCTCAGCGGAATCCCCACTTCATCTGTTTTCCTGAGATGGTTAAAAAGAATGGAATAAACCCGATGATGTCTTCCGAGTGCCAGGAATTTATCCCAATCGATATCCGTTATTTCTACCTGATCCTCTCTCATGATGGATAGCAATAAATTCAATTCATCAGAAAAAGGCGCCGAATCTAAACGAACATTATTGTCCATCATTATAATCTGCTCCTTCATTATTTACCGACTGATTGTTTTAGCAAATTTACCAACAACGGCATACCGTTCCATGCCATCGGCTCCGGTAATATAATAGGGACCGCTGCGAAGCCAAGCGTGAGCTACCATTTTGCCAGACTCGTCCCTACCGGTCCCAAGATACAGTGTGCTTTCTATTTGACGTTTTTCAAGCATTTTTAAAGCGGCTATAGCCTTAACCAAACATTTACTCTCCCAGAACGTATGTCGACTCATAATCTGAATCGCATCGTGAACTCTGCTTAATGTGGCCTTGTTAAGTAAGATTTGGTTAATCGTTGTTTCCTCCATCTGAGCGCCTAACGAAGGTGCGACCCTAGAAAAAGGAAGAAAGAGTAGCAAACGCGCCCACCCCAAATAGATATAAGCTTCTATAAATAAAAGCATTGTTTTCGTATCTAATGAGAAAAAACTTCTAACTTTATTCACGATGCCCATCAGCTCCAACTTGAACCAAACCTTCTCCTGCCATATGTGCTAAGAAGGATATTACATGCTGCTCGCACTCGTTTTGGTCCACATCATATTCCCGCATTAATGTAGAAACTAACTGGCCAATGGAAATAGGATTTTCAATAGAATCCCATATTTTACCACCAATTTCTCCTAGATTGTAATACTTACCGTTCTGAACACTTAGCATGACTTTTTCACCGCCCATATCGCTGACGATGCTCCCTTTTCCTTGACATACACAATCTTGCAGTGAAATTGTTTCATGATTCATCATGGTTTATTCCCCCAAATTTAATGTTCCCAGGATGGTCGAAACCAATTGAGGAGCTGTAAAGCTGGATACTGGTCGACTTAATTGAAACATTTGAATATGATGCAAAATGCTCGCCGATGTTTTAAAGTGCCAATCGACTAATCCTAGACCAGGAATAAAGAAATTGCGATAGGTATGATAAAATAGCGGATAGAAACGTTCGAGCTTTTCAATAAGACGAATCTCTATATCTTCATTCACTGTTTTCA
Organism: Paenibacillus chondroitinus NBRC 15376; assembly: GCF_004000765.1. Classification (GTDB taxonomy): domain Bacteria; phylum Bacillota; class Bacilli; order Paenibacillales; family NBRC-103111; genus Paenibacillus_E; species Paenibacillus_E chondroitinus. Next base: position 32,828 of record NZ_BILW01000016.1, on the reverse strand, counting down.
CAAGTTCAATCACGCCGGCGAGAGGTAAGGATTCCGTACAGTAGCTAGTGGATACCGGGATATAATATTTATCCACTCTGCCGTATAAAGACTGATAATTGCTGGATACCAGACCAAACTTGGTAAGACTATCTTCCCATAGCTTCTGTTGTGGATAGGATGGAGTAACGTATGGGATGTTATCCTGTGACAACGTGATTGCTATCACATCATCACTTAGAAGCTGATACCCTCGAGTTATGAACGCTGAAGCTAGCGTTGACTTCCCTGCACCTGAATCCCCAACAATTGCGTAAGCCTTACCTTCAATTGCTAAAGCACTTCCGTGCAGAGGAAATATTTTTCTCTGCATCAAGATGACACCCATGCATGTTCCAAGAACGAGAAGTCGAATCTCGCCTTCTTCTGCTTCTTTCATCGGTGAAACCGTGATTTTTTTCCCATCCTGAATAGAGAACGTTGCGATTTCAGGAATATGAAACATCGTTAAATTCTCTTTGACTAGAAATTGATTGGGATCATCAGATAACTCAAAATATAATGGCGTAAGATCCGGGTCAATAAGTATTTCAATATCCGCTGCTTCTTGCTGCTCACTCACTTTGATTAACTCCGGCAAATCCATATCGCTTGATATCGTTAACCCAAAGGCTTTATAGATAAGTTTTTGTTTGACTTCTAACATTATTTCACTCCATTGTTACCATGATTATGTTAAAGCCCCTATACTGTCTAGATGTATAAGGGCTTTAACATATGTAAGAAATCTAGTTAGTTTTTAAGCTAAGTTAATCTTAGCTCCATGTTAATTGGTCTTTAGGCGTTCCTGTCGGATAATTATGATCGAGGTGATTCCCGTTTTTAGGATCAAGCATTGTCATGTTTACATTCAACACTTCTAATTCCGGTTTTTTCCATTCTTTTTTCATATATATTCACCTCCTTTCAAGCAAATTTTTTCATATATCGATATAAGATTAGACTGCGCATTAAAATCTTATAATCAGCATCGGTCGCATACTCTGGTATAGCCCCAGCTTCAACCTTTACCAACGCAGCATTTAACACATCACCATCTAAATAGCTCAAGATTCTATCATCCTTACTGAGTTGTTTTAACTCAGCTTTATATGTATCCCAATGCGGAATCATCCGATGAACCCAGTCAGCACCTTGAACTCCTCGATAATGCAGATTTAACCTAACCTTATCCGGTAATAATTTTTCTGTAGATCTTCGTATAAGTGACCGATCAACACCGTTTTGTACATATTGTTCTTCAGGTACAGAAAGACAAAACCGGATCACCCGTAAATCGTTGGTTGGATCACGCTGCCATAGCGAGTAACGTAGTGACAACTTTGCCGTTAAGGTGTTTGTCGTATTCCAGTGGAATACATCCTTGAAGTGCTTTCTCCTTAGTTCATGCAGATTAGCATTAGAGGAAAACCAACCTGTTTGATCTATACCGTAGTCTTTTAGTCTGTTAAATACATTCGTTCTTTTAGCTAAATTCTGATTAATAATTCTCGGGAATATATAGGGTTTATCCTCTGATGGGAATATTCGGTCGATGATCGGAAAGGCTACTCTTGCCACTTCAGGAAGCCTCCGCAGCCTTGATCCTCCCACTTTACTACTGTAGTGATGCAGCTCTTGTACAAGACGAACCCACTTCATTTTTTTTAAAAGCAGGGCGTAATGCTCGTAAGCGGATCCCCAGGATATGCTCAAATTCCCTCGCGCGCCGCTTAATAACACGCCAATTCCTTCCTGCTGCGCTTTCTCAAATATCCCTTTAATCCAGAAGGAATTCTCGAAATATTTATAGGGAAGTTCCGTTATTTCCAGAAAATCGTCAATTTCTGTATACGAGTTTTTACCCTCAAGATCCAAGTAATGATCGTTAATGCCACCCACATGCTGCACGGTCGAATGAATAAAGGGGCGTTCATCCGCCATTAAATGCCTGGGCGTATAATCTTTAAAATCCTTGGGAGGGATATAGCTAAATGTATGCAATCGTTTGGCATTCTTGCTTAGAGCATTAGCAGCAAAACTGACAATGGAGCCAGAATCTAATCCGCCGCTTAATTGAGCACCAACCCCACGATTCGTCCGTAGACGCGATTGGACAGCTGTTCGAAAAACATCTTGGAAAGCTTCTACGTACTCATCATTTGATTTCAGTTTTAACCGCTCTCCCGCAGTTAGCGTGCAATATCTCGTAAGCTTTATTTGCCCGCCGGTAATCGAAATGCTGTGAGACGGTAACAATTGATCAATATGTTGATACGGTGTTATTGAAGCATCTACCGCTTCAACCACAGCAGAAATCGCCAAATATTCCGCCAGCCATTGTTCGTTAAGTTCCTTCTTCACATAGGGTAGCGTCAACAAAGGCTCAATGGCCGTACAAAACGCAAACCGCTTGGCATTAGAGTGAAAATAAAGCGTCCTGCTCCCCGAAAAATCCCGGGCGCCAAAAAGCATTTGCTTCCTCTCATCCCAAATCATAAAGGCAAAATCGCCAATCAAATGCTTTGGAGCATCCTCAGCCCATTTGTGATAGGCCAGTAAAATCAGCTCACTATCCGGTATGCCAGCTCTCCGGTCTCGCTCTATTTGAAGCTTCTCAAATAATTCATCTCGGTTATCAATGATCGCATCAGCGGTTATCGCTAACTTTCTATTCTGATCATAGTAGGGTAATCGCTCACCAATCGACTCTGGCGTGATCCACTGTGCATGACAGCCCAGGAAGATCTTCTCATGATGCCATACCTGAATATCGTCAGCAGGATATTTCTCTAAATCGAACATCATACGATGACCATGTTCCGTATTTATCGGTTCTTGATCATAATGGAATATCCCGGCGATGGCACTCATTTTCTACCCCACAGTACAATTAGTAATTGGCATTTCGCTGCTTAATTGTTCTTTTTAAAGAACGTTCAAGTGAACGTATGCCTTATAATTCTAGTTCAATTCCCCGACTTACATTTCATTTATTAGATCACTTGCTGTTCTTTATCGAGAACAATTTCAGGATATCATCTTCGTTCTTTACTGTCAACTGCTTCCTAAAACTTTTTCATCTCGCTCGAAAACATCATTTTTCCTAGGTTACATACGAATTGAACGAGCGCTGCCCATGAATGTCCAAGGGAATCAAAATTGAAAAACTTATCATAAACTTTACTTACAAATTGCTTGAAATTTCGACGGCTTCTTCCCCTGTACGCCCCCTCAAAGTTGAGCTTACTTCGAAGCGGCAATGGCAACGGCAATTCTTTAATCTCCGATAAATGAGGAAAATAACGATACACGATAAGCAATGTTCTTATCATTCTGCGCAGCGTTTTATGTGCAGCGGCATCTTCTAATAACCGATTAAAGTCAATCTGATCATGCCTTGCCTGGAGAATTTGGATAATATCTATAAAATATTTGGGCGAATTCATATAATGGCTCCAGCCATGTAGACAAATCATGTAAAACGAATGGTAAACAGACAGCTCCCTGACATATTGGAAGGAGGCCATCGGCAGCGCTTCTCCCCAAAATTCGTCCATATTTAAATTCGAAGTTTTCTCGATCAGGAAATCCCAATGGAGTTCAACCGTGAGCGGAACCGAACAGTGGGGCAATGGTTTGGATAAGCTCCAGTGGAAATGCGACATTGTGCTCTCTTGTTCGTTGGTATATCCCAGTGACTTCACACACTGAATAGCCCGCTCCAAATCATGCTTCTGCACCAGCACATCAATATCGGTTGTCCCTCTAGCTCCAAGGTGACCAAAATATTTTTCAGCCAAATAGACGCCTTTAAGCGGAATGACAGAAATCGCCAACTCCTCAAATTTCTTCAGCAGCCGGTCCGTTTGATTTTTAATAAAAAGATTGAGATATAACGTTTCATTATATTCTTGTTTTAATCGTTCTTGAAAAAAGAGCGGAACTTGCGCCCCTCTGCCTTGTTGTTGGATTAAGAAATACACCTGGGAAGCTACGCCAAAGTACGCAATATCCTCTAACGCTTTCTCATAAAAGGTAACATCCTGAGGTAAAGAAGCCCGCGGATCATACAACGCGTGTATCAAAGGAATGATCATCACTTGGAGGAGCTCCTTTCTCCGCTTGCAACCGGTATAATCGACGATACAGCCCTTCCTGCCTAATGATCTCTTCATGACGGCCCATTTGCACGATCTTTCCTTCATCCATAACAAGGATGAGATCCGCATTTTGTACGGTGGATAGTCGATGAGCAATCACTAATGTGGTGCGATTATATAACAGCTTCTCCATCGACTTTTGCACATGATACTCCGTTTCGCTGTCCAAAGCTGACGTGCCTTCATCCAACAGAAGGATAGGAGCATCTTTTAACAGGGCACGTGCAATCGCCATACGCTGACGCTGCCCACCGGAAAGTCTGGAGCCTCTCTCCCCGATTTCGGTATCATATCCATTCGGAAGAGTGGTGATAAAGGTATGAATGCCGGCAATTGACGCCGCCTGTATCATCTGGGCATCTGTGATGCCAGGTTTGGCTAGCTGCAGATTCTCTCTGACCGTACCGCTGAACAACACGGTTTCTTGGGAAACATGAGCGAATAAGCTCCTCTGTTCGGAAACGGTCATAGCAGCAGTCGAATGGCCGTTGATTGTAATGCTGCCTGATTGCGGCAAATAAAAGCCCTGAAGCAAATGAAACAAAGTGCTCTTTCCTGCCCCGCTTAAACCGACAATAGCAACGACCTTTCCGGGCGGAATTTGCAAATGAAATTGGTCGAATACAAGCTTTTGCCCATCATAGCTAAACGAAACATCTTTGAAATGAATGGCTGACAGCATAGGCTTATAGGCAATAGCCTCAGGCAAGCTGTCGGATTCAATCTCTATTTCCAGGATCTTAAATATCCTTTCCATGGCGGAAATGGATTTTTGAAGGCCTGCCCATTGTCCGGCCAGCTCTGTCAGCGGATATACCAAGTGGTTAACAAGGTTGATAAACGTTAATAGGGCACCTACGGTCAAGACACCGCTTGAGACATAGTACGAACCCAAACATAGGCTTATCAAAAATGTGACGGAAGCAGCAGCCTGGCTCCCCACATAAAACCATCCGCGCAATTTGGCGTTCTGCAGCTCCAGTGCATATAGTTCCTGATTCCTATTTACATATTTGGCGAAAATGAACTTTTCCATGAGGAAAGAACGGATAACGAACAAACCGCTGAACGTTTCATTCAGCAACACGTTCATTCGAGCTACTAAATCCTGAATCTGCCGATTATTTTTCCGAAGCATGAAGCCAAAAATAACCCCGGAAACCATGGCAACAGGCGCTACAAACACACTTACGAGCGCTAGTTTCCAACTGATTTGAAGCAAGTAAATGAAAACAGCCACATAGATGAACGGTAATTTAATCAAATAAATAAGGCTGCTGCCAATAATGCCATCTAGATTATGAATATCATTCGTGAAGTGCGCCAACAGATCCCCGGAATGTTTACCGTCGATGTGCTTTCCAGGCAGCTGCATAATATGTTTGAACACATCAGCGGAGAAGTCCCTTTTTACCCCATTTGTTGCGATGGTCTCCCACAGTGTTGTGAGATACGTTGAAGCAATACTTACGGCAACCAGTAACGCGCCTAAAGGCACCAACCATTTCATTCGTCCAAAAAAACTATGAATGGCCGCATCCGTGAGATGGCCAAAGAACCATGAGAAGGATAACGTTAAACCGATATCCACGAATAACAAAAGGAATAGCCCCATGTATGCCTTACGATGCGTAATCATGTAGGGCTTCAATATGGAGTAAGTCGTGCGAACATCTTTTATGGCCAATCTTCCCATCATACCCGCGACACTCCACTGTAAGTCTAGACTTGAAAGCTTTCTTTCCGATTTAGATAAAATCTTAATAATAACGTTATCATTGGAAATGTCAGGATGATCCTTCCCCAAACATGAGCAAATAGATCCGTTGTATGGATGATCCGCTTTTTCCGCTCGATCCAAGTCAACTTCCCAATCAATTGATCCAGCCCAATTGCTTCATCATGCTTTAAGTTGGTGTCACCTTTACATAGGTAATACAACTGCTGATTCTTTGTGACCATCCGGCAAAATCGATGAGCCACCAAGTTTCCGCCTAGCGTACGAAATAAAAGGACATCGCCTTTTTTTATACTTTCCACGGTAGTAACGCTGAAACGGCAAATGTCACCTTTTTTGATAAAAGGATACATGCTTGTTCCTCGTGCCGGAAGTTCAATCCAGCCATTTTTGGCCATCACACGTGTAAGAAGTTGGATCGATTCTTTAGGAAACAGCATATTGGACCAAACCCCGCCCTATCATCTCCGTTAAAAAGGCTTCAACATCCTCTTCGACGCTCTCGCTGACGGAGGCATACTCCTCGCGAACCGCTTCGCTTATGGAGCTTACTGTCTGAGCCACGCCAAGTAACGACCAGCAGTAACCGCCTACTTCATTTAATTTCGTCAACGTAAATTCATCCGTGTTCAAAATAATACATTCCATATCCAGTTGAATAAACTCATAATCATTCATCCGAAGGTATTTGGTCATTAGGATATCAGCTCCCAAAATGTCTCGTTTTTTTGAAAATGCAGCTCGAAAATCGCAACCGAATGAACGACTTGCTGCAGCAGCCGGAAGATGTTCCTTGTTTCTTCCAAACTGTGAGACCAATAAAACACTTTATTCATAAGAAAAAGAAGGCTGTTCGATTTGCTAAGCGGAACGAGCTGATTATCCATTGCCTGATGCAATAGATAGATGTTGGTTAACGGACTAGTCTCTCCTGCACCTGTTCTAACCAGTTCACTTCGAAAGGGAGAATCGTAAACCGTGATCTGACCAGGAGTGATTTTAATAATGGTTGCCTCATCGGAAAGCAGCTCCCGGGGATGCGACAGCTTAGCCGCCGTAGATTTTCCGGCCCCCGAGTGTCCCGCAAACATATAGGCTTTGCCCTTATCTATCGCACAGGATGAGTGAATCAGCAGTCCGCACTGATGGTAGACCAGATAGGAGCTGTATAGATTCATCAGCGCGTGTTTTAACGCCAACTCATTATGCACAGAAATGTTGGAGTCCTGATAATCCAAGCTGGTCTCGATGCAATAATCTGCCCTTTGAAATAAGATCTTGTGCGATTCTTTGGAAATCTCCACGTGATAGTCAACAAAAGGTGTCCCATATCCCCCTGTAAGTTGAATGAAGAGATCCGGGTTTCGATTGCTCGTATCTACCACGGGGAAATTTCGCTCAATCCAATACGTCATCTGATCGGAGTCGCAAATCATTTGAACCAGATGCTCTCCAATCATTGTGTGAAAACGCGCCATTGTACATCCCCTTGGGACTTAATTGATCGTTGAGGCCAACGGCAGTTAGCCATTAACCTCCTCGAATAAATTCACTTATTTTTGCCGTTTCCATTGCCATTATGAGGTCCGGTATACGGAGGGTTGGGATAATTAATGCCGCCATTCCCTTTACCTGGGTGATTCAAATTGCCTTTGCCTTTATTCCAGCTCTGCGCTGTCTCAAAGCGAACCGGCTGTTGACTTAGTACCATGGGGCGAGTATACAATTTGGGTACCTTCTTCGTTTCATCGTTCATCGCATTCGCTCTCCTATCGTTTCACTGTTTGGACAAGGCGTCTTGCTTCACCAAATGGTGTATCAATAATTTCATAAATCCGAAGATAGACGGTATTTTCCAATCGGTCCGCGTTAAAATCAATGGATTGTGCTCCGCTAACCAGCTTATTATCTCCTGTAAAGGTTAAGACCTTGGAAGCCATGATTCTGTTTTTGGCATCGGCGAACTCAAGTCTCATTTGAGAAAAGCTTTGATCAACAACGATTTCATCCTGAAGTTTAATGCCGAAATCCAGATTGTTTTTATACGAGTAAGGAACACTTCCTTGTCCCATATTGTAGTTGATTCCAATTGACCAATTATTCAACGTGACTTGGAAAGGAAAGAAGGCGGCATCCTTATCGTCCGTCTCATCCATAACTTTCGTCTTGAAGGCAGCAACTGGCAGGTTGTAGGGCTGTACACTTTTCCCATCCGTAATTTCCATGGCTAACTGCTCACCGTTTTCGGCATTCGGAATAATGAAGGAATAGTAGATGACGTAGCTTAGATTAGGAATGAGTGTGTCTACCTGCGTATTTTGTCTTGTACCCAAATATTTATTACCGCTGCTGCTTGTCAGGACCGTCTGAAAGAGAGGAACCTGCAAGGGGCTTTCACTCTTATTGAGCAGCTTGAATTTGGCCACAGCGGCTTTAAATCCGCCTCCCGCACTTTCATAGACGCGAAGATCTACCATGGAAACACTGATTTCTGGCCGAATCAGCTTCGTTAAAGGGTCTATCTGAAGCGGTTTATTCCACTCATATTGTGACAATTGATTCATAAAATACCGCACATCGTTAGCTCCTGGCGGTGTAATCGTCAATCTGCCAATCAAATATTCGGTATGTTTGTTGTCTTCACCCACAAAGTCTTCTGGCGTCAGGACCGACAAACTTTTCAAATCCATCTTGTTTCTAATCGGAATGGCATAATGGACATAGTTTTCTTCCCCAGGTTCGAGGGTGATCGGATCTTTCTCGATTCGCTTTCCGCTGTAAATCTTATTCTCGGATTTGCCATTGATCCGGAAGTCAGGGATGTTGGTTTTCTTATCCCCCGTATTCTTAGCCAGCAATGCCACAATGGTCATAGGCCCGTCCGGTGTATTCTGTTCAGCAAGACTGACCGGCTTGTATGACAGCGTGCTGGACAGCACCGGGATCGTAAACGAATCTTCCCACTTCTTCGTCGTAGAAGGATCGGTAAGGACTGCCTTTTCACCCTTCCATTCTAAGTCTGAAATCGGCAGGGATATGATTTTCTTTTCTTGCTTGGGATAAACGAATTCGTCTACATCATAGAAGGAAAGATCCGTTAATGAAAAGACATCAAAGCGCTCGATGACCGTCATATAACTAAGCTCTACCGTCTCTTTGGGCTGAATGTTTTTGGCGTTAGCCTGACTTGGACGCATGATATATTCCAAGCCCTCTTGCGTCTTGGCACGAACTTCATACTCCGGTACGCCCGTCAGGCGATCCCCATCGTTATACAAACGTACAACCGTGCCGATTCTAGCTCCTTCGGGGGTTGATTCGTTTAAAATACTTTTCACTTCTACCTTGATATCACTTGTCAACGAATAGCTTTTCACCGTCGTTGTTGATGCATATTTTTCATCGGCTGCTACATGGAAAGCTGCTGATGGAATCACGAGTGAAACGGATAAAATGAACATAACCATCGTATGTTTCCAATTTATTTTCAAGTCAAGTCACTCCAATTTTATTTATTGCTCTTCAATAGCCGTCATTTGAACTTTTTGTTTATTGCTTAACTGACTTGGACTCGTTTTCACGACCAGTTCTCCCTCTTTGAGGCCCGAAAGCACTTCTTGATTAGGCTCGTTCAATCTGCCTAGTTGAATGCTGCGTTTCTCTACGGTGTCTCCATTGAGCACAAATACGAATGCATTGTCACCTTCTTTAACAATACTGTAGGTAGGGACGGTCACTACAATCTGGTCCTGCTCTTCCGTCAGTTGAAGCTTCAGCTTCATGCCAGGTTTCAACGCCAAATCTTTATTCGGCACTTCAAGATTAATTTCATAGGCCTTCGTTTCCGGATCGATCACTTTGGAGAGATAGCTGATAGCTCCCTTATATTTCTCATTTGCTCCCACTACGAAATAAGAAAGCTGAGTTTTATTACCGATTTGGTTCGTTTCCGCTTCTGATAACTGTGCTTTAATTTTAATCGGGTCCAGCCTTTGAATAACCCCGACCTTAGCTCCTGCCTGCAGCGCCATCCCTGCCTCCATCGGCATCTCCGTCAATAAGCCGCTTACCGTAGCTCTCACTTCAAGGTTTTTCATCGATTGGTCAAGCTGCTGCAGGTTAACCTGAGCATTTTTGAGCTGCGCGTCCAATTCAGGAGAAACTTCCTGCGGCTCTACAGCGCTTAGCTTCTGTTTAAGCTGATCCAGATCCATGCGGGCACTCATCATTTGAGTCTCCATCTGGTAGAGCTGAGCTTTCGTAACCAGTCCGATATCATAATCGTTTTTCATTTTATTGTAATTTCGCATTAAACCCGTCATCGACAGTTCCATCTTTTGAATGGCATTGCTCATATCTAACTTTTGGTTTTGCGTCTCTTTTTTAGCTCTTATTTTCGCTTTTTCTATCGCATCCTGAGCCGTTTGTACAGCAATAGCCGCGGTTTCTCTCTGTGTCTGGAGATCGCCGGATCTCAACCGGAGAATCACATCGCCTTCTTGAACCATATCTCCGCGTTTTTTCAAAATTTGATCAATATCTCCGGCTGCCTTGGATGTAATGTCAAATTGTGCTGATGATTGTGCTTCTGCCGCACGTTCCAACGGATCACCGATTTTTTGTTTAATGACCTTGAAGGCTTTAATGCTTTTCGGCGCTTGATCACTGTACATGGAATTGCTGTCTGCATTGTTCACTGCCGTATCCGAGCACCCGGCCAATATGCCAATGCTTAAAGTCAAAATACAAAGGGTTCTCACGACTTTCGGTTGCTGCTTCCGCCGTTTTTTTCTCATTGGATATGAACTCTCTCCCCTTACTTTGATTTCCCGTAACGATTAAAGGTACGACGACGCATAATCGCTTTTCACTTCATTCATGACGACGCCAATTAAATTCACATTGGCCAGATGGAGCTCTTCTTTCACTTTCTTGGCGATCCCGCGTTTGACTTTACCGGATTTGACGATAAGGAGCGTCCCATCGCATTTTGTTGCCATAATCTTGGCATCCGTTACTGTTAGAATGGAGGTTGTGTCCACAATAACCATGTCATATGTCGCACTAAGCTCTGCCAGCAAGACATCCATTTGGTGAGAGGCCAATAAGCCGGAAGGATTTTGAGGAGCAGGACCCGAAGTTACGAATGATAAATTTTCAATATAAGATTCCCGTACGATCTCGTGCAATGTACTTTGATTAGCCAGATAATTGGTCAGCCCTTTAGCATTATCCTCACGAAACGTTAAGTGAATGGAAGGATTTCGCAGGTCAGCATCTACAAGCACCACTTTCTTGCCCGTTTGTGCATACGCAACGGCTAAATTAATAGCCGTCGTTGTTTTCCCTTCACCTCTGCCTGAAGATGTGACGGTAATCGTCTTTGCTTCACGCCCAAATACCGAACAATCGATATTAAATCTTAAAGATCTATAAGCTTCGGATGCCGGAGAGTTAGGATTCTTTTGCATCGTTATGGAAGAATCAGTGGATAGTTTTGGCATATGCAATATCCTCTACTTTTTTTCTGGATTTGTTTTTCTGTGCCGCCCTTAGTGCTTTGGTTTTCACTTTCGGTATGTAAGCTAAGGTTGAGAGTTCAAAAGCCTCTCGAACATCCTCATCCGTTTTCAAAGTATCATCTAAAGCGTCCAGCAGAAGAATGATACCAACTGTAACAGCGAGCGATGCAACAAAACTAAGAATGATGTATTGATTTGACTTTTGATTCACGGGTATAGGATTGTCCTGAACTTTGGCTCTATTCAGAATGGTGATATTATCGACCTTCATAATTTTGGGGATTTCTGTTTGGAAAACATCCGATACGGCATTCGCAATCTTCACCGCTCGATCATGGGAAACATGTCGGGCCGTAATCGACATCACTTGCGTTTCATTGAGGTTCGACACATTAACAATAGAAATTAATTGGTCGGTAGATACGTTGAGGTCAGGGTAGCGTTGAACGACTTTATCCATAATCGCCGGGGTTCTAATGATTTCTTTGTAGGTATTAATGAGGGCCATATTAACACCGATGGCTCCATAATCGATTTGCTCCGTGCCTAGTTGACCTTGTTCAGATGTTTTGTTGACAATCAATTTTGTCGAAGCCTGATAAATCGGAACGTAATTGGCTGTCGTATACATGGCGGTTAGAAGGGTACAACCACATACAATTAATGCAATTAGCCACCAACGCTTCTTTATAATCATCAAATAATCTTTTAAATTAATTTCCATGTTTCCCCTCCGTGAGAAGTCATCTTTTTTCGAAATTCAATGATACTATTTGTATCTTAATTCTATTACTACTTTAAGATACTTTTCGTATCATGTCAACAAAATATTCCATTTCTAAGTTCCAAATTGTATCACCGAAAATGCGCATAAAAAAAAAGAAAAGCACCTCGAAAGGCCTTCTCTTTTTCTTAATTCATCCCCACGGATTTCACTAAATTTTTCTCACTTGTAAGCCCTGAAACCATCAACGCTTGCTGCAAAAGTAGTGCCAGCAACCGGCGCATCGAGCCAATGCCAATTTTGCTCATAATATTCGCTAGGTGAATCTTGACTGTTTTCTCGCTGATGCAACAGCTTTCAGCAATTTCCTTGTTTGTGTACCCGTGAGTTGCGATCAGGGAAAGAATTTCCGATTCTCGCTGCGTCAGCCCATAATTCGTGAAAAATTGTTGCAAAACTGTATTCTCTGCTTTTGAATTAGGCATCATACAACAACTTCCTTTATATGAATGTGGCGTTCTCGGCTAAGGTCTACAAATGCTTCATCGACTCTTACAAGTGGATTTGTATCATCTGTAGGATTAATATAGACGACTTCCGCCCAACGACCATCCGTCAATTTCACTTTCCTGCCGACTAAACTTCGAATGATATTCTTTAGAAACACGGATACGATATGTGGATCCAACTCTCCAAAAAGACCTGCGCGCATCTGTCGTACAACCTCGTAGAACGGCATCATCTCATGATAAGGTCTATTCGAGGACATGGCATGGAAGACATCGGCAACGGCAACAATCCGGCTCAAGCGATCGATTTGGCTATCTTTTAAACCCATAGGATATCCACTTCCGTCTGCTCGCTCATGGTGCTGCAAGGCAACAAGTGAAACTCGGTAGTTGACTCCAACAGTCTCCCTCAGCATGTTATAGCCCCGAATGGTATGCTGTTTCATGGTGTTAAATTCATCTTTTGTTAATTTCCCCGGCTTTTGGAGAATGTCTTGCGATATTTTAATTTTACCAACATCATGCAAAGTAGCCGCTAACGTCAACAAGGCTATCTCTTTTTCTTCCATCTTAAGCCACTTTCCGATTAGTGTCGAAAGTATGCCTACTCCGACATTGTGCTGATGCGTGTACTCATCTTTGGCTTTGACAGCTTCAAGTAATTCGAATAAATCAGGATGTTCGGCAGCTTGCTGAACAATAGGAATGAGTTGGCTCTTAATTTCAAGCAATGGGATTTTATTCTCTGACTCTATTTGCTCGAAAATTTTCTTGGCTAGCTGAGAAGCTTGCTGTACTAGAATTCCTGAAGAATCTTGGGTGTCGGCGACGACTAGTTCTTGTTCCAGTTGCTCTTGGGGATTTGTCGTAATAATGTCCATGAAGTCAATACGATGCTGTCTAAATAAATCTAAATGCTCTGCCGTAAGAACGGTTAAGCTTGGTGCCAATACAAGCCCATAGCTCGTTGTTACATCGTATTTCAACATTTTCCCCGTAAGTTCTTTCAATTAACCCCGCCCCAATTATTTCAAAATATAACCAATTTCTATTATATACGACAAATTAGGTTCCAACCATGGGAGGTAAATCCCGTATTTTTCCTATATTACTAGGAGAAAAAGCCTAGGGCTTTCATAAATCAAAATATAATTAGGACTAATGGTATAGTTTGGCAAAATCTCTCCTCTAGACCAGTTCTAACCGTGACATTCGTCTAGCCTCCTGCATATAGTAAGTATCGACTAATCCGCTTTAACCTAAGGAGGAACTTACATTCATGACTTCAAACAAAAAACAAGAGACTCGGCAATCGGAACGGGAAACTGACGTATTGCAGCAGCCCGAAATTAACCCTGCGTATGCGGAAGCCTATCCTCAACCCGCGCCTTATGCATACGGCTATCCTGTACCGCAAGCCTACGCTTGGGTACCTGTATATGATACACGCATGCTCGGACTTCCCGGCCTGCCTGGCATGGGCTTGCCTGGATTCCCAGGGCAACCTGGATTCCCAGGGCAATCTGGATTCCCAGGGCAACCTGGATTCCCGGGGCAACCTGGATTCCCGGGGCAACCTGGATTCCCAGGACAGCCTGGATTCCCGGGGCAGCCTGGATTCCCGGGGCAGCCTGGATTCCCAGGGCAACCTGGCGTAACAGGCGGCAATGAGCAAGCGCCCACATCGGCTCCGCCTGCGTATACCCCGCAAAAGCCGCAATCTTTGGCTGGTTCTACATTCGCAGTAGATCCGGGTGGCATTAGACGCTGCATGTTCCGCTTTACCTACGTATGGCTAAGCAATGGCCAGCAGTTCTGGTATTATCCGACTTTTGTCGGTCGTAATTCCATTGCCGGCTTCCGTTGGAATGGTTTCTCCTGGATGTTCTTCGGTATCGATTTACGTTTTATCGAGTCCTTCACCTGCTAACAGAGCAATGAAAGCAGAAAGTCCGACACACACGTTAAGTGGGTGTCGGACTTTCTGCTTTACACGGCGGCTGTGTAGACCGCCATCCCTGCCAGGCCCGGATCGCCAGTTACCCGACGCACCTCCATACTCAGTACGCCGGCCTTCACGGTGACACTGTAAGGGCCATATCTAGCCCAATTGTTTAGAGCTAATAAACCGATTGGGACTGTTGTGACCTGCACACCTTCAAGAACCACATCATAAGAAGACGGATTTGCTTGAGCACTTTCAAGAGACCAAACATACACTTGATAATTGCCATTGGACAGCGCTTGAGCAACCGTAAAACTGGATTCTGAAGCATAAATTTTAGAATTAAGCATTACGCTTGAAACGCTGTCAACAGCTGGAACCGGTGTAATTGCCGGCGAATTGACGTAAGTTTTGCTATTGGAGGAATACGTGAATAGAACATGATCTCCAGCTAACCAGGTTTGCTCATCCATCGTGACAGATGCTCCTCCGAAATTAATCCCACGAACAAAACCCGTATAAATGGCATCCGTTGTCACCGTGAGCGGTGGCGTAAAAGCAGAATTATTCCCCGCAGCATCTTTTGCTTTTACTAGAAAACGGTACGCCGTATTCGCCGTCAGACCCGTGACCGTAAAGCTGGTCGTGGTCGTAGTTCCCGCCAAGATTGTGTTATTCACGTAAACTTCGTACCCCGTAACGCCAATATTATCTGTGGATGCCGTCCATGTCAGTGTAACTGAAGTCATTGTCTTGGAAGACGCCGCCAAATTCATCGGCATTGTCGGTGCTTGCGTATCCGGAATCGGTGTTGTGGGGATATAAACCTTACTTCGATTCAACATTCTTTCTACGGAAGTCGCGTATAAGGCATTTCGCTGAGATGAGGTATTATAGTCATATAAATAATTTGCCCACTCCATAAACCATACCCATTTGGGTTGCTTCGCAAAGGTTGCGCTCGGAAATAATTGGCCGATTTCTGCAACAGCAACCGGTTTTCCACCTGAAATAGCGACGAGACCATCATAATATTCCTGCTTAAAGGGTTCACTGCCATACATATATAAATCCGTTCCTAAAATATCGCATTTGCCTGTCCCTACGAAATGTGTCATGTAAGGGTTAATGTCTGAACTCTTAGGCGCATTCGCATTCCAAACCCAAAGCAAATTATTTAAGCCGTGATAATTCGTAAACCGATCATACATAATGTCCCAAAGGAGTTTAAAATTTTGCTTCTTCCCCCACCAGAACCAGTTGCCGTTCATCTCATGGTACGGGCGCCATAGAACGGGAACATCGGCATCTCTCAGCTGTTTCAGAAAAACCGCAACCTTGTCATACTCCGAGATCAGCCAATTGTACTCTGCTGTTCCTGGCGTGCACACACGGTTGAACTCCGCATCCGTCGTATTCCTTTGCACATTGGACCAGGTGTAGGTTGTGAGTGGATAGTTCTGATGCCACATCATGGTCACGAGACCGCCACTTTGAACATATTTCTTTGCTGCATTCGTTACATTTTGTCTTTGAGATGTGACCTGCGCAGCTGTCTGACCTGAAATGGGCCCCATCTCATACCCGGCGACACCAGGATAATCACCGTACAGCTTGTTAATTTCATTGACATAACCACTTGGGTCCTCCAGCCAGTTATGAATACCCGTTAATGTTTTGGATCCTGATATCGCATACAAATAATTCAAAACATCAACGGCTCTCTGGCTAGCTTTTGCATTAATCGGAAGCATCCTCCTACTCACCCCGCAATGTATTCGTATAATGGCGTACATGTTATATAAATCTAGCAAGTTTTATGACTGCTATACTCCTATACTATGTATCTTTAGCACTATTTGCTTAGGTTACCTGTAGGAAATTGTAGAAAATACAAAAAACCTCTAATACATCGAGAGAATCTCTCTCGCATACTAGAGGAAAGAGCTATTTCCTGTCAGAAATCGACAAAGAAAAATAGAACTTTTTGAATATAAAATCCGCCGTGACAGGACGTCTTCAATCCCATCTTGCCGGTTCCCTCAACCAACCCTTCAGCTTAACGATCTCCGTGCCCGCCAGCATCATGATACCTACCCCGTGGTTATCGTTCGTAACGGTAAGCAGATCCTTTTTGTAATAATCCGCTGTAAAAGCGTACCGCGAGCCGCTGCAAACGCCGTGCACGTTACCTTGCGCGTCAATGGCATACCGCGTCAAGCCGTCCCAAGCTTTAAGCGCAGCCTGGATGAACCGCTGCGGCTCGGCAAGCCAGCCAAAGCGGACGCCCCTGGCAAACGAATACGCAAACATCGCCGTACAAGAAGCTTCTTGATACGCATCAGGGTCATTCAACACCTGATGCCATAGTCCGCTTGCTGCCTGAAGCTCGGCATAGCCTGCGCACAGCTCGTTAAAAAAGCGGACAAGCTCAGCGCGAAGCGCATGATCTGCCGGCAAAGCCTCCAGCACCTCGGTCAGGGAGAATAAGGTCCATCCGTTGCCGCGCCCCCAAGGAATTCTAGTCGGCATCCCGTATTTGAAATCAAATACGTGGGACATGATGCGCTGCTCCGGCATAAACAAGTAGTTCCGGAATAACAGGAACTGCTTCGCCGCCTCATCCAGCGCTTCACGATTTCCTGTTACCGCCGCATAACGGCACAGGAACGGCGTACTCATATAGAGGTCGTCCGCCCACATGGTATTCTCCGAATACTCATCCTGGCACACACGATAAAAAGCCCCGTCTTCCTTCCGCTCCAGCTGCTGAAGCATGAAGTCGGCAATCCTGTGGGCAATCGGCAGATAACCCGCATGCTGAGCTTCTTTGTACGATTCCAACATGGCCGATCCGAACGATCCGCAGTTGTCGAGCATTTTCATCATGACCAGCTGCTGATTGATGGCCGGGAACCCGTACTGCTCGCGGTCCCATAGCGAGTACTCGAACATATCCGTACAGCTTTGAACATGGGCGAGCGCATACGAGAGAATGTCTGGCCGTTCCAATAAACGGCCGGTTTGCAGCAGCCCGTAGATGGTCACCCCGAGCGGATAATCCCAGCGGGCAAAGTTGGTCACATGGCCAACGGTCCATTTATTGCTCAGCATGGCGTTCTCATAATAGGGACGAATCCACGTCTCTGGGCGGTCCAAGCGCCAGTAATTGCCTGCAAAAACGCGCTTTGTCGTAGCGATTTCATTCTCATTCAGTTCCACATTGGCATCAAAAGGACCCAAATAGAGCCAAACCTCATCCGAGCCATGCACGTCCACAGGCGCATGGAACGGTACCTGATCTCCGCCCGCATAAGCCTGCACGGTGAAGCCCCACGCTTGCGAAGTTGGTTCACACTCGCTGCGGACCACCATATCGTGTTTGCCGAAGGCTAGCGGCACCTCCACTTCGAAGCTGCCCGCCGTCTGAACCGCAGCGACTGGATGACCGTTCACCCAAACCGCCAGCGGCCCGGTTGTGCTCCCTTTTAACACATAAGGAGCCTTGCCGATGCCGGTAGCGTTCAGCTGTGTCCAAGCGTATGCCCGCTTGCCTGGCTGAAGGCCGAATAAGCGCTCGCAAACCTGTAAAGCCAGCTCCTCTTCACGCCAGTCAGATTCCGGTAGCCACTTGACGCCCTGCTCTTTCTCGGAAGAGAACGCTGCCGGCAGCGGACTCTCCTCGAACAGGTCAGCGTCGATTGGAGCGGAGTATACCCATCCTGCCTGGCCTGCTCTTTCAGCAAAAGGAGAACGCACATTCAAAATTCTAACTTTGGCTTCATCCGATCCGAATAGACATCCGAATCCCGCCGCCGTCACTCTCGCTTTTATGAAAAGACGATTCCAGCCTTTGACGAAATTGAGATTCAACTTGACAGTCGCATCCGGCTTCAGCTCATCCATAACGTTGGAACGGTAGGATAGCTCATTATTAAAGTAAAACTGAATCGGACCCAAACAACGCATCAACACGTCCAGATTCCGGTCACTATCGCTCCATACTAGCGAGTAAGCATAAGAAATTTGCCCCTGCTTTGCTTCAGGGAATTTGTGATGAAGATTGAGGTCGAATAAACCCTCGTCATTTTGCAGCATACCTGCTCGATTGAACGCCCGAAAGGCAAACGGTACAGGCGGATTGGCACCGATATAGCGATCAGCAAGCACTTTCAGCGTGCGTTTTTCGTCTTGGCCTAAGCGGGACTGGATGCTCTCTTGTTCATTGAAATAGGTGGTCATCTCTCCACAATCCTTTCTACAGCAGTCTTACTGTGAAGGTTCGGTCAAACGGCGTCACCAAGTTCACATGGACATATTGGCAGCCTGCCGGGTGCTGGTCTTCACGAAGGATAGGCAATAAGTGTTCGAAAGCTCCTGAAGATATTTCAATGCTGTCTTCCTCCACCCGATAGGTCATAGATCCGCTTTTGAGGAAATATTTCCCGTCGCCTGCTTCATGCAGATCTTCTCCTTCTACTGCTCCTTCATTGCCCAGAATAAAGGTTAGCTGCGTAAAGACGTCTTCCCGCTCATCGGAATGTATGCGCACCGTCCAGTCGGACGAATTTTGTTGAATTTCCACCTTCAGCTCATGGGTTTGCAAATGCGTCATTGGCCGGTGCTGATGCGGCAGCAAATACCACGGACTTACCGGTCCTTTCGCCGTAAGGGGAAGATGCTGCTGCGGAACAGGTCCATTGTAGCCTTTTTCCATACCGACACTTAGTCGATAAACACCATCCTGGGCGGTTAACTGATCAAATTTAACGATCCCCGGAGAAAAGGACGTGGACAGCTTAATGCCCAGCAGCCTGACTTTCCCATGACGAAGCGAGAAAAAGGACGGCGTTTGCGGCATAATCGTTATGCTCTTCTCCTTCTCGCGAATGCGCACGACCGGCGCTCCAAATGCCAGATGCATGGAGCTGTGCTGAATTTTCAGATGATGGCCGACAGCATCGATGAGGCTCAGGTGCTCATTCATAGGATGATGCTGATTCAGCATACAAGCATATTGATCGGGAAGTTCGACGCGTTCCAAGCCACGGATGGTTTCTTCTACTTCCGGATAAAGCAGCACGTGCAGCAGAGCGTTATTGTTTACGCCGTCAGGACGCTTGACGAAACCAGCGGCATAATCGCACATGGCAGCGAAAAGCGGGTCTTTGTCATGTGCAGCCATTAAGCGATAAATCGTATAATAGGTAGCCATGTCATAGGTTTGGCCAAAATCCTGCCGGCCCGAATAGTCGGTCACCACTTCACCTGACGGATGGATGAGGTAGACCATCATACGCAGATTCCGGCGCACGCTATCCAATAATTCGGGGCGATGCAAGATGCGAGCCGTATGATACAGCGCAACATTGCTGACGGCATTATAAATGCCGTTGCTCCGCTCCGTCCATTCGCCATCTGCCGTAATGTCCAGGCCTTCTGCGAGCCATTCATCCGCTCTTGCGAGGAGCTCTGGCCTTTTGAAAATATCATACATCTGGGCTAAGGCAGCCGTAAGCACCCATCGATGATTCGGCGTATGGCAGCCGCCCGTCAGCATGGCCGGTATCGTCCGTTCAAGAAATAGCTTTAATTGGCCCGCTATTGGCTGTAGGACCGACCAATCATGACCAGCGAGCAGCTGATAAATCTGCGCCACGCCGCCAATCACAAAACCGGTGTCAGGTGGGGAGTTGTAATTGGTTGACCCCAGCGAAATCGTTCCGTCCGGATGCTGCCTGTTCAGCATGAACGCTGCTGCCAGTTCCAAGGAAGCTGCTAATGACTCGCTATGGTAGAATCTGGAGTCTGGATTCACCAAGGCCGCTGCCCAGGCAGCAATATAAACAGGCGTACTATGATGACTAGCACGTGCAATGCCCGTCTCGTCAATAATTCCGCCGTAATACTTGGATGCCGGATCAAGCACTTGGCTTTGAAGCGCAGATGCCGCCAAATCGTCGTTATTTTCCACCAACCGTTTATATATGAAGTCCATGTGTATCACCTATTGCCCTTTCCCGGCCGCTATTTTACTTGTGATCAGTCTGTGGCTCTCCTCGATCTCATCCGGTTGACATACCGCCTTCAACTCGTACACTTTAACCTTGGCAATGTCGATAGCCTCAAGGAAATGGTCAAAGAAATGCAGATCCTTGCTGTGTACATAAGGACACCAATGGTCGGAGAGCCCGAGTGTTTCATGAATATGGACACCATAAATATAGTGCTTAACTTCCTCCAGCTCCTTCAAATTGTCGTACAAACCCATTCGATCCATCATCATCGCGTGACCGATGTCGTACCAAAGACGAACCGGGCTCCCCTCCAGATGATCGCAAATCGTCTTGGCTTCCATCAGCGTCGGCATCTGATACGATCTCGAGCGCGTTTCGATGCCAATCGCGATATTCCATCCTTTTTTCGCTGCATAATCACTCACTTCGTCCAAGCTATCCTGGATCCGTTTCGTATACCGAGGACTGAGCCTCTGGCGCCTTTCCAGCATATTCTGCCACAGCCCTTGATACTCCGCCGACGCCCTTCCATGCTCCTGATAAAGCTTCTTCAAATCCAGATCAATATTATATTCAAATGGGATTTCGCCAGGATGTACGACTACGGCTTTCGCTCCATAGCGGTTAGCATATTCCAGGGATCGAATGAGCAGCTCCACAGAGCGTTTGCGCTTCTCTTCGTCATCAAAACCCAGCATCACGGAATCGGTATCATAATCCTTATCGTCGATGAACGGAAACACATTGTGCACACTCGAAACGCCTATTTCCCCTTTTTCAATCATTGGTTCAATGGTTTTCATCATCTCTTCAGTCACATTGTAATTCAGTTCTACATATCGAAAGCCAAGCCTCTTAATTTCCTCCACCATCTCCCGGCCAATGGTATGTTTTTTGATATTCCAGCATGTTGAAAATGAATATTCCCCTTTGTCGATCATCCTTATGCCTCCTTCTATTATGACAAAGACCAGATCACCCTTCTTCCATATGCAGGGGATGAACTGGCCTTTCTGCGGAAATGCCGCCTTATTCGGTAAGATCTCGCAAATAAATAGCTGTGCCCGTCTGTGCCGATTGCGTCGATGCTTCCATTAAACGTGTTAAATCAAGCGCTAATTGAATGTTCTCTGAAGCTGTTGTTTGGTTCTGTATATGTGACAGCCACTGTTCGAACGGAGTCGGCAGACTCGCCGGAAGTTCCTGCGCCACTTGCCATTCTGCTGCTGCCTCACCTGATAACTTGGAGCTGCGGATATAGACCCGATCATCGGTGCGAGAATACTTCATGCTTCCCTCGGTCCCCTGCACCTCAATGTCGAATTGCGAGTAGCTATTTACAAATCCCGCTTCAACAATCCCTAGTGCTCCGCTTGGATAACGCAACGTAGCTGCAGCACTATCCTCTACCTCGCGCCCCGTGATATAGCCGAAGCTGGCGCTGACGCTTTCCGGCAAACCCAGAAATAAGCGAGTTAAGTACATCGGATGGCAGCCAAGGTCCATCAAGGCTCCTCCCCCGCATGACTTCAAATCGAAGAAATACGAAGGCAGCGAGCCATTCGGATTTTTCTCTGTCGGGAGCGCGCCGTTATGAGCAAGCCGGATACGCACCGTCGATATCGTGCCAAGATAGCCTTCATGAATAGCCTTCATGATGCTTTGGGTGAACCCGGTGTACAACCGCGGCAAAGAGACGGTGAGCTTCACGCCAGCAGCTTCAACCGCCGCTAGTATTTCCTTGCATTCCTTTGTTGTAGTAGCAACAACCTTTTCTGTAAAGACATGCTTACCCGCACGAGCCGCGGCGATAATTACATCCCGGTGCGCCGTTGTGGGTGTATCCACAATAACCGCATCGATCTCAGGATTGGCCAAGAGCTCCTCCAGTTTCTCATAAAACCTGACGCTGAACTCACCGGCTTTCTCTCTGCCACGCCGCGCATCTTCATCCCAAACAGCCACGATTTCGGTGTCGGGATGCTGACTTGCCATACGTGCGTAATCTTTGGCATGAACATGCCAAAAGCTCAACATCGCAACTCTAATCATCGTTTGAGACTCCTTTTCCGATCTTTTTTCGATCATTTAGTCAAAATATACGGCTTTTCCAGTTCGATTCGATTCATATATCGCTTCAAGGATTTCCGATACGATGCAGGACTGCTCTGGCGTTACGATCGGCTCTTTATCATGCATAATGGCATCAATCCATAGACGAATTTCCTTATCCTGCATGCTTTCTTTCTTGCCTTCGTAGAAGTCTGCACCCTTGGCCTCAAACTGCAATTGGTTCATATATAGACGGCTATGGTTCTCGCCATTAATGCGCAACCCGTCTTGCATATCCGCTCCCCCTTCGGTACCGCAAAGCGTACACTTCGCTTCCTTGGTATCCAGCGTATTGAGCGCCCAACTGGCCTCCACCATAATGGTGGCCCCATTTTTCATGACAATCATAGCAAATGCCGAATCTTCGACCTTGAATTTATCCGGGTCCCATGATCCCCATGAATTAGCGGCGTTCTCTTTGCGTGACAATTTATGATAAGCAGTGCCCAGCACCACTTTAGGTTCATAGTTATTCATTAACCACAGTGTCAAATCAAGCGCATGTGTGCCAATATCAATTAATGGACCGCCGCCTTGTTTCTCTTCATCCAGAAAAACTCCCCAAGTAGGGACACCGCGTCTGCGAACGGCATGTGCTTTAGCGAAGTAGATCTCGCCCAAATCGCCATTTTCAACGACCCTTTTCAAATACTGACTGTCTGCTCGGAACCGATTATTATAACCAATCGTTAATTTTTTGCCTGTCCGCTTGGCAGCTTTCACCATACGACGGGCATCCGCAGCTGTTTTGGCCATCGGCTTCTCGCACATAACATGCTTGCCTGCTTCCAAAGCAGCAATCGAGATTTCCGCATGCGTATCATTCGGCGTACAAATATGTACAACATCAATCGCAGGATCTGCCAATAATTCGCGGTAATCGTCGTATACTTTAGCACCGGGAGCGCCAAATTTCGCTGCTGCTTGGTGTGCGCTTGCCGGGAAGATGTCGAAAAAACCGATGATTTCAGCCTCCGCAACCTTGCTCAAGCTAGGCAAATGTTTCCCCGTTGCGATACCGCCACATCCGATGATAGCTACTTTAACTTTGTTCATTATGATTCCCCCCATGATGCAAGATGCTGGACACCGATGAGAACCTGAATGCACAGGCATCCTAATCGATATCCAGCCCTCCTTCAAGAATGATTTACTTCACTGCTTCCATCTGCTGCTTCGCGATAATCATCGCATCCTTAGCCAGGAATGCCGTATCTTTATTCTCTTGATACCATTTGTTCATGAAATCCTCGAGCTGTTGGCCGCCTGCTTTCGCCCAAGCCGCTTGCGAATCTTTGATCGCTTGCTCCGGCGTGTATTTAGCGCCGCTTAGAATGGCTTTCACGAACAGGTCGCCTTTTTCTTTCAAAATCGTTGTGTTAATAACTTGCAGATCTGCACTGTACACAGGCATATGGTCACCTAAGGCAATTCCCGGATATTCTCTTTGCGGATCGAAATAGAGCTTCTGAACTTCTTTATACATATCCATTCCTGCTTTTTGCGCCGGTACTTCAGCATTGAAACCATTCAGTACATACGTACATTTATCAACGCCCGATGAGAAGAACATGGTATAGTCGTACGCATAGCTGACTTCGTTCTTGGACTTTGCAGGATCGATCGCTTGCGGACAACCATTGGGGGCTTTCTTCCAATGTGTGCCTTCGTCTCCATTGACAATTTTCTTAGCGGTCTCCGGCTTCATAATAAAGTCAAGATAGCGGCCAACGGCTTCCGGATCTTTCGATTTAGCGTTCACAACGGTTGTCATTTGAACTGGGTTATCAATGGCGCCGGTAAATGTCCCCAGCGGTGACTTCGGATAACCTAATGGAGCCACTTCCGCCCCAGGCGCGTTTTTCTGCAGTGTCGTAAGATCGTTCATGATAAAGTCATACCAGCCGCCGGTGAACTTCACATAAATGCCGATCTTCCCATTCAAAAAGTCCTGTTTCGCCTTGGCGCCATCTTTATCGTTGATATAATCCTTGTCGATCAGGCCTTCATCGTAGAGCTGCTTCTTGAAGGTGAGCGAAGCAAGCTCTTTGTCCCACGCACGGACAACTTTGCCATCCTTCAGATCCCAAGCCAGCAGCGAGCTCGAAGAACTCTCGCCGAACATCTCATTGATGGCTTGCTCGGAATACGTGCTCATATTCAGGCCGTATGTATCTTTTTTACCATTCCCATCAGGGTCTTGGTCAGCGAAAGCCTTAGCCACTTTCAATAATTCATCCGTTGTGGTCGGCATCGCCAGATTCAATTTCTTCAACCAATCGGTCCGAATGAGCAAAATATGGGCAGGAACCGCCTCTTTCACCTTACCGATCTCGTACAGCTTCCCGTCCGGTTTCGTCCCCGCTTTTTTCAATTGAGGATATTGATCCAGCAGTTTCTTGTATTCAGGCATATATTGCAAAATGTTATCAATAGGAAGAAGTTGTTTCTGATCGTACAAACTTCCTCGAAACGGTGTGTTGTACTCGTTGACGATATCCGGAGCGGAACCCGACGCAAACAGAACGTTCAATTTTTTGGTTGAATCACTGCGGAGGATAGGAACATACTTTACGTTGACAGGTCCGTTTTGATTGATCCATTTGCTCCAACGGTTCTCTTCATAGGATCCCTCTGATGCAGGTACTGCACCCCGATCATACATGGATACGGTTACATCGCCACGCTTTGCCGGTTTCTCTTCACCCGTTTTGCTGCTTGTCGTTGCTGCTGCCCCTTCTTTTTTGTCACTGCTGCAGCCAACTAACGTTGCACCAAGCGCGACAACCCCTACGGTGATTCCAAGCCACAGTTTCATGTTTTTCATGCACATTTTCCCCCTGCAAAATTTTATAGTGAAGTTTTGTTAAACGGGAACACCAACGTTTTTAACCCTTAACGGATCCAAGCATGACGCCTTTGACAAAATACTTCTGCAAGAAAGGATAAATCACCAGCATAGGCACAACCATCACAACAACGCCCACAGCTTTCACCATCTCTGTAGCAACCGCTGCTTGCTCCTCCGTATTCAGGGAAGGAGAGTTCAGTAAATCGTTTTTTTGCAGCATGGCTTGCACAACGACAGTTAAGTTCATCATATCGCTTTTATTGATATACATTAGAACACTCATGAACGCGTTCCAATAGTTAATGCCATAAAATAACGCCAGAGTCGCCAACATCGGCAAGGATAAGGGTAAAATGACGCGAATGAGCAGTGCGGTGTCACTACATCCGTCAATTCGTGCAGCTTCCTGCACCTCATAAGGAATGTTCTCGAAATAGCTTTTCATCAGCAGCATGTTGTAAGTACTAATGAATCCTGTCAGCCATAAGGACCAGTAGGAATCAATGAGATGCATGTTTTTTACAACGAGATAAGTTGGAATTAAACCACCGGCGAATAACATCGTGAATACCATGCCGAGAACCAGATAGCGACGAGCGAACAAATAGGATCTTGACAACGGATACGCTGCTAAAATGGTGCCCAATAAGCTTAATGCCACGCCGACCACGGTAATGAAGATGCTATTTTTGAAGGCGTTGAAAGCCGGGCTTGCGATGAAGAAAATTTTATAGGCCGTGAACTGCAGCCCTATCGGCCAAAAGAAGACATGACCGGAATCTACAGATGACCGATCGCTAAGCGATAACGCTATGATATGGATAAACGGCAGGATGCAAGTTAAGGCAATGAGTGCAAGCAGCACGTAATTGACCGTATAAAAAAGCTTTTCTCCTCTTGTCGCTTTCACTACATGTCCTCCTCTCTAGAACAGGGCTTGATCGAATTTTTTGGCGATTCGGTTGGCGATTAACACGAGACTGCAGCTAATGACCGATTCGAATAGTCCCATGGCTGTCGTTAAGCTGAATTGCGAGCTGCCCAGCCCTATTTTATAAATGTAAGTACTTATAACCTCCGACACGTCCGCAACGGCAGCGTTCTGTAAGTTATAGACTTGATCGAACCCAACTTCCATAATTTTACCCATCGCTAAGATCAGCAATAAAATAATGGTGTGCCGAATGCCGGGAAGCGTTACATGCCACATCTGACGCCACTTGGTAGCTCCATCCATACAGGCCGATTCATAAAGCGACGGATCGATGGTCGTTAGAGCAGCCAGGTAGATGATCGTGCTGAAACCCATTTCCTTCCAAATGCCAGAACCGATAAAGATGCTGATCCATGAGTTCGATTCATATAAAAAAGTAATGGGCTCCAGATCGAACAGCTTGAGCACCTTATTGATGGAACCATAATCGGTGGCAAATAACGATAATACGATACCTGACACGATGACCCAAGAGAAGAAGTGCGGTAAATAAATGATCGTTTGCACCCATTTTTTGAACCATGACTTCCGGACCTCATTGAGCAAAACAGCGAGGAAAATGGGAACCGGGAATCCGAGCACCAAGCTTAGGAAGCTCAGCCAAAATGTGTTCCAAATGATTTGGAGCGTGCTCGCGCTGGAAAACAACAGGTTAAAATTCTTTAGTCCCACCCAAGGGCTATTCCAGATGCCATCTGCAAAGTTATAGGTTTTGAAAGCGATAACAAGTCCGCCCATAGGCCAATATTTGAAGATCACATAATAAGCGATAACTGGAATCAGCATGATGAACAAAGGAATATTTTGTTTCAATCGCCTGCTCCGCTTTAAAGAAGCTGTCTTGTGCAGGTTCACTGATGATGAAGTGACAGGGGGTTCTCCGATTCGACTGCTCATGCTTGCTCACTCCCTAATTCGTTGGTATGCATCCTATCATACCCGGGTTCGTGTATCAAAACCCTTAAAAAATTATAGAAGATTCTATAAATTCATTTGGTCATGTTTGAAAGCGATTTTTATCTGACAGAAATATTGTATAATGTCCTCAGCAACGTTATGGCTTGCAAACTATAAGTTAATTGGGGAATCTGAGATGCAAATCTGGCGACAACTACTCATAGGCATCAACCGCAGCTTTCGAATCAGACTCATTATTAGCCTGTCCGCCATCATTTTACTTGCCTTCGGGATTACCGGTTATTTGACTTATCAGTATAATCTGAAGTTATTCGAAGAGGAGATCAGCAAGCAGTTTTCCCGCACGAATGAAGAGGCTTTGGCCAAAATTGAGATGAAGGTTCAGGAAATTGTGCGTGTATCCCAGACCGTAGTATTCAATCCGCAAATTGAAATGCTCATCAAACGCATCAATTCCCAAGAGGATGCCGATGCCTTTAATCTGTATTATGATAAAAAGCAAATCGAAGAGCAGATTTTCCAAATCAAATCTGACGCGCCTTATATTACAGGGATGTATCTGTATGACTTAAACGGCAATCCCTCTTATTTCAGCTATACGACTTCTGCGATTAAAAACTTGGATGATCCAACCTTTCGAATCATCCGGTCCAAACTAAACGATACCTATGGGAATCTGGCCTGGATGAGCATGCCTCTGCCCAGCTCGATTGAACCTAGTGGCTTCAGGCAAACCATTATTATCGCGAGGCTGATGAAAAATAGCGCTCTGCAAACCTATGGTGTTCTCGTCATGGCTGTGGATGAATCCTTTTTTGCCGGGATATTGAAAGAGTTAATCAAAGACGGTACAGGCGAAGTCTATTTGTACAACGAAAACAAGGAATTGCTCTACAGCAATTCCACGCTTGAAACAGCGGAGAAAGCCCAGATGCTGCAGGATATGAGCGAAACCCGGGTGATGAACAATCATCTCTATGTACAGGGGATTTCCAAAGCGACCTCCTTCAAGCTTGTCAGCTCAACATCCCTTTCCGACATTCAAGTTAAAAATAAAATTTTATCCAAACGCATTGCGTATACTGGCTTCATCAGTATTTTGTTAACGAGCATCCTTATCGTCATCTCGACAGGCAAACTCTTGAGACCGATCAAGGATCTGCTGCTTGGACTTCGCAAAGTACGTTCCGGTGACTTCAGCGCCCGCATTGAAATCCGTACCAAAGATGAACTCGCCTATATGGGCGAGAGCTTCAATGCCATGGCTGAACAGGTCGGCAGGTTGATTACAGAAGTTTATCTCACGCAGCTAAGCGAAAGGGAAGCTGAGCTCAAAGCGCTGCAGGTTCAGCTTAACCCTCATTTTCTGCACAATATGTTCAACGAAATTTATTGGAAGCTTTATTTGCAAAATGAAAAGGACACCGCCGCCTTAATCGCCACCATTTCGGAAATGCTCAAGTACTCCCTGATGCCCGTCCGGACACTGACAACCGTACAGGAAGAATTTCAGCAAATTCGCAATTATGTGAAGCTGCAAACCGAATTATTCGAACCGGATTTGGAAACGATTATCCAAGCGGATGAGCAGGTGCTGGACAACGAGATGATGCGCTTCCTTCTCCAGCCTCTTGTAGAAAATGTATTCGTACATGCCTTTCGCAATAAGGTATCTCATAAAATCTTGGTCATTCGAGCTCATCGGCACCATGACCATTTGGAAATTGAAGTGACCGATAACGGCTGCGGCATGGATGAATCCGCGATCGCGATCCTGCTGGGACCGAAGGGGGCTTCTCTGCCTCAGCGCTCGGATGGACGGGAACACCTGGGCGTTCGCAGTGTTGTTAGGCGTCTGGAGCTCGTTCACGGGCAGCCTTACCGCCTCGAAGTTGAGAGCGTAGTGAATAGCGGAACGACGATGCGCCTCATCCTGCCTAATCACCCAACTAGAAAGGAGCTGAGCCAACATGCTGAAGGGTAACGTTGTCATCGTGGAAGACCAGCCCAACTTCCGTAAGGGCTTGATCAAAATGTTCGAAGAAGGACAAGTTGGCTGGAACGTTGTCGGGGAGGCCAGCAATGGGCAAGACGCGCTGGCCTTGGTAGATCGGGTCAAGCCTGATCTCGTGCTAACGGACATTCGCATGCCTGTCATGGATGGGATCGAATTCGTAGGGCACCTAAGGAAGCATTATCCGGATCTGCTGGTGATCATCCTTACAGGCTACAAAAATTTTGAGTACGCCCAGGCAGCCGTCAGACTCGGAGCTCTCGATCTGCTGATCAAGCCTTGCACCGAACAGGATGTCATGCAAGTCATGAATAAAGCCTCCGAGCGGTATTATGAGAAATACGCGCAGCAGCAGCATCTTCTCGCCCAGCGCAAATTGCAGCAGGACCAAGAGCTGCGTGCAGCTTTATTAGATCTGCCTTCGTCTTACGCAGCCATGAAAAACATGGATGAGATTCTTCTGACGAAGGAGCTGTGGCTGCTTCAGCTGAACAGCGAAGACTTGGCTCTCAAAAACTACGGCAAAACGGACCTCAGCTTAATCCAATTCGCTTTCTCCAATATTGTCGAGGAGCTGTTGAAAGGCGCCGGCCTTCCCGCCAGGCTCCTCTTGGTTGAACATGATCGTTTCGTCGTGGTCGCCGATCAGCCTGGGCCGGACGAAAGCTTCATCCAAGCTGTGCAGGATGCTTCCCTCGAATACTTGAACATTCGTGTGAACGTTCAACCTATGGGTGCAGCTCCTCCTTATAAACAGCTGGCTGAATTCTATGACCAGTTCAAGAGCAGTGAGACCCCTTCGGATTCTGACGGCGAACGAATCGATAAAGAAGCGGGTACAGGCTCAGGCATGACACTCTCCTTAAATCAGGCGAAAGTCAATGAGTTGGAAATGAAGCTGATGTCCGCTATTCTGATCGCACAGGAAAACGCGCTGCAGCAGCTTCTCAATCAGCTGCTTACGGATTTGTCCCATCAGCTGCCTGAAGATATGAAAATTCAGGCGCTCACGCTCTCGATTGCTTTGCTGGGAACCATTCAGAAACAGTTCGATCCCGACGGTCATACAGCAACGGCAAGAATACCGACCGATATGCCGCAAGCCCATTGGACGGTGGAGGAAGTCCTTCGCTGGGCAGACGCACAGGTGAACAACTTCCTGCTTCTGTTCAATCACTGGCAAGCGTCCAAAAGCGACAATGTCATTGAGAAAGCTACGAAGTACATCGAGGAGCATTACAACGAGGAGTGCCGCCTAACGG
Organism: Paenibacillus chondroitinus NBRC 15376; assembly: GCF_004000765.1. Lineage (GTDB taxonomy): Bacteria > Bacillota > Bacilli > Paenibacillales > NBRC-103111 > Paenibacillus_E > Paenibacillus_E chondroitinus. The sequence goes on along the minus strand of NZ_BILW01000016.1, from coordinate 2,041 downwards.
ATGTAGCCGCTCACCTTCACCTTAATTCCAGCTATTTTAGCGTGCTGTTTAAGAAAGCAACCGGGGAAAGCTTCACTCGCTTCGTGACCCGTCTACGCATGGATAAAGCTGCCCTGCTGCTGCGAAACACGGATATGAAAATATTCGAAATCGCTTGCGCCATTGGCTTCGACGAGCCGAACTATTTTACCAACGTATTCAAGCAGCAATTTCAAATGTCTCCCAAGGAGTATCGGAATCACCGGTAACAGGGGTGTCGTTCAATCGACATCCTTCTCTCAAACGCTTAAAAACACCTAAAAAAAATCATCAAAATTTAACGAAATTCGTGACATAAACCGACATATATTGAATCCAACTTCGTTTATAATCTAACAATATGAAGATTGCCAATTCTATACAAGAGTCGGGAGTGTTATCCGTTGGTCATCAAGATAATCAAACATATAGGTATTCCCTTTATTTGTTGCTTGACCATGGTATCATCCATAGCAATGGGGAATGCACCAAATACCACAGCAGTTATTGTATTAGGCTGCGCTTTTTACCTCAGCATCGCCCTCGAGCGAAAGCACCCGTTTTTACCCAACATCCAGTTTATCTTCCTCGCGTTGTTTCATTGGTCCAGTCATCTGAATTGGTGTTTGCTGCTGTATTATATGTTGATCGGCTTTTCGATACAAAACGGGCAGAAGTATACCTACACCGTGCAGAAAGCGGTCGTGTACATCGGTTTATATACGTGCATACGTTTAAGCTATGTGCCTTTCACCACCTACAATCTCTTGGTGTCGATCTACGATATTGCAAGCGCGGTTATGTTCGTGCTGCTTGTCCAATATGTGATTAAATCAGAGTCAGAAAAGAAACGTTTACGCGAAGAAAAGGATTATCTCACGACGCATGACCCGCTGACAGGGCTATTGAATTATGAAGGCTACGTAACCACTGTTGAAAACTTAATGGTTAAGCGCTTCAGTTTTGTTTTGGTGCTGTTGGACTTTCAGGATTTCAAGTCGATCAATTACGAGAATATCCACAACGGAAATGAAACCTTGAATCAAATTGCGCTGTTGCTGGGCAGCATTTTCTATGATTCCTATGCCATATCCCGTTACGCGGGAGACCGGTTTGCCATCATTTTACCTGCGAAAGAGAACCTTATTTCTAATATTAGCGAATCCTTGAATTCAAATATTTTGGGCTTCCAAGTGACTTACAGCTTTGCCGAGCACCCACTTGAGGCTGCAACGAAGGAAGAACTCATCTCCTTGGCCGAGGAGCGCTTGTTCAAAAGCAAACGGGAAATATGGCTCAAACGAGAGGAGCATTTATTCCGCTCTGAGAAAATGAAGATGATCGGCGAATTGGCGGCAGGAATGGCGCACGAAATTCGAAACCCGCTTACAACGATCAAAGGCTTCATGCAAATCGCGACCAAAAGCCAATATAATATTCAGCCTTGGCATGAATTAATTATGAGTGAGATTCGTAGAATGAATGAGCTGACCGCGGAATTCCTGCAATTTTCCAAACCGCATATCAGCAATATGAAGCCGGAGTCCATCACGGAGTGTCTGGATCGGGTTCTATCCTTAGCGGAATCGGATGCGCTTTATCGCGGACACACCATTATTTTCGAAGATACGGAAGAAGCGCTTTATATTTTCATTGATCGGGATAAAATTGTACAAGTTTTGCTGAATCTGATCCAAAATGCATTCGAAGCGATGAAGCATCCCGGCGATGTTCACGTGCGCATTAAACAGGAAAATGAACTCGCGATCATTGAAATTGAGGATTCCGGCGAGGGCATGTCCGAAACCGAAATGGAGCAAATCTTCAATCCTTTCTATACCACCAAAGAAAACGGGACAGGCCTGGGCCTCTCCATTTGCCAAAAGATCGCCGTTGATCACGGCGGCTCGCTGGAAGTGAAAAGCGCCATTGGCCTGGGCTCCATCTTCAGCTTTAAGCTGCCGACGGTGGAAGTTTAGCCGCGGCTCCATTCTTCCACACAAAAAAGCAGATCGGGAAGTTT
>NZ_BILW01000015.1 GCF_004000765.1 Paenibacillus chondroitinus NBRC 15376 | reverse complement strand
AGCCGCACGAGGGCGCCCGCTGCGCCGTCGCCAGCCCGGCGCACGTGCTCGGCGCCGCGGCGGCCAATGGCAGTGCCTGACGCATACAGCTCCAGGCACCCCACATTCCCGCAGGGGCAGAGCGGCCCATTTCCATCAATGGAAATGTGGCCGAGCTCCCCTGCGTTATGATTCGTTCCGGCGATCAAGCGCCCGCCGGAAATGATTCCCCCGCCGATCCCCGTGGAGATCGTCACAAACACACAGTCCGGCGCGCCCTCACCCGCGCCGGCCAGCCATTCGCCGACCGCCGCTGCGGTGGCGTCGTTCTCCAGCCTGACCGCGCAGCCGAAGCGGTCAGTGAGCACGGCGGCGACGGCCACGTCGCGCCAGCCGAGATTGGTGGCGAACGTGACGACACCGTTCGCCGTATCGAGCGTGCCCGCGGTGGCGACGCCAATGCCGCGGAGAACGCCGCGACCGCCGGGCACGGTCGCGAGCAGTCCCTCGATCAGGCTGCCGAGCCGATCGAGCACAGCCACCTCCCCCTGCTGCGCCAGGGTGGGGATCTCTTCCTTGGCGATGATGTTGCCATCGCCGCTAATGAGCGCGGCCAACATCTTCGTGCCGCCTAAGTCAACCCCAACGTAGTACTCCCGCAGGAACACGTCTTGTGTCTGTACATCTTGTGTCTGTACGTCTCGCGTTTGCATGTCTTGTGTTTTTACCTCCTCCGTCCATCCCGTTCCGCTCATATCCTGTTCCTCCATCCATTCCGCCCCACTCATACCTCCAACCTCCATCCAATCGGGTATTGTTCCGACAACGTAACAGGCAGCCGCCCGACCGGCTTCTCATTCCCCAGCAGCACATTTGCCAGAGACACCATCGCCAGCGGACGATTCTCATAACAGGCCAAATACGTCTTCACTTCAGGAAACTCAAGCAAATCATACGGGTTTCTTCCTGCAGCTACGATGAGATGCAGACCTTTCGCCGCAAGAGCCTTTACCAACTGAGTCTGTCCTGGCGAAAAAGTGGCATTATAAGTGACCATAACCACCTGTCTTTTTCCTTCGGCAGCTTGCAAGGTTGCTGTAATCTCCGACTCGGAAGGATATAATCCCAAGTATACCTCTTGGACATCTTTCCCCGTGAGTTCAGCCAATGTACGCCCAAGTGTTCCTTGTCGCTCCACAACCTCATCAATCTCCGTGCCCGCCTGCACTTCCGTCCAAATCACAAGCGGTGACTCGTTCATATCCAGCAGCTTACCGACTTCGTCCTTCACTAGCGTAATGCTTTTGCGGCTTAGCTCCTTAGCCAAAAGCTGATGCTCCGGCGTTGAAATAGGCCCTTCGGGAATCGGCGCCAGCTTTTCAAATTGGATCTCTCGTTTATATTTGTGGGTCATTACTCGCAGGACTGACGCATCGATTCGAGACTCCGGGATTCGCCCGCTTTCAACGGCTGCAATGACGGCTTCCATCGCGGAAACTTGGCGTTCCAGCGTATGACTGACCAGTATGAGATCCGATCCGGCCTCAATGGCGCGAACCGCGCCTTCAGCTACTCCGATCCCTTCGGATATCGCTTTCATTTCCAAGCAGTCCGTAACGATAAGCCCTTTGAAATCAAGTTCTTCCCGCAGCAGCTCGGTTAAAATCCGATACGATAACGTTGAGGGCACACCGTTTTGTTCCAATGCAGCGAACACGACATGTGCGGTCATAATGGCGTCTACGCCGCCTTCAATGGCTTTGATAAAAGGAGCAAGCTCAAGCTCCATAAGCCTTTCCATGCTGTGCGGAACAACCGGCAGATCATGATGCGAGTCCTCTGACGTGTCGCCATGGCCCGGAAAATGTTTGACCGTGGCGATAACGCCCATGTCCTGCAGCCCTTTGACAGCATGCGTTCCCATATCGCCGACGATGGCCGCGGTTTCTCCGTAGGAGCGCACCCCGATAACCGGATTCAAGGGATTATTGTTAATATCCAGGCATGGCGCAAAGTTCATGTTCACGCCCATCTGACGAAGCTCCTTGCCCATGATTTTAGAGCTTGCGTACACGCCTGCCGGCGCAAAAGCAGCCCCAAGCGCCATATTCCCCGGCAGCAAAGTCGCCCCTTTTTCGATTCGGGACACCATGCCACCCTCTTGATCCACCGCGATAAACAGGGGTTGTCCCCCGCTGTGACGGCTTATTTCTTGCAATTCTGCGGACAATTGAGCCAATTGATGCGCATCTTTCACATTCCTCCGGAAATAGATAACGCCGCCAAGCCCATATTCTTCAATTAGCTGCGTAATCGCTCGATTTGGCTCCAGAGCATCAAAGCCACAAATAAACAGTTGACCAACTTTTTGACGTAAAGTTAATGGTTTATGCGCGTTGCTGGATATGGACGACATCATGGACACGCTCCTTGGATAAGTGATTAAGCTTTAATGCATGCAATAATTCGTTTCTGCATAAGGAAATACATCAGCACGACAGGAATCAGACTGAACATGATAGCCGCACAAAGCGATCCATAGTTCATATTCAATTGGTAATAGAAGGCCACCATGCTCACAGGAAGCGTTCGAAACTTCTCTTTGGTCAGGAACAGATTGGCCATCATGAACTCGTTCCAATTGCTAAGGAAATTGAGCATAAACACTGGAATAAGCGGGGGTGCTGTAATCGGAACAATGACACGCCAAAGCAGTCCATAGATGGATAGTCCATCCATTGTACCCGCTTCCTCAAGCTCACTTGGGAAGGATTTGAAAAAACCGCTAATCATAAAAACCGTGGGCGGCAATCCAATAGTTATATAAGGCATAATCAAAGCAAGAGGAGTATTGTACAGATGAAAACTTCTCAGCAGCATATACAGTGGAACAAGCAAAGAACCGGCAGGCACCAGTAATGCTACCATCAGAACTCGATTAATGACCTTGCTCAGTCTCGGAAATTTCATGCGTGTCAAGGCAAAGGAGGTGCTTGTACCGAGGATTAACGTCATCACGGCCGATATACTGGAAATCACGAGACTGTTCGTAAAATAGTGCGAGACATGCGCGCCTGTCCACGCGTTCCCATAATTGGACAGCAGCCACTCATGAGGGAAAGACCAAGGAAATGCGATGATTTCTTTATTCGTTTTAAAAGAAGAATTGAGTACCCAGGCCAGAGGGAACAGGATGATAACTATGTAGACCATAAGTATGGCGTGCTTGATGGCACCGCGTAGGGAATTTGCTTTTCGCTGAGTTTTCAAAACCGCGCCTCCTCTTGCTTGGCCGTCAACCAGCCAAACACGGAAGTCAGCACACCTGTGAATAGTAAAATGAGCAGAGCAATGGCATTCGCGTAGCCGTATTCGCCGATTCGGTACGCCTTTTTATACATATAAGTCGCCATCACTTCCGTTATCCCGTAGGGGTTCCCTCCTGTCATCACAAAGACGATATCAAGCGCTTTCATCGCACCGGTAATCGAAAGCAGGATCATCACAATAATCACAGGGCGCAGGAGCGGCAGCGTGATCGACCAAGCTTGACGAGAGCTTGATGCTCCGTCCATTTCGGCTGCCTCGAGGATGGTTACCGGGATGGCATAAATGGCCGACAAAACTAGAATCACATAGAAGCCAACCCACTGCCAGGCGTTAGTGACGAGCACGGAAATCATCGCTGTCGATTCATCAGCCAACCAGGTGTGCTTCCAAGCACCTAGGCCTGCAGCTTCCAGCAATTGATTCAAGAGTCCCGCTTCAGGATGATAAATGAATCCCCACAATACGCCGACAACAGCCGTCGATAGAATGGTAGGGAGGAAAATCATGGTTTTATAAAATCCCGTCCAGCGCCGAATTTTGCTCAATACGAGAGCTAAACAAACAATGAACGGGATCTGTACGCCAATCGAAAAAGCAATAAAATACAAGTTGTTTCGCACGGCAATCCAGAAATATTTATCCTGAAACGCTTGGGTGAAGTTGTCCAGACCATTCCACTTGGCTGGTAGGATCCCGTTCCATGTCGTAAATCCGTAGCGCAATGACATCAGCATGGGGGAATAGAAAAAAATCACTAGAAAAAGCAGTGTAGGTACTGTAAAAATAGCATATGCCAATGGGTTTCTTCCTACTTTGTTCATGGATCATCCCACTAATTCGTATGAGTTTCTTCCTTATTTGAAGCATCCTGCTGCTTCTGTATGTCCGTCATCAGCGTGACCGGATCCGTTCTGCCGCCGACTAATTCCTGCATGCCGCGTTCCAACTTCTCACGAACCTTGGTTTGAATGCGCGAGTCGAAAGCAGGGAATGCCCCTTTGCTGGTCGCAAACACATCCATAATTTGCATAATCAGCGGATTCACATTGCTCGTATCCTGCAGCTTCATGGCAGGCGGCATGCCTTCCTCGACCAGCTGCCTTTTTTGCATCGGCTCATTGTACATCTGCCTGATGAATTCCTTAATGGCAACAAGCTGCGCCGGGGTCACTTTCTTCGAGAAGCCATAGGCGTTTGACCACCCGCCGTTAATAAATCCGTCTCCAGGGCCGCCCATATCCGGGAAGCTCATGAAGCCTACATCCTTCACAATGGCAGATTTCTCCGGGTCAAGCAGAGGCGTATTGGCCCAACTGCCGTCAAACATGAACGCAGCTTCTCCGCTGCTGAATTTGTTTTGCTGCTCGGCATAGGAAAGTGCTAGACTGCCCTCTTGGAAGTACCCATTTTTCACGAGGAGATCGTATTTCTGAAAAGCATCCACGACATCCGGATCTGTCCAGTGCTTGCTCCCATCCAGAAAACCTTCGACGGAGTCGCGCCCAGCCGTGCGCACCCACATGGTGTTGCACATCATGTTGATGACCCAGGAGTCTTTGGCTGCCAGCGCGAAAGGCGTTATCTTCTGAGCTTTCAGCTTGGCTGCAGCGTCAAGCAGCTCATTCCAGGTTTGAGGCGGTTTGATTTGATACTCTGATAAAATCTTTTTATTATAGTACAAGCCCTCGACATATCCGGCCATCGGGATGCCGTATATTTTACCGTCGACTGTAAACTCTTCAAAGCTGTAGAACTTGTCCGTTAACCCCAGTTCGCTCAAGATGGGCGTCAAATCTAGCAGCCTGTTTGCTTTCACATAATCTTTCGTATCCGTCCCGCCGAATAAGTCGAAGATCTCGGGTGGATTCCCCGCAGCCATCTCGGCTCTAAGCTTTTCGAAGCGATTCACTTTGTCCTCTACGCCATCCAATGTAATTGAAAGGCCGGGCACCTTCGCCTCCGTGGACTTCACAACCTCTTGAAGCATCGCCAAACGCTTCTTCTGCGTATCTTTCACCTGCGTGTGACGAATGGTCAGCAGGATTTGTTCACCTTTTGCCCCTGGGGAGGGCGCCTCGGAGTTTGGGCTGTTCAGGTTTAAGCTGCTGCAAGCGGACAGGATGAAGGATACGGCCACAACCCCTGTTACCGGGAACAACGTTCTAATTTTCATCTTCCTTGATCTCCCTTAGGCTTGCATGTTAAGTATAAAATAATGGCTGCTCCTCCTAAAGACCGATAAATTCCTTATATAGGGGCAAAATCCTCTACTTCGGCTCCATGCGTTTCTCCCGATACTCCGAAGGAATTTCACCGGTAAACTTCTGGAACACTTTTGTAAAATAACGACGCTCCGTATAACCGACGGACCTTCCGATATCCGTAATGCTTTTGTCGCTATGCAGCAGCATCGATTTCGCCAGCTCCATCCGGTGTTTGGTTACATATTCAACGAAAGTTTCCCCGAATTGCTGCTTGAACAATAAGCTAAAATAACTCGAAGAGATGCCGAGGGAGCTCGCAATATCTTCAATTCCGAAATCATTCGAGTAATGCGTTCGAATATACTCTTTCGCAGCTGTCATTAGAAGCTCGCTGTTTTTCTTCTTATTCGTTCCTTCCAGGCCGATGGCGGCGAGCTGGACCATCACTTGAAGCAGGTGCTGTATACTCTCGCTTGTATCCAGTTGGCGCCAAACCTGCTCTTCTTCCTGCGCATCAAGCGAGTTCATCTCGCGCAATTCGCGAAGCACATGCAGGATCAGGAAATGCAGCATTTGATACGCTCTGGCAAAAGAACTGTTTGGCAGCCCCTCAAGCAAGAGTTTCAGCCGATTTAGAGAGTCCTCCGTTTTGATTCGATTCAACTGTTTGAGACCTGTTACAATCTCTTCAACCAAGTACCATAAGGAGCTGTTGGCGTCCGCCTGCTCTTTGGACTCCCTATAGAGCAGCACAGACTCCTGCTTATTCAGGTTTAACTGCATGAACCGCTGCAGCTTCCGATACGTGTCAGAGAGCAATCGCAGACCTACAGCACTAGGATAAAAACCTACGCTAATGCCCAGTTTGACGGATTCCCGGACATCTTTTTGCAGCTTCAGCGCCACTTCATGCAAATTAGACTGCATTTGGGATTCCTCGGCTTGGACTCCGTTGTCCTCGCCCCCTCTAGTGTCCCATTGAATAAGCAGGCACCATTCGCCTTCCCGCATCTGCAGCACGGAAAATTCCGCTTTGAAATTGGCTAGTGAATCTTGCATCACATTACGGACGGCGAAATTCCACAGCTTTCGTTCTTGCTCTGACCAAGGCAGCGACTTTTGCGAATAATCATCCACATCGATCATCATGAACGAATACGTCATCGTTTCCAAATCCATATTATCGATCGGGAGCAGCGTATGCGTTGAAATTTCCGTATAGTTCATGAGGACATCCTGAAGAATTTTCTCATAGGCCAAATTTTTCATTTTGCCCCACTTTTGCTGCTCCTGCTGCTTGATCGCCTTGTTTTCCCTGATTTCATTCGCTAGCTTACGAATACAGTTTTCCAACTCTTCATAGTTAATGGGCTTTAACATGTAATCACTAACGCCAACCCGCATGAGCGAACGCGCATACTCGAAATCCTGATAGCCCGTCACCATCAGCACTTTGCAAGCCTCGTTGATTTCACGGAGTTTCTGGACAAAAGTAATCCCATCCATCAAAGGCATCCGAATATCGCTCATCACCAAATCAGGTCCATGCAAGCTGGATAGTTCCAGCGCCTCGATTCCGTTCTTAGCCGTTCCTACAATATCAATTTCCAACTCTGCCCACGGAATGACCGCCTGCAAATTACGTAAAATGTTAGGCTCATCATCCGCCAAAATCGCTTTTAGTCTCACAGGCTCGCCTCCTTTGTTTTTGGAATGACAATTTTCATCGTCGTCCCGTGCCCTTCCATGCTGCAAATAAAGATGCCATAATGCAGGCCGTACTGGATGCGTATGCGGTCGGCTACATTGCTGACGCCCAAACCTCTTCGCTCTTCATTGACATTCGCATCTAAAATTTCGTGAAAAGGCGTCTCCAGCTCTGTTTTATAATGAAATTTCGCTAACTTCTCATTGGAAATGCCGATCCCGTTATCAGAGACATAGAGCCCGATCCGCTCCCCTTCATCGAGAACTTTGATCGAGATTACACCCAAATAATCAATAGGTTCAAAACCATGCTGCAGAGCGTTTTCTACCAATGGCTGGAGCGTAAGCTTCAAAATGCTGTAATCCAATATCTCCGGGTCCGATTCAATTTCATAACGGAATTGGTCTTCGAATCGGAATTCCTGAATTTCGAGGTAACTTTTGAGATGATCCAACTCTTGTTTAAGCGAAATCTCTTCCCTGTTCTCCATACCGATCCGCAGCAAATTGCCAAGTCGATACACCATTTGGCTGACTTTCTTCCCTTGATTTTGGATCGCAAGCACATTGATGGACTCCAGCGTATTAAAAAGAAAATGCGGCTTGATTTGCGCCTGCAGCAGCATGAGTTCCGCTTTGTTTTTGCGGTCCTGCTGACGTTTGACTTCGTCCAGAAGGTCCTCGACCCTCTCTACGAGACTATTAAAGCCTCTGGCCAGCGCCGTAGTTTCATCCTTGCCGCTTTCCTCCATTCGCGTCGTCAGGTCGCCGCGCTCTACTTTTTTCATGGAGCCCAGCATGCGGAGAATTAACTGCACGATGCGGCGAACGAACACTAAATTGTAGACTAGGGCAAAAAATAAACAAACAAATGTAATCCCGGCGACCAGCTTCATAATCGTTTCAATTTCTCCCGCCACGTACTTCCAAGACGTTATCGACACGACGCTCCAATCCTGCACGCCCATTTGATTAATATTTAAATGATAGAGAGAAACCAGACTTTTTTCATTTTGAAAATTAGCTTGAAAACTTCGGTTGCTTTGCTGAAGATCCAGCTTGCCTTGCAGCAGCTGAAGCACATTGGCGCCTTCCAAATGCTGCTTATTGTCATAGAAAATAAGTCCGCTTTTATTCACGATCAAGTAACGCTTAGAGCTGTCTTCGTTCGTATTAAAAGATTTAAAAATTTGATCCAGCTCATTAAATTTAAATTTCAACAGCATGTAGCCGAGATTGTCCATTGTCCAGAAATCCTTAACCATCCTCGCTTGATAAAACTCCCCGCGGGCTGCGCCCAGCTCCTTATATTCAGAGGGTCCAATCCACATGGGACTGCCATTCAATTCCTTGATCTGTTCAAAAGCCGTGCTGCTCGACAACGTTTTCCATGGCAGCGCATTCCCGCTCGTTCTCCCCGCACTGAAGGATTTGCCGGCATTGTTGTAAATGACGACTGACTGAATCGGCGAATACGTCAAAATCGAGCCGCGCAGCAGCGTATCGAACGTATTCAAATCATACGACGACGGAGCTTCTTCATTCGGCCTGACCTCATCGATTGTCCGATAAATACCCTGAATGCTGTCTTTGACCATCCAGAAGTCTGAGAAATAATTCGCTTCCTTGAACATGTAATAAATGTTCCGGGAAATCGCTTGCAGCGTAACCTCGGTCAAGTCACCGTATTTCTTCTCAATGAGTTGTTGGGATACGGTATAGACGGCCGTGCCCAATACGAACAAAGGGATAATAATAAAAAATAAAAATCCGATAAACACCTTTTTGTTCAAATTCATCGACGTTTGGCAGACCCCTTCTAACCCGAATCAGGCACCATCCTGTTTGCTGGTGCCCTTCATTGCTTTTTATTATTATAATTGACCCGTCTTTGCGTCACCTAGGGATAGGTTCGGATGGAGGAGGGATAAAATCCTCTAGTCCAGTTCGGATCGAATTTCGGGTTCCACGGTCACTTCCACATTGCCTTTTAGCGCTTTACTGATCATACACGCCTGTTCAGCTCGATAAGCTGCTCTGCTTATTTTATCCAACTGATCCGGAAGAGTATGAGCGGGTACTGAAATGTACGGCCGGTGTATGATCCGATTCACCTTCATGGCCGGCGTATTCTCAACATAAATCTCCGATTTCAGCTCAAGGGAGGTAATGCCCTGCCGCTTGACCAGCATGCCGAGTGTTATGAGATAGCAGGTTGCAGCTGCTCCAAGCAGGAGTTCTTCCGGATTCGTGCCGATGCCGGGTCCATCTAACTGGCTTGGCACTGAAATCGATGCGTCCAGATTACCCGCTTGAATGCGGCCTGTGCCGTCCAAACCACCGGTCCACTCTGCTTTCAAATCAAATCGATGCTCGCTCATCGGTATCACTCCTTATTTAATGTAGCCGCGGATTGCTCTTGGGGATTGCTGGATTGCGCTTTCGCTTGCGCTTGCGATTGCGTCTGGACTTCGTCTCCGCCACTTATATGCAGCCCGATGACGCCTAAAATAATGAGAACAATGGAAATCACCTTCAGCGTGGAGACAGACTCGTTGAACCACCAAATGCCGATGATCGTTATCAGTGCCGTCCCTACCCCGGACCAAATGGCATAGGCCAAAGAAACCTCCAGCTGCTTCAAAGCCAGCGTAAAAAACGTGAAACATATGATGTAGCAAATCCCCATCACAACTGCCGGACCAATCCTTGTGAAACCCGATGACATTTTCATTGCCGTCGTGCCAATCGTTTCAAACAGGATAGCGAGCAGCAGAAATGTCCAATTCATATTCCAAATCATTTCATCCATCCTCTACTGATCTTATTGCTCTCATTGTAAAGGAATGGAAGGCGTTTCACCAGTTCGTTCGGCTTGAAGTTGTCCGGGAATGACAGAAGGAACAATAAAAAATGGCATGGTATAATCGTTGTTGATGCGAAACTTTGAGGAACTACAGGCCGCTATCTTGCAAATACAGCCCGTTTCCATGTTCAAGCGGAACTACAGGGCTTTATTTGGCCGCCTCATCCGGTTTTCACTAAGAAAACAGACAAATAGTGGCCCACAGTTCCCCTCCATTCGAAAAAAGGTCTATTTCGACGAAATAGCGCCCTGTAGTTCTCCAGGACAAGGAGAGACCCCAGGAGCCCAGACCTGTCAATGAAAAAACCGCCCCCGCCCTGTAATCAGGGCAAGAACGGTTCTATTAGCGCAATGGATGAAGGCTGCTCACTACGTGTGATAGACTCTTCTAACGAATTGCGAATATTGATCTCTATGAAAATGCAAATTTCATGTGTTGGAATCAAAACAATGAAAGCCCTACCTCTCTTCCATCCTTGCGGCTCCAATGACCGCGCCAGTGCGAATTGCTTTACAAACACCTGCTGCCGAAACACGATGACACTGCCTCGGGTTTACCATAACATGAGCTGAATTTACTGCGTCATTGGGAGAAAAACAAACAAGGAGAGGGGGTTACTTTCTACTCGCTAATCGTCCGTATGGGGGTAAATGAGGTTTGGTCTAAAGTGTTTATATGGTTCATTTCAATCAATCTATTTAATATACACGAAAGTTATGAACGTGTCAACAGGACTATCCACAGTAAACTAGTTATGCTATAATGCAAAATAATTTCAATCGGTTGTGAAGCACACGCCGCTTTTCTAGATCCAGCATGGACTGCTGAATCCAGAGAGGCGGCTTTTTTTATTCATATATGAAATGGAGTGTATTAACATGGATGAGCAATTTCGCATTGCATTAGAGAATTTTCTTACTAAGCATCTTGCTAAAAGGGAAGGAGAACGTCATCGCAGACTCAAAGAGGGCCATGGCCACGCTGAACAATTATTTCTTCGGCAGGTTTGGTGGCCAGCCTTCGGCGGCTTCACGGATTTGCACCCTGAGTACGAGGTGAAAGACTTTCGGGATGGGACCCGCTTTCTCGACTTTTCTTTTATGCGGCACTCCCTGAAGCTAGCCATTGAAATTGATGGATACGGACCTCACGCCTCCCAAATGAGCCGCACCCAATTCTCCGACCAATGGATCCGCCAAAATCATCTCGTCATAGACGGTTGGAAAATCCTCCGCTTTTCCTATGATGATGTCAAAGACCGCCCCCGCATGTGTGAACAAATCCTGCAGCAATTCATGGGACGCTTTCTGGGCCGCGATGCTTCAACAAATGTGAAATTGAATTGCGTGGAGAAGGAAGTCATTCGTTTTGCACTCAACATTGACAGAGCTATAAAGCCAAACGATGTATCGGCTTTGCTGGACGTTGGTTCACGTAAATCCTATCAAGTACTAAAAGCAATGACAGATAAATCGTTACTTAAGCCTGCCGGCAGTGGGCGAAAGTGTATTCGCGGTTACAATTTGCATGAACAAGCACAAGCAATTTGGGAGAAAAACAACCACTAAACCCTGCAGGAGCGAAAATTTCTGCTGAGGCGGCCTTTTCAGACGGCTCGATCTCCTTTTACTCCGCTACGCCTCCGGAGACAGCCTTTTTGGCTTTCTCGGGCGCAGTGGGAGTACCGACGACTGCCTTGCACTGCTGAGGCGGCCTTTTCGGACGGCTCGATCTCCTTTTCCTCCGCTCCGCCTCCGGAGACGGCCTTTTTGGCTTTCTCGGGCGCAGTGGACGCACCGACGACTGCCTTGCACTGCTGAGGCGGCCTTTTCAGACGGCTCGATCTCCTTTTCTTCCGCTCCGCCTCCGGAGACGGCCCTTTCAGCTCTCTCGACCGCAGTGGGAGCACCGACGACTGCCTTGCACTGCTGAGGAGGCCATTTCGGACGGCTCGATCTCCTTTTCCTCCGCTACGCCTCCGGAGACGGCTTTTTTGGCTCTCTCGGGTGCAGTAATCCACGCCCCAAGTAACATAAAAACCGCGAGCCTAAGCCCGCGGTCCAAAACTACACCGTAAATTTCTGCAGCGAAATTTGCAGCTCCTCAGCTAGTCCCGCCAGTGACTTAGCGGAATTCTCGATCTCCTCGGTCGTGGACATCTGCTGCTGGCTGGCAGCGGATGTCTCCTGGCTGACGGAGATGCCCGTTTCCGAAACGGTGCTGACAATGCCCATCACCTGCTCGATGCGCACATTCGCATCCACCAGCTGGTGAATGTTCTGATTCACATTCTCCACCTTCGCGTTGACTTCGTCAACGGAAGTTTCGATGTGAATGAACGACTCTTGCGCCTCACCGGAAATCGTTAATCCGGCCTGCACTTTGCCTGCTCCATCTTGCATGGAGCTCACCGCGTGGTTGATCTGTCTCTGAATCGTCGAGACCAGATGCGTAATGTTGCGTGCTGATGAAGCAGATTGCTCCGCCAGCTTGCGCACTTCACCAGCAACAACCGCGAACCCGCGGCCCGCTTCACCCGCACGCGCAGCTTCAATCGCCGCGTTCAGAGAGAGCAAATTGGTTTGCGTGGAAATTTCATTGATGACATTGACAATCTCGCCAATTTTGTGAGCATTTTTCCCTAAGGCTTCAATGACGCCATTTACTTCTTGCACGGCTTCCGAAATCTCGCCCATCTGGCCTGCGATCGATACGACAGAACGTTTACCGTTTTGCGCGGCAGCCGTAGCCTGTCCAACAAGTCTGGCTACTTCTTGCGCTGATTCATCAATCAGCTTCGTACTCGTAAGCATTTGCTGCACAGCTTCATTCGCCTGATTCACACCCGCAAACTGCTTCTCGAAATCCTCCGAAAGCTGCTGACTCGAAGACGCGACCTGCTTGGCAGCTTGCGAACTTTGCTCCGAGCTGGCAAGCAGCTCTTCAGAGCTTGCCGAAAGGGTCAGCGCATTATCAGCGATTTGGGACACCAAGCTGCGTAGGCTTCCTGTCATTTCATTAAAGGAACCGGTCAGTTTACCGACTTCATCCTCGTAAGGATAGTCTCCTTTGACAGAGAGATCTCCACCAGCGGCTTTCTCCATATGCTCCTGCAATCTACGAATCGGAGTCGTAATAATCATATTTAATGCCATTGCGTTCACCGTCATAATAACAATAGCAATAACAATCGTAAGAATGATGAACCAGTGGGAGGTTCTAGAGTCGTTGCTGCTCGTTTTTTGGAAATTTTCAGCCGCGGTCTCTTTAAGCTGCACCAATTTATCGAGTGCCACAATCGTTTTATCACCATGCGGAGACACTTCATTATTATAAACTTGGTAAGCCACTTGATTATTTTTGGTGGCATGATCGATCGTCATCGTAACGATTTCACGATATTTCTTATTCAATTCTTCAAAGTCCTTGAAAGCAGCCGCCTCTTCTTCCGTCAACCGGATACCTGACAGCTTCGTAACCAGCTCCTGATTCATCGCGCTGTTTTCATCAAGTTTGGCCTTCAGCTTACCTTTATATTTCACATCTACGGATAACATCATTTCGAGCAAATTTGATTCGGTTTCATTGAAGTTCGTTTTTAGCTGATTAATCCATTTCACAGATAACAGACTTTCCTCGTACATTCTAGTAGAATTACTAGACATCTTATCCATGAAGTAATAACCCGTAATACCTACAATAAGCAGGAATAAAATAGCAATAGCATTCATGAAGAGCAGTTTGTAACGCAGTTTAAGGTTGCGAAGGACGGACAGGTTGACTTTCACATTTCTTGCCTTCTTTTGTTGATTCACATTCAAACTCATGTTGAATTTCAAAGTCCTGTTCTCCTCCCGACATGCAGATAACCCTCTAACAAATGTTAGATTACCTTACACATAAATGATTAATTTACCTATGGTTTATTTTACAAACAAGTTAACATTATGTAAAGATAAAATTCGTCAAAAAACGTGCAGCTATAGAACTTTTATCCTAGTAATTTACTACTATTCCAGCTGCGGATCGGGGATATTTCCCATACAGTCAATAGGCGTTATTGTGAATCCGCTTTCAGCCAATGGCAGAGGAGCTAACATCTGGAAGGAGATTGAATCCTATCTGGGGCAGAACCAAATTCCCTATGTGGCTAAAATCACGCAAAAAGATGGCGAAGCCAAAGAGCTCGCCAACTTTTATCCAGAACATTCGCTTACTAAATCTATTGGAACCGTTCACGATCACCGTTATTTGTTAAAGGGAAAGTTTCAAACGCTCACGCTGTACAATCAAATACACGACAAAACCGGCAAGGATGCACGCAATCCCTGTAATGGACAGGTCCGGTGAAAGCCCATCCTTGGAAATTTGCGTATAGAGACCGACTCCGGCAAGCATCATCGCATTTTCCAGGAAATTTTGAACCGCTATCGTTTTCCCTGAGCCTATCATTCCCTGACCTCGATCTTGCAGCACGGCATTCATAGGTACAATAAACACTCCGCCGCTGAAGCCTACAAGTAGAAGGAGCCCTATTGTTAGATACAAATTGCTGATTAGCGGGAACAGCAAGATGCAGATGATCATGAGAATGCCGAATATAAACGAATTATAATAACGCCTTGCCGGGACCAGCTTCGGTGTCATCAGCGCCCCAATCATAATCCCTACGCCGGTTACAGCGACAAGCATAGAAATTTGATCTACGGACTGGATACCGAGGTGAGCAGGTACCCATGCTATAATCGCCAATCGGACGACCGAGGACGTCATCCAGAACGAGCCCGTGCCGACAAGGGAGAAACGGGTAGCGCGGTCTTTTAACAAGAAGCTCATGTCGGAAACGAACGTTCTCGCTGCCTTGCCATAGCGGATCGTCCTATCACCTTGCATCTTCGGCATTTGCAGCGTCAGTTGCAAAGATAACAAATACAGGGCTAGGCAGGCGATCATCGAACCTGATAGCGACATTTTCGCCAAAATGCCACCGCAAACAGATCCCAGCAAAATGGCCATGATCGTATACCCTTCCATGCGCGCATTAGCCCTAAGCAGCTCATGATCGGAATGGGTAAGCGCAGGCAAAATACCGTATTTGGCCGGTGAATACACCGCGGCGCCGATGCCGACGATCCCATAACTGACAGCCGGATCCACATGAAGGAACATCGCGATAATACCGAAACTTTTGATGGCATTTCCAACAAGAAGTACGCGGGATTTGGAGTGCTTATCAGCTATCGCACCGACAAAAGGCGCCAAAACGACGAAGGCAACTAGAAAAGAAGCTTGAACAACACCGATGTAATAGTCCGGAAAAGCATTCTGCTTAATAATCGCCAACGTAATGAAGAGAATCATATTATCGGCAAAAGCGGAAAGAAACTGGGTCAAATTGAGTGTCTGAAGCGGTTTCATTTTCATATCATTTTCTCTCCCTCAGGATGCATGATGCTCCTCTAGCGCAATTCGCTTAATGGTTACATAGTCTACTTTCCCACTGCCCAGAAGCGGCAATTTCTCTACATATCGCAGCTCCGAAGGCATATAAATCCCCGGATGCCCTTTCTGTTTCATCCATTCTTTAAGAGACTGCAGGTGCATGTCCGGGCTATTGTGGTACACCACAATCCGTTCTCCCTTTCGAGCATCCGGAACTGCGACGGCTGCGCACACGGCTTGATGCGGCAAGCTTGGCATCACGAGTTCTTCGACCATTGGCAGCGACACTTTTTCCCCGCCAATCTTGGCAAAGGACTGCATCCTCCCTTGAATCGACAGGTAGCCTTCATCATCGATTTGCACAATATCGCCGCAGCTGTACCATTCCGGGCAAGGGACAAAGCCCTGTCCATGAATCAAATATCCTTTCATCACATTAGGACCTTTGACAAGCAAATTACCGCCAAGCTTGATGCCATCCACTTTCTCGATTCGAACCTGAATACCTGGCAGCACACGGCCTACGGTTCCTTTTTTAACATGCATAGGCGTATTAAGCGAAATGACAGGCGCTGTCTCCGTCGTGCCGTAACCTTCCATAATTCGAATGCCGAATTTATCGATCCAGGTTTGACGGACTTCCTCTTTCAGCTTCTCGGCGCCAGCCACGACATATTTTAACGCATAGGCAAAATCATAAGCATGTGCCGTTCTCGCGTAAGCCGATAGAAACGTTGACGTACCGAACAAAATGGTAATATTGCGATCGTACACAATCTCTGGAATGACTTTATAATGCAGTGGATTGGGGTACATGACCACTTTCATGCCCGAAAGTACCGGCAGCATCGTCCCTGCTGTTAAGCCGAAAGAATGAAACATGGGCATCGCTCCGAGAAGGATATCCGCCGCATTGAAAGCAATCACAGCTTTGGCCTGCTGAAGATTAGCAAAAATATTGCGGTGCGTCAGCACAACCCCCTTCGGTTTGCTTTCACTCCCGGATGTGAAGAGAACGACCTCATTCTCCCCATCTCCGACAGGACCTTGCACTTTCATCAAGAGATTACGAATTCCTACCCATTTATGTTGAAAAGTGATACTCTCTCTAACATCTTCAAGATAGATAACCGAGTAAACTTCACTGGCACTGTTGATAAAATCGGATAACCCCGCCTTCTCGATAAAAGCCCGAGACGTAATAATCGTCTTTGCCGAAACGGTTTCACAAGCATCCAGCATGGCGTGCTTTCCTGCCGTATAATTCAGAATCGCCGGTGTAATGCCTAATCGGAATAAGGAAAATAAAGTCACGACATGCGCCGTCGCATTCGGCAATAGGACAGCAGTTCGCTTCTGGTTACCAAGCAGCTCACTCAATCGCTCAGCCATCGTATAGGTGCTTAACAGCAGCTTGCGATAGCTTATCGACGTGTCCGACAGGATGTCTTCACAGATGATTTTGGAAAAGCCATGCTGTTTGGCTGCTATGAACATTTCATTAAATAAATTAAGTTCCGGTTTCATCCGGCTGTCCACCAAATGACTCTGCATTCGGCTGCCGATGAACTCTGTTGCCCGTTCCTTCTGAACTCTTCTCGTCAGTTTTTCATTCACAGGCACTTGAAAAGACTCTCCAATTGTGATGGTTACAGCCGGGAACCAAATCTGCTTCATTTTGCCACGAAGATACGATAATTTGGAATGCTCCAGTCCGTTAATCGCAATCGGCACCATCTGTGCCTGGGATCTTGATGCAATATAACCAATGCCGCCGTACACTTTCATCATGCTGCCTGTGGTCGATATCCGCCCCTCCGGAAAAATGACAAGCGGCGTACCGCTTTGCACCGTTTTGAGCATTTTCCGTACCGAGTAAGGGTTGAGTGGGTCTACTGGAATATGCGTACGGAAATGGAGCGGCCAAGCAAAACGTTTGGCCATTCGTGTATTCACAACAAAGGCCACTTCCTCGGGCAGAATCAACGCTAGCAGAACAGCATCCAACAATGAGACATGGTTAGGTATGAGCACTGTTTTATCTGTAAAATCAAGCCGCTGCATCCCCTTCACTTTTACGCGAAAACTAGCTATTATAACAGGGCGCAAGATTGGAAGCAGAAGCTTTAACAGTACAATAAACAACCATTTGATCATGGTGACTCCTCCTAAGCGTTCACATGGCAAATCTGAGAAAACCTTGGTACAACGTATTAAGCATCCATTGATTTATTGGGCTTCTCTTAATACCAGGTCATAATCCCATTGTATGCATTAGCTGCGATTCTGATAGTACTAACTTTACCTAGTACTACTCGCCAATCACCTGATGGATCGTACTGCAGCGACCTTTTTTACCCTCCTCCCGCACTATTAAAAAAGGACCACAGCATCCATATGCAGCGGTCCTTTTTGCACCTTATTTAATTCGAAACTTCACTCGTTAATGCTAGTGTATTCCCCTCGGTGTCCCGGAAGAACGCCATCCAAATATTCAAATGTTCCATTTTTGCAACGACATGAGGTTCACTAATAAAGGTAACCCCTCGCTCGATGAAGGCTTCATACACCATCCTCATGTCTTCCACTTTATAATAGATGACCGATCCTGGATGATTGAATTCAGGTTTCTCAGGAAGGCTAAGCATCAGACGAATGCCATTGCAATCAAAAAAAGCCATTTGCCCAGCTTGAAACATAAATTTCATACCCAAGGTGTCGCGATAAAAAGTAATAGCTCTTTCAATATCAACAACATTGACAGAAAT
This sequence comes from Paenibacillus chondroitinus NBRC 15376, assembly GCF_004000765.1. Lineage (GTDB taxonomy): Bacteria > Bacillota > Bacilli > Paenibacillales > NBRC-103111 > Paenibacillus_E > Paenibacillus_E chondroitinus. Next base: position 144,865 of record NZ_BILW01000015.1, on the reverse strand, counting down.
TTGTTCTATTTGAGTTAAGATGTTTGCGTTCATACGATTCCCCTTCCAAACCAAGATACCCATATTCTACCATACTCGTAAAAAGTGTGATAGAACATCCATCTTCAAGTCCGTGCGCCTACCGCTTATTCGCCTTTTAATAAAGCATTAAGCTTCCTTGGAAAATCCGTAATAATGCCCGTAACACCAGCATCGATCATCTTTTGAAAATCCCTTTCAACGTTCACTGTCCATGGATACGTGGCTAATCCTGCTTCTGCCACCGATACTCCATCTTCTTTTTCATAATGATGATGTTGAGGGTGCAGAGAGTGCACCTCAACCCCGAGTTGCTGGGCATAAGCCGCATGGTCAATCAGGTTGGCGGCATACAGCAGCCCAACTTTCACTTCAGGCTCGGCCAACTTGATGCGCTTAATCACTTTGTGGTCGAAGGAGGAAATAACAACGTCTTCCATCCTGCCGCTTTCACGCAAAAAGGCGAGAAGCGCTTTCTCCATTCGTCCTTCATACGCATGCTTCACTTCCACATTGATGAGGAAACCTCGTGGCACAAGCTCAAAAACCTCACGCAGTAACGGAACTCTTTCTCCGATGAAATCTTCGGAAAACCATGAACCGGCATCCAGTCCTTTGATTTCATCCCAGTTTTTCTCGCAGATTAAGCCTGAACCATTCGTCGTGCGATCCAATGTACCATCATGACAAACGACAATTTCGCCGTCTTTCGTCAGGTGAACATCCAATTCAATGCCTTCAGCCCCTTGCTCGAAAGCTAAAGCAAAAGATCTTAACGTATTCTCCGGTGCATCCCCGGCTGCTCCTCTATGACCAATTACAAGTGGTTGTTGTTTGCTCATTATACGTAACACGCTCCTAACATCATTAACTGCTTATCCTCAAATTATAGTAGAGCAGCTCCGCTTTTGCCCAGTAAATCTTCGTAAATATTATGTAAACTTAGGGACGAAATTAACAAATCATTTAAACCTATTTAACATTGGTCAAATAACAGAACGTTAACCTAATAGAGATCGAACTAGCCTAATAATCTTTATGGAGGTCAATGCATGAGTACGCTGGACCAGGATTTAACCTTAACAAATGTTCCAAAAAAAATAACAACACGTGCTGAACTCCCCCGTCGTTCTATGTTCTTCTCGAAGTGGGCAGAGACGCTGCTTGGTTATATTTTCTTATTTCCTTCATTGCTGCTATTCGGTGTGTTTCTGTTCTACCCTTTGATTCAAACCTTTTATCTCAGCATGCATGAGACCGATCCCAGAGGCAGGGTGGCTTCCTTCGTCGGCTTCGACAACTTTACGGCTATCTTCACGTCGGAGAAGTTTTATAAAAGCTTGGAGGTCACTGGGTTATTCACCATTCTGACGGTACCGACCAGCATCGCCCTTGCGCTTCTGCTCGCAGCTCTCACCCACAATCAGCTAAAAGGGATGCGATTTTTTCAATTTATTTTCTCGCTGCCTGTCGTTCTGTCTGTGGGAACATCCTCTGTCATCTGGATGATGCTTTTTCATCCTAGCGTCGGCATGCTTAACTACCTGCTGCAGCTTGTAGGTTTAGAGCCTGTGGCTTGGCTAACGGATCCTCGATGGGCACTGCTTTCCGTCTCCTTCATGACCGTATGGATGAATCTTGGCTTCAATTACATTGTTCTGTTCAGCGGACTTCAAGGCATCCCGGATGAAATCTACGACAGCGCAAAAATTGACGGAGCCGGGCCGGTTCGGACGTTTGTACAAATCATTTTACCCCTGCTTTCACCGACGGTGTTCTTCGTCACGATTGTATCGATTATCGGCGCTTTCCAATCCTTTGGTCAAATTCACATTCTGACCAAAGGCGGTCCGATCAACTCGACCGATGTGCTCGTTTATAACTTGTATCAAGATGCTTTCATTAACTTCCGGTTCGGAACAGGAAGCGCGCAGGCCCTAGTACTGTTCACCATCATCCTGATTTTCACCTTTGTGCAATTCAAAGTGTTCGAAAGGAATGTACATTATCAATGAATCGTCCCTTACAAAAAGCAGCTATTTATATCCTGTTGGCGATTGCAGCCGCACTTGTGCTGTATCCAATCTTTTACACATTTTCTGCCACGTTCATGACGCCAGATGAAGCTTCAGCTTACCCGCCTCACTTCTTGCCAAGCAGTTTCTACGTGGGCAGTATTGTGGCCGTCTTTCAACTCGTTCCGATCGCCAAATTTATTACAAACAGCTTTATTGTTTCGCTTGTCATCATGATTGGGCAGCTGTTGACCTCCTCAATGGCCGCTTATGCCTTTGCCAATATCCGGTTTAAAGGAAAAGCTTTCATCTTCTCTTTGTTCATGGCGACAATGATGATTCCTTGGGAAGTCACGATCATACCGAATTATTTGACGGTCAAAAAATGGGATTGGCTCGATAGTCTGCAGGGCCTGACGGTCCCTTTCCTGGCAACAGCTTTCGGCACCTTCCTGCTGCGCCAATTTTTCCTGCAGCTGCCCAAAGAATTGTTCGAAGCAGCGCGTATCGACGGATGTGGTCACATCCGCATCTTTTTCCGGATCGTGCTGCCTCTGGGAAGACCTGCGCTTGCTACACTAGCTGTCTATGCTTTCCTGAACGCATGGAACATGTACCTATGGCCGCTGCTCATTACGAACAGTGAAGAAATGAGAACTGCACAAATCGGCATCGCGATGCTGCAATTTGAAGAATTAACCGTGTGGAACCTCGTTTTGGCAGGTGTCACCATCGTCCTCTTGCCATCGCTTATTTTGCTCATCCTTGGTTTAAAGCAGCTCGTACGCGGACTTACCGCGGGGGCTGTGAAAGGTTAATCTTGTTGGCCAATCTACTCGGCTAGTATGCTGAGTCAGGTTTCCATAATAAAAAAATAAAGTTAAAAAAGGGAGAGAAACAAATCAATGAAATCCGTAAACATAAGAACTTCCGTTATGGCCATGACAGCACTCACGATGGTGCTGACTAGCGCATGCGGCAAAGCCGAAGTAACGCCAGCCAGCAGTGCTGCACCTGCAAGTTCAACTGCTGCTTCAGCAGCTCCAACCAAAGCAGCAGAGCCGGTCAAAGTTATCTGGTGGCACTCCATGAGCGGTGAACTTGGCAAAGCTGTTGACAAACTGGTTGCAGACTTCAATGCTTCCCAGAAAAACGTGCAAGTTGAAGCTGTTTTCCAAGGTACTTACGATGAAAGCTTGAACAAAATGAAAGCTTCCATGGATACAAAAAGCGGCCCGTCCCTCATTCAAGTTTACGAGATCGGTTCGCGTTTCATGATCGATTCCAAGGCGATTACACCGGTTCAAAAATTCGTTGATGCCGATAAATTCGACCTTTCCCAACTTGAAGAAAACATTTTGAATTATTACAAAGTTGACGATAAATTGAATTCCATGCCTTTTAACACATCCAACCCAATCCTTTACTACAACAAAGATATGTTCAAAGCCGCTGGTCTAGATCCGGAGAAGCCGCCAACAACGTATGAAGAAGTAGCAAAAGCCGCGCAAGCGTTGAGCAAAGACGGTAAAGCCGGCGGATCCTTCGCGATTTACGGTTGGTTCATGGAGCAGTTTTTCGCTGGGCAAGGCGCTGAATTCTTGAACAACGGAAACGGCCGTACAGCCGCAGCTACGGAAACTCTTCTTAACAATGAAGCAGGCGTTAAAACATTGACTTGGTGGAAGGACATGGTTGATAACAAATCCCTTATGAACCTTGGCCGTAAAACCGATGATACGAAAAAAGCTTTCCTGGCTGGACAAATTGCAATGACACTTGATTCTACAGCTTCTTTACGTGGTATTGTTGCTGGTGCAGAAGGCAAATTCCAAGTTGGAACAAGCGTTATGCCTAAACCAGCTGATGCCAAAGACGGCGGTGTTGTTGTTGGGGGCGCAAGTCTCTATATCTTGAACAACAAATCCGAAGCTGAGCAAAAAGGCGCATGGGAATTCATCAAGTTTTTGACGAATCCGCAAACGCAAGCTTGGTGGAACGTGAACACAGGATACTTCCCAATTACGAAAAAAGCTTATGATGAGCAAATTCTAAAAGACAATTTAGCGAAATTCCCGCAATTCCAAACAGCAATCGACCAACTGCACAATACGAAACCGAACAAAGCAACGCAAGGCGCTGTCATGGGTGTATTCCCGGAAGCTCGTCAACTCGTTGAAACAGCTATTGAAGAAGCACTAACTGGCAAAAAATCACCAAAAGATGCCTTGGATGCAGCTTCAAAAACCATCGCTGAGAAGCTAGCCGCTTATAACAAAACAGTAAAATAAGCATTGACCTTTTCAAATAAGAAGCATATACTTTTATTCAACTTCTATATTCGATCGTGCCTATGATGAGAATCCAACTCGGAGGCGTTATCGCCAAGCATGCTTGTTGGATGTAAAGTCATGCTAAGTTAACCGGCACCGCCCGTTACCGCGGAACCAAGTGGAGAAACATGCACGTCATGTTTCTTAAATTGGGTGGCACCGCGAGCAAACGCTCCTCGTCCCAATCGGATGAGGAGCGTTTTTTGTTGTCCAAAATACGGTTACGGGAGGCAATCACATGAACCAAACAAAACGCAGGTACAATTTCAATCCAGGTCCGGCCGCACTGCCTTTAGGCGTTCTGGAAGAAGCTCAGGAGCAATTTGTCGACTATGAGGGGAAAGGAGTTTCTCTACTGGAAATGTCGCATAGAAGCCGAACAGTCGAGGAGTTGAATCACGAAACGCAGCTCCTCCTGCTTTCCCTGCTGGATTTGCCCAAAGGATATGAAGTGCTCTTCATGGGCGGTGGGGCAAGCACGCAATTCGCTCTTCTTCCGATGAATTTCTTAAGCCGCCAGCTAACAGCTAACTACGCCTTAACAGGCAGCTTTGCGGAAAAAGCCTATAAGGAAGCGGCGTATCTTGGCCGCACCCATGTCGCAGCAAGCTCCAAAGATCAGGGTTATCGCGGCATTCCTGCCTGGGACGCACAGGATCTCAGCCCAGATGCTGCCTATGTGCATATCACGATGAACAATACTATCGAAGGATCGCGTTATGCGGAGATACCCGAAGTCGGCGATATCCCTCTCGTTGGCGATATGACCAGCGAAATCCTGAGCCGCAAGCTGGATCTCACGAAATTCTCCATGATCTATGCCGGCGCACAAAAAAATCTTGGACCCGCGGGTGTTACCGTGGTCGTGATCCGCGAAAGCTGGCTGGAGCAAGCTTCAGGCGAGATTCCGGAAATCATGCGCTACAGCACATTTGCCAAAAACAAATCGCTGTTCAACACCCCTCCCGTCCACGCCATTTATATGACGAATTTGGTACTCAAATGGACGCAAAAGCAAGGCGGCGTGGAACAATTAGAACGCCACAATCTTGCAAAAGCCGGCCTCCTTTATGAGGTCATCGATGCAAGCGGCGGCTTTTATCAAGGCATCATTGATGCGAAAGACCGTTCCCCCATGAATATCACTTGGCGTATGGCTAATAGTGAGCTTGAACGCCGTTTCATCGCAGAATCCGAGACCCATGGCTTTGAGGGCTTGGCCGGACACCGCAGTGTTGGCGGTTTGCGCGCCTCCGCCTACAACGCGGTTCCTCTTGAAGCCTGCCAAGCTTTAGCTGAATTCATGCTTGATTTCGCCCGGAGAAACGGATAAACAAAAATAAAAGAGTCCCGTAGAGCGGCTTGCGCCATGCTCTCGGGACTTTTTATCTAAAGGTATTGGAAACCGTTCTGATGATGCTTATTTACCAAGTTGGTGAATCGGGTGACCAAGCGCACCTTCAGCTGCATCCATGATCATTTCTGTCAATGTTGGATGTGCGTGGATCGTAAGGGCGATATCTTCCAGGTTAGCCCCCATCTCAACTGCAAGAGCGAGCTCTCCAATCAAGTTTGATGCTTCCGGACCAACAATTTGACCACCAAGCAATTGGCCTGTTTCTTTGTCGCCGACAAGTTTCACGAAACCTTGACCTGCGTTCAAAGAGTTAGCGCGGCCGTTAGCTGCGTAAGGGAATTTCCCGATCGTTACGTTGATGCCCTGAGCTTTTGCTTCCGTTTCGCTCAAGCCTACACCGGCAATTTCCGGATCGGAGAACACAACAGCTGGCATCGCTTTGTAGTCTACGATGCTGGAATGCCCTGCAATCGCTTCTGCGGCCACTTTTGCTTCATAAGAAGCTTTGTGAGCCAGGGATAGACCAGGCACAACATCACCAATCGCAAAGATATGCGGAATGCTGGTTCTACCTTGGTTATCAACTTCAATCAAACCACGGTCCGTCATTTTCAAGTTGATCAGATCAAGACCAAGCTCGCCGTCTGTGTTCGGACGACGACCGACAGTTACAAGCACGTAATCAGCGGTAACTTGTTTCTCTTCGCCTTTCACTGTGAACGTTACGGTTACATCGTTCTCTGTTTTCGTGCAGGATTGCGCCAGCGCTTCTGTATGAACTTCAACGCCAACTTTCTCCAGGTTGCGTGCTACAAGTTTCGTCAGATCTTTCTCGAAGCCTGGCAGCACGTGATCTGAACCTTCCAGCACCGTTACTTTCGTACCGAACTTCGCATACGTTTGGCCAAGCTCGATTCCGATGTAGCCGCCGCCGATCACGATCATGCTTTTCGGAACTTCAGGCAAGTTCAAAGCTTCTGTGGAAGAAATAATTCTTCCGCCGAAAGGGAATGCTTTCAGCTCAATCGGACGGGAACCCGTCGCGATAATACAGTGCTTGAAGCGATAACGCGGAGCTTCTGCATCATTGAACACACGTGCTTCGTGCTCGTTGATGAACATCACTTCGCCTTGGAACGTTTGGATTTTGTTGCCTTTGAGCAGCGCGCCAACGCCGCCCGTTTGTTTAGCAACAATACTGTTTTTCCAAGCTTGTACCTTTGCAAAGTCCACTTTCACGTTCTCTACAGAGATACCCATGCTGTCCGCGTGCTGCGCATGCTCATATGTGTGAGCAGCGGAGATCAACGCTTTGGAAGGGATACAGCCGCGGTTCAAGCAGACGCCGCCCCATTCCGATTTATCTACAATAAGAACGCTTTGACCAAGTTGAGCCGCGCGAATGGCAGCTACGTAACCACCTGGTCCTGCACCGATAACTAGCAAGTCAATATCTAGAGAAGCATCTCCTACTACCATGTTGTTACACCTCCAAGACGAGAAGCTCTGGATCAGCCAGGAGCTGTTTGATGTAGTTCAAGAAGCTTTGTGCTGTCGCTCCGTCAACGATACGATGATCGAAGCTCAAGGAAAGAGCCATCACCGATGCTGCAACGATTTGACCGTTTTTCACGACAGGTTTTTCAGTAATGCGGCCAGCACCCAGGATCGCAACTTCAGGGAAGTTGATTACTGGTGTGAAGAACATACCGCCTACGGAACCAATGTTTGTGATGGAGATTGTGCCGCCCTTCATCTCGTTCGGAGTCAACTTGCCATCGCGTCCGCGAGTAGCCAAGTCTTTGATGGAAGAAGCAATCGACCATACGTTTTTGCGGTCTGCATCATGGATAACAGGAACGAGCAAGCCGTTTTCTGTATCTGTTGCGATACCGATGTTGTAGTACTTTTTGTAGACGATTTCTTGCTTTTCTTCGTCGATCATCGCGTTCAACGCCGGGAATTGACGGCAAGCCGCTACCAATGCTTTCACGATGAAAGGAAGGTAAGTCAACTTCACGCCTTTTTTCTCAGCAAGAGGCTTCGTACGCTCACGCAGAGCGACTAACGCGCTCACGTCGATTTCGTCCATCAGTGTCACGTGCGGTGCCGTGTACACGGATTTCACCATCGCGTTCGCGATCACTTTCCGGATTCCTTTGAACGGAACCCGCTCTTCCACGCGATCGCCCACAGCAACCTGCGTGCTAGCCGCAGGTGCTGCGCTGCCAGCTGCTTCCGCTGCAGCTGGTGCTGCTGCCGGAGCCGCGGCGTTGCCGGCTCCTGTAAAGCCGAGCACGTCCTCGCGTGTTACGCGGCCGTGCTTGCCTGTAGGCGTCACCTCTGCGAGTGTGATGCCTTTTTCTCTTGCAAGCTTGCGTACGCTAGGCGTCGCAAGCACTTCGCGGCCGCCAGCGCTTGGCGCTGCTGGCGCCGGTGGAGCAGCAGCTACTGCCGGTGCTGCTGCAGGAGCCTCTGCTACGGCTACCGCTGTAGCAGCAGGTGCCGCTGCGGCTGCGGACGCAGCGTTGTTGGAGCTGCTGTGATGCATGGACTCAGCCGGCATCTCACCTGTTACTTCGATTGTCATCACGAGCTCGCCAATCGTACAGATTTGGCCGTCTTTGACAGCGACGCTAACGACTTTACCTTCTACCGGACAAGGAACTTCAACAACAGCTTTGTCGTTTTGTACTTCCATAAGAATGGTTTCGTCAGTTACGGTGTCACCCGCTTTAACGAGCATCTTAACGATTTCGCCTTCATGTATGCCTTCTCCAAGCTCCGGGAACTTGTATTCAAACAATGCCACGTGTACTACCTCCTGTTACCTTCGACTATGAATTAGAATTCGAGTACTTGTTTAATACCGGCAATAACACTTGCTGGGCTAGGCAGCCAAGCATCTTCGATTTGTGCGAACGGATAAACGGTATCCGGAGGCGCAATACGCAGAACTGGAGCTTCCAAGTGCAGGATTGCTTTTTCATTAATTTGAGCAATAACCTCTGCGGCTACTCCAGAAGTTTTTTGTGCTTCTTGCACGATAATTGCACGGTTCGTTTTCTTGATCGAAGCGACAATCGTCTCGATATCAAGCGGAAGCAGCGTACGAAGGTCGATGACTTCAACTTTCACACCTTGTGTTTTCTCGATCTCTTCAGCCGCTTTAACGGATGTATGAACCATTGCTCCGTAAGTAATGATCGTTACGTCAGAACCTTCACGAACTACGTTCGCTTTACCAAGTTCAATCGTGTACTCGCCTTCTGGTACTTCTGCGCGGAATGCGCGGTATAAGTTCAGATGCTCCATGAAGAAGACAGGGTCATTATCGCGAATCGCGGAAATGAGCAAGCCCTTCGCATCGTAAGGGTTGGAAGGAACAACAACTTTAATCCCCGGAGTTTGCACCAATAGGCCTTCCAGTGCATCCGTGTGAAGCTCAGCTGCTTTAACGCCGCCGCCGTAAGGCGTACGGAATACGATTGGCGAGTTGTAACGGCCGCCGGAACGGTAACGCATACGAGCTGCTTGTACGCAAATTTGGTCAAGCGCTTCGTAAATAAAACCTACGAATTGAATCTCAGCGATTGGACGGAAGCCTTGAACGCCAAGACCTACCGCAAGTCCGCCGATAGCAGACTCAGCAAGAGGAGTATCGAATACGCGCTCTTCGCCGAATTCTTTTTGTAAACCTTCTGTAGCACGGAATACGCCACCAACATGGCCAACGTCTTCGCCGAACAAAATTACATTTGGATCTCTTTCCAGTTCAACGCGCATTGCGTCTTTAATCGCTTGAATCATCGTCATTTGTGCCATGACTTCTCCGTGCCTCCTAAGAGTTTTTGCCAGATTTTATTTATACGCTTGTTTCTGTTCTTCGAGATGGGAAGGTGTAACTTCGAACATGGAATCGATTAAGCCCGGAACTGTCATTTTCTCAGTTTCCTCAGCTTTTTTAATGTGCTCAGCAACAGTTGCTTTCGCTTCTTCTTTCACTTTAGCCTCTTCTTCTTCGCTCCACAGACCTTTTTTGGTCAGGAAAATACGCATGCGCGTAAGCGGATCTTTCGGCTCCCAATCGGATTCCTCGTCTTTGGTACGGTATTTCGTCGTATCATCGGCCAAGGAGTGCGGACGGTAACGGTATGTCAATGCTTCAATCAATGTAGCGCCTTCGCCTTTGCGGCCTCTTTCAGCAGCTTCAGACACAGCTTGAACAACAGCCAGAACGTCCATACCATCTACTTGCACGCCTTTGATACCTGCAGCAAGTGCTTTATGAGCAACAGAAAGCGCTCCTGTTTGTTTGGAGTAAGGCGTTGTGATCGCATAACCATTGTTTTGTACAAAATAAATGGCAGGCAGCTTGAATGCTCCTGCAAAGTTCAAACCTTCGTAGAAATCTCCTTCAGAGCTTCCTCCGTCCCCTGTGTACGTGATCGCTACACGAGGTTGGTTACGTTTTTTGAACGCCATCGCTACACCAGTTGCGTGCAGAATTTGTGCACCAATGATGATTTGCGGCATAAGAACGTGAACATCCTGCGGAATTTGACCGCCATGTTGGTGTCCGCGGGAGTATAGGAATGCTTGATAAAGCGGAAGTCCGTGCCACACGAGCTGCGGCATATCGCGGTAACCCGGGCAAATAAAGTCATCTTTATTTAATGCAAATTCACTACCGATCATGGAAGCTTCTTGTCCGGATACCGGCGCATAGAAACCAAGACGTCCTTGACGACCGAGATTTACGGCTCTTTCGTCCCAAACACGTGTGAATACCATTCTTCTCATTAACTCTCTTAATTGGTCATCGCTAAGTTTAGGCATTTTGTCGGGATTTACAACTGTGCCGTCTGGAGCCAGTACTTGTAAAGGCTCAACCTTTTCTGTGGTCACTTCGTAATTTGCTTGGCTGACAAGTGGCTTACTCATACCATTTCACCTCTTATATGATTTTGATGCCTGCTAGCTACACTTCTGTTATAGTATTATTATAAACCTGTTTTTGTGAATTGTACACCGCTATCCTTATGATATATGACCTTTTTTCGTGGAAGCGAATAGTACAGTTTAGGAAAATATATAATACAGTTAACATGAAATTTACAACTGCTATAATACACCTTACCCAAACCATTTCCAACTTACGCTTCACATACCATTTTTCCCCACAAGGATATAAAGGAGAATACTCGATGTCTGATGACGCTCGCTACTACCAAAGAACGATTATGAAAGATGAACTCACCTCGGTCCTGCTTCAAGAAACACGCCAACTTCGCGTTTATTTGCCTCCCGGTTACAATGAACTGCTCTCCTATCCGGTTATCTATTGTCAAGATGGCGAGCAATTCTTCAATTTCGGACGTATTGCCACAACCATTACCCGCTGCATATTAGATGAAGACCTGGAGCCAGCTATTGTGGTAGGTGTGGATGTGAACGCGGCTAACCGCACATCCGAATACGCGCCGGAAGGTGAGCGTCATGACGCTTACTGCCGCTTTTTCGCCGAGGAGCTGCTCCCTTATATAGAAAGCCGCTATCCGGTACGAACGGAGCGCAGTGAACGCATTGTCGCAGGTGATTCTCTCGGAGGGACCGTTTCCTTGCATCTCGCCTTAGATTATCCTAGCCTTTTTTGCCGCGTTATATCCTTGTCTGGCGCATTTTTCGACATTACCCGCGAACGCCTTAAAGCGGTCGACGATTTATCCTGGCTTGAAATGTACATGTTGATCGGCTTGGATGAAACGGATGTCAAAACGGAGCGAGGAACCTTTGATTTCGTCAGAGAGAACCGTTTGGCCAAGGAAGATCTCGAAAGGAAAAATACCGTGCTTCATTATATCGAGAAACCTGGCAAACATTTGTGGGGGTTCTGGCAAGGGGAATTGAGCGCGGCGCTGCATTATTTTCTGGGGTAAAACTTCGCTACCCCGCTCTCCATTAGCCTCACATAAAAAAACGGTCCCGCTTCCGTCAAATGACGAAGTCAGACCGTTTTTTTATTGCTTGATCGCGTATCGAGCTTTCATCAGCTCCACCATGTCGCCGATTTGCCCGTCCGTCGGATACCCTGGGATTATTTCAGGCGTCTTCACCTGCAGCCCTCTCGCCACCATCACTTCAACCAAGTTCGCAGTAAACTGCTCAGCTGTTAAAGGAATATTCAAGCATTCCGCCAAACTCGCCATACTTCCCGGCGCCACGGCAGGGTACTCGCTTGGGTCTGCGGACTGCGCCGCGCGCTCGTAGAAGCCTCTAGCCAGCGCAGCTTTCGCCTCGCCTTCGCCTTCGACGATAATAAACGCTTGGACCGACAAAGCCAGTTGCTGCCTGCGCTGTGCGATCCCGCAGAACTTACGCCCGCCTACACTGAGGTCGAACTCTCCCGGGCAAAAGGACCCCATCACCTCACCTTGATCAATATGATCGGTAAGTTTGCTCATCACCTCACGGATCAGGCCCACCATGGCTTCAAAATCTTTGCGATGCTCCATATCCCCTGCTTCTTTCGGCATCAGCAAGGAGACATTCACAACGCTCAGATCCAGCGGAACCGCCGCGCCTCCTGAATTTCTAACAGCCGTATCATACCCTCGGTCAAGTAACCATTGGTTAGCAAGCGCCGCTTCCGGGAGCCGGCTATCCCTCAGCCCCATGACAAAAGCTCGCGGGTGCCGCCAAATGTGGAGGATCGGAGGCGCCATTTTCCCAATCGATCGGCATAGAAGTTCTTCCAGCGCAAAAGCATATAGAACTGATCTTGGGGCCGTTTCCTGTGTTCGGTCAAGGATGACCATAGAAGAAGAAAGGGGTATATTCGTCATTTACATAATCTCCTGAGCCTGCTATTTATGTTCATCCTCCGAATTGTAAGCGAATCTAGCGTTAGCCGCAATGTAAAAATCGCTGCTTTTCGCCAAAAAACATCAAAATTTAGGATACATTTCGAAGGAATTCCAAGTTTTGTGTCGAATAAAAATCTGTGTCGAATAAAAGTGGAACATCAAATTTTTGTTAAGTAGGCGAGATCTTTGAACATTTTTGACGATTTACTCCTGAATATCCTTGTTTTAACCGTCCCCATTGTTTTAACTCACATCTTTTGGCTCGAAAAACCCGGCTCTCTAGACAGTTACGATAAATATCGTCAGGTATTTCTTATATTTATCTGCACACTAGCCGCCATTTTTTGCGTGACCCATCCTTTTTTTAAACCCATAGGCAATCATTTCGATCTCCATATTATTCCCGTACTCATCGCTTTCTTATATGGCGGCATACGCTCGGGACTAGCGGTTTCCGGATTCATACTCGCCTATGTGTACATCATGAACGGCCCGAATTTCGTGTGGATCGTCACCTTATTAGCTCTTCTCATCCCCTTCATCGTGGCTTTCATTGCATTGAGCAATTGGAAGCACCTAACCCCCAAAGTGATGTTTCCCACCCTGCTTGCTTTCATCAGCGCTCTAGCAACTTTCTGCATCACCCTGCTGTATAGAGTCGGTTCTTTTGACACCATAGATCGTACTTTTTTGCTGTATGGAATATTGTATTGTCTCGTTCACTTATTTACAATGTGGCTCATTACGTACTTAATTGCCAGAATCCGCGAAAATATCACATTGCGCCAAGAAATCCAGCGCTCCGAGAAGCTCAATGTCCTCAGTGAATTGGCGGCTTCTGTCGCCCATGAAATTCGTAACCCTATGACGGTAGCCAGGGGATTCATGCAAATCCTCAGTCAATCGCAGGTCACTGAAGAGAAGAAACATATATACACTGCCATGGTCATCGAAGAAATTGACCGCGCCCAAAGCATTATTACCGACTATTTGTCCTTTGCCAAACCCGAAGCTGAGAAGCTTGAACCGCTTAACTTATCTGACCTGTCATTCAAACTAAGCAATCTGATACTTCCATATGCCGCAATGCGCGGGGTTGATGTTCAAATCGACATGAAATCACCGTTAGTCATCCAAGCAAATGAAGAAAAAATCATGCAATGCCTGCTCAACCTGTCCAAAAACGGTATTGAGGCTATGACAAACGGAGGCGCACTGCAAATCATAGGCATCAAACGAGGCCCCCATATTATTCTTCAAATTAAAGATACAGGCATCGGTATGACAGCCGAACAGATTAACCGCCTTGGAACCCCTTTTTATTCCACCAAAAATAAAAGCACTGGACTCAGCATGATGGTCTCCTATCGCATCATACGCACCTTAGGAGGACTCATTGAAGTTACGAGTGAGCCCAATCAAGGAACCTGTTTTACGATATCACTGCCGGCTGTTTGATTGGCTTGCCAGAATATCCATAATCCCTTTGAACAAAGGTATGGCCTTGTTGCTTTCCGTTGGATCCGTATTTTTGATAACAACAGATACTGCATACTTGGGAGAAGCCACTGGGCCATATCCGATAAACCATTGATTCACCTTTTCCTGCTTGCCGACCATGGTTTGAGCCGTACCGGATTTCCCTGCGAGCTGCCACTTTGCATCCTTCAACCCTTGGCCGGTTCCTTCGGTCACGACTTCTCTCATCCAGCTCAAAAGCGTACGGCTTGTCGCGGCGGAGACGTATCCCTCTTCATCCTTTCGCGTTTGCGGTTCAAATTTCTCCATCACGCGATCGGTCTGGTAGCGGATTTCTTGGACCACTCTCGGCGAGTAGCCTTTTCCATTATGCAGTAAAGTAACAACCATATTAGACGCCTGCAAAGGGGTCATCATCACGTCTCTTTGCCCGATGGCTGTCTGCATAAGAATACCTTCATCATCGTGCGGCGTATGAGCGCCAAAGAGCTGTCCAGTCTCTTCGCTATCCAATTGATGGAGAAGGATCTTCGTGTCCGTCTTCCCTGTCCATCCCACTTCATCCAGCACGCCAAGCTTATGCGCGAAGCTTTCCAGTTGGCCAGCCGTTAAGCGCTGCATGACTTTGGCAAACACGATGTTGCAGGACTGTGCGAACCCTTGCTCCAAAGTTAAGGGGCCATGTCCCTCTTTCCTCCAGCAGGTAAAACCGTACTTGCCAAGAGCTCCTTCACAAGTGAATGTCTCTTTGGGATTAACCACACCTAAATCCAGCGCAGCGGCAGCCACAACGGTTTTGAATATAGAGCCGGGAGCCGTTGCTTTAAGCGCATAGTTGCTCCAGCTTTTACTTGCAAGATCCACGGATGTGGGATCATAGTTGGGTCTGCTCGCCATGGCGACGATATCGCCTTGTGCGACTTCCTGAACAACGGCAGCACCGTCCCGGATTTTCAATTTATCCATTAGCGCCTCAATTTGCTGCTGAACGTTTACATCAAGAGTCGTAACTAACTTAACGGGATAAAAAGCATTATTCGGCGCAATCATACGCGCATCCAGTCCGGTTAACGGCCTTTTGCCGGCATCCATAAAATAAGAGATCGATGTCTCCCCGATGCCGCGAAGCCAGAGATCGAAGGTCTTCTCAAGGCCCGCTCCGCCAATCTTCGTCGTTAGCGCGACCTTGCCTTTTTCCAGATCCGCGCCGTATAAGTTCATTACGCGATCCGGATTTTGCCCAATGAATCCGATTAGCTGCCGCGCAGTCATCCCGGTTGGGTAGCGATCTTCCATCTGCACCACCTTCACATTCGGCAAGTTCAGCGCATCAATCTGTTCTTCCTGCCCATCCGTTAACGCGACAGGTTTGCCCCCACTGGCTTGACTCCACACTTGCGGCTCTTTCAGATCCTTGGTGAATACACGCCAAGACTCCGCATTCGTCCGCAAAATCCCGACAAGCTGGCTTACCTGCTGCGGGCTTGCTTGAAGATCGTTATTGATGGGAAACACAACGAGGGATTTCACAATCTTTCCTGTCATCGGCTGCAAATTCCGATCCAATATTTCGCCTCGGCCGCTCTCCAGCACTAGCGCACGCTGTCTTTGAACGACTGAGTTTTTAAGCAGATTAACTCCGTGTGAACTGTAATTTTCCGTTGCTGCAATTTGTATCCAGAACAGCTTACCCATTATGCCAATAAACAGGAGTACGATGGTAAGAAGAACAAGAAAAATACGGCGTTTTTCATGTGAAGATAACTGTTTGACCCTCATACATCTAACTCCTAACGATGTCATTCATCCTAATCTTAGATGTTATCAGTATCGTCACTCCTGCACGTAGACAAACCGTCGATGCACCTTCTTAAAAATAAAAAAAAGCCCACCCTCTTAAACAGAGAGTGGACTTCGAATTGTATACAACTAGACTTCGAATTTGGATAGGGTGTCGGTAAGTGATTTGGAAAGCAGATCCAGCTTGTCCGACAGCTTCACTAAGCCATCGCTGATGCTAAGCTGCTCGGAGCTCAAGGAAGCAACTTCCTCTGAAGTAGCAAGAGATTCCTCTGCTACCGCACTTACATTCGTCATAGCGTCCGAAAGAACGACTTGCGATTGTTCCAAAGTTGAGATCGAATCGCTGACCGTGCTGAGCTGCTCAATGAAGCCGCCCATGTGGTTCGTTACTTGTTTGAAAATAATATCGGCTTCTTTCACCGCCAGAATCTGTTCTTTGAAGATCGGCGTAGCTGTGGAAAGCACCTTCACCGTTTCATCGATTTCTTTCTGGATCGTTTCGGTGATTTGACCTACGACATCAATCGATTGACGGGATTGGTCTGCCAGCTTCCGAATCTCATCCGCAACAACCATGAAGCCTTTGCCCGCAGCTCCGGCACGCGCAGCTTCAATTGTCGCATTCAAGGACAAGATATTCGTTTGCTTCGTCATATTATTCAGAACATCCAGGATTTTACGAATTGAACGTGTGCTGTCTTTCAAGTTGTCGACTTTATCGACCATGGAACGGATCATTTCTTCCGTCAAGTTCGTCTTCGAAATGAGCTCGGACATATATTTCGTTCCTTGCTCACTGGAGCTCTGCACGTCCGCTGCAGCTGTTCCCATCTCCAGGTTGGCTTCGATAACCTGTTTCATCTGGATACCGATATGATGCGTCAGCTCATTGCCTCTTTCGGATTCTGTCGCCAAACCTCCGGCACCGTTGGAGATTTCATCTGTAGCTACAGCAATTTCTCTAGCCGCAGTAGCCGTCACCTTGGAAGAGTTCGTTAACTCTTGCGCCGTTTCAAAAACCGCTTGCGCAGAGGTGCTGGTTTGTTGAACCAACGTTGTAATCTGCTGCATCATAACGTCAAAGCTTGCGCCCAACTGCCCAATCTCATCTTGCGTTGTATAGTTGGCACGTACGGTTAACTTGCCTTTAGCGCCTTGCTGCATCAAGTTGCGAAGATTAATCAGCGGTCGTCCAATCATTCTGGCAACGAATAATCCGATTAACACTGCCGCAATAGCCGCAAATAAAGCAATTAAGAGCGTGTAGTTAAAAATCTTCTTAGCATCCTTCACAAGCGAGCTAACTGGAATATCCCCTACCAGATTCCAGCCGGATAAAGATGATTTGTAATAGGCTACCAAATGATCATCTTTCGTTATAAAAGAGCCATTTTCTTGATCCCTTTGTTCTTTCGTTAACTGAATGGCCGCGTCTTTTTCTAGCTCAGTAAGATCTGCAGAGGCAATATACTTATTCTCAGCATTCGTAATAACAACCTTACTGTCATCACCGAGAGACATGCCCGTAATTTCTTTATTCAAGAGATCCGTGCTAAGCTCAAGCATTAACACAGCAGTCGTGCTATTCGTGAGTGTATTTCTCATCAGACGGCCAATGGCAAATGTATTCGTGGAAGAGCTGGAATAACCTTTAACTTTACTATCCAACCACGCTACTTTTCCCCCATTGTCCACAATTTTCTTAAACCAATCGGTCGATCCAGAATTTTCGCTTAGCGTACTTCCGCCAGAGCCCGTAATAACAATCAGCTTGCCGTCTGGCCGATAAAGATGAAGCGTTTTAATCGACTTGTTAGCGAAGGTCACCACATTTAATTTATCCGTTAATTGGCGAACAACTTCCAGTGATTCATACGAAGTAGGATCTAACGTAGGAACTTTCTCCAGAAGGTCCTGCAGCTCTTTGTTCAGCATAATTTGTAAAGATGTGTCTTCGAACGTCTGATAAAGGAAATCCAGCTTCTGGCCTGCTTGTGTGACAGTTTGCAAGGAGGATTCTGCCACTTTGTTCTTAATGACACTTTTGGAAACGCTGTAAGAAATCATACCCACGATGAGAACGAAGAACAAAATGCTGATAAAAAACATTAAAAACAGCTTCATGCCTACGGACTTCACCGGATTTTCCAGCTTAACCTGCCTCATTTCTTTGAAAGCGACTGTGCCCATTTCCTTAGATGTCTTTCCTGCCGCTCCCGCCACGCGACCCCATGGCACATTTCGGAATGTTTGCACGAAAGCTTTGTTTACAAATGCGAGAATACTTTGGAGTCTCTTCTTCATCTTTTCACCGCCATTAGTTTCTGTTCATTGTCCCCGTACTTTCGTCCTAAATTGAAAAGGGTTACAATTCATGTTTTTTATTCAATTCGACAACATTTAACAATTTCCTTTAATATTCGTTCTAAACGAAAATAAAAAAAGAAACTTTCTCCACTATAACCGAGTCTGGAGAAAGCTTCCATGGTACTATTTTCCTGTTTTCTTACGCATCATATCCCACTTTTTTACAGGAAATTCTGTTTTTAGTTGAATGACTTGAAGCGGATGCCTTGCTGCATCCAGCTCCTGCCCCTCTTCATTCCAGATGACGCCAACCTTTTGTTTAAAATGCGTTCCCTCGGGTCCGAAGAATTCAATTTCTTGTCCCGGCTTAAAATGATTTCTTTGCTGAATCCGTGCAATGCCCGTTGCCTCGTCATAAGACAGCACCAGACCGACAAAATCAAAGCCAACCACTTTATCCTCCGGTTCGAAAATATGATCTTCAGGGCCGGGCGTATCGTAGAAAAAGCCCTCGTTCAAAGGACGGTTCGCCGCTTTGTGGATCTCCTCCTGCCATACAGGATTGAGTTTGAAGTGTTCCGGATCCTCAAAGTAAGCATCAATCGCCTGTCGATACGCATTAACAACCGTCGCTACATAATGAATGCTCTTCATTCTTCCTTCGATTTTGAAGCTGTCTACACCGGATTCAATCATATCGGCGATATGTTCGATCATGCTGAGATCCTTTGATCCCATCGTAAAAGCATCATCTTCATCGCCAAACAACGGCAAATCCGTCGCCAGCGGCGCTGATTCCGGCTGATCTTTGGCAAACAGATCATATTTCCAGCGGCATGATTGCGAGCAGCCTCCGCGGTTGGAGTCACGATCCGTAAAATGATTGGAAAGCACGCATCTGCCAGAGTAGGAACTGCACATCGCCCCATGAATGAAAGCTTCAATCTCAACATCGACATGCGCTTTAATTTGATCAATTTCTTCCATGCTGACTTCACGAGCCAGAACGACGCGCTCAATGCCCTGGTCTTTCCAGAACTTCACGGTTTGCCAGTTCATCACCGATTGCTGTGTACTCACATGAACTTCCAGTTTAGGCGCCACTCTTCGGCAGGTTTCCATAATCAGCGGGTCCGCTGCAATGATGGCTGAAATCCCAACCTCTTGAAGTCCTCGTAGGTACTCATCCAGCCCTTCAATGTCCTCGTTATGTGCATAAATGTTCGTTGCTACGAACACTTTGGCTCCGTACCCATTCGCAAACTCAACCGCTTCACGCATTTCTTCAAGCGAAAAGTTGTCTGCGCTGGAACGTAGACCATACTTCTGTCCGCCAATATATACCGCGTCAGCCCCGTAATGAATAGCAAATTTCAATTTTTCCAAATTGCCCGCAGGGGCAAGTAATTCCGGTTTATGCAGTCTAACACGCTTCCCTCTCGCTCGTGCTTCTAATGCTGTCGTCATCTCGAAAACGCACCTTCTTCCATCTATCAATATACCTGTTCTTTATAGAAAAACCCGTACGACAATTCGCGTTCAGGGTCCTGCAATTCTGTTATCGCATCCAGCCATTTTTGCTGGAACTCAAATTCTTCCGGGTTTGCGGCATAAGCGTCAATGACAGCACGGTAGCTGCGAACGACTGTTTCGTTATAGACGGTCGATTTCAGGAGACCTTCAATTTTGAAACTATCGATCCCGCCGTCCATAAGCTCAGGCAAATTCTCCAGCATGCAAAAATCCTCAGAACTCATGATGTGCGTACCGTTACTATCCTCATACACAGGGTAACGCTGATCACGGCGTTCGTGCTCGATAAGGAACAGTCCGCGTTCAATGGAACGATCCTCCGTTGATGCATCTTTCCCTTGGTGTTCGATATAATTTTTCACTAGCTCTCGCTTAGAGTGATAAATATTGGTAATCCCATGCACTTGAACTTCAACCGCTAGTTCCGTATTTTCTTTAAAAGCCAATACCTGCTCCATATTCAGCTCTCTAGCCAGCACAACCCGGGTTGCCCCTTGTCTGCCCCAATAATTCGCAGTTGCGAAATTGGTAGAAGTCATCTCCGCGTTCCAGTGCAGCGCTAGCGGCTTTGGTAACGTGCGCGCAGCCATAAGGACCGCGGGATCACCGAAAATAACGCCATCTACGTTATAAGCCTGAAGCTTGCTTAAATAGTCTGACAGGCCCTCCAAGGAGTTATTGTCAAAAATTTTGTTCACCGACACATACACCTTTGCCTGTTTCTCGTGCGCCCAAGCTACTGATTCTTCAATCTCCTCTAGCTTCACGTTTCCAGGCAAACGCATAGCGTAGCGCTCTTCTCCAATTATGACACTGTCCGCGCCAGCTTCAATCATTGTTTTCAATTCAGCGACATTGCCGCAGCTTATTACTAACTCTGGTTTTTTCACTTGCTTACCCTACCTTCTGTCAGCTTCCTAACGTGGTATTAATTCGCGGCCTTTTTACTTTCCGCAATATTTTTTTTGTGTTCTTCATAGGTCTCCGCGAACAAATGCCCTTTCGTGCCGTCTTTCTTTGTTACATAAAACAAGTACTTCGTTTCTTGTGGATAGATCGCTGCTTTCATCGAGGCAAGGCTCGGACTGGCAATAGGCCCCGGAGGCAGCCCTGTATTCAAGTACGTATTATAAGGGCTTTGAATTTGCAAATCCTTTTCCAACAACCGTTCCTTGGACTTATCAAACAAATATTGCACCGTTGCATCAATTTGCAGGGGCATGTTCTGTTTCAACCTGTTTTGGATAACGCCGGAAACAAGAGCCCTCTCTTCATCCACAACAACCTCTCGCTCAATTAAAGAAGCGATCGTCAGCATCTGATGCACGCTAAGTCCACGTTCTTTGAGTTTATCCTTCCAGTCCGGCGGCAGCGTTGCAAGCTTCTTGTCCAATTGCTGCAGCGTTCGCTCAATGAACTCCTCTTCCGTCGAACCCTTCTTAAACTCGTACGTTTCCGGGAACAAATACCCTTCAAGCCGGTGCTTCAAGTTCTTATTATCCGGAATGCCGCTCGCGGCGGTATCTTCCGTCAAGCCTGCAGGCGCATCTGCCAGCTTCAAGAACACATCTTTGTTCCATGGCGTCTGTTCACTTAATTTGGAAGCAATTTGATCAACGGTGTATCCTTCGGGAATCGTTATTCGAATAACCTCTTCCTTTACCGTTTCCCCTTTATTCAGCTTTTCAATCATCTCATCAAAGGTTAAGCCGGGCTTCATGTCATATTCGCCGGCTTGAAACCTGGAGCCTTGCTTTTTCACTTTTAAATAATACGTAAAAATGGATGAGTTCTTAATAAGGCGCTTTGTTTCAAGCTCTTTCGCGATTTGTACAGATCCGGCGCCTGGGGGAATGGATACCCTCACTTCTTGCTCCGAGGCTTCAACCGGCTGCAGGCCGTTCGCAATATATAATCCTATACCGCTTGCTGTCCCGATAACAATAAGCAGAAACGTACCCACTATAAGAAGTGTTAGCTTCAGCTTCTTTGTTTTCGTCGTCTTCCCTGCGCTTTCTTGATCAAGCATGTTGTTCACGATGATCCTCCTAAACGTTATGCAGCAGCAAAAAAACAAAACTCTGCTATCGCAAGCTCTCCAAGCAAACAAAAACGAGCGGATGCGCTCCGCTCGGTTGTTTGCTTCTTACAAGTCATCCTGATCTGGAAATACCATCTCATCGTAGAGCTCCGAAACAGTCTCGTATTCGTCGTCATCTTCAATGGTTTCCAGCTCGTATTCGCCGTCCGCATTCTGCGTCACCCGGAAAACCGCAACCTCGTCTTCCTTCTTGAGTTCATCGGATTGCAAAACCGCATACGTTCTATTGTCATAAACGAATTCTTTAAGAAGATGATAAACCGTTGATTCATTTTGCTCATCAAACAAAATAATATCATCCCCGTAAGCTTTGCGCAATACGTCAGAAAGCGTCGTACTCATGCTTCTTCTTCCTCATCGAATTCTGCCATTAATGTGTTAAATGTTTCTTC
This sequence comes from Paenibacillus chondroitinus NBRC 15376, assembly GCF_004000765.1. Lineage (GTDB taxonomy): Bacteria > Bacillota > Bacilli > Paenibacillales > NBRC-103111 > Paenibacillus_E > Paenibacillus_E chondroitinus. The sequence continues at coordinate 122,661 of NZ_BILW01000015.1, read as the reverse complement.
CACGATATTCCACTCTTCTTCATCATCGATGGTGAACAGCTTCAAATCTTCGCCGTCATCGTCTTCTTCATAACGGAAGGCATACACTTCGTCGGATTCTTCGTCTCCTCCGTCTGTAGGCACCACCATCATGTACTTCTTGTCAGAACCGTCCACTTCGAATTTCATGATAACCTCGAACTCTTCTTCGTTGCCTTCATCGTCCGGGATGTAAATGATTTCTGGTTCCTCTTCACGCAATTCTTCTTTGGACATGTTCATTCACCTCTTCATATTGGCATCCATATACCCTTGCAGGATGATTTGCGCGGCCATTTTATCAATGACCTGCTTCCGCTTCTTCCGGCTCACATCTGCTTCAAGCAGTGTGCGAGTCGCAGCAACGGTCGTCAGACGCTCATCCCACAAGTGTACGGGTACACTTAGTTTTTGTTCTAACTCTTTCGAAAACTCGATGGCCAATTCGCCACGAGGACCAATCGTGTTGTTCATATTTTTGGGTAAGCCAACGACAATTTGCGTAACACCGTACTGCTCGACAATTGCAACCAGCCGGTCAATGTCTTCTCCTGGCTTACGACGATGTATGACTTCCAGCGCTTGTGCGGTCCATCCCAGCTCATCGCTCATCGCTACACCGATCGTTTTATCCCCGTAATCCAAGCCTATCCATCTCATTCGGTTCTCATTTCCTTCTATTTGTGTTGACCCAGATAAGCGCGAACCAACTCTTCAATCAGTTCGTCGCGTTCCCGTTTACGAATGAGGCTGCGCGCATTATTATGCCGTGGAATATAAGCAGGATCTCCGGAAAGCAAGTACCCGACAATCTGGTTGATCGGATTATACCCTTTTTCCTGAAGAGCATCATACACCGCTAATAACACATCTTTGGGCGAAGTCTCAATTTCTTCTGCTTTCACGTTGAACTTCATCGTTTTATCCATGGAACTCATCAGGAGCACCTCACTTTCCTTGTGATACCATTTGTAAAAATTTGAAAACTGTTCGTGTATACTGGTTTATATTCTCTATGGGTTTAAAAATTCCTGTCCCCCAAAAAAATAATTATGCAAATTGCGACAGAAGTCCCTCAACGCCGGAAAGTGCAGCCTGCAATTTGGAAGCGTCTTTACCGCCTGCTTGAGCCATATCCGGTCGGCCTCCACCGCTTCCGCCAACTGCTGCAGCAACTTCTTTAATAATTTTGCCGGCATGGAAACCTTTTCCAACAAGATCCGGTGTAACAGCTGCAACCAAATTGACTTTATCGTCTGCCACAGCGCCTAGAACGATAACAGCAGACCCCAGTTTCGTCTTCATTTCATCGACGATGTTGCGAAGTGAATCCATATCCGCTGCGTTCACTTGAGCAGCTAGCACCGAAACACCGGCAGCTTGCTTCACTTGATCCGTTAAGGAACCCGCTTCAATGCGGCCAAGTTTGCCGCGCAGCGACTCGTTCTCACGTGCCAGCTCTTTCACTTGCTGCAGTGCCGCTTCTACACGTTTCGGAACGTCTTGAACGTTCGATTTGAGCATGCCTGCTGCTTCTTTGAGCAATTGCAGCTGCTGGTCAAGGTATTCATACGCGCTGCGGCCAGAAACTGCCTCGATCCGACGTACGCCGGATCCGATACCGGATTCGCTCACGATTTTGAATAAACCGATTTGGCCCGTGTTCTGAACGTGACAGCCGCCGCACAGCTCTAAGCTGTAATCGCCGACTTGCACGACGCGCACGATATCGCCGTACTTCTCGCCGAATAGTGCCATTGCTCCCATCGCTTTCGCATCAGCAATTGGTTTCAATGAAATTTCGACATTCATGTTATTCCAAATTTGCCGGTTCACGCGCTGCTCAACATCCTGCAATTCTTCGCTGCTAATGCTGCCGAAATGCGAGAAGTCAAAACGCAAACGATCCGGTTCTACCAGGGAGCCTGCTTGGTTAACATGCGAGCCCAGAACTTCTTTAAGCGCTTTATGCAGTAAATGCGTAGCCGTATGATTTTTGATGATATCGCCGCGCTCAGCAGATGCTACGATAGCCTCTACCGTGTCGCCTTTGCGTAGAACGCCAGACTCCACTACGACTTTGTGAACATGCTGACCGTGAGGCGCTTTAATGACGTCTTCAACCTTCAGTGTAACTTGGCTGTTGCGGATGGTTCCGAAGTCGCTCACCTGACCGCCGCTTTCTGCATAGAAAGGTGTGCGGTCCAGAATAACCTGGCAAGTCTCGCCTACGCCAACGATGTCGACAAGCTCATTTTCATGAACAATAGCTTCTATATTAGCAGTAACTACCAATTCATTATATCCAACAAATTCGCTTTTAACCGTCAATTCGGACAGCGGGCCGCCTTGAACCTTCATTCCGCCTTCTTTTTGACTAGCTGCTCTTGCACGGTCACGCTGTTCCTGCATCGAAGCGTCGAACCCTTCACGGTCAACCGTCAAGCCTTTTTCTGAAGCAAAATCCTCCGTCAAATCGAACGGGAAGCCATACGTATCATATAGTTTAAAGGCATCCGGTCCACTGATTTGATTCGTACCGGCTTGACGCGTCTTTTCGACCATCTCCGCCAGGATGACCAAACCATCACTTAACGTTTCATGGAAACGCTCTTCTTCGGTACGGATGACTTTCTCGATAAATTCACGTTTGTCTACGACCTCGGTGTAGTAAACGCCCATGATTTCAGCGACGGTAGCAACCAGTTTGTACAGGAACGGTTTATCTTGGCCAAGCACTTTCCCGTAACGCACAGCACGGCGCAGCAAACGGCGGATCACGTAACCACGTCCTTCATTAGAAGGAAGTACGCCATCGCCTACGGAGAAGGCCACCGTACGAATGTGATCGGCGATTACTTTCAGCGCCACATCGTGATCATCGTTCACATGATACGTTACACCAGTAAGCTCGCAGGTTTTATCGATAATCGGTTTGAACAGATCCGTGTCAAAGTTGGAATCTACGTCTTGCAGAATCGAAGCGAAGCGCTCCAGTCCTGCGCCTGTATCAATGTTTTTGTTAGGAAGCGGTGTGTAGCTGCCGTCCTTATTATGGTTGAACTGTGTGAATACAAGGTTCCACACTTCCAAGAAACGTTCGTTTTCTCCCCCAGGCCAGCACTCCGGATCGGATAAATCGCCGTATTTGTCGCCACGGTCATAGAAAATCTCCGTACAAGGACCACATGGACCTTCGCCGATGTCCCAAAAATTATCTTCTTTGAGCTTGTAGATACGCTCTTCCGGGATACCGATTTGTTTGTGCCAAATCTCAAAAGCTTCTTCATCATCCTCGTGCACCGTAACGGAAATACGATTCGGATCAAAACCGATCCATTGCGGGTCCGTCAAAAACTCCCATGCCCATGGAATAACTTCTTTTTTAAAGTAATCACCGATGGAGAAGTTCCCTAACATTTCGAAAAATGTATGGTGACGGCGCGTTTTCCCGACATTCTCAATATCGTTCGTACGAATACATTTCTGTGCATTCGTAATACGCGGATTTTCCGGAATTTCCCGTCCATCCAAATATGGCTTTAACGGTGCAATACCGGCGTTAATCCAGAGCAACGACGGATCATTATGCGGAACAAGCGAAGAGCTGGGCTCTACCTTATGCCCTTTACTTGCGAAGAACTGCAACCATTTGGAACGAATTTCACTTGCCTTCATCTCACTCAAGCCTCCATATTTACCTATAATGTTTGAAAACAAACAAAAAACGCCCCTGTAACATACAGGGACGAATCATCGCGGTACCACCCTGGTTATTGCGTTTCCCTCCCACCGTACCTGCGGCAGAGGAAATCAGGCAATCTCCTTGTGCGGATCTGTAACGGGTCCACCCGGTGGAGTTCATCCACACTCCGAAATCAGCTTTCAGCCATCCTAGCACCGAGAGGTTCTTCCAGCCGGATTCGCGCAAAAGCCGCTCACCGGAACCTCATCTCTGACAGTGGACTATGACTTACTTCAATTTCATCAACGCTTTTGCAGTAGATCTAGATAAGGCAAATTATAACTTTATGCCTGAACCGTGTCAATATTGATCCCTGTTCATGGAACCAGTTCAAGGAGACGACAAAGATAAAGGATTAAAATCATAGTTGACAATCGTTCTCAATGGCGATATACTAAACTCATTGATAATGATTTTCATTATCGAATAAAGCAATATAGAATCAACGTTTAATTTATTCCGTAGCCCATTCGATGGTTTACGTATGCCACTCCCTTTAATATCCTCAACCCTCGTGCAAAACCCCTGTGTACCATGATCCCGCAAGTCATGATGCACGGGGGTTTTGTGCGTCTATTTATGCGTTTAGCCTAGTTTCGGCCTAAGCCTATCCTTAGATCCCGCTAAGTCGTGGGTTTATGGACATAGTGCAAGAAAACGTGCTGAATAATCACCTTCATGACCGCGAAGAAGGGGACCGCTAGGATGAGTCCCACTATACCCGCTACTTCCCCACCGACCAATAAGGCAAAAATAATAACGAGCGGATGCATATGCAGCTTTTTGCCTACCACTTGCGGTGAAATGACATTCCCCTCAAGAATTTGCACGGCTAAATTCACAATCGCGACGAATAGCACCATTTTTAGCGAAATCGTTGAAGCCATAATGATCGCCGGTGCGGCACCAAAAAACGGCCCAAGGTAGGGAATAATATTGAAAACCGCCACAACACTGGCGAGTAAAAGCGCATACGGCATACCAATGAGCCAATACCCCAAATAGGCAAGCCCCCCGATAATGACGCAAACCAACAGCTGGCCGCGAATATAATTCCCAAGCGCAGTATCGATATCGATGAGAAGCTTAACTGTTTTCTTGCGATGCTCCTTCGGTACGATGGCAAGCGCTGTTTTCTCGATGATTTGAAAATCTTTCATGATATAAAAAGCAACGAACGGCACGATAAAAGCGATAAACAGCATAGAGATCGTGCTTCCAATTTGATTCATGTAGTTCGATATCGCCATGGAGATACTATTTTCCAACTTCGTTAACGAGTGGTTAAAGCCGTCTCTCACACTGTCCGGCAGCAGTCTGTTCTGGTTAAATCCGTCCACAATCGACTGCGCGCGAATTTCCATCTGCGGCATGTGCTCGTTCAACTCCGCAATTTGGGTCATAAATACGGGAGTCATATTCATGATAATGACCGTGAGCGAGGATATAAAAACACAATAAATCAACAGCACAGCAATCGTTCTCGGCACTTTGCGCTGGTTCAGCATGTTCACGACCGGATTCAAGATGTAGGAAATAATTACAGCGATGAAAAATGGCGCTAATATCGCTTTTAAAAAAGTGAATAAGCTTAGTAAAATAGGTTTGATCAGCAGCAGCATATAGATACAGGCCAGTGCCAAAAGCAAATACACCAGCCCTACAAACCATCGATTTCTCCAAAAACGTTCCATCCCGTTCACCTCAGTGATTCTAAATATGTCCACGCTCATACAGTATATGTACATGCTGGTCAAATTAACCTTGTAGACAAAAACAAAGAGACGCCACTTTACAAGCACGGATGTGCCCATAAGTAACGTCTCTTGTTTGTTATTATGATTAATTTGCGTGTTCTTGGATCAATGGCATTTCTTCTTCAAAAAATAAATCATCCAGAGAACTTAGCGTTCCGTCTTCCTCTACTTGATACACGGACATTTTCTCTCCGTTGACGCTGAGTTCGATAAAGCAACCCCAGCAATAAAATTGGTGGGAACCGATTTTTCCAATATCTTTGGAATTACAGTTTGGACAACGCATCTTGCTCACCCTATTCTTCTTTGGATACGAAGAGTTCTTCTACTTCCTGAGAGCAATGTACAGGCACTATAATGGCATCTTCTCCTTTGGTTGCCGAATCCGGCATGGGAAGCCATTTACGCCCTTCCTTTAAATCAGAAATAAACCCTTCGGACAATTCATAACCTACTATTTGTTTACCCCAATCTTGGGTTAAATAAACATCTTCTACCACGCCTAATTTGTCTCCGCCGACAGTAACGACTGGAAGACCTTTAATCGGGTGGTTTCCTTCCAGAAAAGCATGGCATTCAACTGCCTGCTCAAACTCGACTATGACATTTTCGTTCGGTATGGTAACGGCATCTTCACCTGCAGCGACAACTCCATCCCACGGTACGTACCGTAAGGAGGAAAACCACATCTTTGCTTCTAGAATAATGCCTCGTATGTTCCATTCAGGGTCAATCATCAAATCTTTCACTTGGCCTAATTGTTTACCGGAATCTACCGTCAGAACGGGAAGTCCGATCAAATCATGCGCTCTGCGCAAGGTGCTTTCCTCCTAGAACCACCCGGTACTAATTATTACGCAGCCGTTTGACAATGGTTGCAATTTTCTGGGCAGCTGTTTCAATTTGATCTTTAGAATTCCCCATTCCAAAGCTAAATCGAACGGCAGAGGCAGTAACATTTTCTGGGAGTTTCATTGCTTGTAAAACGTGAGACACTTCAAGTGAACCTGAGGTGCACGCAGAACCGCTTGCTGCAGCCACATCTTCCAGGTCAAGATTCATAAGCAACGTCTCTGTAGATACGCCAGGAAAGCTGATGTTCAGAATATGCGGAACTTGTTGTTCGGCATGTCCATTTATCGTAAATTGATCACGGCCTATTTGCTGCTCCAAGCTAGCAATCATACACTGTCTAAGCTCTGCAGCTTGCTCATAAAGGGTTTCCGTCTTAGGGAGAATCATCTCCATGGCCTTGGCAAACCCTGCTATGGCAGCTACATTCTCCGTTCCCGCGCGGCGTTTTCTTTCCTGTGCACCGCCAAATACATGAGGAACCAGCTTCGTGTTCTTGGAAACATACAATGCACCCACACCATTAGGACCATATATTTTATGAGCAGACAAGCTAAGCAAATCAACCGGCAGTTCATGAAGATTCAACGGCAATTTACCTAAAGCTTGAACGGCATCAACATGAAAAGGAATATTCCGGCTTCGTGCTAACCGGCCAACTTCTGTAATCGGTTGAATCGTGCCTATTTCATTATTCACATACATGATAGAGATGAGAGCCGTATCGGGACGAATAGCCGACTCCACATCTTCGACTTGAATAAGACCAGTCGGACCTACTGGAAGGTAAGTGACCTCGTAACCGAGGTTCTCCAGCCGCTTACAGGGATGCAGGACAGCATGGTGCTCAATCTCTGTCGTAATGATATGTTTCTTGCCATTATTGTTCGCATGGATGATCCCAAAGATCGCCATATTGTTGCTTTCAGTCCCGCCGCTCGTAAAGATGAGTTCACCAGGCAAACAGCACAGTGACTTCGCCATCGCGTCGCGAAAGCGGTTCAGTGCTGTTCTCGTCGCTCTGCCGAAGCTATGCGTGCTGGAAGGATTGCCAAAATAAGCTGTATAAAAAGGAAGCATAGCTTCCATAACGTCGGGATGCACCGGCGTGGTCGCCGCGTGATCAAGATAAATTGGATTCATAAATCACCTTAAATGTAAAACATGTAATTGTCGTGCTGGCCTGCGTCTTCAAAGGAAATCAGGTTCGCAAGCGTTGTAGAATCAAGAACTTCCGCGATGCTGTCGCGGATACGGATCCATAAATCGCGCTTCGCCGGGTCATCTTCCTCCGTAAAGTCGACTGGACTAATCGGTCCTTCCAACACGCGAATCACTTCACCCGCTGTCACTTGATCAGCAGGCTTGGAGAGAATATATCCACCGTACGCTCCACGAATGCTTTTGACCAATCCCGCGTTACGCAAAGGAGCAACTAGCTGCTCGAGATAATGCTCGGATAGCTGATGCTTTTCGGCAATACTTTTGAGTGAAGTCGGACCTTCACCAACTCGATTGGCCAACTCCATCATGATCGTTAGACCATAGCGGCCTTTTGTGGAAATTTTCAAAATTTACACCTCATTCAACATTTATGCCATCAAGGGGGCTAATTGATATTACGAGAAATTGTGAGTTGTTTACCTAATGCTTTGTCCACATTCAGACAGTATGCTCGTCCCTATCTAGGTAAACAGCGTTTCCATTTTTAACAAAAACATTCCTAAACATCCGTATATCGTATCTATGTTATCATAATTCCTTGTTCTGTGGGGGAAAAACAATGACATTCTCATGAAATATTTTAATTTTTAACTAGAGAGATGTATAATAGGAAGAGTTTCAAAGATAAACGACTAAGTCTCACAGGATAGAAAAGAGGAACACAAGCCATGAATAAAAAAACACGTGTCATTCTGGGTATGTCCGGGGGTGTCGATTCTTCTGTTGCCGCACTGCTCTTGAAAGAGCAAGGCTATGAAGTCATCGGCATTTTCATGAAAAACTGGGACGATACTGATGAGTTTGGCCATTGCACAGCCGAAGAAGATGCAGAGGATGTCCGCAGAGTATGCGACCAGCTCGGAATCCCTTTTTATACAGTTAATTTTGAAAAACAGTACTACGATAAGGTGTTCGCTTATTTCTTGGACGAGTACACCAAAGGTCGCACGCCGAATCCGGATGTGATGTGCAACAGAGAAATCAAATTCGGTGAGCTGCTCCAGAAAGTCATGGACTTAGGCGGCGACTATATCGCAACCGGCCACTATGCCCAAGTGAAAGAACAAGACGGCGAGTACGTGCTCCTGCGGGGCAATGACCCTGGCAAGGATCAAACTTACTTCCTCAACGTGCTTACGCAGCAGCAGCTGTCTAAAGCGATGTTCCCGATCGGCCACCTGCCGAAACCGGAAGTACGTAAAATTGCCGAAGCAGCCGGTCTTGCAACAGCAAAGAAAAAAGACAGCACGGGCATCTGCTTCATCGGAGAGCGCGATTTCAAAGAGTTCCTCAGCCAATACCTGCCTGCCAAACCCGGCAATATGGTTGATATCCGCAACGGCGAGGTTAAAGGCCGTCATGACGGGCTGATGTACTACACGCTAGGCCAAAGACAAGGTCTTGGCATTGGCGGTTCAGGCTCAGGGGAGCCATGGTTCGTCGTGGATAAAAATTTGGAAACCAACGAATTGCTGGTGGTTCAAGGCGAGCAGTACCCTGGACTTTACTCCAAAGGGCTAACAGCGACAGATGTAAACTGGATTTCTCCAAAGAAACCTCAAGGCTCATTCGCCTGCACAGCCAAATTCCGTTACCGTCAGCCTGACCAAGGCGTCGTTCTGACTTTTCAAGAGGACGGAACTGTTGAAGTAGTTTTCGATTCGCCGCAGAAAGCAGTAACGCCTGGACAATCCGTTGTTTTTTATGACGGTGAGGTTTGTTTAGGCGGCGGTGTGATTGATAAAGTTCATAAATAATACGAGACAAAATAGATGGTTCGAGAAAGAAGGATGATCAATTTGATTAAAATGAATGAGGCGGACTTGAAGGCTGCTACGTACGAGGATGTGACAAAAATCGTGAAAGAAGTCGGCATTCTACCTCTCTCTTCTTTCATACCGGATCATCCTTCACTCGAATCTATGACAACACATGAACAATGGCATACCGGCTTGGAGAATGATCCTTGGCTTTGGCGGGACCGCCTTCCAAGTGACGGGCTTGCCGCCTATGGTCGTTTTTTCGCTAAGAAGCCTTTATTAATTTCAGCGGACCTTTTCCCTTTGGTAAAAAATCTGTTGGAAGACCCCTATTCTGTGGAAGAACGCTATGAGGACGGGCTGCTTCCCAAATCAGCCGTCGAGCTGTTCCAAGCGGTTGAGGCGAACGAAGGCATTGATGTCAAAGCGCTTCGTACTGTTACCGGAATGAAAGCCAAAGAGTCCAAGAGTGAATTTGATCGTGCACTCATTGAACTGCAGAGCAAAACAGATATTGTGATTGCAGGCATCAGCGAGCGTTTGACCGCCAATGGGACAAAAAACGGTTGGAACAGCACCTGCTATATGACAGCGCTGCATTGGATGGAACTTCACGGCCTAGCGGTGAATTCAATACCGACACCTGAAGCGAAAAATCAATTTAGAGCTTATATTCAAGAGCGTTATAGCTCTAGGGCTGTTCAATACCTTGGCAAGATTTTTAAGTTATAAGGAAAAAAGATGAGGGCCTTCCTTTTAGGAGGTTCTTTTTTTATCCCCTCAATCTGCAAAAAGTGCCCTAATTTACCTAAACGCCTGCAAGTATGCCGCCTCGCACCTACGCGAACCCTATAGGCGAAAGGTGTGAGCGAATGAGTAAACTCTCAGCCGTGCTTCTCTTGCTTGGACTAAGCTGGTGCGGCGCAGCACAAGCAAGCATGGAGTCAGACATCCTGGAAGTTATAGCGCGACAGCCAGCTCAATCTCAAGACCCTGACCGCCTCTATGCCAAATGGAGCCGGGTTGCTTTTCATGAAGCCGGTAAGGTATACACTTTACTAGATTATAAGTATTTGGGCCATTCCCGCGTAGCGCCAGGGGTGGATCAGCAGCAATTTCGCTTCTGGGTTCGACATCAAGGCGTTGAATTCCCGCTTATTGTGTCTATACGGTATGATCCTGTGTCGGAAATGCTTTTTAGCATTCAAATGGAACAAGAAAAAAGAGGGAACTTACAGATCCTATAGATCTGCAGGCTTCCCTCTTCTTTTGTGCTGATTCTGCCGCATTTTGTCTTCCGTTCCCTGCTCGCTGGCAGCAAAGATGATTTCATGTTTAATTTCATCCGGTAAATACTGCTGCTGCACATAATGCCCCGGATAATCGTGCGGATACATATATCCTTTGTGCCCGAGCTTCTCCGCTCCCTTGTAATGCGTATCGCGTAAATGAAGCGGCACGTTCGCAGATTTGACCCGCTCCATCATCTGTTCCGCACGAGAGATCGCTATCGGGATGGAATTCGATTTGGGACTTTCCACCGCGAATAAAATTGCCTGGGAAATGACGTACTTCGATTCCGGCCAGCCAATCTTGTGATACGCGTCCATGGCCGTCACAGACTGCACCATGGCCTGCGGATTGGCCAGGCCGATGTCTTCACTGCTGGCGACGATAAGCCGCCGCAGGAACGTCATAGGGTCCATGCCGAGCTTCTCGACGGCATACAAGAACCAGAACAACGCGGCGTCACTGGAGCCGCGTACGCTCTTGTGAAAGGCGGACAAGACGTCATACTGCGTCGACTCGTCCGCTTTCACGATGGGGCGGCGGATCGACTCTTCCGCCACCTCCAGCGTGATCCGAACCGTACCATCCGGTTCGGGGGAGGTCGTGAGCGCTGCTAGCTCCAGCGCGTTCAAAGACCTGCGGATGTCGCCAACGGCCATCTGCGCGATGTGCTCCAGCGCCTCCTCGTCCACGTGGAGGCGCATGAAGCCGAGCCCCTTGTCGGGATCGGCGATGGCTCTTCGCATGGCGATGAGCGCATGCTCCGCCGTGAGGGGCTCGAGCTGAAACAGCGTCGAGCGCGACAGCAGAGCCCCGTTCACATGGTGAAACGGGTTCTCTGTGGTCGCCCCGATGAAGATGAGGATGCCCTGCTCTACGGCAGGCAGCAGCGCATCCTGGCGTGAGGTGTTGAAGCGGTGCACCTCGTCCAAGAACAAAATCGTCTTGCGGCCGTACATCGCTTTATTGGTCTTGGCGAGCTCGATGATCTCTCGCACATCTTTGACCGAAGCATCAACCGCGTTCAGCTTCATGAACTCGCCTTTTGTCCGGTTCGCGATGATATTGGCGAGAGTGGTCTTCCCCGTGCCCGGCGGACCATAGAGCAGAATGGAGCTCACCTGATCGGCTTCAATGGCTCTGCGCAGCAGCTTGCCTTTGCCGACAATTTGCTCCTGACCGATATATTCATCCAGCGTTGTAGGCCGCATACGGTCGGCGAGCAGCTTGCCGGTCGGTTCTTGCGATGAGGCATATGTAAACAAGTCCATGTTGGTTATTCCTTTGCATTAGGTTTAAATAGACTGTTTCCATTATACGCCTCATGGGGTAGACTGTCATGTCTTGTGTGAGGTGGCTGATTGGCTAGGGCGCGATGAGAAGCTGTATTTCGTACAAGTAAATTAGTTGCGAAACTGGTGTTTAAAATATGGTACTGTAATTCCTACAGTTAACAACTGGGAATTGGTTGGAAATTGGGCAATCTGTCGGAATTTGCTGCATGTTGAGAATTTCTCTTGGCTAACGGACTGAGGTAACTCTATTTGCTGCTTTTGGGACAAATTTTACTTCTAACGGACTCACGAGTCGTTAAACGCCTTGGAATTGCCAAAAACAGCAACAAAACCATTAAATAACGCCTCCTCAGTCCGTTAGCTCTTGAAATTTAGCTCAATTGTCGAAATAGCGGCTCCTGAGTCCGTAAAAAGAATGGCTACTGTCTAGATAACGTGAGGTAGGCGTGGAGCTGGGGTCGAGGGGTTTGCATTTAGCGCTTGCAAGCTCCACGCAGCTCCCGAATGCAGCACCTCTTTGTTTCACAGCACCACGTCCCCCCACCACTTTCCAAAACAGAAAGGGGCTATCTCAACAGATCAACCCTGACCTGTTAAGATAGCCCCTCATCTTTATTTCTTCGAACCGATCTCCAGCAGATCTTTCACGGCCACGCTGACCATGATCAACCCTGCCACCGGAGGAACGAAAGCGTTGCTCGCCGGAGGCTGCTTCGCTTTGCGAATTTCTGGCGCATTCTCCGGTACGATTTGTTGTGTAACATCTTCACGCGGCTTCATCGGCTCTTCGGTGGAGAAGACGACTTTCACGCCTTTTTTGATGCCTTCTTTGCGCAGTTTCTGGCGCACGACCCGAGCGATAGGATCCATGCTTGTTTTGGAAATATCTGCAACTTTGAACTGCGAAGGGTCCATTTTGTTAGCGGCCCCCATGCTGGAGACGATCGGAATCTTCCGCTCCAGACACTGTTTGATCAGATGAATTTTATAGGAAATGGTGTCACTGGCATCGAGCATGTAGTCGATGTGATGAGCGAATACTTCCTCGTAGGTTTCCTCTGTATAGAACATCCGCATGGAGATAACATCGCATTCCGGATTAATCAGTTTGATCCGATCGCGCATCAGATCAGCTTTGGGCTGCCCCACTGTCGTTGTAAGGGCATGAATCTGACGGTTAATATTCGTGATGTCGACAACGTCCTTGTCGATCAGAATAAGCCGTCCGATCCCTGTACGCGCCAATGCTTCTGCAGCGATGGAACCGACACCGCCGATGCCTAGGACGGCGACGGTGCTATTTTTCATAATATCTAAACCTTCAGGGCCAATGGCAAGTTCAGTCCGTGAAAATTGGTGAAGCATAGAAACACGTCCTCTTCTATGTTCTTAGGCTTTAGCAGGCTGCTTAAGCGCTAAGCGAATCGACAATTGATCAAGCTGTTTGTCATCTACAGTTCCCGGTGCATCCATCAACAGGTCCGTTGCGCTCGCTGTTTTCGGGAATGCAATCGTTTCTCTCAAGTTGGTACGGCCTGTGATCAGCATCACCAAACGGTCGAAACCGAAGGCGAAACCGCCATGCGGAGGCGTTCCATACTCGAACGCATCAAGCAAGAAGCCGAATTTCTCTTGCGCTTCTTCGCTTGAGAAACCAAGCGCTCCGAACATTTTCTCTTGCACCTCACGTTGGTAAATACGCATGGAGCCGCCGCCTACTTCATAACCGTTCAAAACAAGGTCATACGCTTGAGCGCGAATTTGACCTGGGTCTGTATCAAAGAAGTGAATATCGTCTTCATTAGGACGCGTGAACGGATGGTGCTCTGCGACATAACGTTTGGCTTCTTCGTCGTATCCAAGCAGCGGGAAATCTACGACCCATGCATATTTGAACTTGGAGTCGTCGATGAGTCCAAGATCACGACCGATTTTCAAACGAAGGTTGCCCAGAACATCGGCTACGACTTTCTTTTTATCCGCGGAGAAAAGAAGTAGATCTCCTTCTTCAGCGCCTAGACGCTCAGTCAGAGCAGCAATTTCAGCTTCGCTAAAGAATTTCACGATAGGCCCTTTGAATTCGCCGTCTTTGACTTGAATCCAAGCCAAGCCTTTGGCCCCGTAACGCGCCGCGAATGGCAGCAGGTCGTCGATCTCTTTACGGCTCCAAGTACCGCAGCCTTTGGCATTCAGCGCTTTAACTTGGCCTCCGCCTTTAACCACATTCGCAAATACTTGAACGCCGGAATTTTGAACGATATCCGATACATCTTCAAGCTCTAGCCCGAAACGCAGATCCGGTTTGTCTGAACCATATTTCGCCATCGCATCCGCATACGTAATCCGTTGGAAAGGACGCGGAATTTCGACTTGTGCCGTCTCTCTCATCAAGTTCACGACAAGCTCTTCCAAAATATCCAGCAATTGATCTTGCGCCAGGAAGGAAGTCTCAATGTCGACTTGTGTAAATTCCGGTTGACGGTCTGCACGAAGGTCTTCGTCGCGGAAACAACGTGCGATTTGGTAGTAACGTTCCAGACCACTAACCATCAACAACTGTTTGAAAATTTGTGGGGATTGCGGCAATGCGAAAAATTCACCTGGGTGAACACGACTTGGCACCAAGTAATCACGAGCGCCTTCTGGTGTGCTTTTCGTCAGAATCGGTGTTTCCACTTCTACAAATCCTTGATCATCCAAGAAATTGCGGAAAATTTTGGATGCTTTCGAGCGAAGCATTAAGGTTCTTTGCATTTCCGGACGACGAAGGTCCAAATAGCGGTATTTCAGACGAACGGCTTCATCTACTTCCACACCGTCTTCAATGAAGAACGGAGGTGTTTTGGCCGCGTTCATAATTTCGATTTCCGTTACTTGAATTTCAATTTCACCGGTTGGGATATTTTTGTTAACCGTCTCCGCGTCACGTTCTACGACTTTCCCTTTTACAGCAAGCACATATTCATTACGCGCACGATCAGCAGTAGCTAGGGCATCGCCTGAGAAATCCGGGTTAAATACGGTCTGTACAAGCCCGCTGCGGTCGCGAAGATCAATAAATAGTACCCCGCCTAAGTCACGTCTTCTTTGTACCCACCCGTTTAGAATAACAGTCTGTCCTACCTGATCTTTCGTAAGCTGCCCGCAATGATGTGTTTTGAGCATCATAATGTTGTTGCCTCCTCATGAGTAATTAATCATTAAATACTATCTATTCGAATAGTGTCTTTGCAGCATTTGAAGCAAGATCCACTAAACTTACAATGACTTGAGAACCAGTTTCCATCTGCTTCAGCGTAATTTCGCCGCGGGCTAACTCATCGTCTCCGAGAATCGCCACATACTTCGCTTGAAAACGGTCTGCTGATTTCATTTGCGCCTTCAATTTGCGCCCTTGGTAGTCCTTCTCGGCTTTGAGACCTTGAACCCTCAACTGGTGCAGCAGCTTCGTGACTTCCTTCTCGGCAGGCTCGCCTAACCCGATCAGGTATACATCAAGCGGCTCCGGTTTCGGGATCTCAACACCTTGTGCCTGCAGCACAAGCAGAATGCGTTCCAGACCTAACCCCAAGCCTACGCCTGGCTGGTCTGTGCCATGACCGCCGATTTGCTCAACGAGACCGTTATAGCGCCCGCCGCCGCCAATTGTATCGATAGCTCCAATGCCGGCTGCTTTGTACTCAAAAGCGGTGTGTGTGTAATAATCAAGCCCGCGCACCAGGCGAGGATTCACCCGATAGGGAATGTCCATAGCGGTTAAGTGCTCGCGAACCTGTGCGAAGTGTGTCGAACATTCTTCGTCCAAGTAATCCAGAATCTCAGGAGCGCCTACCCCGTACTTCTGATCGGTTTTGCAATCAAGAATACGCATCGGGTTGCGGTCATAGCGGGACTGGCAATCTTTGCAAAGCAAGTGTTTCACAGGTGCAAAAAATTCCTGCAGCTTCTCGCGGTAAACCGTTCGAACAGAAGGTGTGCCCACGGAGTTAATTTCAACGGTTACTTCTTTTAACCCAATTTCCTTGTAAAACGTGTACCCCAGCGCAATGACTTCGGCGTCAATGCTTGGATCAACAGATCCGAAAGCTTCAATCCCGAACTGGTGGAACTGACGGTATCTACCGGCTTGCGGCTGTTCATAGCGAAACATCGGTCCCACGTAGAACAGCTTCGTCAAATCTGGCACTCCATATAGCTTATTTTCTACATAAGCCCTAACAACGCCGGCTGTCCCTTCTGGACGCAAAGTCATGCTGCGATCGCCTTTATCCATAAAGGTGTACATTTCTTTCTCGACAATATCCGTCGTTTCTCCGACACCTCTGGAGAAAAGCTCCGTACTTTCGAAAATCGGCGAACGGATTTCTTTGTAGTTAAATCGTTGACATAAGTCTCTTGCTTTGCTTTCCAGGTACTGCCACTTCTCCACTTCGCCGGGAAGCAGGTCCTGCGTGCCTTTTGGCTTTTGAATGCTCATGTGTTCAACCTCCCTTTATCTGTCGCTCTTGGTTATATAACAAAAAAATCCCCCACCCCCGACATTCGTCAGGGACGAGAGATTTGATTCACAAATTCACCCGTGGTACCACCCACATTCAGATCGTCTGTACTCGCGCCATAAGCACAATAAACAGAAATCTGCTCTTTACGGTTAACGCCCGCGAATACGCACTGCCACTACTAGACGGTCATAAATCGACATGTCGTTCCCAGCAGGTCCTCGGGGAGGTCTTTTCGTTCGCTCATCATAGGAAGCTCGCAGCCTGGACTTCCTTCTCTGATAATGTGGGGGCGAAATACTTTATCCCTTCAACGGATCACAAAGGTATTGAATTATTGTTTATTGTAAACATTGGCAGAAGTAAAGTCAAGAGATATACGTCCACTTGACTTAGCGCCGCCTTCATTTAATTAATGAGAGTCCGCCCATTTTTGTAACTCGTCCATAACAGGCTTAAGTCCTTTTCCTTTAGCTGTCAATTCATACTCAATACGAACCGGAGTTTCCGGGTACACGTGTCGGACAATGATCTCTGCAGCCTCAAGTTCTTTAAATCTCTCCGAAAGCATGCGATCGCTCATACTTGGGATAAGCACGGATATATCTTTAAACCGCTTCGGCCCCGTCAACAAGACATGTACGATGAGCCCCGTCCAACGCTTTCCCAGAAGTTCAAATGCATTTTCGAATTTCGGGCACAGTTGGTAGTCTTCCATATAAATCATCTCCTTATAAACAATTTTAACATAGTCGCTTGACAAAAGTAAGTGCTGCGTAATAATATACTAACATAAAGTAAGTAATTAAATAAAATTTATTTAAAGAGGAGTTGTTAGTCGTGGCATTAGGTCTTCTTCTTATTCGTTTGGTGTTAGGTTTAACAATAGCCGCGCACGGCACACAGAAAGTATTTGGATGGTTTGGTGGGTATGGACCAAAAGGCACAGGAGGCTTTTTCGATTCCATCGGCATTAAGCCCGGTGTCCTGATGGCCGTCCTTGCCGGTTTGTCGGAAATTGCAGGCGGCTTGCTTTTTGCTGCAGGACTTTGGACACCATTTGCGGCTGCACTTATCATCATTACTATGCTTGTTGCTATTGTAAAGGTTCATAACAAAAGCTATTGGTCCACTTCTAATGGGTTCGAGTACAATTTGCTTTTGATTGTGGCGGCACTGGGCGTCGCGCTTATCGGTGCAGGCGACTATTCTTTGGATGCTTTACTGTAAAAAATGAAGAAATGGGCTATCTCCTTAAGTCAGAAATGACTTGATGGATGATAGCCCATTTCTATTTCGATGGCGAAACACGAGCCCATCTTACAAAGAAAATAGCCTGCAGCACGAGTGGCGGCAGGCCTCTAAACAATATATAAATTAAAGGGGGTCGAGGTTTATTATATCCATGGTTGATTAACGCAGTATGAAATTTAAATTACAATTTCATTACAGTGTTTTCCCTGTATTTTCAATCATTTTCATTATGCTCCCCTCGTATATTCAGCCTTTTTTACACATATACATTACAACAAGGCAAATGGCCTTGAATTTATCATCAGGAGGCTGTAACAATGACAACACAAAACGAGTTTCAAGAGGAACGGCAGGATCTAGTGGTGCTCTTCTCTGAGGAATCCGAAGCCGAAGCTGAAGTTGAAGACGATGTAGCCGAAGAAGCTGAAGCAGCCGAAGAAGAGGCCATTGAGGATTCGGACGAAGCCGACGAAGCTGAAGATGCAGCTGAGGAAGAAGAAGTCGAAGCGGAAGAAGAAGCGGAAGTTGATGCCGACGAGGAAGCCGAAGTAGATAGTGATGATTCTGCCGAAGAGGATGCGGAAGAATCTGCGGAAGCCGAAGAGGATGCATCAGAAGCTGACTGAATTTTGTAAGCGCAGTCAAAACTTCCATTGGCTTCGAAAAAAAAGATAAGAGCCTTATCGCCACATGCAACTCCGGCGTAATAAGGCTCTTATTTGTTATTTATTAAGGTTTGCCGGTTAAGCCAACCTTCAGATCTTTGATAAGCAAGTATACGTCACCGTTCGTTAACTTTTGATTGTCTGCTATTAGCTTCAATGAAGCATCGGTCAACAGCTTATTCTCTATTAGCTTTGCCTGCGCCTCTTTGGATGCAGCCGTCAGTCCCAAAGCTTGAGTTATCGTATAAGTGGCTTGTTCAAGCGATAACGGAATTTTATCAGCATTCTCCATCTTCGCGATCGCCTGCGATACATCCCCTTTGAAGGCGTCCGGCTTCATTTTCTTAGCGCCGCTCACGAGATTGACCATCCGTTTCGGATTCGCGGGGTCATCCAAGTGAAAATTGTTGTCGTACGCGCCGGAGGCCAAGCCAAGCATAAGAGCGGATTTCAGCCCCTCATAAGCTTTATGCTCCATAAAAGGCTGCGGCTTGAGTGTCATCGGATGAATCTCCATGCCTTGTTTGTTCAACTGCTCCTGCAGCTTCGCAATCACTTCTTTGGACGCCGATAGCTGGCGGAACGTCATCTTCTCCTGCTTCGCAAACATCGCAGCAGCTCCTGCGGCTTCCCCTTCGGCCATGCCTGTTGGCATAACGCGGGCGCTTCCATGCGGCAATGTATCGTAACTGGCGGCTCTACCTACTACAAGCAGTCCATCCACTTTTTGAGGCACTAGGCTGCGGAAAGGGATAGCGTACTGCTTCGGTTTACACACAACGTTACCGTTATCGGTCGGAGAGATCCTTTGAATATCCACTGGATAAGAACCGAATCCAATGCGGTCCCACTGATCATTGTTCGTACAAACGTCAACAATGTTGAGTCTGTATTCTCCCTGCATATGACGCGTCTCCCGAACATATAGCTCTGGTGCAGATCCATCAAGTTCAAGACTTGCAAACTCAGGGAACGTTTTTTGCATATAAGATAAAATATTAGGCAGTTCTTTTTTTCCGATGTCAAAAGCTTCTTGAACAGCTTTCGGATCAAAGGTATCGACCCCGAAAATTTGCAAGGCATTAATAAGGACGGTATTGTCATTTTCCCTCCCCATATTAAGCCCTCTCATCTTGGCTCTTTCTTTGTTAAGAGGCGGATATTTACTCATTTCCCCATAACCAAATACACTTACATCATTTACTCCTGTATCCGGATTATTATCCCCGTTCAGCCTTGTTGCCATCAGGTTCCAAACTTCCGGTGTTACGTTTTTCAAACGAAACGCCAGCGTCACGGCCATTTTGGAATTCGGATCCCCGATATCCTCGTGTCCGATCGTAAACGGCACTCCTGATGCCGCCGCGAAATCTCCATCCTGCGTCGCATCGATAACCGAAGCCGCCTTCACGACTTGCGCACTGCCATCCTCGAGTGTAATCGTGGCGCCTTGCACAGCCTTTTTATCTTGCGAAAGGAGCGGATCGATCTTCTTCGTTTTGAGCAGCACATCGATTTTAGATTCATTTTTAACCAAATCATAGAACGCATTCGCGGCTGTATTCACATCGAAGGAATCCCCTTCAATTTTGGCATACCACTCGGAGAAGAAGCCTTTGTTGAAAACATCATCTTTTCCTAAAAGGTTCTTGTTTGGAGCATAGTTCATATCAATGGAGTTAATCCAGCCCAGTGTCATTAGCCCTCCCAGAATCTCACGATTCCGTCCATCCACCAGAAGGGTAGTTAACCCATTACGCGCAGCCGAAACAGCCGCAGCAACCCCCTCAGGATCGGTACCAACGACAATGACATCATACGTTTCTTTTGTTTTCTTTACGGATTTCACTTCTTCAATTTCTTGCTTCTCCTTCGTCTGTCCACCGCTTATGTGGTGTTTATATTGATAATACAAAGACGCCGCAGCCCCCAGCACCGCGAGGAGAATCAAGATTCCCATCAACCAAAGCCATCCTTTGGAAGCGGAATTGTTACGATTCGGATTTGCCATTAAAACGAAAGCACCCACCTTGTCCCCTGCTTTTCATACAGCTTACCGGTTGAAGGTTTGATAAGCTTTCTTGAGCAGTCGATTATTTTGTCAACCAAAAACATCACTAGTTAGTTTACCACATTTTAAAGGCGTAGAGAAATCCTGCCACATTACTTCATCCTACAAATAAAGCCCCGCATTGCTGACGAAGCAGCGCGAGGCTTTACGATTAACGATATGATTTCTTGGGAATGCTTTTCATTTTCTCCTGATCGGATGTGAACTCTGCGCTAATTTCAACGTCGGCTAACGCCGGTGCCTGACTCATCCGCTCGGCAAGTGTTGTATGCAGCAGTTGCTGCTCTGGCGCCGTCATGGCTTTGTGCTTGATCGATTGACGCATCTGGATGCTCCTAACTGCAAGAATATACAGTTTTAGTATATCCAGGCTGTCCGCATCTTATCCTTTGCGCAAGAGGCAACCGACTATTTACTATCGATGATCAAAGTAACAGGTCCCCAATTCGTAAATGAAACATCCATCATTTCGCCAAATGCTCCCGTTTCCACTTGCAAGCCCTGAGCGCGAAGCAGCTCATTGAACTTATCGTATAACGGCTGTGCAATCTCAGGTCTAGCTGCTGACATGAAGTTGGGCCGTTTCCCTTTGCGGCAATCCCCATACAAAGTAAACTGGGAAACGGATAAAATCTGACCGCCTGTCTCCAGTACGGATAGATTCATTTTACCGGTCTCATCTTCAAAAATGCGAAGTCCGGCTACTTTGTCCGCTATATATTTCGCATCCTGCTCGGTATCGTCGTGGGTGATGCCAACTAACAGCATCAGACCCTGCTCGATCTGTCCGACAGATGCGCCATTCACAGTTACTTCGGCGCGCTTGCACCTCTGAACAACTACTCTCATGGTTTCTCTAAATCTCCTCACGTTCGTTCACAGCCGCAAGTTTAGCTTTGCATAATGCGCTGAACGGAATAAACGTCTCTCACACGTTTGATCCTCTCGACGACGGATTGCAGGTGATCGATATTTTTGATCAAAATGGTCATATGAACCGTTGCCATCTTGTTTTTATCCGATCGGCCCGAAACCGCTGAAATACTCGTTTTGCTTTCTGAGACAGCCTGAAGCACTTCGTTCAAGAAATCTCGACGGTCATGGCCTGTAATCTCAATTTCCACATTGAAATTGGATTCGATGGATTCGCACCAATCAACCTCAATGACCCGTTCCTCTTCCCCCATGCTTGTAGGGATATTCGTACAATCCGCCCGGTGCACGGACACGCCGCGTCCTCTTGTAATGTACCCGATGATCAAATCACCGGGAACCGGATTACAACAGCGGGCAAAGCGCACAAGCAAATTGTCCACGCCCTTCACCCGCACGCCGTTGGTTGGACGGCTTTTGCGTTCGGTTGCGCTTGGCGCCTTAACTTCTTTGACCTCCGTAGTAAGCTGAAGCACCTGCGCTTCTTCGGCTTCCTTACGCAGCTTCTCCGTAAGCTTCGTACAAATTTGCGCGGCTGTAATCCCGCCAAACCCGACGGCAGACAGCATGTCTTCAATGTCGTTAAAATTGAACTTCTTCGCCGCTTCGAGCATTTTCTCATCACTCATCAGTGTCGGCGGATCAATGGCCAACCGCTTGAGCTCGCGCTCAATCATGGTTTTCCCTTTTTCGACGTTCTCTTCGCGCTTTTCTTTCTTGAACCACTGCTTGATTTTACTGCGAGCGTGGGAGGATTGCGCGAGCTTAATCCAGTCCTGACTTGGTCCATAAGAATGTTTGGATGTCAGAATTTCAATGATATCCCCTGTTTTCAACTTGTGATCCAAGGGGACGATGCGCGAATTGACTTTGGCGCCAATTGTCCGATTACCAACCTCCGTATGAATACGGTAAGCAAAATCCAAAGGCACGGAACCGGCCGGAAGCTCGATGACCTCGCCTTTTGGCGTAAACACAAAGACAAGATCGGAGAAGAAGTCCATCTTCATGGATTCCATAAACTCCGAAGCATCATTCGTTTCATGCTGAAGCTCCAAAATTTCACGGAACCAGCTCATCTTGTCTTCAAACGTGCCTGATGGAACGACGGAGCCGCCTTCTTTGTAGGCCCAGTGTGCAGCAATACCGAACTCGGACGTTCTATGCATTTCCCAAGTACGAATCTGAACCTCCAGAGGCTCCCCTTTGGGACCGATCACCGTTGTATGGAGAGACTGATACATATTCGGCTTAGGCATAGCGATATAATCTTTGAAACGTCCAGGCATCGGTTTCCACAATGTATGAATAATACCCAAAGAAGCGTAGCAATCTTTGATGCCATCGACAATGACGCGCAGCGCCATGAGATCATAGATCTCATTGAACTGTTTGCCGCGGGAGCTCATTTTTTTATAAATACTGTAGAGATGTTTGGGCCTTCCGGAGATATCTCCTTGGATTCCCATCTCATCCAGTTTTTCTTTGATACTGTGGATTACGTCTTCGATATATTGCTCACGCTCGGTTCGCTTCTTCTGCATCAGATTCACGATCCGGTAATACTGCTGAGGATTCAAATAACGGAGAGCGATATCCTCCATTTCCCACTTGATGGTGGAAATCCCGAGCCTATGTGCAATCGGACAGAAAATCTCCAGCGTTTCCTCCGCTATGCGGCGCTGGCTTTCCTCCGATTGGTACTTCAATGTGCGCATGTTGTGCAATCGATCCGCCAGTTTAATCAAAATAACGCGGATATCCTGCGCCATAGCGACAAACATTTTGCGGTAGTTCTCGTTCTGCTGCTCTTCCTTGGACTTGAACTTAATCCGTTCAAGCTTCGTCAAGCCATCTACAAGCATTGCGCAGGTTTTCCCGAATTTATCTAGAACAGTTTCGAGTGAAACTGTTGTATCTTCAACGACATCATGCAGAAGCGCCGCGATCACGGATGTGACGTCCATCTGCATGTTCACCAGTATATCTGCAACAGCGAGTGGATGCAGAATATAGGGCTCCCCCGATTTGCGCACTTGGCCATGATGGGCTTCATCCGCGAATTCATAGGCCTCCCGTATCCTCTGCAAATCATTCTCTTTCAGATAGGTGGCTGCCTTCTCTAACAGCTGCTCTATACCCATGCATCTACCCATTCCCTTTAGTGGTTGTTTAAAAAGCGAACTTTTCAAACGCTCATCTTTAGTCGATTTTTATTCATTATGCCTGCAAGGCAGGCTCCGCGTCAACTATGCCATGCTAACCTTTCGACAAAAAACATCATTTTGCCTAAAATCCTTTGAATTATTCCTTCCTTACGGCCTATATCTATGTACAAAAAAGAATCGAATATGACATTCGATTCTTCGCTTATTTTAATATTGAACTAAGGAAACCACATCTATACCATTAAACTTATTTCTGCCTTCCAAATAGGAAAGTTCAATCAAGAACGCTGCCCCAACAATATCTCCGCCAAGCTGTTGAATCAAATCGATCGAGGATTGAATCGTTCCGCCGGTTGCCAGCAGGTCATCGGCAATCAGCACTTTTTGACCAGGCTTAATGGCATCTTTGTGCATGGCTAGTTTATCTTTGCCGTATTCCAAGGCATAATCCACTTCAATGGTCTCGCCTGGCAGCTTACCGCTTTTGCGAATCGGAATAAAACCTACGCCAAGCGCATATGCCAGCGGAGCGCCGATAACGAAGCCGCGAGCTTCAGGTCCCGCAATGACATCAATTTGTTTCTCTTTGACCATTTCTTTCAATTGATCAATGGCTTCTTTGTAGACAGCACCGTTTTGAAGCAGCGTGGTGATATCTTTGAAACGGATTCCCGGTTGCGGGAAGTCTGGGATAACGCGAATGTACTCTTTGAAATTCATATAATTTCCTCCAATATGTGGTTTTCTTGCTTGATATGCTGGGCAATCCACTGCTCTAATTCTTTGGCTGAAGAATACATCACAACAGATTCAACTTCTTGACGATTCATTCTATGCTGATAAATGCGGGATGCCGTAAGATCTTTTTTGGCAGGTGATGCATGCAGTTTAACGAAAGCCCCTTGTCTTTCAATAAACGCTAACTCCTCAAACACGGATAAAATGAATTGAATCATAGCTGGCGACAAGCCCGATCTTTTGCTGAATGAGGCCATTAGACGGGCATCCTGCACATTCAACGAGCCTTCTTTTTGCAATGTGCCGTACATCATCTTGAACATCTCACGAGAAGGCAACGTGCTTCCGCTGTCAGGTCCTAACTCTGCGAAAACCGGATAACAACGCATCATGCCAAGAGCTTGCTGTAACACACCTTGTAAGCTGACTAAACTCCTTGGGATCGTGTACAAAATGATGTCCTTCATATGAGCAAAATCCAGCTGACCGGCTGTTTGATTGCCTGGCCGTAATAAGCCGCTGTCTTGAACGACCCAGTAAGGGATATCGTCGCCGATTTGGAAAGCCGTGCCAGCAAAAGCTTTCACATCTGTTTCATCGAAGAGCACAATACCAGGTACTTGATTCTTCGGATTGCTTGTTGCCAGGTTATTTTGAAGCATATTCAGCTTGGCGCTTAATTGCCCCGCTCCACGCCAATCAAAGAGCTGCATATGCGTGATCTTCAAATCCTGCATGACGATTTGCGGCTTGCGGACGCCATTCCACTCATTGATGGACAGCTCGCCAAGCACATCGACCTTAGCCGCTTGCGTGATGAGTCCTGCCAGGCTGCCTTTGCCGAAACCAACAGCTTCCACTGAGCAGCTTACTTCATCTTTGGCCTGAGAAAGCGCGAGCTTCAGGTGCTGCTTCTCTTTGCCCATGGTCCGGATGTCATCCAGCGACAAATCGGTGAACATGAACCTGGGCGCGGGATTGCCCATGCCAAATGGCGCAAGTTTCTCCAACCCTTCGATGCTGGCAATCGGGACATCAGGCAAGCTGCATACAGCGTCTGCCTTCAACAGCGGGATATAATCCTGCTCCGTCAATGTCGCAGCTGCAAGCTCATTCAGCTTTTGTGTGAAAGCCTCCAAATGGCCTCTGCTTAAACTCATTCCAGCTGCCGCTTGGTGGCCACCGTAGTGGTCCAGCCACTCTTCACAGACGGTCAAAGCCTTGTGCAAATCAAAACCGGCAATGGAACGTGCTGAACCCTTGGCAATCCCCGTCTGCGGATCTATGCTAAGCGCCAGGGTCGGACGGTAAAATTTCTCCACGATTTTAGAGGCTACAATGCCGACAACGCCCACATTCCAGCCTTCCTTCGCAACGACGATCACTTTGTCCAGACCTTTGGCCTGCTGCTCCTCTGCGAGAACAAAGGCTTCTTTCACCATATCTTCAACGATAAGTTGACGCTCTTTATTCAGCATATCCAATTCAAAAGCAATTTGCTCCGCCTCGGTTTCATTGGAAGTCGTCAACAATTTAACCGCGATATCCGCTGCTTCCAGTCTTCCGCTGGCATTAATTCTTGGTGCGAGCGAGAAGCCGATGTGACCTGCTGTCACTTCCTTGCGTTCAATGCCTGAGACGCCAATAAGTGAACGGAATCCCGCGTAAGCCGAATCCTGCATGCGCTGCAGACCTTGTTTGACAATTAATCGGTTCTCGCCATTCAGCGGCATCAAATCCGCTACCGTGCCAAGAGCCGCAAATTCCAGCAGTTCCTCTGGCAGCCTATCCAGCAAAGCGTGCGCCAGCTTCAGAGCAACACCGACACCCGCAAGGTGCTTGAAAGGATAAGGACAGCCGGGCTTCTTCGGATTGATCACAGACAAAGCCTGTGGCAAGTGCTCCGGAGGCTCGTGGTGATCCGTCACGATGACATCTATGCCTAGCTCTTCACAGTAGGCGATTTCCTGAACGGCACTAATGCCTGTGTCCACGGTAATTAATAGATCTACGCCTTGTTCTTTGGCCAAATCAATCGCTGAGCGATTCAGACCATATCCTTCACGAATGCGATGCGGGATATACGTATCGAACCGGGCGCCCAAGCCTGTGAGCAAATGATACATGAGCGAAGTGCTGCTAACGCCGTCTGCATCATAGTCCCCATATATGCGAATAAATTCGTTGTTCTGCAGTGCTTTCCGGATCCGTTCAACAGCCGGGAGCATGCCGTCAAGCAAATAGGGATCATGATAATACTGAACTCCGCCGTGCATGAATTGTTCGGCTTCAGGTACTGTCCGAATGTCTCGGAGAACAAGCAGTCGGGCCACAAGCGGGTCGATCTGCAGCTCGCGCACAAAAGTTTCTATGAGCATTTCATCCGCATGGCCAATGCTCCATCTTGCCTTTGGTGCTAGCACTTGTGTGTCCTCCTTAGCGTTTTGCTATGCAAAACTTTCTTCGTGCTGATTACAAAATCAATGAATAACGGACGGGAGCTCGCTGAGCTCTGAATCCGTAGAATGTTTGTAGGGATAGCCGGCATCATAAGGAGCCACGTGCACAACCACATCCGAAACATGATGAAATCTTTTCATCAGCTGCTGTTTGATCCTTTTGGAAACTTCATGCCCTTCCCAAACCGTTACCCTTGGATTCACGCTGATTTTGACCGTAACCACCACATAATGTCCGTGCTCTCTGGCTCTTAAGTCATCTACAGTGATTACACCTTTAATCAACTGCACTACGGCAATCAAATCGTCAGCATCCTCTTGCTGTAGAACGTACTCTTGCTTCCTATGTAAAGCTTCCTTGACTAGCGAATACCCCATTTTCAAGATCAAAAGGGAAATGATAATTCCTGATATCGGATCCAAATAGGAAAGAAATGGGACCTGCAAAACGTTGGCGAGTGTTGCGCCGAATACCCCGATCAGAGCCACAATAGTAGAGTATATATCGGAACGGTGCCCTCTGCTATTAGCAATTAATTCCTGAGAGCCTATACGTTTGCCTAACCGGCTCACGTAATGATACATGATTTCTTTGACCGCTAGCGAAAGTCCAAGCGCAGCGAGCGTGTAATTCTTGTCAGTATGTTCCACGGCAGACCTTAAAGCATGAATCGCTGAGAGCCCCATCTCGATCCCTATAATAAGAACGACAATAGCCAGCAGAATACTTGCAATAGACATATTCTTTTCTGGACCTTGGGCATCCCACTCCTCTGGAGGCTGCTGATCTGATCTCACCCGAATGAGTGCCGCGAATGAAGCTATCGCTCTTGATGCCGAATGTGCGGCATCCGCTAACAAGGCTGAGCTCTGCGCCATAATCCCAACAATACCTTTCAGACACGCAAGAGCTGCATTACCGGCGATGCCGCCCCATACCGCAAGCTCCGTTTTTTGAAAACGCTCGTCTTTCACGCTGACACTCCCCCTGAACGGATACAAAGGCCGCGCAACATTCACGCGGCCAGTTATTATGGTTATTACGCTGCAGCTTTCTTTTTAGAACTCCGTAACGATTTTCTTTTCAAGAGATACCACAGAGAACAAGCAATAACGATGGAGGAGTAAGCACCGCTCGTTAATCCGACCAGCTTCGCAAGTGCGAACAGCTTGATGGACTCGCTTCCGAAGATGTACAAGCAGCCAGCGGCAATTAACACCACGAGAACGGTATTGATATTACGCGCCATCGTCTGCCAAATACTGTCGTTGACCAAGGCAACGAGGTCTTCGTCCGTTTTGAGCTTAGCGAATCTGAGATTTTCACGGATACGGTCAAAAATAACGATTTTATCATTGATGGAATAACCGATCGTCGTCAAAACCGCCGCCAGAAACGGAAGATTGACTTCCAGACGGAAAATCGCAAAAACTGCGATAACCATGAATGCGTCGTGAAGAATGGCAATAATCGCAGCAATCGCAAAACGCCATTCGAAACGGATACTGACATACACACAAATCAATACGCTGGCAATCGCTACCGCATATACGGCTTTCAACAGCAATTCTTTGGCCAACTGAGGATCTACGGTATTGATCTCTTTGGAAACATCAACGCCGTAAGCCGTTGCAAATGCTTTTTGAATTTTATTCACCGCGTCGTCATTCAGCACGTCATCGAAGCGGATTGAGACGCGATCGCTGTTATTCCCGCCGATTGTCGGGTCCGCATGGTGCGATTTCACATCGCCGCTCGTTGACAGACCGTTCAGAATCTCATCGACTTTGGCTTTATCCAACTGCTTGCCTACAACCAGATCGATATTCGTTCCTGCTTTGAAATCGACCCCGAAGTTCATCCCTGAGAATAGCATTACAGCTAATCCTATGATAAGAAGAACAATCGAAATACCAAAGAATTTATTACGAGATCTTACAAAATCAAACTTGTTCTTAGAGTCCACGGATGTCTGCCTCCTTCACGCCGAAATAACTTGGCTTTTTCAGCAAGTTGCCTCGAATGATCAGATGAAGCAGCCATCTGGAGAAAATAACGTTGGTTAAGATACTGATGATGATACTTAACATTGTAATAACCGCGAATCCGCGGATCGCGCCGTTCCCTACATAGTAAAGAACAATACCGGCAATCAAGTTCGTCACGTTAGCGTCCATGATTGTGCGGAAGGAATGCTTGGAGCCTGCTTTCAACGAGGAAAGAATGCTTTTGCCCGCGCGAATTTCTTCACGGATTCTCTCGTATGTAATAATGTTCGCGTCAACCGCCATACCTGCTCCGAGTACAAGAGCCGCAATACCCGGCAATGTCAAGGTGGCATTCATAAAGTCGAAGACCGCAAGAAGTACCCAAATGTATGTAATTAGCGTGAAAGCCGCAACAAGCCCCGGTGCACGATAGTACAGTACCATGAAGATGAAAATCAGGATCGATGCAATCAACCCAGCGCGCGCTGTTTGGTGCAAGGATGCTTGTCCTAGCGTCGCATCAACACGTTGAATATATTTTTCGGTTAACTTTAGCGGCATAGCCCCCAAGTTAATCATTTTCGCTACTTTAGTCGCTTCCGTTACACTTGTTTGTGTAATGATGGCAGAGTCACTGTCGATCGGGAAATTAACGGATGCCGTCGATTGCACTTGATCGTCCAGATAGATGGACAATGTGCTGCCCACCAGCTTAGTCGTAACTTCCTTGAATTTCTCTCTGCTTTTCATTTTGATTTCGACAATCGGCTGTTTCGTATTCGGATCGTAGCTTAATTTCGCTGCGTTTTCCACGAAGTCAGTTCCATTCATGTACACTGTTCCGTCCGGACCTCTGAAGGTAAGAACAGATGGCTTGGACATCAGGCTTCTAACTTCTTCCTCATTCTCCACGCCTGCCAGACGCACACGAATCCGGTCTGTTCCTTCCGGGTAGACCTCAGGCTCTGCTACACCAAGGGAGTCAGCCCGTTTGGCAAGACTTTCCGCTGCTTGCGTAAGCGTTTCCTTCGTTAAAGGCTGCCCAGCTGTTAGTGGCTCCGCGGTGTACAAAATTTCAAATCCGCCTTTTAAATCCAAACCAAGCTTGATTCGTTCTACAAGTCTAGGGCTTGTTGCTCCGATTGCGCCGAGAACAATTACAACCGTTAGAAAAAAGAACGATATTCTTTTCCAATCCAGCATCTCTTGCTTGTCTCCCTTCGATACTCAATATGCCTATTATATACAGGTCTGAAAATCGAGTCAATTTAAGTCGTTACATGAAAAAATAAGCCCTATTCTTAGAATTGGGCCCCTCTATACATGCTTATCGTCAGCCAGTTCATAAACTGTGTCGATTTCAATGATAAGATGTCATTCACGATTTGATGAAGAGAAGGGACACCCGTTTTACGGTATTTGTCACTCACACAATCCCAGATCTCTTTTCCAGTGACATGTTCATAGCCAAGCAGCACAAACTCCTCCACTTTGCTCAAACAGAGGTTCTCGATGAGTTCACTCAGTTCATAATCGGAAAGTGCAACTTCCGCTTCTTCCTTATCCGCATTATGGGGGGCTGACTCGCCTTCCTCTATCTGTGCGTTTGCCTCGTCCTCAGGATGATGAGGAACTTGATCATTATCTTCTCCATTCATAGAGAGATCCTCCTAAGGTCAGTTTATCAGAGTTAACTTGACATGTTATTCGATATTCACACCCCAATTTCCTGCTTGCTTTAACCTGTCCATAAAATGTTAGCATGAGCCTGACCAACTCTCGCATATCCATAAGGTAAGACAAGTATCGGAAGAGGGTATGGCATGACCAAGCAGTCATTTATCAGGGGCACGATGATTCTTTTGGCCGCGGGCATTTTGAACCGTATTCTCGGCTTCATCCCTAGAATAACTTTACCGCGTGTCATCGGCGCAGAAGGCATTGGCCTTTATCAAATGGGTTGGCCTTTCCTTTCCGTCATCTTGACGATCATAACGGGAGGTATACCTATTGCCATTGCCAAACTGATTGCCGAGGCTGAAGCCGAACATAATGAATCGAGAATTCGCAGCATTCTTCGAATTTCTTTAATGATCACAATTGGCTTGAGCATCCTATTCACCATTGCTTGCGTCGCAGGAGCCTCTTGGATCACCTCCCATTTGTTAACCGATTCACGTGTTTATTACACCTTCTTGTGCATGAGTCCAATGATCCCGATCATCGGGGTTTCCGCTGTTTACCGCGGATACTTTCAAGGCAGACAGAATATGATTCCCACGGCCACGTCACAGATCATGGAAACGCTGATTCGCATTGTAATGGTGCTTGTCTGCTCGTATGTCATGATTCCATATGGGATCGAATATGCCGCCGCCGGCGCCATGGTAGGCGTTCTTGCCGGTGAGATTGGCGGTCTAGCCGTTCTGGCCATCCATTTCAGGTACGATAAGAAATCATCACCGAAACTTCCTGTCGCTCAGATCGGTACGACGAAAACGAATGGCCGATTGGCTAACTTACGGCGGATATTACGCATTTCCATTCCGATTACGGGCAGCAAGTTAATTGGGGCAAGCTCTTATTTATTCGAATCTATTCTCATTGCGCAAAGTCTAGCCATTGCAGGCATTGCCACTTCTCTGGCAACAGCGCAGTATGGTGCGCTGCAAGGCATGATTATCCCTATCATTCTGCTTCCAAGCGCACTGACGATGTCTTTATCGGTCTCGTTGATTCCATCCTTAAGTGAAGCTGCTGCTCGCAAAGATATGAAAACGATCCATGCACGCCTTCACCAATCCTTAAGGCTGGCTTTAGTCACGGGTGCTCCTTTTGCTGTCATCATGTTCGTCCTGGCCGAACCCATCTGCAGGTATATGTACAATCAACCCGATGTCGGTATCATGCTCAAAATGATGGCTCCCATAGCCATATTCATCTATTTCCAGGCACCCCTGCAGTCGACTTTGCAAGCTTTGAACAAACCCGGATCCGCTTTGATCAATACCTTGATAGGCTCTACCGTCAAGCTGATCCTCATTTATTGGCTGGCCAGCAAACCTGAACTCGGCATTCAAGGAGCTGTTTTTGCGATCAATGTAAACATTGTGCTGGTTACGCTCCTGCATTGGAACAGCGTTGTGCGTTTGTTGAAGTTTCGTATGGAGGGCAGTGATTTCGGCAAAATTGGAGCGGCTATGGTCCTCTCAGGTCTATGTTGTTACTTCATCATGTACATGCCATGGACTTCCGTTGAATGGCTCCGTTTTGTATCTGCGACTTTCGTAGGGTTTATTGTTTAT
This sequence comes from Paenibacillus chondroitinus NBRC 15376, assembly GCF_004000765.1. GTDB lineage: Bacteria > Bacillota > Bacilli > Paenibacillales > NBRC-103111 > Paenibacillus_E > Paenibacillus_E chondroitinus. The sequence continues at coordinate 90,639 of NZ_BILW01000015.1, read as the reverse complement.
TTATTTTCGATTACGGTTTTCCGATTGATTCGTTTAAAGGACCTGACCCGGGTTCTGAACATGGGCAAAAAAATTATCCGCTAATCTATCTTTTGCGGTCAAGAAACATTCTGCCTCTGTGGTCAATGGAGCAGTAAAACACTTCTTTGAAATCGCGCGCTCCCTTGAATTGAAGCTGGTTTTTTAGCCAGAATCTCGTTTTGCCTATTTTCTCTAAATTATCGTCCTGTACTTTGCCGTCCATAATGAGAGGCAGCGGTAAACCCTCATATCGAATCGTGCCTTTCAGGCCTTGTTCGTCAATCGCTGTCTCTTTCGCTTTCAAGCTTTTCTCCACTACGCTTAACTTCCCCGAGGGCTCAAGAACGGCAAACTCCACGTCTGCGACATTCATGATCTTATTTTGCCTGAGCTGCTGCATTAAGTCATCCAGGTTGTAACGGTGTTTCCTCATTTCTTCACGGTCGATCAATCCTTGTTTGATGATCACGCTAGGTTTCCCGTCAAATAGAATCCGGAGATTTCTATTTTTTAATGTGACATAGGCGATGATGATTTGGATCAGCACCAGTGTCGCCATCGGGACAATCCCATCCATGATTGGCTTCTTTACATCTTCAAGCACGAACACGGCAATCTCGGCAATCATAATCGAAATAACCAGATCAAACAGCGATAACTTCCCGATTTCCCGCTTCCCCATCAGACGGAGCATTAGAAAAACGACAAAGTAGATCAGCACGGTACGTAAAAAAATGGTCAGAATATCCATCGATAGCCTCCCTGATCTAAGCTTCTTGCTTGTTCTCGGAGTTCACTGGTATTCTGACCGCTCATGCACTTCGTCATGCAGATTTTACGTATTCAATTGTTGGGAATTACAACAGAAATAACTTGAAATAGATCGTTGCCACGATGAATAAAACCAACGAGATCGGCCCTGCAATCATGAAATAATTACGGGGATTAAGCCCTCCTCCTTCTTGCTCCGCGAGTGCTGCCGCATACATGCTCGAAATCGAACCGAAGAGTGTAACCCCGCTTCCAATCGCGGTTCCGATAATGATGGACCACCACAGAGGTTGTATGGATGCTTGAGAAAAACTCTTCATTTCTGTTCCTATATGGTCTACCACAGGAATCATCGCCGCAGTATATGGCACATAATCCACAACAGATGAACCAAACCCCGTTAACCATAACAAAAGCATGGATAAAAATGACATGGAGCCTTGGCTCAATTCCAACCCTCTAACAGCGATGAATCCCGATATTCCGGCATACGTTAATCCGCCAACCATAATAAACAATCCTAGAACAAACAACCCTTGTGTTTCTAGTACCCCACTCCAGAATGAACGGTAGTCTCTCTTTTTGAAAAGCTGAATGAGGTCCTGATAGTTAAGCGCGATTAGCGCTATGGCTCCGCCTGCAGCAATATAGGAGGCTTGCCACCCCAAAATACCTTGCAGTAAAAAAGCAAGCAGCGTTGCCCCGGCAATGGCGCTGCCACCGATAAATTGGACGCGATCTTCCGTTAAGTATGTTTCGGGCTGCAAACTGAGCACCTCCCGCTTGTACGTTTCCGGAATAATCATCTTCCTTCCATAGAGAAACCACATTGTTAGATAGACGATGGCCAACATGAGAATAACTAGCGGTCCGATTTTGATCAGCATCTCCCCTGTTGTTATGTGCTCAGCTGCACCTATCAACCTATTGGACCAATTGCCCATAAGCGTTGCTGCTCCACCGAGATTCGCCGATAACAAGACAGAAATCAAAAAAGGTACAGGCGACAGTTTCATCATCTTCGTCGTTTTGAGCAGGATCGGAACGATAACAGCAATGGCGAGCAAAGCGTTTAATAAGGCAGAACTTACAGCGGCCAGTACCGACAAACCTATTAATATCGTAAAAGGCTGTAACCGAAACACGCGTATGATTTTGCTTGCGGCGAATGCGATAAGTCCTGTTTTCTGAAATAGACCGGCAATCACGAATAAACTAACAAGAAATAAAAGAACATGCCAATTAGCGTATGTTGTAAGCGCCTTTCCAATTGGAACAATGCCCAGCAGAAGCATCAGGATAGCTCCTCCAAGCGCTGTATACATACGGTCCCACTTCTCAATCAAGATACAAATATAAGCGGCAACAAAAATAATAAGAGCTGCAATAGCCTGCCACAGAGCGGGTCCTTGAGAAAATTCCGTCATAATTATTCACCTTCCCTTTGAACAGTCTGTACTAATTCTATGTGCTTGGCCATACAATGATGATAATGAAAAGAACGAATATAAGAAAGGATTGGTGCCTGTGAACCCCATGAAAACGGTCAGTCAGGTTCGAATAACATCACCTTTATTTTCCGGACTTGCCTATTCATTAAGCATGATGACAATTGGGACAATAGTAACATCATTATTTTTGCTGCTGACTAGCACACAAGAGAGTTCCTTGCATACGTTAACTACGATTATCCATGCTGCAGCACTGTTTATTGGAGGCTGGGTTTCAGGCAAAAGAGCCGGTAACCGCGGCTGGTACCACGGGGGACTCGTCGGATTCGTCTATTTTATCCTTATTTTCTTGGTTGGCTTTCTAGCTTTTGACGCGGGATTGAATCTTCAATCTCTGCAATTGCTCGGTACTTTATTTGCAGCAGGAGCACTAGGAGGAATCCTTGGCGTAAACACGACGAAATAAGACGTTTCCGTGAAAATTCACTATCCCCCTTTGATTGTGGTATACTATCATAGTTATATTCGCAATAATTTCCAATATTAGGGGGAAAACACCATGAGCCCGTTTCAGTCTATGACACATGCGACGGTCTATATAGTAATTACTGTCATCGTCTTTCTAATTGCCGCAACACGCAAAAATCCGTTCGTTATCGCTGGAAGCTTCGTTCAAGAAATATTTACATCCCGCAAGTATTTAATCCACTTCGCAGCACTCATCACAATCCTTTTTTTCAATAAACTTGAGATGTGGGTCGAGAAACGAATTGACTATAAAGCTGATTTTACCAAATCCATCTATAGCATAGAAGGAAACTTTGTCTCTGCGATCCAACATTTCTTCCACAATGATATATTGACCGTGATCAGCAGTTACTTCTATGTCGTGATCTTTCCGTCCGTCATGATTGCATCCATTGCCCTATATACATTTCAGAAAAATCACAAACTATTTTACGCGATTTGTTACGCGCTCATGTTCAACTATATGATAGCCATTCCGTTTTATCTGTTCTTTCCAGTTAACGAAGTCTGGTCGTTTCATCCCAATGTTAAGCTGCTTATTCTCGATGTGTTCCCAACCTTCGAGCAGGACTACCGCCCGCTGTCAGGTTTGGATAATTGCTTTCCTAGCCTGCATACGTCGATCTCCGTATCGATGGCCGTCATTGCTGTAAAGAGCCGCAATACGTTCTGGAAAATTTTTGTTCCGATTTCCTCAGCTTTTATCATTTTCACGATATTCTATCTGGGTATCCACTGGTTATCCGATATGTGTGCCGGTGTCGTGCTAGGTGTTGTAGCCGCAAGATTGGGACTGCGCATTTCCGAAGGACGCCTGGTTCTTGGCGAGCAAGCACTGCTTAAACGATCTTTCAAAAATAATGAGCTTTAAAAGCCAAACAAAAAGCGAGAGCCTGATGAAGGTTCTCGCTTTTTTATTTTATTCCTTTGCTGTTGTTTGTGAAACAGCATTGATGGCAGAACGATCAAAAGTCATTTTCGTTGCATCGTTGACACGAAGCACACAAGTATCGTCAGTGATCTCCATTATCGTGCCGTGAAGACCGCCAATCGTAACGACCTTATCTCCTTTTTTCAAAGAGCCGAGCATTTGATTGCGTGTTTTCTGTCTTTTTTGCTGTGGACGAATAAGTAAGAAATAGAGAACCACGAACATGAGCACTAACGGCCCGTATGTATACAAATATCCTACCGCGCCAGTATTCGCAGTTGTAGTTTCAGCCAATAGAAACATAGGTATCCTCCTTTCTTAAAATCCTCTTTCATTATCATTCAGCCCATAGGAGGCAAAGAATTCATCACGGAAATCGAGCAAGCGATCTTCCATAATGGCCCCTCTGACATCGCGCATAAGCTGTAGCAGAAAGTGAAGGTTATGAATCGTTGTCAATCTGATTCCAAAGGTTTCATCCGCTTTAATTAAATGACGAATATATGCTCTGCTGTAATTTGTGCAAGTATAACATGAACATTTGGGATCCAGTGGGCCAAAATCCGTTGCATGCTTCGCATTCCGAATCACAAGACGGCCTTCGCTTGTCATGCAAGTCCCATTTCGGGCGATCCTTGTAGGCAGTACGCAGTCGAACATGTCGATCCCGCGGATAGCGCCTTCAATCAAGGCATCGGGTGAACCCACACCCATCAGATAACGCGGTTTGTTCGCCGGCATCAACGGTGCTGTATAATCAAGCACTTCATACATCAAATGCTTAGGCTCTCCAACGCTCAATCCACCAATAGCATACCCCGGGAAATCCATGGAAGTCAACTGCTCCGCGCTCATTCTGCGCAGGTCCTCATGCATCCCGCCTTGGATAATGGCGAATAAACCTTGGTCTTCCGGCCGGCTGTGACTTTTCAGGCAGCGCTCGGCCCAGCGTGTCGTTCGTTCCAATGATTTCTTCACATAATCGTACTCTGCCGGGAACGGAGGGCATTCATCGAAGGCCATCATAATATCGGAACCAAGCGCGTTTTGGATTTCCATGGCTACTTCCGGCGAGAGAAACAGCTTGTCACCATTCAAATGGGATTTAAACGTAACGCCCTCTTCGGTAATTTTGCGCATGTTGCTCAGGCTAAACACTTGGAACCCACCGCTATCCGTTAAAATAGGGCGATCCCAGTTCATGAATTTGTGCAATCCGCCTGCGGATTTCACGATCTCATGTCCAGGACGAATGAATAGATGATACGTATTGCTCAAAATAATTTGAGCATCCATCGTTTTCAACTCTTCCGGGCTCATCGTTTTTACCGTAGCCTGCGTGCCAACCGGCATGAAAGCCGGCGTTTCAATGACGCCATGCGGGGTGTGAACCCGACCCAAGCGGGCGCCGGATTGTTTACAAGTTTTGATCGGTTCGTACGTTACTGCTGCTGCCATTACATCCACTTCCTATTCTAAGCTTCCTCTAGTCTTTGTTTCTATTAGTAAATAAGCATTGCGTCTCCAAAGCTAAAAAAGCGATACTCTTCTCGGACAGCCTCTTCGTACGCTTGCATGATATACGTCCTTCCAGCCAGAGCGCTAATCAGCATGAGCAGGGTTGATTTCGGCAAATGGAAATTCGTTAACAGAGCATCCACGACCCCAAAGGTATATCCCGGATAAATAAAAATACTCGTCCATCCCTGCGAAGGTTGGATAACTAATGGCTTCCCATCTTCCTCTCCTCCTTGCTCACGACTGATACCTGCGGCGGTTTCCAGCGTTCGGGCAGATGTTGTTCCTACAGCAACAACACGTTTCCCGTTCGCTTTGGTTTCATTGATCGCCGCTGCGGTTTCAGCGGAAAGCACGTAATACTCCGCGTGCATTTGATGCTCTTCAATGGTGTCTACGGACACAGGACGGAATGTGCCTAATCCCACATGCAGCGTGACGAACGCAAGACGAACCCCCTTCGCTTGCAGCTTCTCCAAGTAAGCCTCCGTGAAATGAAGTCCTGCTGTTGGAGCCGCGGCCGAGCCCTCGTGTTTCGCATACACGGTTTGATAGCGTTCCCTCTCCGGCAGCTGTTCCTTAATATAAGGAGGCAGGGGCATCTCCCCTAATCGATCCAAAATTTCATTAAAAATGCCCTTATAGCTGAATTGAAGCACGCGTGCTCCCATCTCTCCAACTTCAACGACTTCCGCCGTCAGCAGAGGCTCTTCCTCCTGGTTCACCCCAAAAACGGCCACAGCCCCCAGCTGCATGCGCTTCCCGGGCTTTACCAGGGCCTCCCAACGGTCCTCACCGAGTTGTTTCAAGAGCAATAATTCAACTTTAGCTCCCGTGTCTTTCTTCATGCCAAAGAGCCGTGCTGGAATGACTCGTGTATCATTCATCACGAGCAAGTCCCCGGCTTCCAGATAATCAATCAGTTGTTCAAAAGTCTGATGACCAATTGCTCCGGTCTGTTTATTCAGCGTAAGCAATCTAGACGCCGTGCGATTAAGCAGCGGCGTCTGGGCAATCAATGATTCAGGTAATTCAAAGTCAAATGCTTGTACATCCATGAGTGTGTATTCATTCCTTAGTTATGTTGACTCCAGTATAATATGTCTGAAGTATTTTTTTATAATCATAGCCTTGTTCAGCAAAACCTCTTGCTCCCCATTGGGACATTCCTAATCCATGGCCATATCCTGTGCCGCGGAATACGAATTGTTTGCCCTGCGTTGGTGTTACCGAAGGTGTGTTTGGGGTTCCAACTGAATCCGTTGGTTTAGCCAACCCTGTGGTGCCTAATGCGGTCAAATCCGTTTTCTTGAGCGAGGTAGGCTGGGATTGATTACCGGAAAGCACGTAAACGGAGTCAGCGCTTGTCGTGCCCGTCCCGGCACTTCCGCCCCCCACGATCACCAGATTCGCTCCTTGCGGGGTACTACCAGTATAACTTCCTGCTCCTTCAATTTCAAACAGGGTGCTGGGCAAGCCGCCAAGCACACTTCGCAGCGCGTCAGGATAAGGCACTTTCACTACAACGCCATTTGCTTTAAGCTCTGTAACCCTTCCAGATGGGCCGCGTGCAGATACCTCCAGGGATGTTAGTTCACCGTTGATCTGTACCCCTGCCGCTGTTAATTTGCTTTTCATCTCACTCGGCGTATAAGGGCCTCTCATCCAGGAGTAGGCATTAGACTCTTTTTCCTGCCCGATGACGAGTACTTTTTCTTTAGCTGCAAGCTGATCAATGGAGGGATTCGCTGTATTGTCCACGTACGGCGCCAAACGGACATTGACGTTTTGCTCGGTAGACTCGTAGTAAGGAGTTCCGTTCTTGTCTTTCTGGCCACTATCCTTCAAGTATTCCGCGGAGACATAGCCCAGACGGCCATCCGTCAATTGAATGCGGTACCATGTTGCTTTGCCATTTTCCGCTCCTTGATCAGGGCTGGCCACGCTGCGCAAATATCCCACAGGATTTCCCCAAACCTCGGATGGATCTGCGGTTTTCCCACCGGAATTCGATGAGAACACAGGAGAAATCAATCCGCTTTTATCCGAAATGACTTCATCTTTCGTGGCATCAACCGCTTGATTGCCTGCCGGGAACTCTTTTTGCATGCCGTAATAAGCTTGATCTAACGTCGTATCCGTCACTTGAGCGATTTCGTATTTATTTCCCTGTTTAATGGCAAATGTGCGGGCCGCGACCGCTTGAGCCTTCAATGCCTCTGCTGGCCATCCGGAGCCAAGTTCCGCGCCTAATACGCCATATAAGTAGGACTCCATCGGCACTTCGTTCACCAATGCCAATTTATTCTGGTATGTACTGATTTCCATGTCGCCACGATATTTGCGGTCTGCTTTTTCTTTTACAGTTATTGCTTCACCTTTGGAGTGAACCAACGTTTTTTGCTGACCAACTCCTGCAGCGAAATGCGGAACAGGTGTAGTTCCATTCGTCGACGCGGTTACGTCTGATTTGCGAATAAGATAGGACGCCTTCGTATTGGCGGTTTGCAAAGGAATCGCAGGAACCGCACGCATAGCGGCCTGTTTTACCGTTTCTAACTTAGCAGGACTCGCTTCGTTGCCAATCCAAACACTATATGCCGGCTTACCTGTGGCATCATCTTGCAAGGCCACATCCGCTTGAATTCCAGCTCCAGCATAAACAGCCGCTTGCTGCAAAGCAGCAGCCTCTGACGCAAACGTACCCGCGCTTAAATGGAGCGGCCCTGTCACTGCAGGAGGGGCTTGCTTCGTGAACGAAGCCACTGTCACATCTTTTAGCGCTTGGGCTGAAGCGCTTTCTGCCGCTTCCATCGAAGGGAAGCTGCCGTAAAATACCTGAAACACCGTTTTCCCTTGTTTCACCCGGCTTAACACGTAACCATCCGCTGACATGGTGGCGAGCTTCGTACTTAATCCTTTAGCTGCAGCGAAGTCCGTCGTTTCCAGCATCATGACACTGTACTGATCCAAAGACATGCGGATGGTGCTGTCTTGTAGAGTAAGCCAGAGCTGTTCGGCGGCACTGGCTGAACTGCGCACACTGATATCCATCCCGCCAGTCGAGCTGAGTGTCGTGACCGGTTCTATTAATTTATATTTGGCAGAATCTATGAATAAGGCAACACGTACTTCATCCAAATGCGATATTCCCGCTGCATGTGCAGGGAACGTCAACACTGGAACTGTTCCAAACGTTAAAGCAGCCGTCGTTATCAAAGCTAGTGTTCTGGGGGCTAACAGCTTTTTTGTTCGTTTCATTCGACAATATTTCCTTTCTTTTGCAGCATTCTACTATGTTAGACTCTGGCAAAGCGCAGAAGTTTTGTTTTTTAGTAGAATAAAATGGTAAACCCTTCGGTTGCTGCTCAGGTGTCGCTCGTGCAGCTTCTTTTCGTAGCGGACTCAGGAGCAGTTATTTGGGCGAATTCGGCGGGATTTGAGGGGCTAACGGACCGAGGAGACGTTATTCACGGACTTTGTTGCTGTTTTGAGCATTTTCATGCTCAATAACGGCTCCTGAGTCCGTTAGATGTTAATTTTGCGCCAAAAGTCGCAAATAGGGGCATCTCAGTCCGTTAGCCGGGCGGTTTGTGCTCACAAGTGGGAATAGAGGCTGAAATTGGACGAGCGAGCGGTGCAAGCATAGAAACTGGAAGTAGAATGAGTGACTAGCTCAGGTGTGCAGGTTGGAGGAAGTAAGGAGTTAAGGCTCAGGAGTGCAAGCTGGTAGTAAACGAGTGCCTGGCCCAGATGTAAACTCGAAGACGAGGACACGTCACGGCAGCAACAAGGAACTTGAGAGGGAGCCTCCCGGCTCCCTCTCAAGTTCCTCATGACCGCTGTTCCGGCACCGGCAAGCCCAAATGATGGTACGCCTGCGGCGTAACGATTCGCCCTCTCGGCGTACGCTGCAAAAATCCAATTTGCAGCAAATACGGCTCGTAGACGTCTTCGATCGTCTGACTCTCTTCACCGATGGTGGCAGCGATCGTCTCCAGCCCCACAGGGCCTCCCTGGAAGCTCTGGATGATCGCCCTCAGCATCTTATGGTCGATCTCATCCAGACCCAGGTCATCGATCTGGATGCGCTTCAGCGCCTCCTTGGCGATGTCCAGCGTGATGATGCCATCGCCCTTCACCTGCGCGAAGTCGCGAACCCGCTTCAGCAAGCGGTTCGCGATACGCGGTGTGCCACGCGAGCGCATGCCGATTTCGCGCGCGGCTTCACCGACGATGCCGACCTGCAGGATGTCGGCCGTCCGGGAGACGATGTAGGTGAGCTCCTCCACCGTATAAAACTCCAGCCGGCTGACGACTCCGAAACGGTCGCGCAGCGGCGCAGACAACAAACCGACGCGCGTCGTCGCGCCGACCAGCGTAAACGCCGGCAAGTCCAACCGCACCGAGCGAGCGCTCGGCCCCTTGCCGATGATAATATCAAGGGCAAAATCCTCCATCGCCGGATATAACACCTCTTCCACCGTACGGTGGAGACGGTGAATTTCGTCGATGAACAGCACGTCGCCCTCCTGCAGGTTCGTCAGGATGGCAGCCAAATCGCCCGGCCGCTCAATGGCGGGGCCGGAGGTTGTTCGAATGTTCACGCCAAGCTCGTTGGCGATGATATTGGACAGGGTCGTCTTCCCGAGCCCCGGCGGTCCATAAAGCAGCACATGATCCAGCGCTTCCTTGCGCATTTTGGCGGCTTCGATATAAATCTTGAGGTTCTCCTTAGCCTGCTTCTGGCCGATATATTCAGCCAAATAACGGGGACGCAGACTGTACTCTATGACGTTGTCCTCCATCATCAAATTAGCCGATATAATCCGGTCATTATCCATGGTGATCCTCCTACGAGCTTTCCCTAGGAAAGCTTTCTTCATTGGCTAATACTTGCTACATCGTATACAAGGCTTGCAGGGCAAGCTTCATCAAAACATCTGTAGAATCCGAAGGATTTGCTTTGGGCTTCACTTGCAGCCATGCGCGGTCCACTTCCGCTTCCGTGTAACCAAGCGTCATCAGAGCCTCTTTCGCTTCCGTCCAAACTTGGCCGCCCTCCGTTATCTGGGCTGAACCCACAACGCTTAAAGCAACAGCAGCTTCAGGACTCGAGAACGTCACTGAACCTAATTTGTCCTTAAGGTCCAAAATAATCCGCTGCGCCGTCTTTTTGCCGATGCCTGGCAGCTTCGTCAGGAAAGCCAAATTTTCTTGGCTAATTGCCAAAATAACAGCTTCTGGTCTTCCACCTGCCGCAAGGATACCCAAAGCCACTTTAGGTCCAATCCCCGTCACATCCAGCAGCAAACGAAATAAAGCCTGCTCATCTCGCGAGACAAAACCGAATAGCAAATGAGCGTCTTCCCTCACGTGATAGTGAATGAACATCGTCACTTCTTCATTATCCTTATGCGAAAGCGCATAGGGATTAGGACAAAATACTCGATAACCTACGCCGTTCACATCCAGCACAGCATACTCGCTCTCGCGCAGCGCCACTTTTCCTCGTAAGAAATCTATCATCTTTTTCTGACCTCATTTATTCTAGATTGCAAAGCAGAAGAATGTGCATGGCAAATAGCAATCGCCAGAGCATCAGCTACATCATCAGGCTTAGGCACCTGCGATAGTTTGAGTAATATTTTGACCATTTCCTGGACTTGCTTCTTCTCCGCATTCCCGTAGCCGACAACGGATTGTTTGACTTGAAGAGGCGTATATTCCGCTATGGGCAGACCTGCCTGAACACCCGCTAGAATCATGACACCACGTGCTTGGCCTACGGTAAATGCCGTCGTTACATTTCGGTTAAAAAAAAGCTTCTCTATGGACATTGCGTCCGGTTTATACTTTTCTATCAATTGCGTTGTAGCGTCGTAGACATCCTTCAGTCTCAGACCCGGATCGGTATGTGCTTCCGTCTGAATTGAACCATATTGCACAGGAACAAGCTTGCTGCCAATTTTATCAATAAAGCCAAAACCTACAATCGCGATCCCCGGATCAATCCCCAGAATACGCACGGCATTTCTCTCCCATCTAAAAAAAGCGAACATATGTAGTCATTTCTCATTATAGCAGATAACAAAAAAAAGAGATAGACTCGGGATTTCCCCTTATCTACCTCACTTTTTTGCTCCATTATGGTCTTGTCATCGCTTTTTCTGTTTCTTCCACGGCATAATCGCTGAATGTTGATAATACGCTATTATACTCCTCCATATCAGAGATGCGAATGCCCTCGCGCAGCTTTTCCACCGTATCCGGGGGGAGGCTGCTTTCCAAATGCTTGATGTTTAATTGGAAAAATGTCCGTATGACGTTATCTTTGGCAGGAGTGCCGTTAAACAACGAGAGATTGCTGCTGCCGTCGATGCCGAATACCGCTTTCTCTTTGCAAGCCGGAGACAAATCTTCAATGTTCTCGGTAAATGTGATCTCTCCGCTAGGACTGACACTCAGCAGCCAGTTCGGATGTTTCATTTGCATATCAAGCAGCTGCTCTGAGGTTTGCTGACCGAGTGTGCTCTTCTCTTCACCGCAAACGTAAGACTTAAGCAAGTAACTTTCTCTTGTATCGGTAATCCGCTTCAGCGTTGCTTCCGCTTCTTTCAGACGCTCATCGTCTTCCGGCGTTAATTGTGCCATCGCAGCTTGAGTCGAAGAATGGTCTGCACCTGAAAAACCATCTGTTGCGTAGCCAATCCAACAAACCGAACCTACAAGGAAGATCATCCCTAATGTCAACCAACTGCGTTTCCAGCGCAGCCTTCTTTTCCAATGCTTCAAAAAACGTTGTACATTCACTGGTATCCCCTTCTATTCTCTTTTTTCGTATTGTTTCCATTTGCATGAGACGCTATACATCATTTACCATAGGGAGAGTAGCATCAAACCAATCAAGACGGACGGTGAAGCTCTATCATGAAAGGTAAAAGACGAATCAAGCGTACAACACTCCTGATTATTGGAGTTGTCCTATTATGGGGAGCCGTTGCTATTTGGAATGAAGTACTTAAAATTGAAAAAGGCGTGCCTACACCTCGCTCAACTTCAGCCTCATTTCCGACCACTGACATGAAAAGTAACCAAACATCCATAAATTCGGCAAATAATGGGAATGTTCTGAGTATAAAATAACTATAAAATTTGACTGTTGCCACAGAAATGATATAGTCAGAAGTAGATGAAATATTCTCATACTTATTCATGAAAAACGATATATATCTGAAAAGGCTGCCAGCCGATTTTCTTCAAGAAAATGTGCTAAGCTTGATCTTTCGAAGACAGTTTTCTTACGAAAACGCTAAGGAGGGGAAACACCATGAATGTTGCAGAACTTCAATTAATTCAATTATCCAGACGAGGCGATCGCAATGCTTTCGTTGAATTAGTCGAGTTATACCGGAATAAAATACAAAAGCTTGCATTCCGCATGCTTCATAACAGGCCTGATTCGGAGGATATCGTTCAGGAGACATTTATTCGCGTTTACTTGAATTTGAATCACTACGATGAGAGCCAGAACTTCTCTACCTGGATTTATCGAATCGGCAAAAATGTCGCGATTGATTTGTTGCGCAAAAAGCGGCCTGTTCAATCCTTGGATGCTGAGCTGAGCGATCATGACGATGATTACAGCTATTACAGTAAACTCGCAAGCCAGGATCAATCGCCGGAGCACGCTGTGCTACAAACAGAAATCCAAGATCACATGCACACTTCCATTAATAAGTTGGCCGACAAATATAAAAGCGTCATTACGCTTTATTACCTGGAAGAGCTATCGCTTCAAGAAATTAGCACCAAGCTTAACTTGCCGATTACTACGGTAAAAACACGTCTGCACCGCGGTCGGGAGCTGCTCCGCAAGAAATGGGGCATGAACTTCGTCGTTGGCCTTATGGTCTTCTTCACCATCGGAATGATTGCATAATGGTGCCGTCAGCTAAAATAATAAAAAGCCTCCCAATCCACGGACTGTGGACTTAGGAGGCTTTTTTGTTATTCAGAAATTAATCCAAGGAACATTGGGTCTGGATTCCTGCGACTCTAAAACTGCTCTTTGCTGACGTCTTACGAAGGCATTAAGCGCGTCTGTTCCGGTCAATTTCGCTTTTTTGGAAGCACCGCCGCTTTGTTTGGCTTTCCCTGACTTGTTCGTACGAATATCGATTTCTACGACTTCATCTTTGTCGGTTTCTTTCGTAAGTTCATGCGTATGAACTTGCGGCATCATAGGCGACTCGAAAGGCGCTTGATAGTGAGCTCCGGCATAAGGGATTCCATATGGACCCGGTTGAAAAGCAAACGGATTATGCCCGGACTGCCCCATGTCAAAAGGAGATCCTTGCGGATATAAGTCAGGCATGTAAGGCATATTCGGCATCGACGGCATTGTGTTCATGTCAGCCATGTTCGGCATCCATGGCATCGTGTTCATGTCTGCCATGTTCGGCATCCATGGCATTGTGTTCATGTCTGCCACATTCGGCATTGATGGCATTGTGTTCATGTCTGCCATGTTCGGCATCCATGGCATTGCTGGCATGCCGTGGTGGTAGCCATGATGCTGCCCTTCCCATGGATTTCCTAATGGGTTAGTAGCGGATCCTTCTGGTCCTGTCATCCATGGCTGCTCCATGATGGCAGGGCCCCCACAGCCGCACCCCTCGTTGCTCACAGGGAATGTAGGCATTTGAGTATGATGAGGCGCTTGTTCCCACGGCTGCTGTTGATACGGCATAAATGCCGGATGCGCCGCTGCTTCTTGCTGATTACCCTCTGGATAAGCGAATACTTCCGTCGCAGTAATATGAAACTGCTTGAAAGGATGAGTGGCTGGCTGCTCGTATGGTTCTTGCAGCGCAATCTCCTCTGGCTCTCCACTCGGCACTTCAGGCATCAAGGTCTGCTCTGGGGCTGGTGCAGGAACAGTAGGCATTGGTTGCATTGGTTGCATTGGTTGCATTGGTTGCATTGGTTGCATTGGCATCGGCATTGGTTGCATTGCCTCTGGCATCGTTTCTTCCGGAGCCGGGATATATGGCGGCGGACTTGCATCGCTTGGAGTCGTCGGCTGTGCCTCCGGCATATGATCGAAAGGCATCGTCGACGCTTTTGGAGGGGAATGATGCGTCGTGTCCGCAGCTCCATGATGCATTTTGGGAACAAAGACAACTTCCCCTGTCATAAGTACGTTGGGATTCTTCAGCTGCGGATTAGCCCCAATCATCGCCTGTAGAGGTACATCCCAGGCTTTTCCAAGCTTCCATAAGCTGTCTCCCTGCTGAACAATGTGCTTGTAAACGAACTCTGACGCAGGCGGATCGACCGGCTTCGGTTTGGAAGGGATCTTCACCTTCATGCCGATGTCCAGCACATTGGGATCTGCAATTTGCGGGTTGAATGCAATGATCTGATCCAATGTACTATGATATTTTTTTGCGAGTTCGTACAGGGTATCTCCCTTTTTGACAATATGGATTTTCAACACCTTACCTCCTTTTTTCGTTTGAAAAAACTGGCTTTGGAAGCTTATTCACAAGCAATTTTTCATAAACCCTGCTAGCTAAGCCACCTACATATTCACAATGATATTACATCTTATGCACGTTTCTAGGCTTTTGCCCCTCTCGGACAAAAAAAATCCCCCGCGCTGGAGAGCCGGAGGAACTTAGAGTTAATTCGTATAGGGATAGCTAGGATAACAGCCTAATATGCGAACCTGACACCCAATCGCTTCAATTTCTTGAATCGCCGACGGGAGCAGAACGGAGTCCAAAGAGCCCGCTATATCAATGTAGAAATAATAAGTACCCAATTTTTTCTTCGTTGGCTTGGACTCAATTTTGGAAAGATTGATTCTCCGCCAAGCGAAGGCTGAGAGCACCTGATGAAGAGCGCCCGGATAATCTTCCGGCAGCGTGACGAGAATCGTCGTCTTCATGTCTTCCGAGGGTTTCAACTCGGAAGCTTCCTTGCCGACCAGCAGGAAACGCGTCATGTTGTCTTTGTGGTCCTGGATTTCTTTTTGCAGCATTGGCACGCCATAGTTCGTGGAAGCAATGGCCGTTCCGATGGCCGCAACCGAAGGATCCTGAAGCGAAGAAACAATCCGTACTCCTTCTGCCGTAGAACTGACTTGTTCAAATTCCGCTCCGCTTAAATATTGCTTCATAAAACGGCTGCACTGTGCAGGCACGACGTGATGAGACAGCACCTTGCGGATATATCCGAACGGATTCGACTCATCCGTTCTCCCCTCAGGAGCAGGGTACCCAATAAGATTCATATCGATGGGAAACACCCATTCCGCCCGAATCGGAAGATCCACTTCATGAACGAGCCAATCCACATGCAGATGGACGGAGCCTTCGAGTGTATTTTCGATTGGGATAACGCCCAGATCCGTTTCACCGGACGATGTTGCGTTGAAGACTTCGGAAATTAACTTATAAGAAACGTAGGTAAAGTCCTCGCCCAAAAAATGGCGGGTAGCCTCTTCCGAAAAAGTGCTCGGTCCAAGAATCGCGACTCGCTTCATGCATGAACCTCCTTGTCTACGAAGGACTGGAGATCCCCGTCGTTTTCCTGCAGCGCAGTCGTTGTTACACCTTCACGGCTTGGCTTTAACCACAACGTCTGTGCCTCGATACCTTCCTTAGCCAGCGTCTCTTTCAAAAAACCTTCCAGCTCCGCCTTGCGGCCGCTTCGCTGGTCCACCAGCGCAAGCATGGTTGGCCCTGCTCCGCTTAGTGCAACTCCAAGCGCGCCGTGATTCTCGGCTTGCTCGAGCAACGTCTTCATGCCGGGAATAAGAGGCGCGCGGTACGGCTGATGCAGCGCGTCCTTCATGGCATGGCGGATCATCCCCAGGTTGCCTGTGATTAGCGCGGCAACAAGAAGCGATGAGTGGCTGAGGTTGAACACCGCATCCTTCATGGCTACCTGCTTCGGCATAACGCCTCTCGCCTTCTCAGTAGCCAATTGGAAGGCTGGAATCGCCACCAGCACCTCCAGGTTCGGATCCGGCTCGATCCGGATGGATTCCGCCTTCTCTCCGTCCCAGAACGCAACCACGATGCCGCCATAAAGGCTCGCTCCTACATTGTCAGGATGCTTCTCCAGGCGGCTTGCTATTTGAAACAGCTCATATTCTGTGAGCTTATTGCCAATCAGTGCATTGGCTCCGGCCAGAGCGCCAACAATCGCCGACGCGCTGCTGCCCAGTCCGCGGGTTAGCGGAATATCGCTGTACATTGAGATAGACAGCTCCGGGTGGGAGACGCCCGCTTCTTGAAATACCATTTGCGCAACTTTATAAATGAGATTCGTCTTGTCCGTTGGAATCCCGTGCATTTGATCACCGATCAAATCAATCGTGGTTTGCTCCGAGATGGCCAGATCAATCCAGGCATATAAGTTCAAGGCCATCCCCAGTGAGTCAAAGCCAGGACCTAAGTTTGCCGTACTTGCCGGCACTTTCACTCTTACCTTTTGCACTGCCTTATAACTCATTTCGAAATTGCGCCTCTTTTCAATAGATTAGCCTTCAACGCGGTAGACGCTTTTGATGGCGTGGATAACGTCCATGGATTCAAACTGCTTCAGCACATTTTTCATGCTGGCTTGGTTGGCGTCATGCGTAATGATGATAATTTCAGCTTTCGGGTTGTGCTTGTTCGGATGCTGGAAGACGGACTCCAAGCTGACTTCATGCTCAGCAAAAATTTGCGTAATTTGGGCAAGCACGCCAGCTTTATCTTCAACGTGCAAAAGAATGAAGTTTTTGCAAGCGATTTGCTCATCTGTTTTCAGCTTCTTTTCCTTATAAGGGGCAAGCACCCTGCGTCCACTCACACCAAGCTTCAAGTTCTGGACAACGGCAACCAAATCCGCTACAACAGATGTTGCTGTTGGCAGCTCGCCTGCTCCGGCTCCGTAGAACATTGTCTCGCCAACCGCTTCGCCCGTCACGTACACGGCATTGAACACACCATTTACGGAAGCAAGCGGGTGAGAGCTCTTCACCATCGTAGGCTGAACACTTACGGAGATATGCCCGTCATGATTTTCAGCAATACCAAGCAGCTTCACTTCGTATCCTAATTTCTTGCCGTATTGAATGTCCTCTTTGGTTACTTTAGAAATTCCTTTTGCTTCAACATCGCTAAGGCTAACATTGGCATGGAAGCCAAGTGTGGAAAGAATCGTCATCTTGCGGGCAGCGTCAAGTCCTTCAACATCGGAAGTCGGGTCAGCCTCTGCATAACCAAGCGCTTGGGCTTCTTTCAGCACATCCGCGTAAGCAGCGCCTTCTTGGCTCATTTTGGTTAAAATATAGTTCGTTGTTCCGTTAACAATCCCCATGATCTTCGTAATACGGTCAGAAGAGAAGCCCTCTACGAGTGCACGAATGATCGGAATACCGCCGGCAACACTTGCTTCATAGAAAACGTCACAGCCGTGTTCAGCTGCTTTCGCCAAAATTTCAGCGCCATGCATCGCCATGAGATCCTTATTCGCCGTCACAATGTGCTTTCCGTTGCCCAGAGCCGTTAGAATATGATCTTTCGTAGCGGAAACACCGCCCATTACTTCAACAACGACATCAATTTCGCTATCGCTGATGACATCCCAAACATTTTCCGTCAGCTTGTCCGCGTCTACGGAAATATTGCGAAGCTTTGATTTATCTTGCACCAAAATTTTGGCAATTTCGATCGCAGAGCCAGTCTGACGGTGTAAATCTTCTTGATGTCCTTCAATAATACGTACGACACCTGTTCCTACTGTGCCTAGTCCCAGTAATCCTACCTTGATCGGTTTCATTTCGTTTGTCCTCCCGAATAGTAATATGTTTATCTTAACTGCCCTGACCGATAATCATGGCACGCTTAACTCCTTCTTGCGACTGAAGCCGATCCAAGATCTGACGAATCTCTTCCCCCATCGTTGAGGTTTCAACAGAAATGACGACATTGGCCATCCCTTGCAGCGGAATCGTCTGATGAATCGTCAGCACATTCCCTTCCAAATTAGCGATAAGCGCGAGAACGCGGGACAAAATCCCCGACCGATGCTCCAAATCCATCGAAATCGTTACGATACGCTCTCTTTCCAGCTTATTTAGCGAATGAATGCCATCCTTGTACTTATAAAAAGCGCTGCGGCTGAGCCCAACCTGTTCCACGGCATCATGAATCGTCTTCACTTCACCCCGAGCGAGCAGCTCTTTGGCCTGCACCGTCTTCAGTACACCTTCTGGCAAAATATCTTCCCGGACTAAGTAGTACCTCTCAGGACCGGTGTGCTTGATCGTTTGTAGAAACTCTTTGCTTTCCGGCACGACCTTACCGTCCTCTCTAGAAAGACTATTGTTTACCTATAGAGGACATTATATCGAATCACGAGGTCTGAAGCAATAGGCAAATTGCTCTGAAACTAGCTTCTTTGCAGGAGCTAGTTTACTTGTGCTAAGCTGAGTGTACTAGAAAAAGAAAGGGATCGCCACCATGATTACATTGCGTATGATGTCTACTGCTCTTCTATGGAACAGCCGGAATGAATTGCTTATGATGAAACGCTCTTTAACGCGCACACTGTCCCCTGGGCTGTGGGCTGCCATCGGGGGCCATTTAGAGCCAGATGAACTAAACAACCCGCGTGCCGCGTGCTTACGTGAAATATGGGAGGAGACTGGCATAGAACACGATGAAATCCAAGGACTTCGCTTGCAGTATATTTTACTGCGTCTAAATGGACAAGAAGTTCGGCAGCAGTTTTTCTACGTCGGCTCCACCGATGTGAATCCCCGTATCACGACCCCTGAAGGCGAGCTGCACTGGGTTCCGAAAGATCTTGTTCTAGAACGTCCTCTTCCATTTATTTTCCGCAATTTGCTGGAGCATTATTTAGTTGCTGGACCTACAACAACCCCTTGGATCGGCTCTGCTGGCATAAGTGAACAAAGCAATTTACCTACCATTCATTGGCATCCATTTGTTGATCCTATGGAAGTATAAAAAAAGCAGACTTCGATTTCGAAGTCTGCTTTTTGAATTTTAAAGTGCGCTGCCGCCATATAAGAAGCGGTATTCCCAGTGACGATTTTCAAAGGAATCAATGCGAACTCCGCCGCTTTCCTTGGAATACGTCGATAAAATCTGTCCATTGCCTAAGTATATGGCCACGTGTGAGATCGTTTGTTTCGATTTATCGATACCGCTGTAATTCGACTTGCTTGTCCCTTTGTAATCCATGAAGAACATCAGATCGCCAGGTTTCAAATCATGCCAATCGGTTTTGGCGTTACCGAGTGATTTCACATAACTCCCTTGCCCTCTGGAGTCGCTTGGCAATTTTAACCCAATACCGTCCAAGAATGCTTGACGAACAAAGTCAGAGCAGTCAAACGTGTTGGTATTATCACGGCTAGAACCATATTCATAAGGTGTTCCTAAATATTTTTTGCCGGCCGCAATCACTTTTTGCGCTTTTTCACTGGCGGATCCGCCGCTTGTACCACCGTTATTGTTTGAATCTCCCGGCGATGTTACGCCTGAAGTTTTTATGTACTTGGAATCCGTGCTTACATAACCTTCCTGACCATCGGACGCTCTTACTTTGTACCAATAACTGTTCACTTTGGACAAAATGGTTACTTTCTCGCCTGCCTTCAAGTAGCGAATACGTGCAGCATCCGTGCTTGCACCTTGGCGGAAACTGACGGAGCTTACAATTTGTCCGGTTGACCCGCTGTTATTATCGGAACCATCCGGCGTTGTCACGCTAGACGTTTTTATGTATTTGGAGTCGGTGCTTACATATCCTTCCTTGCCATCAGATGCTTTTACTTTGTACCAATAGCTATTCACTTTGGACAAGATGGTTACTTTCTCGCCTGCCTTCAAGTAGCGAATACGTGCAGCATCCGTGCTTGCACCTTGACGGAAACTGACGGAGCTTACGATTTGACCGGTTGTGGTCGTCGTAGCGGCCGAAGCTTCTTTGGCCATAGGGACGGTAACTGCGCCGAAAATAAGTGCTGGAACCAGCGCTAGGGTGAGTATTTGTTTTTTCATGTTGTATGCCTCCTTAGCGTTCTGCTTTTCACGTTGTGCATCGACTTTCGTGATCTTGCTTGTGCCAGGTTGTCCGGCACCGAAAGCGTTGCCTCTTATATCATTTCGCAGGGGGGAGATTGTTTCAGAGGGTAGAAATAAAAAAAAGACCATTTTTGCCGAATTAACCGCAAAATGGTCTTTTTATCCAATTTTTGAAGAGGAGTCATTGTGAGGATAGTCTTGCAGTGTGAAACGATGACTCTGATCCACCCATTTCTGCATCACCTTCTGAGCTTCTCTCCTTTGCAATAAAGATTCCGCTAATTGAAAGCCTTCCTCATAACTTCCCACCTTATCGAACCACGTCAATCTCAATCCAGCATTAAAAATAACGTGATCACGCTCCCGCTTCAGCTCTTCGGTATTCTCACCGCCGATAATACGGCGCAGCGACGAGAGCTGCTCAGCCTTGTCCATAGGCTGCAGGGGACCGCTAAGAAAGCCGAATTTCTGCGGTTCCACCACGCGCGACTCGTCTCCCCAAGGGGTAACGATACGAATTGTGCTGTTTTGGTAAATCGGCAAATCTTCAGAGCCCTCGATACCGTTCACCAGATAAATACTTTGTACGCCGGATCTCATAGAAATAGGAATGAGCGACTCCATCGTTTTCCGTTGATTGACGCCAATAATCATATTCATGGACTGTACAGGATTCATCACTTTCTCAATCGTATCGATGACCGTTCGAAGCCCGATCTGTTCACGAACCTGTTTCAACTTCCCAAGCGGTGGACAGAGTTGATCGGTATGCAGGAAGCCAATGTGCAAGTGAAACAGCATAGTTTCCCAAGCTTTGGCCGATAAATCCATGGCAACGCCGAAGCTTTCCAAAATTTCTTGCATAGCTGTTCCCTGTCTTGACGGGAGAGAATCGCCTCCATGCAGCACTTGGGAGAAACCTACTGAGGCGAGCAGGAGACTAACAGGTAATGTGACGGGAAAAAATTGACGCCCTTCCGTAGGACCTGCACAATTAAGCGAATCCGCAAATGGATGATAAGGTTGGGCATAGCTGTGGAAAACGTCAATAAACGCCCTCATCTCTTCATCAGCTTCACCTTTCATACAAAGCGCCATCAAGAAAGCTGCACACTGCGCGTCGGTAGAATTTCCTCTGGCCATTTCATGCGCTGCTTCTAAAGCTTCTTCGTACGTGAGATCGCGCGTGGTTCCCTGCTGGCCCGAACCGATCGCTTGAATCCATCTTTTCATCGTCATCCTCCTTCCTATTAGAGCTCCAGTCCTTAATTTAATGTAATGTTTAATGACATAAATATTGCTTATATAAGGAAATCGTAATACTTTCCATTTTATATGTCAAGTATTGTTACATCATCAAGAATCACACAAGGATAACCGACTTCGCCGTCCTTTTAGGACGAGCGCGTTTGTCAAGGTAGATGCGAAGCAAAAGTATTTCAATGAAATAGTGCCCAGTAATTCCTCGTTGAGGAGAAAGGAAGCGTTGGAGAAGTCAATTCCCCTCGACAAATAGAGGACGTCAGTTCCCCTCCATGTGAAGAGGAGCCTATTTCGATGAAATAGCTCCCTTTAGTTCCCCACAGAGAGGAACCGCTGGAGTGATAACAGCGACTGTGACAACTATGTTGTATTTTGCGCAACCATTTGGCCGTTAAGGAGCCTCACTTCGCCTCTATAGTGCACTTTTTACAACGATTGTTGCAATTGAAGCGCTTTCAATTCATCTTTTGCAACAATTAGTTGTATGATGTGCAACGAAAGACCGAAATCGAGGTCTGACCACACCATTACGTTGTATGTAATGCAACGTAGCCCTTCAACTTTGCTGCACAGCCGTCTTTACAACGAAAAATATTTGTTTGAGTAGATCGATTCCATACATAGATTTCAACAAAAAAAACACCCATCCCAAAGGATGAGTGTTCCCATTAGCCTTTTTCATCAAACTCAAAGTCAAAATCACCAATCTGAATCGTCTGTCCATGCACAGCGCCCCGGCTGCGCAAATCTTGATCGATCCCCATGTTCCGCAAAATGCGGGCGAATCGCGCGACGCCATCCTGCGTGCTGAAGTTCGTACGTTTGATCAACTTGTCAATCGAAGGACTTTCAATCACGAAGACATCGTTTACGCGACGAATCGTGTAATCATTCTCTTCTTGTTTCTCGAAGCGATACACTTTACGCTCTTCTTTCTCTGCCACGCCTTCTACTTCAGGCGCTTGCGGAATGCTCTCTACGATGTCAGAAATCTTATAGAGAAGCTCCTGCACGCCACCACGTGTTAAAGCCGAGATTGGATACACCTCGAACTCTTTGCCATCAGCAGCAAGCTGTTCCTTGAACAAAGCAAGATTATCCTCGGACTCCGGCATGTCCATTTTATTAGCAACAACGATTTGCGGGCGCTGCTCCAATTTAGCGTTATAGAGCTTTATTTCCTCATTGATCATCAGGAAATCTTGATAAGGATCGCGTCCATCCGCTGCGGACATGTCCACGACATGCACAATAACTCGCGTCCGTTCCACGTGTCGCAGGAACTCATGCCCGAGGCCCACGCCTTCGTGCGCGCCTTCGATCAAACCGGGAAGGTCCGCCATAACGAAGCTGCGTCCGTCGCCGACATCGACAACCCCAAGATTCGGGGTAAGGGTTGTAAAGTGGTACGCTGCGATTTTGGGCTTCGCGGCAGAAACAACCGACAACAGCGTAGATTTCCCTACGCTAGGGAAACCGACTAGGCCGACGTCCGCCATTACTTTCATCTCCAGCACAACCCAGCGCTCAACACCTTCCTCGCCGTTCTCGGCAATCTCCGGCGCTGTGATGCGCTGTGTGACGAAACGCGTGTTGCCCCGGCCGCCTCGGCCGCCTTTGGCCACAACGACTTCCTGGCCATGGCGCGTCAAGTCTGCGATGATTTCTTGCGTATCATCGTCAATCACGGTTGTGCCCGGCGGGATGCGAACGATCATGTCCTCCGCGTTAGCGCCGTGCATGGATTTATTGCGGCCCTTCTCGCCGCGATCCGCCTTAAAATGCTTCTGATAGCGGAAATCCATCAGGGTACGCAGACCCTCGTCGACGCGAAAAATCACATCGCCGCCATTGCCTCCGTCACCGCCGGCTGGACCGCCTTCCGGTACATATTTCTCGCGCCGAAACGCAACTAATCCATCGCCGCCGTCGCCGCCTTTTACAAAAACCTTCGCTTTATCTACAAACATTTCTACACCTCAACTAAGATGGGACTTTGGTCAACGAAAGCCCAAGATCCCTCTATTATGTAAGAAACGGCAGTCGTACCGTGATAACCGCTTCTTCCTCTTGCCAATCGCTATTCTCAAGTGAAGATGAATGGGCATGAGAGCGCAACATTTCCTTCACTGCGTTTTCCAGCTGATCCCTGCGATAAGGACCTTGATATACGAAATCAAGCAGTAAGCCATCTTCTTGAAGCTCGAATTCCAAGCTCAGTTTGCCGCTCTCATCGTCACTTGTTGCCGCATGCGCCTGCACGCATTCAGCCGTTTGCCTGACTAATCTCTCAATCAGCCCGCTTCGCAAAGGAAGCTTTCCCAAATTTATCTCTTCGTCTAAGGCAACTTCGAGTTCTAAGGACTTTGACTGCACTCGGAACAACAGCAAGTAAGCAATTAAAGAGGGGATACCCAGCTTGGATAGATTGCTTTCCTGCTGCATATTCATTTTTATTTTTTCCATATAAGGCTGTAAATTATCAAACTTCTTCAACTGAATATAACCAAATAAAATCTGGGTATCGTTCATCCAATCATGGCGCAATCGGTTGATGACCTGTATCAAATTTCTCTGAGCAAGCTCATCTCGCTCTCTAAGCTCTTGGTTCCGTTTCTCTTGAACGCTGCTTTCCTGCAATTTAAAAGCCGTGTAACCACTGATGACGACGATGAGGAGTAATGCCACCCTGACAATCCAGGGTTCTAGAAATAACATTCCCGTTAACCCAATGAGCACAAGTGCCAATAAATAAACCTGTGCGCTGCTCACTCGTTTCATTCCTCGTCCGCTCCGTTCTCCCTGCTTTGTAACCGTTTATCCAGTATAGCATGGCCATCTTGCAAACGTCACCAAACAAATGAGAAAACCTCTGCCCTTGGCCATCCGTAATGACTGACCGCGATTAGAGGTTATCTTCATATGAGGAAAAAATCCCTGACGGGCTTATCGCTCGCCAGGGATTCTCATTACGCTTCTAGAGCTGCAGCCACAGGAGCTACATCAACTGGGTATACACTCACTTTTTTGCGATCGCGGCCAAGACGCTCGAATTTCACTACGCCTGGTACTAAAGCGAAAAGTGTGTCATCCGAACCAATGCCCACGTTCGTTCCTGGGTGAATTTTCGTACCGCGTTGGCGATAGAGAATGCTTCCTGCAGTTACGGTTTGACCGTCTGCACGTTTAGCGCCAAGGCGCTTAGAGTGGGAGTCACGTCCGTTCTTTGTGGAACCTACACCCTTCTTGGAAGCGAAAAACTGGAGATCCAATTTCAACATGATGTTATCCTCCTTTGTTATAGATTGTTTTAATCGTTATATAGTCACCGTAATTGTCTGCAATGGTTTCTAGCATGACGACCATCGATTCCAGAATCACTTGAATCTGGCTCCATTTCTCCGGTACAGTCCGTGCGCTGTCTGGTATCGTAATATCCATAAAGCCCCGTTCCATCTCGTGAATAGGAATGACTCCCGTTAAGGATTCAATCGAATTATATGTACCGAACGTTACCGCCGATACTGCAGCACAGACTAAGTCTTTGCCTGGTACGTCAAATTCAGCATGGCCTTCCACTACAAAAGATACAATTTGAGGTGAATCCGGTACTAGACGCTTTATGGTCACGTAGATCATAAGCTCGCCTCTTACGCTTGGATTTTCTCAACTACAACTCTTGTGTATGGTTGACGATGACCTTGCTTTTTGTGGTAGTTCTTTTTCGGTTTGTACTTATACACGATAACTTTCGCGCCTTTGCCGTGTTTCTCCACTTTCGCGGAAACTGCAGCACCGGATACCAATGGAGCACCTACAACTACGCCGCTCTCTTTGGATACCATAAGCACACGATCAAAAGAAACCACTTCACCTTCAGCTGCGTTCAATTTCTCGATGTAAAGAACATCGCCCTCTTGAACTTTGTACTGTTTACCACCTGTTTCAATAATTGCGTACATTTTCATGACCTCCTCATGTCTCAGACTCGCCTTGTCCAGGTGACGGTCCGGATAAATATCCAACCGTACTTCAACCCGTTTCGTGCGGTTACAGCATGCCTAAACAACACACTCCGAGTATTATATCACAGAAACATTTTGATATGCAATGTTTTATTTGCGTTTTCGCGTCATTTCCAGCAAGCCTAGCTTGGTCCAGCCAACGATGATCGTTTTGGAACGATCCTTGCGCACAGCCTGCGTAATGTTCTCCATAACCGCCGCGCGGTTGACTTCCGAAATCATATCAATAAAATCAACGATAATAATGCCTCTAATATTCCGCAGGCGCAGAAGCCTTGGAATCTCACTTGCTGCTTCACGATTAATATCCGTAACTGTTTGCTCCAAATTAATCGATCCGGTATATCTGCCTGTGTTCACATCAATAACCGTCAGTGCTTCGGTCTGATCAATAATCAAGTAGCCGCCGCTTGGCAGCCATATTTTCCTTCTAAAACTCACATTCAACTCTTCCGTTACGCCAAAATGATCGAACAGCGGAGTCTTACGGTCGTAGAAAGCGATTCGCCCCCGCCAACTCGGGTGCTGTTTGCGAAGCAGCTGTCTCATCTCTTCGAACACTTTGGAATCATTAAGCCAAACTTCGTTCACTTCGGAAGTAATCACGTCACGGGCTAAGCGCGGTAAGAGATCCAGATCTTGATACAGCTGCGCAGGAGCCTCTGCGCCTTGTGCTTTGGATTGAATCATCTGCCACAATTCACGCAAATTTTGCAAATCGTCGCGGATCGCTTCTTCGCTTTGGCCAAGAGAACCCGTCCGAAGGATAACCCCTTCGCCAGGGAGCAAATTGCCTTCGGCCAGCTGCTTGAGGCGCTGTCTTTCAACTTCCAGGTCAATTTTACGGGAAATTGCGATGTAGTCGGCACCTGGCATGTACACAATCCAGCGGCCAGGAATTGAAACATGTGTCGTTACTCTTGCGCCTTTGGTGCCTTGCGGGTCTTTGGATACTTGTACCATAAGCAATTGCCCAACTTCAGCAAGCTCCGTTATTGAGGGTTTAATCTTAGGTTGCTTGTCCAAATGGACAGGGAGGAGATCGTCTATATAAAGAAAGGCATTTTTCGCAAGTCCAATATCGACAAATGCCGCCTGCATGCCGGGAAGTACGTTGACGATGCGACCCATGTAGATGCTGCCTGCTCTTTGGGAATCAAGCGGATACTGCGAATCATACTCAACAAGGCGACCTTCTTCCAGCAATGCCGCTTGTGTAAGCTCCGGTGCGCAGTGAATTATAAGTTGCTTCATACACGTTCACCTCACCAGTTATTTTACATGAAAAGATCGGAAACTGCACTCCCCGGTTTTTTTCCATCCAAATAACCGCTCACCAACTGCTGTTCAGGCAATATAGCTTGAATGCGTCCCGCCTCGTTGACAATGTAAATTAAATGGTATTTTTCGCGCATAAAAAGCTTCAACGTATCGGCCATTGTCCGATGTTTGGTTATGACGATCGGCTGCGCCAGAGTGCCGCGGCTCAGCAGCAGGCTCACCCGGCTCCCGCGGCCAATCAGAAAGCGAAAAAAGTGATACGGCAGCTGCCGGTACGCATACCAATTTGACACTAGCAGAAAAATGCCGATCACTAATATATTCAGCGGCAGCTGCCCGCTAATCAGCTGTAGAATAGCCATCACAATGATGCCAAGACTTAAGAACATGGATATCCAAACCGAATATAAAATCGTGTTATGATACGACAATAAATACCCAAGTAAGGACTGCATCACTTTTCCGCCATCCAGCGGCATGACCGGAAGAAGGTTGAACAAACAGATCATGATGTTAGCTTCAATAAAGTAATCCCACCAACTCGCGGTCCCAACCTCCAGCCACTTCATAAGAAGCGCCAGAATAATCAGCCATACATGCTGCAGCGGCCCCGCTAAAGCCACCACCAGCTCCTCCCAGGTTGGTACACTTCCTAGCTCATCGACAACCAGCACACCGCCGAAAGGGAGCAATTGGACCTCCCGCACCCGCCAGCCGAAGCCGTTAGCAGCAGTTAGGTGACCGAGTTCATGAACGAGAACGATGCCGAATAAGGTAATCGCCTCAAGAAAATAGCCCGTCAAAGCAGAGCCTATTAAAACAAGTGTAAATAAAGGGTGAAACCGATAGGTCGTTCCGGCCACTTTAATCAAAGGAGATCACATCCGTTGGGTTGACAGGGCGGCCATCTCTCGTAAACGCGACATAAAGTGTGCCTTTGGCCGGATCTTTCTTAGAAGCTTTGCCGACGAGCTCTCCTACCTTCATCCAATCTCCTGTTTCAACGCTAACCTCGCTTAACCCCCCGTACAGGGACTGCATTCCTCCTGGATGGCGGATGATAACCGTTTTACCCGTTTCAGCCGAAACCCCGGAGAAAACGACTTGTCCCGTGTCCAGCGCGTAGACAGGCGCATACTCCGCCGTATTTAGCGTGACGCCAAGTTGATTGGTCCCATCGAACGGCTTGATGATACTTCCTTTTACAGGGGCATACAGGGTCCGTTTAGAGGTACTTACCTTTACGGCTTCGTCCCCAACGCGATTAAAGCTAGGAATAAAGGACGGCGAACCACCGAATTGATTCGTATACCAAGTCGATAAGGCGTTGAAATCATAAGACTGTGTTAACGAAGCCGCAACGAACTGCTTGCCTTTATTAGCCCATGGCTCATTCAACTGAAACATGCCGTACAGAGAGGCAAAAAGCACACAGCTAACCAACAGCTTGACCGCTATTTTGCGTGGCGAAGGAGGTGCGAACAGCCCTCTCTCTCCATCTTCCGGTGGTCCGCCGCCGCTTAGCGTCTTGTCCATCAATATTTTTTGCTGCCAAGCATATTCGGGATCTTCCATACGCCTTTTCCAGTCCGCATCCACATAAAGCGGAAGTTCCACCTGCTGCTGCCGTGGCGGCAAAGGCACATGTTCCATCACTCTGGTTGCTTTCGCCGGACTCCCATTGACGTTCACATGCTCCGATGATTCGCGCAAATGCCGAAGCCGTTCCAATCGCCGTTGTTTCACTTTATCTTTGACTTCCATGGAAGCCCCTCCCAAACGTTTTCCTTCCGGAAAACAATCTTCATATCGCTGTATTCGCAAATCTCGCATAGTACAGCCTATGAGAAGAAGGACAAGATTATGTGATAATCCGCAGGGAAACGCCTCCGAACGGACAGAAAAAAAGCCCCTGACTGCTCGCCAGGGACTTATCCTTTTTAAAACAATTCCGGTTCACGATCCTGATGGAGCTTAACGCTCATCACCAGGCCAAGCGACAGCATGTTGATCAAAAGCGAGGTTCCCCCATAACTAACGAATGGCAGGGTGATTCCCGTTAATGGCATAATGCCGATCATCATACCCACATTTTCAAAAATTTGAAAGACGAACATAGAGACAACGCCAACCACGATATAAGCTCCGCTAAGCTGAGTGCTTTGAATGGAAATCAGAATCATGCGATAGATAAGCAAGAAATAGATGAGCAGCAGAACGGCAGAACCTCTGAAGCCGAATTCTTCCCCCACCACAACAAAGATGGAATCCGAATAAGCAAAAGGAATGAAGTTACTGTGGACAGAAGTTCCCTTTAGGTAACCCTCGCCTTCCAGCCCCCCTGACCCGATTGCTCTGATCGCATTTTTCACTTGATAACTATCATCTTCCGTTACATCTTGCGGGTATAGGTAGGTGTCGATACGGTCCATCCAGTGGCTGAAGCCGAAGCCTTTGAGTGCGTCGTACAAACTAGTATGAAACGTCTTATACAGGGTGAGCAGCAGAAAACCTAACCCTGCAAAGATAACGACACTCAATAAAACGTGCGTGTATTTGATGTTCCCGATCCAAAGCATACCGAGCAGGATAATAACGAAGATGATCGCATTCCCCAAGTCCGGCTGAATCAAGACGAGAATAAACGGAAGCAGAACAGCCGCGCATACAGGGATCAAATCGTTTTTGATTTGCAGCAGCTCGCCGCCGCGTTTGGCCAGTAGCGCTGTCACACAAATGATCAAAATCAGCTTCACAAGCTCCGCCGGTTGGAAGGTCAGGCCTCCCGGAAGTTCAAACCAGCCGCGCGCTCCGTGAATTTTTTTACCAAAAAAATAAACGGCCACCAAAGATACGATACCGATACCGTACAAGACTGGAGCAATCCGTATGAGTACACGATAATCAAAAAGGCTGCAGGCTAGAAAGGCAAGTAATCCAACGGCATAGAGAATAAGAATTTTGGATATCGAGATGACAATGGACGGATGATCCACGGACGCACTGTAGACCGTCATTGTGCTGATAACCATGAAGGCGAACAAAATAACAACAATAGGAATGTCGATGTTTTTCAGTTTAGCGAGCACAGCAAGATCATCCTATTCCGATAAACTTTTTCATACGTTTGACCCAGCCAGTCTTGTCTTCGAGCTGCATGAGAGGCACCGTGTCGCCCAAGATCCGGCGAGCCACGTTTCGATAAGCAATCGCAGCGCGGGACGATGGGTTCATCACGGTCGGCTCGCCCGCATTGGCCGCTTTAATGACATGTTCGTCATCTGGCACAATGCCGAGCAGATCGATGGCTAGCACTGAGCAGATTTCGTCAATATCCAGCATCTCGCCTTTTTTCATCATCATCGGGCGAATCCGGTTAATGATGAGCTTCGGCGAAGAAATTTTCTCATTCTCCAGCAGTCCGATAATGCGATCGGCATCCCGTACAGCAGCGTTCTCCGGAGTCGTTACAACGATCGCTTTGTCAGCGCCCGCTACCGCATTTTTGAAGCCTTGCTCAATGCCTGCGGGGCAGTCTATGATGACGAATTCAAAGTCTTTTTTAAGATCAAGAATAATATCTTTCACTTGCTCCGGCGATACCGCATGCTTGTCCTTCGTCTGAGCCGCAGGCAGCAGATACAGCTCTTCGAAGCGCTTATCTTTGATTAAGGCTTGCGGTAAACGGCAGCGTCCTTCCGCAACATCCACAAGGTCATAAATGATTCGGTTCTCGAGTCCCATGACAACATCCAAATTGCGCAGGCCAATATCGGTGTCCACCATGCATACTTTTTTCCCTAAAAGCGCCAATGCTGTTCCAAGATTTGCTGAAGTCGTTGTTTTGCCAACGCCGCCTTTTCCCGAAGTAACAACGATTGCCTCTCCCATATGTTCTCACCCCACGCGCTATTTTCTATAACATATATAAGTCTATAATTTCAAATTCGAATCAGGAGAAATCCGATGAAGCTGATGAAGCTTGTCGATTTCCATTTTACCATCTTTCACATAAGCAAACTCCATAAAAGCCTCTTCAATGCCCCATTCATCCGGAGAACGACTAATAATTCCAGCGATCCGCAATTGGGTCGGGCGCATATGAGAAGCGGCAATAATCGCTTTATCATCGCCGTCAATCCCGGCATGCGCCATTCCGCGAAGCGAGCCCATAATATAAATGTTCCCGGTAGAGGTAATTGTTCCGCCTGGATTAACATCGCCTAAATACAGTAAATCCCCCTCATGATGGAGGGTTTGTCCCGAACGAATCATACCTCTTAGCGTTGACATTCTTGCAGCAGGCTCTATGACTACTTCCTTACGAGGATCACTTTCGATCGATTGAATCAGCAGATTGCCCTTTTGCTTAATGACAGATCTGATTTCTTCTTTCTGCTCCTCGGTTGCTTCCCTGCTGCCTAATTTAACGTGCACATGAATAATCGGTCCGGTCAGTATTTGCTGATGGGTTTTCTCCAGCTTATGCTGCAGCTCTTTCAGCAAATCTTGCCAATCGCATGCATCGTTTAGTAAAAAAACAAGGCCATCCTTGACCCCTTTTATCATCACATGGTGCTTAGCTACAGACATAATTGAATGACGACCTCCCAACCTATACATTTCGGCTCTTGTCGTGGATTCTCCTGCTAACCGCCTGGAAAATTAATCTTCGGTATTCGCAGGTACGATCCGCTTTCCTTCGAGCAGCTTGCGAATCGGTACGTAGCAAATCAAGGCGAAAAGCAAATTAAACAGCACGCTTGGGAGCATGTAATGGGTGAGAGCAAATTTCAACTCAATATCAATGAGCTTAAACAAGTGGTTAATGCCAAAATCGATGAACTCAAACAACAGCAGACCGACGCCTATAATGAGCAGATTATAAAAGATGAGGTTAGGCTGCCTGCGCTGCGCCAGTCCCGCCAAATACCCGGTGAGTCCCATCCCGAAGGAATACACACCGAGCATCGCCCCATAATAGTTAAAATCATGCAGCAGACCGAACAAAAGCCCATAAATCAGTGCAGAATGTCGATGATGGAAAAGTCCGATGAACAAGATAAAGACCAGTGTAAAATGGGGGGTAACATGAACACTGCTTTGCCACGCAGATGGGATCAGCCAGACCACAATGGAGCCTTGCAGGATAAACAAGCCTAATAGAATGAGCCACAGCAAATGTCGAGTCACGTAACGGCTCACCTCATTTCACTTCCGGAACTTCGACGACGAACACTTCGCGAATACGGTTAAACGAAGCTTTGGGCTTCACCATAACTTTGTAGGTGATCCCAAATTCCCCTGGGCCGATGGAAGAGATTGTCCCTACTTCAATTCCCTTAGGGAATACTTGCCCCAAGCCTGATGTAATAATCGTATCCCCGACTTTCATGTCGTCCGCATGTTCCACCTTGTTCATCACGAGTTCCCCTGTATTGCTGTCATAAGACTCAATCATGCCGAATGGTTGGCTAGCATTGCCTTTCACAGTGACCGCAATCGCTTTGGAGTTGTTGTCGGAATCCGTGATCTCTTTCAACAGCTGCACATTGGAGTGAAAGCCGAACACTTTACTTACTCTGCCGACTAATCCGTCGACTGTCATAACCGCCATATTCTCTTTGATGCCGTCCTTGTCGCCTAAATTAATCGTCACTGTACTGTTGTACGGATCATTATCCACCGTAACAACCTCGGCAATCCGATACGTGTAAGCGTTGGCTTGACGCTGTCGTTCTGTAAAGCCCAGGGCTTCCATCAGTCGCTTATTTTGCGATTCCAGATCGTTCAGACGTTGTGTATCTCGCGCATACTGCGTCAAGGTCAGCTTCAACGTCTTATTTTCTTCATAGATGACTCTAAGCTGTCGAATGTCTTCAAAGAAGCCCGCTACCTGCGCAGCGGGCTTGTAGAAGAGTCCTTGCGTCCACGATACCGAGTCTTTGACGAATTTCTCCGGCCATGTCATTGGTCCCCGGTTTCCCAGCGTTAATCCCATCAATATAAAGAAGCAGACTAAACCGAACATCAGGAAAATCAGCCTCTTGTTTCCCATGAATTTG
Organism: Paenibacillus chondroitinus NBRC 15376; assembly: GCF_004000765.1. Taxonomy (GTDB): domain Bacteria; phylum Bacillota; class Bacilli; order Paenibacillales; family NBRC-103111; genus Paenibacillus_E; species Paenibacillus_E chondroitinus. Next base: position 57,669 of record NZ_BILW01000015.1, on the reverse strand, counting down.
AACAAAATGAGCACCTTCTAACGAATTCTTGACGAATATTAACGTTTATAACGCGAGCCTGAACCTGATTTATTTTTAAACAAATGAATATTTTCCAAGGCGCGGCCTGTCCCAATCGCTACACAATCAAGCGGATTCTCTGCAACGAGAACGGGCATGCCGGTTTCTCTGGCAAGCAAGCGATCCAAGTTGCGCAGCAAACCGCCACCGCCGGTTAACACGATTCCGCGGTCCATAATATCCGCTGACAATTCCGGCGGACACTTCTCCAGCGTAACTTTCACAGCTTCAACGATCGCATTCACCGTATCCGTCAATGATTCTGTGATCTCATCAGAGGTTACGCTCATGGTCTTCGGCAGACCGGAAACAAGGTCACGTCCACGGATTTCGAGTGTTTCCGGCTGTTCCATTGGAAGCGCAGAACCAATCTCCATCTTGAGCGTCTCCGACGTGCGTTCCCCAATCATCAGATTGTATGTACGTTTGATGTATTGAATGATGGCCTCGTCCATTTCATCTCCGGCTATGCGGATGGAACGGCTCGTCACAATGCCCCCAAGTGAGATGACCGCTACTTCTGTGGTTCCCCCGCCGATATCGACAACCATGCTTCCCGTTGGTTCCCACACAGGAAGATCTGCGCCGATCGCTGCCGCAAACGGCTCTTCAATCGTATAGGCTTCACGCGCTCCGGCTTGTTTCGTTGCGTCTTCCACCGCACGTTTCTCTACGGCCGTGATGCCGGAAGGCACACAAACCATCACATTAGGGTGACGTTGGAATAACCAGCGCTGTTTTTGAGCCTGTCTCAAAAAGTAGCGAATCATGGTTGACGTTGTTTCAAAATCAGCAATAACGCCATCTTTCATCGGACGAATCGCACGAATATTGCCTGGTGTGCGGCCGATCATTTTTTTGGCTGCGTCTCCAACAGCTTCGATTGTTTTCGTATCCGTACGTAGAGCAACCACCGATGGTTCTCTAACGATTATTCCTCTGCCTTTTACATAAACCAGTGTATTCGCTGTACCTAAATCAATTCCCAGATCTTTCGTAAAGCCTCCAAACATGGCAGTTACTCCTTTCCTATTGCCAACCTATTATATTACATAAAGCCTTCTTCCTTCAAACTTATGAATCTCTGATCACCTATGATAACATGATCCAACACTTCAATACCAATAATAGTTCCGGCTTCCACCAAACGGTGGGTTAGCTGTATATCTTCCGGGCTTGGCGTGGGATCCCCGCTAGGATGATTATGTACACAAACAATAGACGCACTGCTTCTTTTGATGGCTGCACGGAAAACTTCGCGGGGATGGACGATGGACGCGTTCAAGCTGCCCATGGAGAGTGTTTCTTGCGCAAGCACATGATTTTTCGTATTCAAAAACAAACAAACGAAATGCTCCTTCTGCAAATATCGAAGTTCCTCGCTCATTAAGTTCGCGATATCCTTCGGGGATCGAATCGTAATCCGCTCTGCGAATGTGCTTTTGGCAATTCGCCGACCGAGCTCGATACCGGCTAGAATTTGCAGCGCTTTGGCATCACCAATGCCTTTGATTTGTGTAAGCTGATCCTTGCTCATGTCCACCAGGCTGCGCAATCCTCCGGACTCGCTTAAGATGCGGTTTGCCAGACGAACCGCTGACTCCGAAACCGTTCCGGTTCGAAGAATAATCGCCAACAGCTCGGCGTGGCTTAACGCCTCAGCTCCATATTGAAGCATTCGCTCTCTAGGCCTTTCTTCCGTCGGTACTTCACGAAGCATTAAACTTGTGACTTCCATCAATTCCCCTCTTTCCATCTGTAGGTTGTGTTACTTATCCGTATCCCATTCATCGCGACAAGGACCTTAAAACGACACAAAACCCCCGGATTATAAGATCCGAGGGCTTCTAGGATAACTGCTCATTATTCAATTCCGGGCATCCGTAAGCTTTGATTCGTTCCAGCATACCGCCGATGGTATAACCATCGAAGTATAATTCCATCTGCTTTTCGGCGTCTGCGAAAACGTTGCCCATCAATTTATCCATTTTGGATGAAATGATACAATCGTTATTCTTCTCATCGCCGGAACACCAGCTTGGTTTCAAAGAACCATGACACGTTAATCGGTAAATTTCACCGAGTGTCACATCATCCGGATTACGGCAGAGAATGAATCCGCCCCCGATGCCTTCTTTGGTTGAAACGTAACCTGCTTTTCGCAGAAAGCCCATAACTTTGCGTATACGAGCAGAATGTGTGGATACATTCGTAGCAATTTCTTCACTGGTTGCCATATGATCAGGCAAATTTGCAAGAAATACGAGACTGTGGACGGCTATTGTAAATTCGCTGTTCATGGCCAATCCTCCCTGAAGTTGCGATGTCATGTCGCTTACTGTCATTGTAACCGTTACAGATTGCACAGTCAATGTGTGCACGACTAGAAAGGAGAGATTACAGAACTTGGATATCGAAGGTTAACAGCAAATCACTAAGCAAGGAAAGCGGCAAGCCAACAACTGTAAAATAGTCCCCTTCAATGGCTTCTACGATGGTTGCGCCAATCCCTTGAATCGCATACGAGCCGGCTTTGTCCTTAGGCTCGCCTGTCGCGATATATCGACGAATCTGCTCGTCTGACATAGCTTTCATCTTCACATTCGTTACGCTGTGCGAGACTACCTGCTTGCCTGTAGCTGCATCGATGCAAGCCACTCCGCTGTACACCTGATGCGTCGTGCCTTGCAGGCCTTTCAACATCCGGAAGGAATCTTCTTCATCCACAGGCTTTCCAAGAACCTCATGGTGAAGCACAACGACCGTATCAGATCCCACGATGATCCCGTGTTTTTCACTGGACTCCAGCATCTCGCGAACCGTTGACGCCTTGCGTACCGATAGAACTTCTACTAGTTCTGAAGGCGTTATTTTTCCTTCTACGGTCTCATCCGCGTCGCTTACCCGAATGATATAGGGTAGTCCAAGTCCCTGAATCAATTCCTGCCTCCGCGGCGAGGATGAAGCAAGAATTAATCTTTGCTCGTGGTTTGGTGATTTATTCAACAGAAACAACTCCTAGCTTATGATAATGTCCGTATAGGATTCAATGCCGATTACAGCTTGCGATACAGGAGGAAAGCACCTACTAATCCAAGAATACTGCACAAATTTAGTCTCACCAGAAGATGCAGCTCATATTTCACAACTTGCAGATCTGCCTTTGGATCCCAAGTAATCGAGGCCGATTTGGTTAAAAAAGATAGAGCGGGCACAGGAGTCAGCAGCTGGCCGACAATAATCCCGGTTATCAATCCGATGATTAAAAATATGACTAAGGTAAAAGTGCCTTTTTTCATCGCTGTCATCCTCTCTTCTATGTACAAGCCCTATTATACGGGCACACTCTACTTTTTTCCATGAAAAATGTAACCGGATGGTGATTCTTACCTGCTTACATCCTTAGCTGTTCCTAGTAAGATAGATTTTGGAGGTACTTCAACTTATGACTTTACTTAAAAGACTTGTTCTACTCACCTTTATACTTACGATAGCGTTTCCTTATCAAGCTTTTGCCTATAAAATCGTTCTTGATGCCGGACATGGCGGAAGCGACCCCGGTGCCTTGGGCTTGAACGGTTTGAAGGAGAAAGATGTCAATCTCGACATCACGCAAAAGCTGCGGGACGAGCTAACGAAGCGAGGTTACGAGGTCGTCCTGACAAGAACCGATGACACGTATTGGTCACTCGCGGAGCGCGTAAATTTCACGGATGCCTTGCAAGCGGATTTATTCGTATCCGTCCACGCCAATTCGCATCCGAACGGCACAACCAGAGGCAGCATGGTGCTTTACTACGACAACGATTACCCCCAAGAGGATTATCCCGCAAGCGACAAAATGAAACAGTTGACACCCTACAGTAAAGATTTGGCCCAGCATGTTCTGGATTCCTTGGTTTCGGCAGCCGGCACGAAGAACTTGGGTTTAGTTCCAAGCGCGGTTTACGTAGCGAGAATGGGCAGCATTCCAAGTATTCTTGTGGAAACTGCTTTTCTAAACCAATCCAGCGATGCAGCATTGCTTGCAAGTGACGCCGTTCGAGCGAAAATGGCTGTTGGGATTGCCAACGGCATTGCGGGCTATGCCCCGCCCTTATTCACAGATACCCTTGGGCATTGGGCAAGAGAGTCCATTATGCGCATGAAAAATAAAGGCATTATTGACGGAATAAACAATCAGTATCAACCGGATCGCGCTTTGAAAAGAGCGGAATTCCTCACTTTGATGGATCGGGCGTTTTCATTCGACAAACTCGCAGCCGCTTGTACGCCAAGTGGAACCGTCACCTCAGCGGTATATAGCTGCCAGACGGCTGACCAAACGTACAAAGACCTGCCGGCTTCTTACTGGGCAAGCCCTGTTTTTGCCAAAGCGCAACAATTAAATCTGCTTCAAGGATATGCGGATGGAACGATTCGCCCTGAACAACCGATCACCCGTGGCGAAGTCGCTTATCTTTTCGACCGCCTCATTCAATTGTCTACAAAAAGTGGTGGGCAAAGCCCGGCCCCTAAGGCAACTTTTGACGATGTGCCGGCGGATTTGTGGAGCGCCAAAGCTATTTATGCTTTGAAACAGAAGGGCATCATTAACGGAATCACAGATACTTCGTTCAAACCGGAGCAAACGATGACACGCGCAGAGATGGCTGCCCTGTTAGATCGTTACTTCACAAAATAAAAAAGCAGGTGTCTTTCAAAGCTCCGACGAGCTCTGAGGACACCTGTTTTTTTCAAGTTAAGAAACGCTTATTTTCTTCAGCAAATCTTTCTGTGCCAGAATGTACTGCATCATGGATGTTTGAGCTTGCCAGAGCATCGCCGTGGAAGGGCTTTTCTTGTACTCATCCATCGATTGCACGGCACTGTTCAAGGAGGATGTCATCTTTTGGACGATAGGCTTAGTGTCATCGCTTAAGCCTTCATTTAGCGCCGTAGACAACGTAGTCAGCGATTGGTGAGAAGTGTGAATCGTTTGCAGCGAACTATCTGAAAGCGCGCTAGGCTTCGTTTCAGCCAGATGAATAAGTGCCAATTCATTGATTGTATTCACAAGCTTATTTGCTTCTGTTAGGAAAGCAGGCACTGAATCGGGCTTTTGGCCGCTCCAACGAATTCCTGTCACTGCCGGGATGTCTAGACTTTTGATATACACTTCTATCGTTTTATCCACGGTTTGGACTTGTTGTCTCAAGGCCGTGGCGTCGTCTTTGTTATTGGCAAATCCTACAAAAATCGTGGGCTTATCCGAACTGTCCAGGGCGGATGCCAAACCTTTCTTCTTCAGCGTATCCTGGATGGCTTGAGCGCTCTGCATGGAGCTGAACACCCCATTTTGCAGGAATGTATAGGATTTAGCCGGAATTTGAACCGGTGTGACAGCGCCAGCCGTTGCAGGCAAGCCAGCTGCTTGATCTGTGCCTATTTTGGTAGCACCGCCCGGCGCTTTCGAAGGAACAGCCGCTACGTTAGCGGAAGGGACAGCAATCGTAGTCTTGCCGGGCGCTGTGTCCGTCGGGGTGCGGTCAGATGGCGAGAACATCGAGAGGACAAAAAATCCGAAAGCGACTCCCGTCACGACAGCTCCTGCTACGGAGGTTGCAATTCGAATCCAGGGGGCACCGTTTGATTTAGCATATCTAGTGCCAACTTCCGGTTCGATATAAGGCCCTTTATGCGTCCAGCTCGACCATTCATCACGATTTTGCTCTGTTATCGGCTCTTGTCTTTGGACAGGAACCTCTGCCCTCACTTGCTGTTCCCGAATGGCCTGAGACTCGCGGATAATTCGCTCGACTCTTTCGCCTTCCGTCTCAATCTGGCTGTTCCAGCTGCCGAAATCCGTAGTAAACGTATTCAGCGCATGCGGTTCAAACAAGCTTTCTACTTGCTCTCTCTCAGCTTGTTGATAGGATGTTATCTCCTCTGAGTTTTGCCCGTCATTGGGAGAATTCGTTACAACCTTATACTCTTCCTGATAGAGTGGAATCACCTTTTCTTCAGGACCGGGTACTCGCGACACTTTACGGTTCGATTCTGCCGGCTCCTTGGTGTCGAAACGATACGTGATTCTTGCTTTACTCATTCCATTCACTCCTCATAAAATGTATTTGGAAACGGACCCGCCGTCATCTTGTCCAAATCTTCTGTTACTAGATTATGATTGAGAGAATTGAAATATGTTTGGTTAAGCAAAAAAAGACCGCCTCCAGCCAATTGGCTTACAGCGATCTTTCCTCTAACCGTTCGTCTCGTATTTCTTGCGCAGTGACTTCGCTAAACCGTCGGCCGCTTTCCAGATATCCCCGGCACCCATCGTCAGCACCAAATCACCTGGCTGTACATGATCGATTAAATACCCAAGAACATCTTCCCTTGTGGCAATGTGCTGAACATTAGGATTGCTATTGCTCTTGATCAATTCAACTAGTTTAGCTGAATCTACTCCCTCAATCCGCTTCTCGCCCGCAGGAGAATAAATATCGGTGATAATCACCTCGTCCGCCTCATCAAAAGAGCGGCTGAATTGCTCAAATAGATAATAGGTACGTGTATAGCGTTGTGGTTGGAAAACGGCAATGATCCGTTTGCCTGTTGCCTTGGCAGCAGAGATCGTTGCTTGAATCTCAGTCGGATGATGCGCATAGTCATCAATGACCAGGATGTTCTCTACTTCCCCGAGCACCTGGAATCTACGCTTCGCCCCCCGGAACTCTTGAATCGCCTCAGCAATCTTCTCAAAAGGCAGTCCCGCTTCCAGGCATGTGATCACTGTCGCCAATGCGTTATACACGTTGTGCTTCCCTGGCACAGATAAGCTAACCTGCCCAAGCAGCGCGCCTTGGTTGTGAACGTTAAACGTAACCTTGCGGTCGCCTAACGAAATATCGCTGGCTACGTAGTCAGCGTCATTATCTATTCCATACGTGATGACTTCGCTTTGAATGGCCGGAATCATTTCACGTAAAAACATATCATCTTGACAAACAATCGCTTTTCCACCAGGTCTTACTTGGCTGAGGAATTGCTTATAAGCTTGCTTTAAATTCTCGAAGTCGCCATTATAGTTCTCTAAATGATCAGCTTCAATGTTATTTACTAGAGCAAGCGTTGGATGATATTGAAGGAACGTACCATCGCTTTCATCGGCTTCCGCTACAACGAATTCACCTTTGCCTGCTTTGGCATTGCTGCCGACATTCATGATTTCGCCGCCGATAATATAAGTCGGATCTATTCCGCAAATTTCCATAACCAAAGCGATCATTGAGGAGGTCGTCGTTTTGCCGTGTGCTCCTGCAACCGCAATGCCTTTGCGTTCGTTCATAAGTCTTGCCAGCATCTGTGAGCGGTGAATGACCGGAATGTTTAATTCCTCCGCCGCTTGCATCTCCACATTATCTTTGGATAAGGCTGTCGAATAAACAACCAAATCAGCACCTGATACATTGCGAGCTTCATGCCCTATGAAAACTTGCGCACCCTTCGCTTTTAACTTTTCCGTTAACTCTTGGTGTGCCAGGTCGGAACCGGATATCCGGTAACCCATTTCAAGCATGACTTTGGCAATAGCACTCATGCCGTATCCGCCGATGCCTATAAAATGTACGTGTTCTGCTTGACTCACGCCGTTCTCACCATCCTTTTTCAGAATCGGTTTGATAGGTAATCCAAGAACGAACATCAGAGATTAAATACAGCGTGCCGGATACGACCGCCAGATCATCCTGCTCAGTTCTGCTTGTAAGGATTTCTAATGCCCGCTTCCAATCGCGCTCAACCACGATATTCACCTGACGGTTCATATCATGAAGAAGTTCACGTGCTAGCTCCGCGAGCATCTCGGCATCCCCTTTTTTATGAAAATCGGGTTCCGTAATGATAAGTGTATCCACCAATGGTAGTATATGCCTGAGGTAGCCCGTATGATTCTTTGTCGAAAGCATTCCCATCATGAGATTCAGCTTTCGGTAGCTATAGACGGTTTGAAGTGCAGCAGCAAGTGTCGCGGCACCTTCAGGATTATGCGCACCATCGAGCAATACACGAGGCTCGTTCGAAATCATCTCAAGCCGTCCAGGCCAGCGAGTCTCTTTCAGCCCTTTGTACAAATCCTCATCGTCCACAATGCATGCATAGTATTGACGAAGCACTTCCAGCGTCATCACGGCCACTGCGGCATTTTTCAGCTGATGTTCGCCATTCAGCGAAATCGGCACGCCCGGAATCGGCCGGAATGGACCCGTGAAATCAAAGGTCTGAAGATCCAATTGACTGGTCACATTCGCGTAATTGAATTGATCTCCAAGCGAGTAAAGCGTCGCTTTCTTGGCTTTCGCCGTTTGTTCGATAACGCTCCAGCCTTCATGAGGCTGTGCTGCCGTAATAATAGGAACACCGGCCTTAATGATTCCCGCTTTTTCAGCAGCTACTTTTTCGATGGTATCTCCCAGAATGTCCATATGGTCATGACCCACATTGGTAATGACGGTTACGACCGGATTCACGATATTCGTGCTATCCAGCCTTCCCCCCAAGCCAGTTTCCCATACGACGTAATCGGGATAAGCCACCTTGCCGAAGTACATAATAGCGAGCGCCGTAGAAATTTCAAACATCGACGGAGCGCCAAGCTCGGTTTCGGCAATCTCGTCAATCACAGGCTTCATGTCATTCACCAGTCTAAGCAGATCAGCATCTGGAATATCCTCACCGTTCACTTGGATACGATTCGTATACTTCTCCAAATACGGGGACGTGAACGTCCCCACATCATATCCGCATGCCCGCAAGACAGAAGTTAAATAAGCGCATGTAGAGCCCTTGCCATTCGTACCCGCCACATGAATGAATTTCAATCTGCGTTCAGGGTGACCGAGTTTCTCCATCAACATCTGCATCCGTTGGAGTCCCGGTTTGATACCGAGTTTCTCCATCCGCCCGACAATCCAAGAGATCGCTTCTTGCGCGCTTTGGAATGCGGCCGGATGGTTGTCTTTGAATTCGTTCATCGATCTCATCCTCATTTACTATATGAATCACCTTGTATACGTAACTAGGCAATCGTTGGTTTTATTGAAATTATCCCTTTAATTCCGCTAAACGAGCAATCACTTTATCCCGCTTATCCGCATAATCTGCAAGCTTAGCCTTTTCTTCCTCGATCACCTTCGCAGGCGCCTTGGCCACAAAGCCCTCATTGCCCAGCTTTTTCTCGATACGTTCAACTTCCCCGTGCAGAGTTTGCAGCTCTTTATCCAAACGCACGAGTTCTTGGGCAATATCGATCAGCCCTGCCAGAGGCAAGAACAGCTCTGCTCCTGTGATGATCGCCGTCATCGCTTTCTCCGGTGCGCCCATTTCAGCGTCGATCTGCAGCAGGGATGTGTTGCAGAAACGCTTCAGGTACTCTTCGTTCCTTTGAAGAATACTTTGCGTCTCACTGCTTGCCGGTTTGACCAACAGCTCAACCTTTTTGCTCATCGGAACGTTAACCTCGGCGCGGATGTTACGAACGGAACGGATCGCATCCATCAGCAGCTCCATCTCGCGAACAGCATCCGGCGATTCGAACGCCGGGTTCTCAGTCGGCCAGGAAGCAAGCGTAATCGTTTCGCCTTCATGCGGCAAATGCTGCCAAATTTCTTCGGAGATGAACGGCATGAACGGATGAATAAGGCGCTGTGTACGATCAAGCACGTAAGCTAATACGGATTGCGTCTTCTTCTTCGCAGCTGCATCTGTGCCGTATAGGCTCAATTTACTGAACTCAATGTACCAATCACATAGGTCATCCCAGATGAAATTATACAGCAAGCGGCCGGTTTCACCGAATTCATAGCTGTCGATCAAGCGAGTTACATCGCGAACTGTTTCGTTCAAACGATGCAGAATCCAGCGATCGGCTGTGCCAAGTTGGCCTGTCAGATCAATATCTTCAGCCTTAACGCCTTCGAGATTCATAAGGGCAAAGCGGGATGCATTCCAGATCTTATTGGCAAAATTGCGAGCCTGCTCCACTCGCTCCCAACGGAAGCGGAGATCCTGTCCCGGCGTGCTGCTCGTAGAAATCATATAGCGCATAGCATCTGCGCCATATTTCTCAATCACTTCTAACGGATCTACGCCGTTGCCAAGCGATTTAGACATCTTACGGCCTTCGGAGTCGCGTACGAGTCCGTGCATTAACACGTCTTTGAACGGAATTTGCTCCGTAAATTCAAGGGCTGTGAAGATCATGCGAGCTACCCAGAAATAGATAATATCATAACCTGTTACTAGAACATTCGTAGGATAGTAACGTTTAAGGTCTTCCGTATCGTTCGGCCAGCCCAACGTGGAGAACGGCCATAGAGCCGAACTGAACCATGTATCAAGAACATCGTTATCTTGTTTCAGATTCGTGCTTTGGCAGTGTGTACATGCTGAAGCGTCCTCACGGGATACCGTAATTTGACCGCAATCCGCGCAATGCCAAGCTGGAATGCGGTGACCCCACCATAGCTGACGGGAAATACACCAATCGCGAACATTTTCAATCCAGTTCAAATAAATTTTCTCAAAGCGGTCTGGTACGAAGTTGACCCCTTTGCCTGATTTTTGCGCATCGATCGCTTGATCGGCAAGCGGCTGCATTTTTACGAACCACTGCGTGGACAAGTACGGCTCGATGACAGCCCCGCTGCGCTCACTGTGGCCTACTTGGTGAACATGCTCTTCGATTTTGATCAGAACGCCTTGTTCTTTCAGATCAGCAACGATTTGCTTGCGGCATTCGAACCGATCTTTGCCTTGGTAAGGGCCCGCATTCGCATTCATCGTACCCGTTTCATCCATGACAAGAATTTGCGGCAGATCATGGCGTTTCCCTACTTCGAAATCGTTCGGGTCGTGAGCAGGCGTAATTTTCACAGCTCCGCTTCCGAACTCTTTCTCAACATACTCATCGGCAATAACCGGAATCTCGCGATTTACAATTGGAAGCAGCAATTTCTTGCCGATCAAATGCTGGTAACGCTCATCCTTCGGATGTACAGCAACCGCCGTATCCCCTAGCATCGTTTCAGGACGCGTTGTAGCGACAACGATGGAATCTAGCCCGTCTGTCGTTTTGTAAGACAAATGGTAAAGCGCGCCTTGAACCTCTTTATATTCAACTTCAATGTCAGATAACGCTGTGCGAGCCGCAGGATCCCAGTTAATAATATAGTTTCCGCGGTAGATAAGCCCTTTTTCATACAAGCTGACGAAAACTTCACGAACGGCTTGGGATAACCCCTCATCCAGCGTGAAACGCTCACGGGAATAATCCAAAGAAAAGCCCATTTTAGCCCACTGCTCGCGAATCGTGTTCGCATACTGCTCTTTCCATTCCCAAACTTTCTCCAGGAACTTCTCGCGTCCCAGATCATAGCGGGATTGGCCATCCTCGCGGAGCTTTTGTTCCACTTTCGTTTGTGTCGCAATGCCCGCATGGTCGGAACCAGGCAGCCAAAGCGTGTCATACCCTTGCATCCGCTTCGTACGAACCAAAATATCCTGAAGCGTGAAATCCAGCGCATGCCCGATATGCAGCATACCCGTTACGTTAGGCGGCGGAATCACAATGGTGTAGGTTTCCGCGTCCGGACGGCCGCCCGCTTTGAAAAACTCATTTTTAATCCAGTAATCGTACCACTTTCGCTCCGCTTCTTTGGGGTCGTACGTGGTAGGCATTTGCAATTGCTCTTTCGTTTCATTCGCTTCGGTCATAAGATTACCTCCATTACTGTTATCTCTGTTAAATAGGCTTTTGAGGCCTGTTATTAAGCTCGTTTGCTAGGTTAAATCAAACAAAAAAAGCCCTCCGCCCGCAAAGGACGAAAGGCTTGCTTCCGTGGTACCACCTTTATTCCGCGCAGCTTCAACATGAAGCGCGTGGCTCTCAAACAGATAACGGCTGCGGCCGGCAAATGCTAAGTAAGCTACTCCGCGGATCGCGGGCGCTTCCCGTCACATTCACAACTCCAGGGCGACTTCGTTCGGTTGCTTCCTATGGAACCTTTCAGCGCTGCAGTTCCACTCTCTGAAGGGCATTCCGCCTACTACTCCCTATCAACGTTTCCAATATTACTCAAAAGGATTACATCATATGATAACGAACATTTGAAATAGAGTCAATATATCATTCAAGTATTACCGTTTATGTGTAAAATATGCCGCTTTCAAAAAAGATGTTCCGCAACAAATGAAGAGCCCCCGGCCGTGAAAACGGCCAGAGGCTCTTGCCTATGTATCCAGCTTATGATCTAGGGAGATAAATAACCTGCCCTACGGAAATCTCTTGATCGCCGAGCCTGTTCAACAGCTGCAGCTCACGCGGGTTGAGCTGATAGCGCTTGGCAATCGTCTCTAACGTTTCTTCTTTTTGAACGATGCACATTTTCAGCTTTCTGAACTCTTGCGAATTCGTTTGGTTTTGAAGAAACAGGCGCTTCCACTCAACGGCGTCTATCCGCGACTCCTCGGCGAGAGCAGCTTGCGCTTCCTCCTCAGCCCGCCTCTTGTCCGTAAGATACGAGCCCGCTTTCGAGAGCAGCGACTTGAGGCCGTACGGGTTGATATCGACAGCCTCATTGGCTTTCTTCCCGAACGCAACTTTGAGATCCTTTTTCTCCTCCGTAACAACCGTGCTGTCCGAATGGGGGCTCACCTTCAATTCCGTTTGCTCAATTTCTACGACTGCCGAGCCGCCGTCCTCACCGTCGTCTTCCTCAATCGACGAAGGAGATGGCTGCACAAGCTCAGGAACGGGCTCTTCATTCACTGGCATTTGTGTAGGCATTGGCATCTGTTCTTCTATTGGCTCCTGAACCTGGGGAGTCGGCTGCATATAAGGCGTTGGAATCGGTTGAATCGACGGATTCTCTTGAATCGGCTGAGTCGGATAGTTGGCAGGCGGCGGCTCGTACCGTGGGAAATTAATCTCATGCACGAATGTAACTTCCTCTTCTTCCCGCCAGCTCTCTACCGGAGCCGAAACAATTTCGACGCCCTGCAGGGATAACACACCTGTCACATTCAAACTTCTTGCTGATAATAAATCAATGTCAAAATTCTCAATATCCACTTGAATGTCTTCTACACGATGAATGCGGTTCAGGGGCAATGTGATCTCAACCGGAATCAAATGTTCAAGTAGTCGCGGTGCTCCCCCTTCTTCGCTGGCATAGTTGCCTGTAAGCAGCAAGTTTCCTTTAAGTATCGCCTGATTATCCAAAGTAAGCACCTGAATGTGAGGAACCAATTCTACATCATTCAACTCTTGTATCCCCGCCAAATCCTCCTGCAAATGAACACGCTCGTAGATATCGAATCTCAGACCTGGTTGTTGTTCAGACACCGGATTAATCCTCCCTTCCATCAAACCCGGATGCCGAAGGCATTCTCGGATTGCTGGTCCATTTACTTGTTTGTCTTTCTAAGTATATGGGTGGTAAGGGCGAGGCATGACTACATTTTTGTCGTCGACTCGACTTTGTCCAGCAATTGCTGGAAATCAAGCGGGAGCGGTGCATGAACCTCAATCAGCTTTTGAGTAATAGGATGCTCGAACGTAAGCTTCTCCCCATGCAGGGCCTGGCGATGAAACAAACGGGAAGATCCCCCGTACAGGACGTCGCCAACAAGCGGATGCCCCAAGTGGCTTAGGTGTACCCGAATCTGATGCGTACGCCCTGTTTCCAGCTCCAGTTCCACAAGCGCAGCATGGTTCAATTGGCGCAGCACTCGATAGTGAGTCACTGCTTGATCGCCGCCTGCTGTCACTCTGCGTTTGCCGGATTGATGCCGGTCTTTGCCGATTGGCGCATCCACCGTTCCTTGCTTTCTTTTGAAAACTCCTTGGGTCAGAGCGACATAACGACGATCAATCCGCTTGTCGCGCATGGCTTCATCAAGCAGAACATGTGCCCATTCATTTTTGGCATATAAAACAGCGCCAGTCGTATCCTGGTCCAAACGATGGATATGCCGCACGGCGCAGGCTTGACCGGTCGATTTATAATAATAGGCTACGGCAGAAGCCAGCGTACCGCCTTGACCTGCTTCGGAAGGATGCACCGACATGCCTGCCGGCTTATTAACGACAAGACAGAAATCGTCCTCGAACAGGACGTCAACATCTTGGCGTTCAGCTTGGAACGTTGCCTCTTCGTTCGCAAACACATGAAGCCTTACCTGATTGTCTTGCACACGGATACGCCCTTGGGAAGCCAATCGCAGAAAGTACTTGCGCGGAACCGGCAGCAAAGCAGCAATTTCATCAACGCTACCTGGCTTCAAGGGTTTCCATGTTTCACTCGGGAGAGGAAGTTCCAGCCATTCCCCGCTGCGTTTCCACACCGTCATGAACGTGTCCCTCTATGAAAAGAAATGAAGATAGCTAGTAGAATCAGTAGAAACACCAAGGTCAAAGCCATTAAATCTATAGGAAAATCAAAAAAGTAATATCGTTTCATGGGTCAATAACTCCTTATGGATACTGGATATGAATATTGGATGACGTACATTTTATTTTAACAATTACCAATATCAATTGCATGCAAAAATATGATAATATAAATCTAGTATTGATTTTTTTCGACATTGAATCATCAAATAGAATACTAGAGCAGGAGAGGAACAACTTGGGCAGTTCAATTTTAGATCATTTTCGCAACTATAGTTGGTTGAAGCGCACTTTACTTGTTATAGCTGTATGTACATTCCTTACTTCAAGCTTTTTGTTTCTGACCCCACCGGGGACATTCATTCGCGAGTATTTAGCCAAAACAGTCATCACCACGCAGCACCGTGATTGGGCCTGGATTTTCGTAGGCGCCCAGCGCAGAGACCAGATGGTTCTTGAAATGCAAAATTTAACAGAAGTCAACTCAGTAGAAAAGCAAGACTTGCAAGCTGTTCAGTTCAATAAGAACCGTCCCATCGAGAGCCTCGTGAAGGTTGAAGATATTTCCGGTCAATTCTGGAAAGGTAAAAAGATGTATGTTTACGATCCGCGTACAATTCGGGTTGTCGTTCCTGATAAGCAAGGCGAAGGCGAAAGAATCACCTCGATGGTTCAACGCACAGGCGCTGTCGCAGGCGTCAACGGCGGCGGATTTAACGATCCGGACGGTTTAGGAAACGGATTTGCCCCAATTGGAGCTATTATGTCCGGCGGGGAAATTCTTTATACCGACCAAGAAGGCAGCATTCCTCAGCATATTGTTGGGTTTACCAAAGAAGGTACCCTCATTATCGGAAAATATACGATTGACGATCTATTGAAGCTAGGCGTTACAGATGCGGTTTCATTCTATCCTCGTGTTATCGCAAACGGCAAACCGCTTATTACAAGCGGAGATGGCGGTTGGGGACGCGCTCCCCGTACGGCTGTAGGCCAAAAAGCAGACGGCACCGTTATTTTCATCGTCATCGACGGCCGTCAAACTCACAGTGTGGGTGCAACCCTGAAAGAAGTACAGGATATTTTCCTGGCAGACGGCGTAATTAATGCAGGCTTCTTGGATGGCGGAGCTTCTTCCGAGATGGTTTACAACGATGAGTTGATCACGAGTCCTTCCAGCCGTTATGGCGAGCGCCGCTTGCCGTCAGCTTTCCTTGTTTTCGATCATCCGGATGAAGTAAAAGTGAAAAATGTTTGGGCAGGACTGACCACCATCGATCCAGGCGGCGCTTACGATCACCCTGATTTCTTGAAAGAACAAGCTGAACTCAAGGCGCATCCGCCAAAAGCAACACCGAAACCAACAGCTACTCCGACACCGTCCCAAAAGCCTGAATCCAGCGGTGATCCAGTCAAGAATGGCGGGACAACAACCCAGAACCCTTCAGAATCAAATAACGGTTCTGGCAAACCAACTTCGACGGGGAAACCGCAAACTTCACCGACGACAACACCTACGCCAACGCCGACTTCACCAGCGTCATCGGCAACTCCAACGCCGACACCGGGAACAGGCGGCGGCACAACAGGTTCCGGAGGCTCCTCGACAGGAGCTTCCGCAACACCAAAACCGAGCGCGACACCGACGCCGAGCTCGAACGCTTCGCAGGGCCAGCAGCAGGGTAACAATAACGGTGCGAACCCGTCCCAGCCCGTGACTAGTCCTCCAGCGAAAACAGAATAGGTCCCAGCTACATAAGACCGCACAAAAGGCTGTATCCGAAGTCATCGATCGTAGATGACTCAGATACAGCCTCTTTGTTGTTCATGCTGGTCTTACAATCTTTTCAACGCTTCGCGATGAGCATCAATCGTCGCCGCGATATCTTCATCCGTATGCGCAGTGGATACGAACATTCCTTCAAACTGCGAAGGCGCAACCGAAACGCCCAGATCAAGCAAATGGCCAAAGTAAGCATTAAATTTCGCCAGATCGGACGTTTTGGCCGTCTCATAATTCGTGACCTTCGTCTCGGTAAAGAACGGACAAATCATCGAGCCTACGCGATTAATCGTGCTTGCCACTCCGAATTCAGCGGCATTGCGCGTAAACCCCGCTTCCAACATGGCGGATTTGCGCTCCAGCTCCTCGTAGACGTTTGGCTCGCCTAGTAGCGACAACGTGGCATACCCTGCTGCCATCGCCAGTGGATTTCCGGACAACGTGCCAGCTTGATAGATCGGACCAGCCGGAGCCATCTGCTCCATGATGTCCAGACGGCCTCCATAAGCGCCTACAGGAAGTCCGCCGCCGATTACTTTACCCAGACACGTTAAGTCCGGTGTAACGCCGTACAGGCCTTGTGCGCAGTTCTTGTGCACGCGGAAGCCCGTCATCACTTCATCGAAGATAAGCAAAGAACCGTATTGCTTCGTAATTTCACGTAGTCCTTCCAAGAACCCCGGTGCTGGAGGGACTACGCCCATATTGCCAGCAATAGGTTCAACAATCAGAGCGGCGATTTCTTCACCGAACTTCTCAAACACTAACTGCACAGAAGCCAGATCATTATAAGGCACTGTAATGGTGTTACTTGCCACACTGCTAGGGACACCAGGGCTATCAGGCAAGCCCAGCGTAGCTACGCCGGAACCCGCTTTGATCAACAGCGCATCCGCGTGACCATGGTAGCTTCCTTCGAACTTAACGATTTTGTCGCGTTTCGTATAACCGCGAGCCAATCGCAATGCGCTCATCGTCGCTTCTGTACCGGAGTTAACCATTCGAACCATATCAATAGACGGCACACGATTTATGACCATTTGCGCCATTTCTGTCTCCAGAAGCGTCGGAGCACCAAAGCTCGTCCCCTTCTCCGCAGTCGCTTTAATCGCTTCCAGCACGACAGGATGAGCATGTCCAACGATAAGCGGTCCCCAAGAACCTACATAGTCAATAAACGTGTTGCCGTCGATATCCGTAACGCGGGATCCAACACCTTTCTCCATAAACAATGGAGTAAGTCCCACTGATTTAAAGGCGCGAACAGGGCTGTTGACGCCACCGGGAATGACCTTCTTGGATTCTTGAAAAGCGGCTGCAGAGCGCGTGTCGATTCTGCTCGAATTTTCCATAATTTAATACCCCCCGTTAAACTTTCTATGCTAAAATATTGACAATATACCTATAAAAAGGCGGTAGCTGACATGCTTGATTATATTAAAAAAGTCCCTTTATTCGCTCGGCTCAATGAAAATCAGCAGAAGGCGCTGGCAGAGATTTGCATAAGACGCTCTTACAAAGGGAATACCGTCCTTTTTTCCGAAAAAGAAATCGGCAACGTGTTTTATATGGTTGTCAGCGGGTCCGTTAAGATCTTCACAACAGGCAGCTCCGGCGAGGAGAAAATACTGTCCATCTGCAAATCCGGCGAGAGCTTCGGCGAGCTGTCTCTGATCGACGGCAAGCCGCGGTCAGCCTCAGCGCAAACCTTGGAAAACTGTGTGCTGCTTTCCATGACAGCGCAAAACTTCCTCGAGCTGCTGCGGAACCATTTTGATATCACGTTAGTCATTATGCAAGAACTTAGCAACCGGCTTCGCGATACGAATCAGCAGGTCTATGATTTAACCTTTTTGGACGCCAGAACGCGGGTTATCAAAAGCTTGATTACATTGGCTAACAAACATGGCATTCGCTCAGAGAACAAGATCACCATCAAGCTCGTGCTCAATTTCGATGAAATCTCGCAGCTTGCCGGTGTGCAAAAGGGCATCCTCATGCAAGTGATTCGCGATCTAGAGGAAAAACAAATCTTGGTCATCTCCCCTTCCGACTTCAAGTTGGATCTGGCCAAGCTGCGCTAGACGGAGGCGGAGGTTACAGCCGGCTCCTTAGCGGATTGATGTATGATACGGTCTGCAAGCTGCCAGGCAGCCTCTTTCCCCTGCCTGATGCAGTCAGGAAGACCAACGCCATGGAAACCTGCCCCTGTCACCAGAACCTGTGGCATTGCAGCATTCAGCTCTTCGCGGAAGCGCGCAATCTGCTCCAGATGCCCTACAGGGTATTGAGGCATTGAATGGTTGAGGCGCGTTACTTCCGTAAACAGCGGCTCAGCCGTTAAACCGAGCAAGTTACGCAGATCATGGCGCGCTTTGCTGATCAACTGCTCATCAGACCACGCAGGCCATTCCTGCTCGCCTGAACGCCCGATGTAGCAGCGCAGCAGCACTTTACCCTCTGGAGCCGTGTGCAGCCACTTGGCGGAGGTTAACGTGCACGCGGTGATCGTGCTGCCCTCATTTCGCGGAACTAGAAAGCCCGAGGCGTCCAGTTCAAACGGAATATCTTTCCGATCAAATGCCATGATGACATTCGCTACGGAAATATAATCGATTTTCTTCAATTCGCTTGCTGCGGGGAAGTGACCCAGCATTTGGGCAGCCTGATAAGTCGGCGACGTTACAATCACGCCATCGACAATTTCGCTGCTGCCATCTTCAAATAAGATCTCTGTCTGCTGTCCTGCCTGACGAATAGAAGCAACCCCTAACCCCGTTCGCAAGTCCGCTGACTCCAGAGCTGCCACTAAACCCGAAACAAGCGTTTGGAGCCCTTTCTTGAACGTAACGAAAACCGAACTACGAATCGCTGCAGGCAAGTGTGCCGTTTCTTCCGGAACGTTTTTGCGGCTCGCCATCATGCCAAGGATCAAGCTCCGATGCTTCTGCTCCATCGTTCGGAATTGAGGAAACGTCGATTTCAAGCTGAGATTGAACGTATCTCCCGCATAAATCCCAGCTAACAACGGTTCCACGATTCGCTCCAGGACTTCTTTGCCTAAACGGCGTTCCAAAAAATGACCCAAAGACTCGTCGTTCGTGATTTCACGCTTAGGCAAAACCAGATCCAAGGCTGCCCGCACTTTGCCAAGCGGAGAGATAAGACCTGTTTTCATGAACGGGGTCATTTGTGTGGGAATCCCAAGCACTAATCCAGGAGGCATCCGATGCAGCTTGCCTTGACGCACAATATACGTCTTTTTGGCCTTCGGGTTCGTGCCGGTAAGCTCCTGCTCAAGTCCAAGATCATACGCCAAATCAATAATAGGGCGCTTCCGGGCAAGAAAGGAGTCGGGCCCCTTTTCAATAACGAAGCCCTCTTTCTCGATCGTACGAATTTTCCCGCCAAACGCCGCCGCTTTTTCCACCACTGAAATACGAAATGGCCTGCCTTCCGCTTCCAAACGTTTCTTTAGATAAAACGCAGCGCTAAGTCCCGTAATCCCCCCGCCAACGATCATGTAGTGAGGTGTAGGGGTACTCATGACTGTTTACTTTGTTCCTGCCATTTGGTGTAAACAACATCACTAAGTGTTTGCATATATAACGGGTCCGTATTAAGCGATTCCGTCCGTTCTAAATGCAAGCCCAGCTCCTTAGCCAACGCTTGCGCTTCAATATCAATGTCATATAGAACTTCCAAATGATCGGATACAAATCCGATTGGGCAGAGCAGAACGTTTTTCACGCCTTCTTCTTTATGAATTTGCTTGAGCACGTCCAAGATGTCAGGTCCAAGCCATGGCATGGCCGTTTGGCCTGCGCTTTGCCAACCGAACTGCCAATTGGTCAACTGTACGCGTTCAGCGATAGCTTTGGATGTCGCAAGCAATTGATCCGGGTAAGGATCTTTCATTTCGAGAATTTTCTCAGGTAAACTATGTGCCGTAAAAATAACACGGATGTCACTCCGCTCCGCATCATTGAACTTCGTTAGCGCCTTTTCGACCCGAGTGCTCAGAGCATCAATCAATTTCGCATGAAGATGGTAGTCCAGAACGAAGCTCATTTTAAGTCCAAGCTCCTCCGCCTTATCCTTCGCTCTCTTCACATAACCGCCAACGCTCATCGTCGAATAGTGAGGCGCCAAAACGACTCCTACAGCCTCTGTGATCCCGTCTTTGACCATTTGCTCCACACCATCTTCAACATACGGCTGAGCGTGCTTCAGGCCTTGATAGCACACAAACTCAACTTCCGGATGCTCGGCACGCAATGTGTCCTCAAGACCTTTGACCTGCTTATTCGTATTTTCGCGCAGCGGGAAGAACCCGCCTACAATCGCTTCATAACGCGCAGTTAATTCGTGCAGCTGCTCAGGTGTAGGCGGATGCCCGCGTCTAATATGCGTGTAATACGCTTCCACCTGATCAAGACTTTCCGGTGTCCCGTAGGACATGACTAATACACCAACACGACGTTTTGTCACCCTAAACACCACTCTTTTCTGCTTGTTGAGTTAACACGGAATGCGAGTACGCATGAATGAATGCCGTCAAATCTTTGAGCTTTTCCAGCGACGCTTCCGGGAACAACCCATGTCCAAGGTTAAAAATATAACCTGGCTTCTTCATGCCTTCATCCATAATCGCTTTCGCCTGCTGCTCGATGACATGCATAGGAGCCGTCAGGATATAAGGATCCAGGTTGCCTTGCACTGCGAAACGCTCGCCTACCCGCTCACGTCCTACCGGGATCGGAATCCGCCAGTCCAAACCAATGACATCCGCTTGCAGATTGTGCAAATACGGAAGTAATTCGCCTGAGCTCACGCCTGGGAAATAGATTTTCGGCTCCTTCAAGTGAGACAGCTCCTTGAAAATCCGCTCCATTGTGGGTAAAACATACACTTGAAAATCTGCAGGAGACAGCGCCCCTACCCAGCTATCGAATACTTGAACAGCCTTCGCACCTGCGGCAATATGGGATTTCAAATAAGTAATCACCATGTCACCAAGTTTATCCATCAGCGCAAACCAAACGGCAGGCTCAGAGTACATAAGCTGCTTCGTACGAATGTAGCTCTTGGATGGCTTCCCTTCAATCAAGTAGCTGGCAATCGTAAATGGCGCTCCGGCGAATGAAATCAGCGGAACTTCAAGTTCTTTGTCTAATATGCGGATCGTCTCAATGATATGGGACAAGTCCTTGTCCACATCAATAGGACGCAAACGTTCAACATCCTGCGCCGTACGAACCGGTGTATGAATAACTGGACCAACATCCTTGACAATATCAAAATCGATCCCAAGTGAAGCAACGGGATTCATAATGTCTGAATATAAAATTGCCGCATCAACACCAAGCTTCTTAATGGGCATCATCGTAACTTCTGCAGCAAGCTCCGGCTGTTTGCAAATCTCGAGCAGAGTGAACTTTTCTTTAATTTTCCGATAATCCGGATCGTAACGACCGGCTTGGCGCATGTACCATACCGGCAGCGTATCCACCTGTTCTTTCCGGCACGCTTTAATAAAATTGTCGTTGTAGCTCATGAGGCACCTTCCTCTGGTTTCCATCTATTCTCATTCATTATGCCCTAATTATACCCCTGTCACAACCGACGTAAGCTTACGTTTTGCGACAAATGTATGACAAAAGAACCACCCGCAACTAGGTGTGGCAACGGTTCAATTTCCTCTGGAAACTGCTCGTCTGCGCCTTCTAGGGTGGATGGTTCCAACTTTTAAAATTAGCTGTTTTTCAAATAACGGGCAATATCTTTGGCAAAGTACGTCAGGATAATATCGGCACCGGCGCGTTTAAAGCTTAGCATCGTTTCCATCACGATCGCCTCTTCATTAACCCATCCTTGCAGGGCAGCAGCCTTAATCATGGAGTATTCGGCACTCACATTATAAGCTACGACCGGCAGGTCGAAATTATCTTTGAGCATGCGAATGACGTCCATGTAGGCAAGAGCCGGCTTCACCATTAAGAAGTCAGCGCCTTCTACAACATCGCTTTCCGCTTCACGCAGCGCTTCTCTTCCGTTCGCAGGATCCATCTGATACGTTTTGCGGTCGCCAAATTGCGGTGTGGAATGTGCAGCATCCCGGAACGGGCCGTAATATGCTGACGCATATTTCACCGAGTAGGCCATGATCGGTGTATTTTCATAACCCGCTTCGTCCAATCCGGAACGGATCGCCTGAACATAACCGTCCATCATATTCGATGGGGCGATAATATCGGCTCCGGCTTTTGCTTGGGAAACCGCCGTTTTGACCAGAAGCTCAAGGGAGGCATCATTCGCAACGTCGGCTGCGCCTGTAATCGGATGATGGTGAATGACACCGCAATGCCCTGTATCTGTAAACTGGCACAGACAAGTATCTGCAATAATGAGCAAGTTCGGGTTCAATTCTTTGATAAAACGCGTTGCTTGCTGCACGATACCTTCATCCATGTAAGCGGACGTGCCTTTTGCATCCTTGAAGTCGGGAACTCCGAACAGAAGAATGGCTTGGATACCAAGCGATGTAATTTCGTCAATTTCGGCTTTCAGCATGTCTAATGACAAATGGTAAACGCCAGGCATAGAAGCAATTTCGGACTTGACGTTCGTGCCATGGGTTACAAAAATAGGCTGTACCAGGTCATTGACGGTCACCTGATTTTCACGAACTAAATTACGAATAGCTGCATTACCGCGTAAGCGGCGATTACGAACAATGGGGAAACTCATGAGGATTCCGCCTCCTTTTTTAATGCCATTATTTAGGTTGAATCATGCTTTGAACAAGTGAAGCAATAGTGGCCTCTTCAGCCATATACGTAATCGGCAGTCCATATTGACGTACCGTTTCTGCGGTTTTGGGTCCGATACAGGCAATTTCAACACCTTGCAGCAGAGATAAAGGTTCTTCAACGCCAAGCTGCTTCAAGGCTTCAATCAAATTCGTAACGGTGGATGAGCTCGTAAAAGTAATAATATGAATGCTATGATTTTGCAGCAGATGAATGATTTCATCTCCGTCATCCGCTGTGAGCACATTCTCGTACACATCAACTTCCGCCACTTGCAAACCAAGCTCACGCATCTTAGCAGGTAAATAATCACGTGCCAAATCGGCTGTTGGCAGCAGGACCTTCTGACCCGCTATCAGATCAGCCTGAATGGCCTCCAGCATGCCTTCGCCCTGATATTTGCTTGGTAGTACGTCGGCGATAATGCCTCGCTCAGCAAGCGCCTCAGCCGTTCTGGGACCAACTGCCGCAATGCGGGCATTGCCCATTCTGCGAACATCGATCTTCCGCTCGCGCAACCGGTTGAAGAAAAACTCCACCCCGTTCACACTGGTCAATAAAATCCAATCGTAAGTATCCAGTTCGTCCAAAGCCTCGTCCAATGCTTGCTGGGCTTCAGGACGACTTGGCGGCTGCAGCTTGATCACCGGGAACTCGACAGCTTCTCCGCCAAGGTCATCGATCAGATCAACCAGCTCGCTGGCTTGGCTTCTGGCGCGTGTCACCAAAATTCGACGGCCAAACAACGGCTTCTTCTCGACCCAAGCCAGCTTCTCACGCAGCTTCACAACTTCACCGACAATAATGACAGCAGGCGATTTGAATTCAGCTGCTCTCACCTTCTCCGTAATGTCGGAGAGCGTGCCTGTGATGGTTGCCTGATCAGCCCACGTCCCCCATCTGACCAATGCTACCGGCGTTTCCGGGGGCTTGCCGCAGCGTATTAATTCACGGCTGATTTGTTCGAGATTCGCAACACCCATTAAGAAGACCATCGTGCCGATTGCTTTGGCCAGATGCTCCCAGTCCAGACCGGAATACGTTTTATTGGGATACTCGTGACCCGTAATAATCGCGAAAGACGACGTGAAATTGCGATGTGTGACTGGAATTCCCGCATAAGCCGGAACGGCAATGGAAGACGTAATACCCGGAATGATGTCGTAAGTCACATCGTGCTCCGCAAGCAGCTCCGCTTCCTCCCCCACACGTCCGAAAACGCTGGGATCGCCTCCCTTTAGACGCGTCACGACCTTGCCTTGCAAAGCCAAATCTACGAGTAAATGATTGATTTCTTCTTGCTTTAAAATATGTTTGTCCGGAAGCTTGCCGACAAAGATCAGCTCAGCATCCGGTCTGCGATGCTTGAGTAAACGGGGATTCGCCAAACGATCATAGACAATGACATCTGCTTTCTGAATGGCTTCCAAACCACGAACCGAGATCAGCTTAGGGTCGCCAGGACCTGCGCCAACGAGATAAACTCTTCCCTTGTTCAAGTGGCTCACTCCCTTACCTCGGCTAGGATACGTTCAGCGCCTTGTTCAATCAGCTTGCCTGCGATAAGTTCGCCAAGCGCTTCCGGATCACGCCCGGAAGCCGTTTCCTTCAGCATGGTCGCGCCATCCGGCGTTCCGACCATGCCTGTCAGCGTCAGCAGCGGCCCTTCGGATCCGCTGCCTTCTTCGCTTACGCTCGCGTAAGCGCCGAGCGGCACCTGGCAGCCTCCGTTGAGTCTGCCAAGGAATGCCCGCTCTGCCCGCACCGCGAGCGCAGTAGGCTCATGCTGGAACTTGCCCAGCAGGTCCATCACGAAAGCATCGCCGCCCCGGCACTCGATGCAGAGCGCGCCCTGCCCGACGGCAGGGAGGCACTCTTCGGGCGGCAAGTACGCGCTGATGCGATCCTGCCAGCCGATCCGGTGCAAACCGGCTGCGGCCAACATGATCGCATCGAAGTTCTCTTCATCGAGCTTGCGCAGTCTCGAATCAATGTTACCGCGGACCGACTCGATGCGAAGGTCCGGGCGAAGATGCTGCAGCTGGCTGGCACGGCGCAGCGAGCTGGTCCCTACAAGCGCGCCCTGCGGCAGCTCCTGCAGGGAGCCGTATCCGCGTGTGATAAGCGCATCGCGCGGATCCTCACGCTTCGGTATCGCTCCGACCACAAGCCCTTCAGGAAGCTCGAAGGGCATATCTTTCATGCTATGGACAGCGATGTCGATCTCGCCGTCCGTAAGCGCCTGTTCGATCTCCTTGACGAACAGCCCCTTGCCGCCTACTTTGGATAAAGTTACGTCCAAAATACGGTCGCCCTTCGTGACAATTTTCTTAATTTCAAATTGACAGTCAATCCCGTGCTCCGCAGCCAGCTGCTTTAAGAGCTCTACCGCCTGCCCCGTTTGGGTTAACGCTAGTGCGCTTTGTCTAGTACCTACAATAATGGTTCTCATCTCTACCCGCCTCCTAAACTCGCTGTCCGAAATCTGTAATCGTTGACCATGAAGGCCGGTCTGTATCCACTTGACCTGCTAATCCATTCGGCCAAGGTCCTCTTTCTATCGCCAAGTAAAGCTTGTCCTTCCAACTGTTGAACGAACCGTCGCGAATTTTGTCCAACACGTCCCAGTCCAGCATTTCTTTGAACATGCGTTGTCTAGCTTGTTTGTCCGCTATTTTACTTTGAACGAGATGCCGTACTTCGCTGAGAAAATCAAGATAAATGGCGTATTCCTCACCGTAATTGTTATCCAGTTCCCGAGCGATTTTACGTGATGCCGAAGGACTTGCTCCCCCGGTTGAAACGGCAATCACCAGCTTCCCTCTTCGTACAACTGATGGTTGTATATACGAGCTAAGCTCCGGCTGATCCACCACGTTGACCAACTTCCCCTGCGCCGTTGCAAATTCATAGACTTGTGCATTTACTTCAGGGCTGTTAGTTGCCGCAACTACCAGTGTAAAAGGCATAAATTCTTCACTGGTCATCATAGACGGATGAAACGTCTGCCTGTGCAGGACTACTGCCGAATGATTCGCCAGTTCGACTAATCCTTCCGTGAATTCCATGCTGATCATCGTCACGCGAGCCCCAGCTTCGAGCAATGAGAAAACCTTACGTTCAGCAACAGGTCCACCACCAATTACCAAACATTGCTTTCCCGCGAGATTCACCATAATTGGGTACGGGTACTTCATGTTCAATAACTCCATATCCAGTCGTGAAAACCGGAAACTAAATTGGAAACAACAAAGTTAACCACGACAATGAAAAAAGCAGCCAGGTTCCAAGCGGCTAATTTGTAGCCGGAAATCCGCATCGACTTCTGTTGAAATAAATAGAACGCATAGGCGGCGAGCACAAAAAATGAATTAATCACCTTCGGATCATAGAGCAAATTGTGATTCCCCTCCAGGACAACCCAAACCACGCCAAGACTTAACGCCATTAGCAGCAATGGAGCCCCGATAATGACGGAAAAATACGTATAATGCTCGATTTTCTCAAGCGAAGGCAATCGCATTACGGTTTGAGAAAACTTTTTAGCCTTTAACATATTGTGTAAAAACACATACATGCAAGAGAAGATTGCTGCAATGGAAAATGCCACGTAACTGCCGATCGCTAGGGAAATATGTATAAATAAGAGCTCATCGTTGACGTCCCAACCGGCTTTGATCGGCATGACATTCGGGTTTCCAAATATGTTTAAGGCGAGTATGGCGAAACCAAAAACGTTAACAAAAAATACGAACAATTCGATTCGGAAAAATCGGTTGACCAGCAAGGAAATAGACACGATCAACCATGAAAACATAAACAGGACGTCTGTTCCGGCAAATGCCCATTCTGTTAAATGATTGTATAAATTAATTGCTAAATACGCGGTCTGCAGGACCCATACAAATAAAAGGAGCCCCGTCCCCATCCGTTTTGCGCTTCGGTTCGCATTCGCGAAATCCGAAAAGTAAAACAATAGGCTCAGGGCATACATATAAATCATCGCATCAAACAACCAGCTACGAGTTACCATGGCACCTCTCCCAGGCGATTAGCGCCTTTATTCTCAAGATTTTGCCAGAATGTCCGCGGTTTGTAAGCCGCGTACGGACAGTTTCTCTTCCAGAAGCTGTTTCGCTTCCTGCGCTTTCTGCCCGGCTTCCAGCTCTTGTGCTAATTGATTGGCTTGCTCTTGTTGTTCTAATGTCTCTTCCAGGGCAAATAATTTCGTGAAGAGGTCCAGCGCTTCTTCCCCATGGCGTTCTCCCGCCATTTCCTTAATACGCAGGATAGGGTCGCGCAGCACTTGGTTCACGATGCTCTTGGTTAATTTACGGATCACTTTGATTTCACGCTCATCGAGATCAGGCAGCTTATTCAGCATGCTTTCCATCGTTTCTTCGTGAATCTGGCTGGCTTTCGCCTGTAGAGCGTTAATAACCGGACTTACACCAAGTGTCTTTGTCCATTGTTCAAACACACCGATTTCCGTTTCAATCATCGTCTCAATCTTGGCGGCTTCTTTCTTTCTCTCCTGCAAATGCTTATCAACGATATGCTCCAGATCATCAATATCATAAAGGAACACGTTCGGCAGTTCGCTAATTTGCGGATCCAAATCACGAGGCACGGCAATATCCATCATGAACAGCGGGCGCGATTTTCTCTTTTGGACATAAGACTGAATATCATTTTTGGTTAAAACATAACCCGGAGCACCTGTCGAGGAGATAATAATATCCACCTCAGGCAAATACGATGCCATTTTGTCCATGGTGCACGGAATACCGTTGAATTTATCCGCTAACTCGGCTGCACGCTCAAATGTACGGTTAACGACGATAACTTTGTTAGCCCCGTTCGCATACAAATGCTTAACCGTGAGTTCGCTCATCTTCCCGGCACCGATAATCATAACAGTTTTATTGTTATATGTACCAAAAATCCGCTTACCGAGCTCCACAGCAGCATAAGAAACAGAAACCGGATTATTGCTAATGCCCGTTTCGGAATGCGCCTTTTTGGCTAAAGTAACGGATTGCTTAAACAACGTGTTGAAATATGAACCCGTCGCTTTCATTTTTTGAGACGATAAAAAAGCTTCTTTGACCTGTCCTAGAATTTGGGTTTCCCCTATCACCATAGAATCTAAACCGCTGGTTACGCGGAATAAATGCTCAATCGCCTTCTCATTTTCATGCATATATAAATGTTTCTGAAACTGAGCCTTGGGAACTTGGAACCACCGCTCAATAAAATGTGTTAAATAATGATTGCACATCTGTGGTCGATCCACAACGGCGTAAATTTCCGTGCGATTGCAGGTGGCGACAATTACACATTCCAAGATGCTTTTTGTTTCTTTCAATTCCGCCAATGCGATCGGCAAATCTTGTTCGGAAAAAGCAAACTTCTCGCGAATTTCAACTGGAGCTGTTCGATAATTAAGACCAACTGTTACGATATGCAAGTGTACCACCTGCCCTTCTTTTATTTTCTATGAACATTATAGCACAGCAAACTATTCAATCCGACAAAATTTTTGAATAAATTATGAATGCTTCGCTATGCTCGTTAGTTTTAACAGCATTCGGCTCGCCTATACCTGAATTGGCAAGAAGCCCATTTATTGAAGCAGTTTTTTGCGGAGAAAAGCCGTTAAATTGCTATCGAGCTCCGCCAGTTTCGTGTTTTGGGAAGACACAATATCTCCATTGGAGGCCATGATTTTCTCATATATCTCATACATGCTTTTATATTGCAGCCCCGCTTCTTTGAGCGTTTGCAGTTCATCAGGCTTTAGTGCCCGTTCACCGCCGATCTGGAGACGCTGCAAGTACTGCGATAACTGTATCATGCTGGACATGGGGGTGAGATAATCCGATCCCCCTGCCGCTAGTACAAGACGTTCATGCGTATAGCCCGCTGAGTATAAGGCCTGCTGGCTCGCCGCCAGCTCATCTGTCGTTTTGCTTTGCGCGGCTTCCTCCAGGTAGCTCATTAACAGCTCCATCTGAAATAACGAAACCTGATACAGCAGATGGGAGGCGTCATGTTTTTCTTTATGATGGCCAAGCATTTGTGACAGCTGATAGATGGGCCAAATGATGAGAAACAGAACAATACTGTACAGGACTGCTTTTCTCGTTAATTTTCGTCTCACTGCGCTAACTCCCCGCTTCCCTTATTGGACATGTGCCGCAATAACATTGTATGGGAAGAAGGACAAACAAATAACCACGGATTTCTCCGTGGCCATCGTTATTGTTATGTGCAGAACCTTATTTCACAAGCTCTGCTAGCTTAATTTCAGGAGTTTCTACTTGCAATTCACCCATTCCGCGAACTAGTTTCTTCGCATGGAATGTTTCTGGTTTCAATACGGATACCATAAAATCAATTGCTAATTGAGGGTCCACTGTCTCACCGCAAGTATAACAGTCAAGCGCGGCAAAACCTCTCTCAGGATAAGTGTGAATGGAGAGATGACTCTCGGACAACATAACAAGTACAGTTGCTCCTTGTGGTTCAAATTGCTTGGATTGTACAGATAGTACGGTTGCTCCGCATACCTCGGCAGCTTCTACCATCTGAGCCTGCAACCATTCTGCATTGTTCAGAAGTTCGAAATCTACCCCCCAAGTATCTACAGCAACGTGTCTTCCGAAAGTTGAGTATTCAGTTTCCATCTTTCGGTTCCCCCTTCCTAGGAATAAAATGTGTGTAAAAATTTCATCCGCTAGGACCTACGTCATTCACTTCCCGAGGGTATTATCTCTCGCAACATTCAATGTCCTGAGTGAATCCTGGTTCCTATATTGTTTCAACGAGAATAAAAATAACATCTATCGACGAGAAATGCAATAGTTTTTTTTGCCAAAGCCCTTCTCCTCCGAGCACGCAATATCTAATCTATGTAGAAGGCGTTTAACTTGTTCATTCGGCTCAAAAAGTCGTAATTTGGACACAAAAAAGACCCTTAATCGGGTCTTCCATTTGCATGTATATGTGGTTGTTAAGCCTCCAAAATAAACAAACGATGTGTGAGCTCATTGAGGCGAGTGTCGATCTGCTGGTGTTCTCCTTGATCCTGCACCATATTGCGCAAGTCGAGAAGATGATTAATTTGGTCGTAGATCATTTCGATCTCTTGTTCGACTTCTCTCTTTTGGAACATTTCCTGCATGAGGCCAATGGTATCTCGGAACTCATAAATGACCGTTATCAATTGCCCTTTAACTTCTTCAATCTTCACAACAGTGCCGCGCTCATAGTAGTATACCATGGTATAGCTGGAATAAATTCGGTTTACCGTCGCGCTTCCTTTGAACTCCGATACAGCTTTTCGCATTAAATTAGCCAGTAAAGTATTACTTAATCTGCAGGATCCTGTACATTCATATAGGCCCGATTTCTTCTCAAATGAAAGGACAATTTCTTGACCTGCACCATCTTGAAAAACAACTTCTTGATTGCCATTTTCCAAAACCTTCACTTGCAAAGTCACTTGATGGTCCACGAACATTTGAAAAAACCTGAACATCTCGGCTTCTGTTAACTGGAGGCAGGTCTTGACATATTCAGTCGCTAACCTTTGTGCCATAAAAATCCCTCGATTCTTTGTTTTCAAGCAATGAACAATTACCTTGTTTATTATTATACTACAAGCGGCATGAATATTCCTGCGTGCATTTCATGATAATCCGCCAAATATTCTGAAAAAACCAAGGAAATACGGAATGCCAGTAAATTTTCCCTAGAAAACCTCACTTTCCTGTATGCTTCTTCTTGATTTCCTCTCTCTTTTGGCATCTTGCTCTCATATACGCAAAAAACCGCCCTTTGAATCAGGACGGTTCTCGCTGGATTACTTCTTCGTTTGTTTCTATCGTTCCAGCCGGGGCTTCAGCTGCTTCGACTTCCGGCTCTCCATAAGCAATAGCTTGCTCCAAAATCCCCCACAGCTCGTCCTTCCCGAGCGTAAGCTCAGAAGAGAACATCAGAGGCTGAACGCCTTTATCCATTCCCAGTGTTTCTCGCACAATTTTAAGGTGTTTGGCCCATTGGCTTTTGGGAATCTTATCTGCCTTCGTTGCAACCACGAGAACAGGCACATCGTTATGTCTTAACCATTCATACATCGCTTGGTCATCCTTGGAAGGCGGATGTCTTAAATCCACCAGCTGCATGACAAGACGCAACGTTTCACGGTTCAATAAGTAATTCTCAATGAATTTTCCCCATTGTTCTCTTTTTGTTTTGGATACTTTGGCGTAACCATAACCGGGAAGATCAACAAAATATAAGTCCTGATTTACTTTATAATAGTTCAGTGTTTGGGTTTTACCCGGTTGGGAGCTGGTTCTAGCCAAGTTCTTGCGGGAGATCAAGCAGTTAATGAGCGAGGATTTCCCGACATTAGAACGCCCTGCCAGAGCAATCTCCGGCAAGGCATCCTCTGGATATTGGCTAGGTCCAACCGCACTGATAACGAACTCAGCTTGATTGACTTTCAAGAATGTTCAACTACTTTCTATGGTTATCCGACGTGAGCTGGCGGCCTATTTTTCACAAGTGCATGTTCGAGCACTTGATCCATATGGCTGACCGGTATAAAGGTCATCTCATCGCGGACACTTTCTGGAATTTCGACGATATCTTTCTCATTATCCTGAGGCAGCAGAATGGTACGTATACCAGCACGATGTGCAGCGAGCGCCTTTTCTTTCAGTCCCCCGATTGGCAGCACGCGGCCGCGAAGTGTGATTTCGCCCGTCATTGCAACTGAGCGGGAAACCGGGATATTCGTCAAAGCCGAAATCAAGGCGGTTGCCATCGTTATCCCGGCGGAAGGGCCATCTTTGGGTATCGCCCCCTCCGGAATGTGGATATGGATGTCATTCTTCTCGTGGAAGTCAGGAGCAATCCCAAGCACATCAGCGCGTGTTCGCGTATAGCTGAATGCTGCTTGTGCGGACTCTTTCATAACATCTCCGAGCTTACCTGTCAGCGTCAGCTTGCCTGTGCCTTGCATCACGGTCACTTCAATTACCAGCGTATCCCCGCCGACTTCCGTCCAGGCAAGCCCTGTGACCGCTCCGATCTGATCCTTCTCTTCCGCTACATTGTACCGGAACTTAACTGGACCCAAGTAGTCCTTCAGGTTCTCTTCCGTTACATGCACCGGCGTTGAGGGGTCGGACACGATTTTTTTGGCTGCCTTCCGGTTCATCCCGGCAACTTGCTGCTCTAAATTACGAACACCGGCTTCTCTAGTGTAATCACGGACGATTTTCATCAACGCTGCGTCATCAACGACAAGTTGATCTTCCTCTAATCCATGATCTCGCTTTTGCTTCGGCAGCAAATATTTCTTGGCTATCTGCATTTTCTCAATTTCCGTATAGCCCGGGATGTACAGAACCTCCATCCGATCTAACAAAGGACGCGGAATATTGTGAACGGCATTAGCGGTTGTGACGAACATGACGTTGGACAAGTCGAACGGAACTTCAATGAAATGATCACTAAAAGTGCTATTTTGCTCGGGATCCAGAACTTCCAGCAGCGCCGATGCAGGATCACCGCGGAAATCCATGGCCATTTTATCGATTTCGTCTAATAAGAAAACGGGATTATTGGCTCCGGCATTTTTCATCCCCTGGATGATCCTGCCAGGCATAGCTCCAACATACGTGCGGCGATGGCCGCGGATCTCCGCTTCATCCCTGACACCGCCGAGCGAGATGCGGATAAACTGTCTGCCCATGGATCTTGCGATAGAGCGGGCGATGGACGTTTTACCGACCCCTGGCGGTCCCACCAGACAAAGGATAGGACCTTTCAGCTTTTTGACCAGCTTCTGCACAGCCAAGTACTCCAGCACGCGTTCCTTCGGTTTCTCAAGCCCGAAATGATCCTCATTGAGAATTTCCTCGGCGATGTTCAAATCAAGATCATCTACGGTCGATTTGGACCAAGGCAGCCCCAGCAGCCAATCAATATAGTTGCGAATGACGCCACCTTCCGCAGAAGTTGCCGGCATTTTCTCCAGACGGTCGATTTCTTTCTCGACCTTCTCGCGAACCTTGTCAGGCAGCTCAGCTTCCGACAATTGACTCCGCAGCTCATCGACTTCGCCTGCGCGGCCTTCCTTATCGCCAAGTTCCTTCTGGATCGCTTTCATCTGCTCGCGAAGGTAGTATTCCTTCTGCGTTTTTTCCATCTGCTTTTTGACACGTTGACTGATCTTGCGCTCCAGTTCAAGCACTTCTCGCTCATTGTTGAGAATATTCAGCATTTTCTCAAGCCGCTCACGCACATCCACGGTCTCCAAAATGTCTTGCTTATCCTTGATTTTGAGCGACAAATGACTGCAGATGACATCAGCTAAACGGCCTGGCTCATCGATATCGGATACAGCCGCGAGCGTCTCTGGTGTCACCTTTTTAGATAAATTGATATAATGCTCGAATTGGTTCAGAACGGTACGCATCAGCGCATCGATCTCTGGATCCGTTATTTCTTGCTCAGGCAGCTCTCTGGCCGTCACTTCGTAGTATTCATCATTCACGAGGTACTCTACAATCTCAGCACGCAACACGCCTTCTACCAAGACACGAATCGTTCCATTCGGCAGCTTCAGCATTTGCCGCACCTTAGCAATAGTCCCGATGCGATAAATATCTTCTTTGGAAGGCTCTTCAATGTTGATCTCAGATTGAGAGCAGAGGAGTATCATGCTGTCATCCACCATTGCCCGCTCTAATGCTTTAACCGACTTTTCCCGCCCTACATCCAGATGTAGAACCATGCTCGGATAAACCAGCAGTCCCCTTAGAGGCAATAGCGGCAATCTGCGCACCTTGATTTTTCCGGGTCCCATCCTCTGCACCTCCATATATAGGGAGCTCTGAGCCCTGCTCAAAGTCTCTCATTATTGTATTCATCCGTTGCCCTTTACATTTTATCAAAACTGCACAGAAAACACCAATTGGCACCTAACGCGGCATGTAAGGTAATTGCAGCTGAATTTAGGAATCAATCGTATGCTGTGAATTCGCATGCAGAATCGGCAATGTCGATGAGGCAATTGTTCTTTCTGCGGCAAAAGGCAAAGGAATGACATTGTCATGAAGTTCAATTCCCAGCGCAGCACTCAAAACTTCCTCGATGGATTCCGCAGCAACGACCTCTACCCCTGGTAAATCGGCAAACATCTCCTGCCAATTTTCCTTCGGGATGATGACTTTGGTTGCTCCAGCTTGGAAGGCCGCCTCTACTTTCGCGACTACGCCGCCTACCGGCTTGACTTTCCCATGTATGCTCATTTCACCGGTCATGGCCAGTTTGTTATCGACAGGAATCCTGTGTATCGCAGATGCGATAGCTGTTGCCATTGAAATACCGGCAGAAGGCCCGTCAATCGGCACACCACCGGGGAAGTTAATATGCAGATCATAATCGGAAGTGTTGAATCCGAGCTTGCGAAGGACTGTCAGCACGTTTTCTACAGAGCCGCGAGCCATGCTTTTTCGGCGAATCGTCCGTGATCCTCCTCCCATTTCTTCTTCATCCACCACACCTGTGATGTTGAATTTCCCTGTACCTGCGACGGCAATCGGAATAGCTGATACTTCAATCTCAAGCAAGGTACCCAAATTAGGACCATAAACAGCTAACCCGTTAACAAATCCAACTTGCGGTTGGGCAGGTACTTTGCGTTCAGGTCTGGGAGGAATTTGTGATGAATTTACAACCCATTCTATGTCGGAAGCCGTAATTTCATCTCTTTTATCCGATAAAGCGATACCGGCTGCAAGTTGAATAACGTTCACAGCTTCCCGGCCGTTCGTTGCATACTTCATGACAACCCCGACGGCAGCTTCGCATTTCTTAAAGCCAATCTTATCCAAAGCTTTGCGTGCAATCTCTCCAACTTCTTCCGGTAAAAGAGGGCGAAAAAAGATTTCCAGACACCGTGATCGAATAGCCGGTGGAATCTCGCTTGGCGTACGGGTCGTAGCCCCCACTAAGCGGAAATCCGCAGGAAGGCCATTTTGAAATATATCATGGATATAACCTGGAATATTCGTATCTTCCGAGCTGTAATACGCGCTCTCAAGAAATACTTTACGGTCTTCCAGCACCTTTAATAATTTGTTCATTTGCGTTGGGTGCAATTCACCGATTTCATCGATGAACAGGATGCCCCCATGCGCCTTGGTCACGGCGCCTGGCTTCGGCTGCGGAATTCCCGCAACGCCCATTGCGCCTGCACCTTGATAAATCGGATCGTGAACAGAACCGATTAAGGGATCGGCAATTCCTCTCTCATCGAAGCGAGCTGTTGTCGCATCAATCTCCGTAAATTTAGAATCCGCTCGGAAAGGAGATTCCTGATTTTTCTTCGCTTCTTCCAAAACGACCCGGGCAGCTGCCGTTTTACCGACACCCGGAGGGCCATAAATGAGAACATGCTGTGGATTAGCACCGCACAGAGCGGCTTTCAAAGCCTTCAAGCCTTCCACTTGGCCAACGATATCCTGCATGGAGGAAGGTCTCGTTTTCTCCGATAACGGCTTTGTCAGTGATATGGATCTAAGCTTTCTGAGCTTCTCCAATTCTTTTCTGGATTCTCTATCGACAGCAGTCCGATTCGTCTGTTGGTTACGCAGTAAATTCCAGAAATACAGCCCGATAACAACCGCAAAAAACACTTGAATTACCATTAAAATAATACTTAGACTCATTGTCATGCCTCCTTAGTAAAACCTTAGCGATAACTTCCATTATTCCCGTGTAAAAGAAGGTTAATCCAATCCATGCAAACTTTTGAATGATGTATGTAAGCTCCCTTTATGAAGAAGGATAAGAGATGACCTTTCATGCAAAAGGATGTGGCATTTTGAAGCGCTTATTGACAATCGTCCTTCTTTTTCTGTGCCTCCTCGCAGCAGCAGGCTCTGATGCTTATGCTTTTGCAGGAAACCCCCTGCTCCCTTATGCCGATATCATTATTGATGTAGGCCATGGCGGCGTTGATTCCGGAGCTAGATACGGCAAATACCAAGAAAAAGATATGAACTTAGCAATTTCTAAAAAGACTTACAAATTACTTCAGAAAAAAGGCTACCGTGTCATTATCAACCGAACCAATGATTATGCCTTGAGCCAAGATAATAAATGGTCCTATGGAGGAAGACATCGCAAAGATTTGGCACAGCGATCCGGAATAGCCAACACGATTAAGCCTAAAATGATGCTCAGCATGCATATTAACTGGTCAGGCAAACCAAATCGGCGAGGACCTCTTGTTTTTCACCAAAATCGATCCGAAAGTATCCTGTTTGCCAATTTGCTGCAAAACTCTCTTAATCGTGTGTATGGCTCGAAGGAACTGCCTATTCTCGGAAAAAAATACTATGTGCTCCGAAATACCAAATACCCGGCTGTTATCGTGGAGTTCGGATTTATTTCAAATAAAACCGATCGCAAACTGTTGAATAGCTCTCACCATCAAGCCAAACTCGCGGACGCCGTTGCCCGGGCTGTGGATGAATACTTTGGAATGGTCAATAATTCTACTTTCTCGCGTTAAGATTCACCGTTTGCGAAAGAGGAACAAAGGTTGCTTCCTTTTGAATCGTTGGAATGGCCTCTTTGATGACTTGAGCTGTTTTCTTGCCTGGAGGGCCAACATGTCCAATTGCAATGACCAAATCTCTGTCTTTCACAAACTTCTTAAACTTTACCATCTGATTGCTGATGTGGCTGTAGGTATAGAGGTCGTCAAAAAACAGCTGATTTTCTGAAAATGGAACGCCCTTCTGTCCCGCCAATTTCCCAATCAAGCTATGCGGTGTCGTGCGGCTGTCCAATAAAATAAGATTTTTCTCTTTGCAGATGTCCACAAGAATATTCATGACTCTTTCATCGGCTGTCGCTTTAGAGCCCATATGATTATTGATGCCTATCGCATAAGGGACATCCTCTATCGCCGCTACGATCCGCTTATGAATCTCATCGCTGGATAAGTCCGTAGTAATGGCTCCAGGGCCAAGCCAACTTTTCTTACCTCGTACAGGTTCCATAGGCAGGTGCAGGATAACCTCATGGCCTTTATCATGCGCTAGTTGAGCGTCTTGCTTGGTAGAGGGCAGAAATGGCATCACAGCTACTGTGAATGGGATGGGCAAATTCAACATTTCGGTGGTGCCGTCCATATTGTTGCCAAAGTCATCAATGACAATGGCTACCTTTTTCGTCTTGGATTCAGCAACAGGCTGATTGGGGTTCAGGCTATCAGCAGCGCCGGAATGTACGGGCAGCAGGAACAGCGAAATCCCCATCGTAACTGCCAAGGAAATTCGGCGTGTTGCAGCGTTCTTTTTTAACAAAATCATGGTCATTCTCCTTCATCCATAGTAAAACTTGCGTGAATTGAGCAAGCTTTCCAGTTCTCTCATTATGCTTCTCTTGCGCCCCAAATATGCGTGCGCTGAATAACAAAAAGCCGTCAAGATCCCTTACAAGGGTTCTTAACGGCTTTGCTTATGTTAAATAAAAATTAGTGCTTACGACCAGGAATGACGCCTGTTTCTTCATAGGCTTTGACGATGATATCAATTTCTTTCTTCAACTCATCGAGCAATTCGGCTTCCGGCACCTTACGGATCATTTCTCCATAGCGGAACAGCATGCCTTCACCACGAGCACCTGCAATCCCGATATCTGCCTCACGAGCCTCTCCAGGACCGTTTACGGCACAACCTAAAACAGATACTTTAATTGGCACCTTAATCTTGGCAATGTAGTCCTCTACCTCGTTAGCGATCGAGAACAAGTCAATGTCAAGACGTCCGCAAGTCGGGCAGGAAACCAGCGTTGCTGCGTTCGTAATTAACCCGAACGTTTTGAGAAGCTCACGTGCCACCTTAATCTCTTCAACCGGATCCGCGCTAAGCGAAATACGAAGCGTGTTCCCGATGCCCATGTTGAGAAGCGTTCCAATACCCGCGGCACTTTTCACTGCGCCCGTAAAGAGCGTTCCCGCTTCCGTAATACCAAGGTGAAGTGGGTAGTTAAAAGCTTTCGCAGCTTGTGAATAAGCGGCAATCGCCATCGGTACATCAGAAGCTTTGAGAGAGACGATGATATCTTGAAAATCTAATTCTTCTAGAATGTTGATATGAAATAAGGCACTTTCCACCATAGCTTCCGGCGTCGGATAACCATACTTCTCCAGAAGATGGTTCTCCAGCGAACCTGCATTCACACCGATTCGGATGGGAATCCCGCGCTCTTTACAAGCCTTAACTACCGCTTCAACCTTCTCGCGGCGACCGATATTGCCCGGGTTAATCCGCACTTTATCGATCCCGTTCTCAATTGCAGCAAGCGCTAGACGATGGTCAAAATGAATATCGGAAACTAGCGGAATATGGATCTGTTTCTTAATTTCTTTAATCGCTTCAGCGGCTTCCTTATTGTTCACGGTTACGCGAACCAATTGGCAGCCTGCTTCTTCCAGACGAAGAATTTCAGCAACAGTGGCTTTTACATCCGCTGTTTTCGTCGTACACATGCTTTGCATGATGACTTCATTGCTGCCGCCGATGGTCAGATCGCCTACTCGAACGGGCCGCGTGTCTTTTCTATGGAACATTATGGTTTCTCTCCCCATGACACCAAACATCCTCCGCTCCAATTTCCTGTATAAGGAAACCGGATTGGAGGCTGTGTGTTCGTTAATGAAATTATGGGTTACGCACTTTCTTCTTTTTTCTTACCTGACGCTTGTGAACCGTCTTTCGTTGTCAGCACAGGTGTTAGCTTGTTCTGAACAGTCTCCTTAGAGACTACACAAGAAGAGACATCGGTTCTTGAAGGGACTTCAAACATCACGTCAAGCATAATGCTTTCGATGATTGCTCTCAGACCGCGCGCGCCGGTATTCCGTTTAATCGCTTCTTTCGCAATGGCGTCAAGCGCCTCTGCGTCGAATTCGAGTGAAACGTTATCCATTTCGAGCATCTTCTGGTATTGTTTCACGAGCGCATTTTTCGGCTCGGAAAGAATACGTACCAGTGCTGCTTCATCCAGCGGCTCCAGGGTAGAGATAACCGGCAGACGGCCTACGAATTCCGGAATCAATCCGAATCTGAGCAGATCTTCTGGAAGTACCATGGACAGGTACTCACCCGGTTTCAAATCTACTTTAGCTCCGTCTGTGCTGAAGCCGATCACTTTTTTACCGATTCTGCGTTTAATAATTTGCTCTAGACCATCAAAAGCTCCGCCGCAAATAAACAGAATGTTGGTTGTATCGATTTGAATAAACTCTTGATGAGGGTGCTTACGTCCGCCTTGCGGAGGAACTGATGCAACCGTACCTTCAAGAATCTTGAGCAAAGCTTGCTGAACGCCTTCACCAGAAACGTCTCTAGTAATAGACGGGTTCTCGGATTTGCGTGCTACTTTATCGATCTCATCGATGTAGATAATACCGCGTTCTGCTTTCTCCACATCGTAATCTGCAGCTTGAATCAGTTTGAGCAAAATGTTCTCAACGTCTTCCCCAACATAACCCGCTTCCGTCAATGAAGTTGCATCCGCGATAGCGAAAGGAACATTCAAGATTTTGGCAAGCGTTTGTGCAAGAAGTGTTTTACCGCTTCCTGTTGGTCCTAGAAGAACGATGTTACTTTTTTGAAGCTCAACATCTTCCAGTTTATTTTGCGAATTGATACGCTTGTAGTGATTATAAACCGCTACAGCAAGTGATTTCTTCGCTTGTTCTTGCCCGATGACGTACTGGTCCAAAATGTTGCGGATTTCCTTCGGTTTCGGAACATCCTTCAGATCCAGTTCTTCCTCATGACCTAGTTCTTCTTCTACAATCTCCGTGCAAAGCTCTATACATTCATCACAAATGTAAACTCCCGGACCTGCAACAAGCTTGCGAACTTGGTCTTGGGATTTTCCACAAAAGGAACATTTGAGTTGGCCTTTTTCATCGTTAAATTTAAACATGGGATCACTCCTTTATTTCAAGTCGTTTCGAGTGATAACCTCGTCGAT
Organism: Paenibacillus chondroitinus NBRC 15376; assembly: GCF_004000765.1. Lineage (GTDB taxonomy): Bacteria > Bacillota > Bacilli > Paenibacillales > NBRC-103111 > Paenibacillus_E > Paenibacillus_E chondroitinus. Next base: position 17,501 of record NZ_BILW01000015.1, on the reverse strand, counting down.
TAACCCGTATGCCTTCGCTTCTTCAGCGCTCATAAAGTTATCTCGGTCGGTGTCTCTTTCGATCTTTTCAAGCGGCTGTCCCGTACGATCCACATAAATCTGGTTGAGTTTTTGTTTCGTTTTGATAATCCAATCCGCGTGAATCTTAATATCGGTCGCTTGACCTCTTACACCGCCGAGCGGTTGGTGAATCATAACTTCAGCATTCGGCAGCGCGTATCGCTTGCCTTTGGCACCCGCTGTTAACAGCAAGGAACCCATACTTGCGGCCATACCTACACAAATCGTAGATACATCCGGTTTAATAAATTGCATGGTATCGAAGATACCCATTCCAGCTGTTACAGATCCACCTGGTGAGTTGATATATAAGTGGATATCCTTTTCGGGATCCTGAGCAGATAAAAAAAGCAGCTGGGCAATGACCAAATTAGCCACATCATCATCAATGGCAGTCCCAATGAAAATAATGCGGTCCTTAAGTAGACGCGAGTAGATGTCGTAAGAGCGTTCCCCACGTGCCTCTTGTTCAACAACCATAGGAATAAGACTCATTGTACCAACTCCTTTTGTGGCCAAAGCCATGTTTTCCAAATTGGGATTCAGTAACAGTTTAACATGTTTGAGCAGCAAAGTCATTTTTTCAGAAGACTGCTATGTATTCAATGAATTTCTTATGTTTGTAGGCAGTTTGTGGCTAAAATAGGGTAAAAGAAAGGCACGTTGCTTACGTACGTGCCTTTACTTACCTTATTTATACTGCTGCGGAAACATGCTTGCTATTTTCAAGCAAGAAGTCAACCGTTTTTCTAATCACAAGATCATTGCTCAGACCCTCTAGGCTGCCGTTAGAAGCAAACAGCTCACGAAGTTCTGCCGTTGATTTTTGGTAGGATGGTGCATATTTCTCAAGTTCCGCGTCAACTTCTTCGTCGGATACTGTGATGTTTTCTGCAGCTGCAATGGCTTCAAGAACAAGGTTGTTACGAACACGCTTCTCAGCATCTTCTCTCATTTGATCTTTCAGCACGCTCTCGTTTTGACCGGAGAACTGGAAGTAAATCTCAAGCGTCATGCCTTGGGAGCGAAGACGTCTTTCGAATTCTTTCACCATTACATCAAGTTCTGCTTCTACCATGGATGCTGGAATTTCAACATCAGCGTTAGCCGCAGCCTTATCAACAACAGTTGTTTCCAGAGCAGCTTCTGAATCTTTTGTTTTGCGCTCTTGAAGACGGTTTTTCAATTCTTCTTTGTACTCAACAAGCGTGTCGAACTCGCTCACATCTTTAGCGAACTCATCATCAAGTTCTGGCAAGTTTTTGCGTTTGATGTCGTGAATTTTCACTTTAAACACAGCCGCTTTGCCTTTCAGATCTTCGGAGTGGTAGTTCTCAGGGAAAGAAACGTTAACATCTTTCTCTTCGCCTTTGCCAAGTCCTACAAGCTGCTCTTCGAACCCTGGAATGAAGGAGTTGGAGCCAAGCTCAAGGGAGTACTTCTCTGCTTTTCCACCTTCGAATGCTTCGCCATCAACGAAACCTTCGAAATCAAGAACAACTACATCGCCGTTAGCTGCTTGTCCTTCTTCAAGAACAACCAATTCAGCATGACGTTGTTGCAGACGGGAAAGCTCGCTGTCCAGTTCTTCATCCGTTACGTTAGCATCTACAGCTTCAACTTCGATGCCTTTGTAATCGCCAAGCGTTACTTCCGGTTTAACAGTAACCTTCGCTTTGAATTTAAGAACTTGTCCTTTGCCGAATTGCTCTACGTCTACTTCCGGACGATCCACAGGCTCGATTTTAACCTCTTCAATCGCTTGTACGTAAACTTCAGGCAAAATGATGTCTAGTGCATCTTGGTATAGGCTTTCTACACCAAATTTAGCTTCAAAGATTGAACGTGGCACTTTCCCTTTACGGAAACCTGGTACATTTACTTTCGCGGATACTTTTTTGAAAGCTTTATCCAATGCATCTGCGACGCGCTCTGCGCCAACTTCCACTTCAAGAACGCCTACGTTCTTCTCTATTTTTTCCCAACTTGCTTTCATTTTATGCTTTCCCCTTCCAAAAATGTACGATGACATATTTTCACGTTACGCTCATTATAACCATTCTATTATAACATATAACAAATTCATTTCAAGGCGACCTTTCGCCCCTAAAACGGATCAGGGTTAAACTGCTTCACAAACGCCTGCAGCACGAGATGCGCCCGCTTCCATTGCAGCGCCATCGACCCTACAATCCCGTAATTATCTAGCAATTCCTCTCGGTTAACAGAACCAAATAATCGTTCTTGCAAAATCGCGTGCAAGGCGGATGCCCATACGTCAACGGCGCCCTCTTCGGCTTTCAGCAAGTCTGAGTAGATGGCTGTTCCGTAGGCATAGGCCAAAAATTCCTGCCAAGTTTGTTTGGCAAAATAAACAAAATCCGGCTGGCTTATTTCACTAATATCCCCGACTCTGCGAATCATATCACGAATTTGGGATGGAAAATCCTCCGGGCATAGCGGTGTTTCCTCGATCTGGACGGCAATCATGTTCCCGTTTTTGGGAAACTCAATGAATCCTTGCTCCCCCATTTGCTTAAGCGCCTGCAGCGCCTTGAACTGGATATGCGGGTGCCGCGGCTTTTCGCTAAGCCATTCTTTGATAGCCGAGCCTATACCAGGTTGATCGATAAAACCCAATTGTTCAAGACTGCTTACCTGCTGTTCCAAATTACCTTCTTTGAGCAAGTCCAGCAGCTTCAAGGCGTATGCCCCATCATCTGACGACTTCTCATGTATGTATTGCCTTAATAAATCCTCTTCTTCCTCTAAATCCTCTTCCGATGGACTCGGCATAGGGAATAGCTCTTCTGGAAACATGGTTTGGAGCCAAATCCGCAATGCTTCCCACTGCTCGATCTTATCCGATTGCGCAGCTGGAAATTGAAGCAGAAATGTCAGCAGTTGAAGAGCATCGCTATACTGTTCGTTTTTTAGAAACCTGGTAAGTTCCTCTTCGTAATATTGCTCTGTTTTCGGGAAAAGAATAACATTATTCATCGACAACTCGGTTATGTGGATCACCTCAGAAATCATGGTCTGCTGGTGACAGTTTACTTGATTGTTCGGGTGATTGCAAAATAATTTTAAAACAAGTGTTGACTTCTCTTAAAAAGATATGATAATATAACTCTTGCTTCGCCAAACAGCTACACGCTGCTAGGTAAGAAGAGGTCCATGTCTCAGTAGCTCAGCTGGATAGAGCACACGCCTTCTAAGCGTGCGGTCGGGGGTTCGAATCCCTCCTGGGACGTATTGCAAGGAGAGAAGATCGCGAGATTTCGCGATCTTTTTTTGTTTGAGGGGTAAGCGAAGCTTACCCCTCTATTTGTATGGAGCAATCCCCCCAATGAAATTTGCTGCTATTGCTTGGCGCTCTTAACAAGCACGAAGGGAACTACAGGTCGCTATTTCATCGAAATATGCCCTTTTTCGCGCGGAGGGGAACTGTGGGCCTCTATTTATCCGTTTTCTTAAAGAAAACGGGATAAGGCGGTCAGATAAGGCCCTGTAGTTCCGCTGAACGCTCAAATGGGCTGAATTTGCTAGAATAGTGGCCCGTAGTTCCTCTAAATAGAAAAAGCCGCCAACCCACGGTTGCGGCTTTTTGAAGCATTATTTTAAAATACAAATCCGTTCCTACACAGAAGGCCGATTCGGCTGATGATGGCCAGGCTCAGTTGAATCCAAATTAGACTGCACGCGTGAAGATTGCTTCGAATGATCGATCGTGCTTTGCGCTTTTTGTTTCATACTTTTTTTGCCCATGATGAATTCCCTCCTAGTAAGGTGAGCCCGTAGAGTGACCTCTACAGGCTCTTGTTAATGCCATTAGACTTTAGTGCTTCTTGTGAGGCAAGTTACTGCCTGGCTGACCGTCACCTTGTGTCCTGAAATTCTTCGCGGCTTTCCTCTGCTTGTCGTGCAGCTTGCTAATGAAATGACTATCCATGAGCATTCGCCTCCTGAAGAAAGAATGGCACTACCCCTTTAGAATGTCACGCAAGGTCAAGATTTAAACGCATGGCTAAATTTAGAAGAGCGCCTCTAGCTTCTGCATCTGTTTTGACTCTTTCATAGAGTTCCTCGAAATTACTGCGATTTGCAATGAATTCAGGCTCTGTTTTAATGGCGATTTGCGTCCAATTAATCAGTAAATTCTCCGCTTGCGTCAGTTCATTATAGGCACGGTGCAGGCCAACGCGTTCAATGATATCTTCCATTTCAGCCTGTCCGACTTCTTGGCCCGCCTCTTTCAAATCGGCAATCCGTTTATCCGCTTGATTACTAATTTGCAAAAAATGCTCTCTGGAGGCTAGATAATCGATTTGTGCTTTGGAATGTTTCTTTTTCATGGCCATCACCTTTACTGTTTAGTAATAATAATTCATTAATAATAACAGGCTTGGATTTAAAACACAAAATCTATCCGATGACATTTCTCGCTATTCTTGGACAGACATTATATATTCCCAATTTGCATACCCTTTATCATCATGCTCTCTTCATAAAGAAAGGAAGGAACGTCTATGTGCGGAATAACGGGTTGGATAGATTGGCGGAAAGACTTGACCGGGTACCCGTCCATTCTAGAAAATATGACGGAAACGCTCCATTTGCGTGGACCGGATGCTTCTGGCACCTGGATCTCACAGCACTGTGCCCTGGGCCATCGACGTCTTAGTGTAATGGATCCGGAAAACGGCGCTCAGCCTATGATCCGGAAACAAGGAGACTACACCTATACGATCGTATATAATGGCGAACTTTACAATGCCCCCGAGCTGAAGAAAGAGCTCGAACTTCGCGGACATCATTTCCGAACAACCTGCGATACCGAGGTGCTGCTTGTTGCCTTCATTGAATGGGGGCGGGCTTGTGTAGACCGTCTGAATGGGATCTTCGCCTTCGCAGCATGGAACGACCAGGAGCAATCCCTTTATTTGGTCAGAGACCGGCTTGGCGTAAAGCCGCTTTTTTATTCTCATCAGAACAGCGTCCTTCTATTCGGTTCTGAGCCAAAAGCCATCCTCGCTCACCCAGACTTTCAGGCGGAAGTTGGCGCGGAAGGATTGGCTGAGATCTTCGCAGTGGGTCCTGCGCGCACTCCGGGACATGGCATTTATCGTAATATGTCGGAGCTGAAACCGGGACAATGCGCTATTTTTGACCGCAACGGCCTATCCATCAGAACGTACTGGAAGCTGGAAAGCCAACCTCATCCGGATGATGTGGCAGCGACGGCGCTCCAGGTTCAACAACTGCTGAGCGACACGGCCCAGCGGCAGCTCGTCTCCGACGTACCGATCTGTACGCTGCTATCCGGAGGGCTTGACTCCAGCGCACTGACCTCACTTGCCGCGGAACATTACAAAGAAAGCGGAAAAGGCGCTTTGCACACTTTTTCAGTCGATTACAAAGATAATGATAAGCACTTCAAAGCCAATCTCTTTCAACCAAACTCCGATGCACCTTGGATTAAGCGGATGACTGAGCATCTTGGCACCGAGCACCATTATATTGAGTTCGATACGCCTGAACTAGTGGAATCCCTGAAAACAGCAGTGTTTGCCCGGGATACCCCGGGAATGGCGGATGTTGACGGATCCCTTTATTTGTTTTGCCGGGAAATTAAAAAGGAAGCCACGGTCGCCATTTCGGGCGAAGCTGCGGATGAAATCTTTGGCGGATATCCTTGGTTCCACAACGAAGAAGCCCTCTCTGCCAATACGTTCCCTTGGTCATTAAAATTGCCTAACCGGGTTGATCTGCTGGCACCTGACTTAGTTGACTGGATTAAGCCAGTTGAATACGTCAGCAATCGCTATCAGCAGGCCTTAAGCGAGGTACCGCGGCTAGCGGGAGAAACGCAGCAGCAAAACCGGATGCGGGAAATGTCCTACCTCAACATCACCCGTTTCATGCCGACTCTTCTCGACCGCAAAGACCGCATGAGCATGGCTGTCGGACTTGAAGTGCGTGTTCCGTTCTGCGATCACCGTCTTGTTGAGTATGTGTGGAATATTCCCTGGGAAATCAAAACATCCGGAGATCGGGAAAAAGGCATTTTACGAAAAGCACTCAAAGGCGTTCTGCCTGATGATGTCTTAACCCGCAAGAAAAGTCCATATCCAAAGACACACAACCCTAATTATTTAACGGCTGTTCGCAAATGGGTGCTGGAAATTTTGGATGACCCCGGCTCACCGCTGCTGCCCTTCATTGATGTAAAAAAAATACGGGCACTCGCCAGCTCCGACACGAATGACTTCGATCTCCCGTGGTTCGGCCAGTTGATGACGGGACCTCAGCTGTTCGCGTATTTGGCACAAGTGGATATGTGGTTGCGAAACTATAAAATATCAATCCGTTAATAGAAAAAGACCTGCTGTCCACTGTTGATGTGGGAGCAGGTCTTTTCATTAGGATTCATTTTGATCAGGAAGCCTATCCAGGAATAATCTCAGAGCTTTAGCGCGGTGACTAATTTCATTCTTCTCTTCCACCGTCAGCTCCGCCATGGTTCTTCCCAGAGAAGGAATATAAAACAGCGGATCGTAGCCGAAGCCACTCTCGCCGCGTTGTTCCGCAATAATGTAACCCGGGCAAGAATCCTCGGCCTCAATGGTTTCATTCGCTACCGGATCAATAAGCGCAAGGGCACAAACAAACGCTGCCTCGCTTAAAAATTTCGGATGTCCTGCTTCCACAGGCAACCCATCAGCCGGCGCGGACTCGCTCAAAGCTTGGAGCAGTTTGTGATTGTTGGCTGCATCCGTTGCGTTTTCTCCGGCATATCTAGCCGAGTAAACGCCAGGATCACCGCCGAGCGCCTTCACGCACAAGCCTGAGTCGTCTGCCAGGACAGGAACATGAAGATGCGCCGAAATAATCTGTGCTTTGATCCGCGCATTCTCTGCAAACGTCTTACCGCTTTCCACGATTTCCGGAAGATCCGTATAATCAGCCAAGCTGCGGACTTTGTACCCTTTTGGGCCAAAAAGACTTTCAAACTCCTTGACTTTCCCCTCATTGCGGGTTGCAATCACAACAATATTACTTCGTAGCCGCATGTTGTACACCCCGAATACGATCCGCTATAGGGCCTAACACTTTTGACTGCTCTTCAATCATTGTATGAATCCCTGATTCTGCAAGCGCAAGCAGCTCATCCAATTCCTTGCGTGAAAACGGAGAGTCTTCACCTGTTCCTTGGATTTCTACAAATTGGCCTTGCCCCGTCATGACAACGTTCATATCCACCTTAGCCTGCGAATCTTCTTCATAGTTGAGATCCAGGCGCGGTGTTTGGCCGATAACGCCAACAGAAACAGAAGCCAAAAAGTCGTTAATCGGAAACTTAGCCAAATTTTTATCCGTTGCCAGCTTGTTGATCGCGAACGCCATCGCTACGAATGCACCGGTAATCGAAGTGGTCCGAGTACCTCCGTCAGCTTGGATAACATCGCAGTCCAGGGTGATGGATCTTTCGCCCAATGCTTCCAAGTTAACGACGGAACGCAGAGCCCTGCCGATCAAACGCTGAATCTCCATCGTCCGTCCGCCAAGCTTGCCTTTGGCAGCCTCACGCTGATTTCTGACTTGTGTGGCGCGAGGGAGCATGGAATACTCCGCGGTTACCCAACCTTTGCCCTGTCCTTTCATAAAAGGCGGGACACGCTCTTCAACCGTTGCTGTGCAAATCACTTTCGTATCCCCGACCTCAATGAGCACCGAGCCTTCCGCATGTTTTATATAATGAGGGGTTATTCTCATTGGGCGCAACTCTTCATTTGTTCTTCCGCCAATTCGCATAAATCGTGTTCTCCTCCTGTCGCTTCCAAGGGAAGCTGAATACTCTTGCCCCATTGTAACAAAGTAGCCGGAGAAAAGCACCCTCATCAAGAACAGTGATACCCGGCTGATCAAAAAGATGAGAAAACCTCTATGCAAGATTCCTTGCATAGAGGTCTATGAAGCGACGCAAGCTGATTATGACTTGGTCGAATTAATATGAGCAGGTCTCGCGACTGGCTTCGTATAGTTCTGAGTACTATCCGAAGATGTAAATTTCACAGCACCATCCACTTTAATTTGCACTTGTTTAAAACCTGTGTTCTCCGTCAAGGAAAGAATAACGGACTTCAGAGCATCTTCAGGCGCTTTCTGATCAGCGCCAAGCAGCTTATTCGAGAAGTCAACCGTAATCAAAGCGTCCGCCGGGCTAATACTCTTCACTTCCGTTGCGGCGTTCAGAACGCTGGCCAGCCCTTTCTTCTGATCAGGCCCTTTGATCAGCTGATCTACAACGGCTTTCGCTACATTATCCGTTCTTTTGACGAGCCTTGTTACAGGTACATAATATTTGTAATTTTGATCGTTTTGATTAAGGAAGTAAAGCGTAACCGGTGTGGATTGCCCGAATTCCGCGTCTTCTGCCTTTTCAAGATTAATCCCCATTGAACGCGCCAGCGGAGTATCCAGCGGCGTCTTGCCTTTTGGCATCTCTTTGAGATCCTTGCCTTCAACACGGAGTTGTACTTTTTCTACCGTTGGGAAATTCGTCAAATTCCAAGTGATCGCTTCTAATATTTTTCTTTCGTTTTGCTGATCATACGTGAGGAACTCTTTTGAAAAATCGACAATGGCGCGTTTGTCTGAAGTTACATTTAAGGAGATGACTTTCGTCCCTTTTGGCAGCAAGGCCTGGAAGCCAGATGGGAGTAAACTGGAGACCGGACCGCCATCCACCATGTACTCCAGCGTCGTCTTCGCAACCGACACCGATTTCGGCAATCCCAGACTCAGCGGAGCGACGAAGCCTTTGGCATCCTTCACATACACCGTCATTTGGGATGAATTATCGTCGATCATATCGATCGTGACCGCAGCTGATGTCGTCTGAACGTCTGCTTCCGCACCCGTGGTCGGAGGTGCATCAATGTCAGCTTTTTTCCCAGTGCCCAGGACCGAACATCCTGTGGTCAGCAAGGCAATCACCCCCGCGATGGCGGCTGAACGAATCCAATGTTGATGTTTCATTTGCTTATTTCCTCCTTCGAGTTTTCGCAGAAGCCTCTTCTGAAGCGTCTGCCGCTTATTTACTTTTTGGCATGGCCTGTACATTGCTTTTTCGTATTATTATGTATACGGGGATTTGTCCGATTTATAACTACTTTTTGTCCACATGCTCAAAAAAGCAGTCCCGAAAAGCCTCCACCTTTTTTCTGCCAAATCCATGTCTTTTCGGCTTATTAACGCGATATGCTATACTTGTAAAAATAGACAGATTTGATCTAACTGGAGGCGCACAGATGAGAACATTCCTCAAAGATAAAACGCTCATTTTCAACGAATTCCGGGATGAAGTATTCAGTCACTATCCGCAAGCTGTCATTGAAGAGGCTGTTGCCCGCCTGCTTGTGGAAATCAAAGGCATCAAAAAAATCCCTTACGAGATGATCACCACGACCTTATTAGGGGTTTTAAGCAAAACAGAAACTTACAATGTCATGACTACGCTCATGGAACTGCAAAAAAAGGTCAAACATGACTCCGAGCTGTTAGCAAGCATGAAAGACCCTGCCTACAACGTACATCGAACCATTGCCATGTCAATCTGTGGCTTGTATGGCAGCGGCGCAGCCTCCCTTTTCGGTTTCATGGATTGTAAATTCCGCTTTTTCTTTCCGACCAAACGTCCTAAATCGTTTATTTCAAAAGGCATTTGCGCAATTGTCGCTTCAACGGCAAGTGTCATCATTTCCGAGAATGTAAAAGTCGATTATTCGCAGCGCAATCTCGCTCTCCTCGCTGAGAGAGGCGTCCAGCTAGAAGACATGGTGGAAATTCTGGATCAGCTTCAGCGTCCCTACAATCCCGACATGGAGCGCAGCCTATGCGAAGAACACATTGTCGCTGTGCTGCGCAAACAGCAGACCTTCCATGCGCTGCAGTTGGCGATCAAAATAGACACCGCCGTCGAAGCCGGCGAATTCAATCCGCAATATAATCATATTGTCGGGCAAGACGAAGGGCTTTTCGGTGTAGATGAAAGTATCGCAACCGCTGTGCCGCTGATGTATGGAACGATTGCGCTTACGAATTTTGGCTACTTGGACAAAGAGAAAATCGGGATCATTAAAGATTTGGACAGCGATCATTCCGAGGGGAAATGCAATACGTTTATTGACGATATGGTTTGCGGCATTGTAGCTGCTGCCTGCGGCCGGTTAGCGCATAATAATATTCCTACTTACAGTAAGCCTTTGAAGTAGGGGAAGGCGCGGATGGCCGCGCGTTGCCAACACGTGGAATGCCGAGAACATGAAGGCGTAGCTGCTGGGAAGATGCCGAGGTGATGAGGGCAGTGACCGCCGCGCGATGCGAACTCGCGGAGTCACCGAGACGATGAAGGCAGTGAGCTGTTTGAGCGGGTCAGGAGTAGGTTAAGGGAACCAGAGGACGCTATTCACGGGAAATAAGCGTTACTTAGATTTTAGCGGAACTACAGGGTGCTATTTGATCTCAAACTGCCGAATTTCAGCTAGAATCGGGAAAATAGTGGATCGTAGTTCCCTTCAAATCGCGAAGCGGCTGTTTCTCGCGGTAATAGCGGACCATAGTTCCCTCCAACTCGCGTAGGGCCGCCGCCAATGACAAAAAAGCACATCAACATCCGCTCAACATGAGGATGTGATGTGCTTTTATTCATTTAGCGGGTGATTGCTACGTAGCGCACCAGCTCCGCGGCAGGGTCGACCTGCTGAACGCGGCCCTCCGCCTCCAGCAAGATGAGGTGAGCGATCGTCTCCGACAACGCGAACCTCATCTGGTGCACGCTGAGCCGATCGCCGAAGGTCGAGCGGCACACCTCATAAGCGCTAAGCGGCGCGCTTAGCTGACCCTCCATGAGCGCAAGCCGCTCATGATGATGGCGCACCAGTTCCTCGGTGCGTGCGCCAAAGCCGGTCCAAGGCTCCCGGTGCCCCGGGTAAGCCATCTTAACCGGCAGCCTGCCGATCTCCTGCAGGCTGCGCAGGTACTCGCCGAGCGGGTTCTCTTCCACCTGCGGGAGGAAGGAAACGTTCGGCGATATTTGCGGCAGGACGTGGTCGCCGCAAAAGATCACCTCCGCCTCGGCATCGTAGAAGACCAAGTGACCCGCGGCATGGCCGGGGGTCTCCATGGCTTCGTACACGCGGTCCCCGAGGCGCACGGGCCCTTCACGCAGCAGCGTAACCTGCGGCTGCGGGGAAACCAAATCGACGAAGCTCACCATGTGCTTCGTCATCTCCGCCAGCCCGGCTTCCGGGAAGCCGTGCCGGGCAAAAAGCTCCAGCAGCCGCGCCGACATCGGCTGCTCCGGCCCCCACAGGAGCTGCACTTGCGCGTAACCGGTCTCCGAGAGGAGAACCGGCGCGCCCGTGCGCTCCTGGAACCAACCGGCCATCCCGTAATGGTCGGGATGGTGGTGGGTGAGCACGATCTGCTCGACGTGCTCGAAGCCGATCCCGCGCTCCTGCAGCACCTGCAGCCAGAGCGCTTCCGCATCCGGGGTATGCAGCCCCGGATCCAAGACCGTGTACCCTTTGCTTCCGCGAATCAGGTAGGCGTTCACCCATCGAAGCGGAAAAGGCAGCGGCACCTTCACTTGAGTAATTTCATCTGTATGTTCGGTTACGATGTTCATTTGCGAGTCTTCATCCTTCCTTATGCCCTACAAAAATCATCCGGCAAGATGAATCAGCCTCATACGGATGACCGTCATAACTGCCGTATACGTGATCGATATGTAAACCTGCTTTTTGCAGCATCGCTTCAAACGCCACTCGGTCGTACAATTTTACCTGTTCCAAATATTTGCGCTCCGGAAAGCCCTCCTGCGATATCACAATTCGCTTACGCACACAGCCATCTTCAATAGCTCTCGTTTCGAGAATTTGAATGTCTCCCTCCATCCGCTGTGATCGCGGTACGAGATGAGTTTGAACATAAATCGGATTCAGGAAATCGATAATAAAACGACCGCCCTCTTTTAAAAGACGATGCATCTCGTAAAACACCTTGGCATTCTGTTCTTCCTCATCAAAATAGCCAAATGAAGTAAATAAATTCACAACCGCATCAAACTGACGCCCCAAGGGAACTTCCCGCATATCACCGCGCACCCATGTCACACGCTTCTGCTTATCCAATTCTGCCGCTTCCGTCAAAAGCACTTCAGACAAGTCAACACCCGTGATTTCATAACCAAAATCAGCCAGTGCCAAGGAATGACGCCCCATCCCACAGCACAAATCCAACACATCGGCCCCTTGCTCCAGGTCAAGCCAATCCATCATTTTTTTCACTTCATGATAAGCGCCTTGCATATCCCGATGCTTATATACTAATAAATAATCATTTCCAAAGCTTTCCTGATACCAAGCCATTTTATCACCTGCAATTTCTATTTATAATCGTTAGAAGTTTTAAAAAGAGTCCAATTTCTGCTGTACCCGGCGCAAGCTTTCTGCGGCTTCTTCCGTACTAAAGTTACCTGCTACGAGCAACGTTTCTTCGGTATTCAGCAGTGTTTTATAAAAGGCAACACCTTGCCGCAGGAACTCCGATTGGTCCGGATGGTCCTCCATATAATGAAACAGCACGTCCTCCGCCTTCGCGTATTCGCCTTGTTTTTCATAATGGGCAAAAAGCAGCCTCTTCATATCCTCCGGAACCATCCAGGCCTTGAGCCGGTCCAAACTGGTTTGTATGCGAGCAGCCACTTCTACATTCTCATCATCCTTAGGACTAACTTCGGGAGAAAGAGACAAGTGCAGCAGTAAATCGAGAGATTTTACATAGGCATGGTAGGCCTCGTCCATTTGTTCATGCTGCTTCAGCAGATCTCCGTGACCGACGAACATATCTGCAATGACCATCGCTTTCGCCGTATCCAAATTTCCATGATAGGAGAGCAGCTCCAGAATATCCTTGCTTGATAAAGCCATTAACGAACGAACGTTGAGCCCGAGCAAATGCCGGCTGGCTTCGTCCAACAACTGCTGGGCATCCGCCAGTGGAATATGTTCCTTATTAAAAAGAATGCGATGCAGGACCTGAGTCATCTGCTCAATCTGCCGCATAAAATAATCACGTTTGAACATAAGAAACCCTCCTGTGCCCAAATGATATACCTCGTTTCAGCTTACCACGCCTCGGATAGAAACTCAAAAGCGGATATCGCCTATTTTTGCATATACACCGCACCATTGGCAGCAGCCCTTCATAAACTAATTTTGACTGTATCCCTAAACCTTGTATTTCCCAATACCCGAGCAAGGAGGGGTGACACACATCCATGGGCAGCGACCACAAAAACAAATTTCTACTTACGAACCGCGAACGCGAAGTATTCGAACTATTAGTGCAGGACAAAACGACGAAAGATATCGCACAGCAGCTTTTTATCAGTGAAAAAACTGTGAGAAATCATATCTCCAATGTCATGCAAAAGCTGAACGTAAAGGGTCGTTCACAAGCGGTTGTAGAACTGATCAAGCTTGGGGAATTAAAGATTTGATTCCGTCAGCAAACGGATCCATGTAAGCCTTCGATGCCTCCTATTGGAGGATTCGAGGGCTTTTATGTTGTTCGCGCGCGCGTTAAAAAGTGAACGTTTTGTTAACCCAACATTTCGACAGTAAATGATCCTTAGCATGTACTATGATAGTAACTAACAAGTACATTACACCTTTAGGGGGCTATTTCAATCCATGATCGAAATGATTACCGAGCAAAAAAATGTGTTTTCCTTGTCAGAACTCCTGAACGTGGAACCAGGCATTCTGTTTCGACTCTGCCAGTATATTGAGTCAAGAGGCCATCATTTCACGAAATCAGAAGAAGGCGCCTTCCAATTCAATGATAATGATATTGCCGTGATTTTAGCCCATTATTAATGGGTTTTTTGTTTGCTTGCAAACCACAGTTCCCTCGCACAAAAAAGAAGCCCCATGCAGGGCTCCTTCTTCTCTCTTTTTCTAACCTCTTCCCTATCTCCCGCGGTCCCTCTCCATCACTTTATCGTGATAGAAGTGACAACCTTATTCGCGCCTTTCAGCTGAATAAGCCGTCCTTCCTTAAATAACGCTAAATTGCCTGTAATGGTCACACTGGAAGCAACTTGATAAACGGTCGTCTGATCCTTACCATTAATCGATTGCACGATAGAAATCGTAGCAAGCTCACCTTGCGCATTAAGCGTTGTTCCTTTCAATTTCCCTTGCAACTCAAACGGCAAATTCTCGTCAACGCTTTTTGTTACTTCAATGTAAATGACTTTATTGTCAGAAGTGCGGATATCGACCTCGTCGCCTACTTTAAGGTCAATGGCTCTAACCTTCACGCCGCCACGATAGACGATGACATCCGGATGCAAAGTAAAAGCGGTTGTAACTCCCGATTTCGTGAGCTTCAGCTCGCTATTGGTAACAACAGCGCTAACGGTGCCGTTATTCGTGATAGGCTGCACCATTTTCGTCACTTCTATATAAATGACTTTGTTCTCGGAGGTGCGAACGTTGACTTCATCCCCAATTTTCAGCTCGGATAGAGCCACTTTCAAACCATTGCGATACACAACGACATCCGGATGCAGCTTTATTTCAAAATTCACATTGTCTTTCTTGAGCTTCAGTACGTTGTTACTCACCGCTGCCGTGATCGTTCCGCTATTCGTAATCGCTTGCGCCGTTTGTGTTACTTCAATAAAAATAACTTTATTGTCCGAGGTCCGAACGTTCACCTCATCGCCGACCAACAGAGCGGTAGCCGCAACTTTGACGCCATTTCGATAAATAACGATGTCTGGATGCAGCGTATAGTTGGTTGTAACACCTGATTTGGTAAGCTTAAGGACATTGTTGTTCACAACGGCTGTGACGGTACCGCTGCTGGATATCGGAACAACCGATTTGGTCACTTCAACATAGATGACTTTGTTATCCGAGGTCCGAATGTTAACTTCATCCCCGATTTTCAGCTCATAAGGACTCACTTTCACACCATTGCGGTAGGCGACAATATCAGGATGGAACTGCAAAGATGAGGTAACGCCCGATTTGGTAAGTGTCAATGTATTGTTGGCAACCGCTGCGCTGACGGTACCGCTATAGATAATGGTTTGCACCGGTTTAGTTACTTCAATATATATAATTTGATTGTTAAAAGTCCGCACACTCACTTCGTCTCCAGCCTGCAAAGCCGAAGGACTGATTTTCACTCCGTTTTTGTAAATGTAAACGTCCGGATGCAAGGCATAGGTTGATGTCGTACCTGAGGTTGTCAATACTAAGGCGTTCCCGTTAACAACACTTTTGACCGTTCCCTTCAGTGTGTTATTTCCTTGATCAGGCAATTGACCGCCTGTACGGTCAAGCAATGCAGCAAGCTGAGCCCGTGTAACCGGCTGATTCGGCCTGAACGTATTATCCTCGAAACCATCAACCAGGCCTTTTTCGATGGCCACAGCAACATAACCAACAGAACCCGCTGGAATCTGCTTCGCATCTTTGAACGGCAGGGTCGTGTTCATTTTGGCTTTGGCCTGAGCGTCCAGCTTCAGTGCTTTGACCAAAAGCGTCGTCGCCCATAGCCGATCGCCTTCTTTTTGAGGCTGAACGGAGTCGTCATTTTCGGAAAACAGGTCATTTTCCAGCGCAACAGCTACATATCCTACCGCCCAGGCCGGAATTTGATTGGCATCTTTGAAATTGAGATGTGTGCTCATTTTGGCTGAAGATTCTGCTTGGCTGCGAAGCCCCATAAGCCGGACGGCTGCTGTAATCGCTTCAATGCGTGAAACCGTGTTTTGCGGTTTAAAGGTACCATCCTCATACCCCTCAAATACACGCATGGATGCTAAACTCGCGATATAGCGTATGGCCCATTCCGCAGTTTTCAAATCGTTAAAAGTGAGATGGATTTCGACCTTCCCGTCATTTTTCCGATTTTCATTGCCATTGTCTTTAGCTAGAACAGCTGCGCTGCTCCCCATGATCGTTACGAAAGCAAGGCCCGTCGCAATTACTTTTTTGAGCATCAAGCTTCACTCACACTCCTTCACCTTAGATAACCACATGTATCAGATTAATTCGTAAAATTGGTTATTTTTAGGAGGGTGACTCTATATTTTACTTTCACATTCTCTCAAAACTCCTCCTTCACGGGCACGCCATTGGCGAAAGCGCCTACATTATGCTATGTTGGAAGAAATTATAAACAAGGGAGCGAACGAAATGACGGCACATGCAGAGGGACCTCTGTCTCTTTTTCACCCGATTCTGAAGGAGTGGTTTATTTCACGCTTCGGCGAGCCCACCGACGTACAGAAGCAGGCGTGGAAAGAGATTAATGCCAGGAAGCATACCCTCATCTCCTCCCCAACGGGTTCAGGTAAAACATTAGCAGCCTTGCTGCCTTGTATGGATCGTACTGTGAAAATGAAACAGGCTGGCGGCGAGCCCTACGCTCCCGGTGTACGCGTACTGGTCGTGACGCCGCTAAAAGCGCTGAATAATGATATTCATGATCATTTGTTTCATTATATAGCGGAGATCGAGGAGCTTGCCGCCTCGTTTGAAAAGGACACCGCCTGGCACGGACTACGTGTCGGCGTCCGCACCGGCGATACTACGCAGAGCACACGTGCTTCGATGTTGAAGCATCCGCCAGATCTGCTGGTGACCACGCCAGAGTCCCTCTATCTGCTGCTTACCTCGCCGCGCGCGAGAGAAATGCTCAAGAGTGTGGAGCAAGTCGTCATCGACGAGATTCACGATCTGGCAGCGGACAAGCGCGGCATGCATTTGTCATTGACGCTGGAAAGGTTGGATGTGTGGTGCGGACGATCCGTACAGCGGATCGGCGTCTCTGCCACACAAAAGCCGATTGAACGCGTCGCACGATATCTCGGCGGATGGGAAGCCGGCGAGCCGCGCCCTGTCGCGATTATCGAGAGCAAGGCCGAGAAGCACTACGCCCTGCAGGTGACGATGCCTGAGCCGGCGCGGGCCGGTGCGGATAAAGAGGCCATCTGGACGCCTCTTGTAGAACGTGTGCTGCAGCTTATGGAAGGCTGCCGCACGGTGCTCATCTTCGCCAACAGCCGCAGGCTGTGCGAGCGGTTAACCCTGCGCCTCAATGACCATGTCGGTCATGAGATCGCGCGAAGCCACCACGGCAGCGTAGCCCGCGAGATCCGGCTCGAAGTCGAGCGGCAGCTCAAAGCCGGCGAGCTTCGCTGCCTAGTCGCCACGTCGTCGCTGGAGCTCGGCATCGACGTCGGCCATGTCGATCTGGTCATCCAGATCGACTCGCCTTTCACCGCTGCCGCAGGCATCCAGCGGATCGGCCGCGCCGGCCATGCCGTCGGCAGCGTCAGCCGCGGCGTGCTG
>NZ_BILW01000014.1 GCF_004000765.1 Paenibacillus chondroitinus NBRC 15376 | reverse complement strand
CCTTTTGCAACAAATGGTTGTATGATGTGCAACGAAAGATCACAATCGCGATCTGACCACACCATTACGTTGTATGTAATGCAACGTAGCCCATTAACTTTACTGCACAGCTGTCTTTACAACGAAAAATATTTGTTTGAGTAGATTCGATTCCATACTTAGATTTTAGCAACAAAATTAAATAAAGGTTGAGCTTTCGCTCAACCCCAAAACATTCTTTCAAAAAAAGCCGTCGAGAACCTCTCTCGACAGCCTTCCTCTTACAGCGCTTCGACCGCTTCCACCACCGACTGGACATGGTTTTTTATCCGCACCTTGCTCCATTCCTTCACGATGTAGCCTTCCTCGTCAATAAGGAAGGTCGAACGGACAATGCCCATGTACTCACGGCCATACAGCTTTTTGAGCGCCCATACTCCGTACTTTTCAGCCACCTGGTGGTCGCTGTCTGAGAGCAGCAGGAAAGGCAGCTCATATTTCGTGATAAATTTATGATGAGCGTTCAGCTCATCAGGCCGAACATATCTACAAAAAAAATATGTACATTAATCCTTAAATGATAAAAAAACCCGATAGAACGGAAAAATTCAATGTTTCAAACATGTGCAAAAATAATTAATGTGCTTAATCTTTCGATTTATGCACATTTCGCTGAAGTTTAATGCCCCTATTGACAATTTAACCTTTATTAAATAAAGTGGGATATATATTTTATATACTATGCATTGTAGTGTATTATTAGAAAGCGGTGAAATTTGCTAGTGAACACCAACATTTTTCATGATTATTCATTTTTTGAATTATGGAGCCCTGTGTTATTCTTTATCCTTTTAGTAAGCGCAATAGGGTATCTCAATCTATTGGCCTTTTTTAAGAAGCGTTTAACAAATATTGAGCCAGTTAAGCTTCGTCACAAAATCTATTTTATAATAGGACTGTTTTTATTTTACATTGCAAATGGCGGCCCTCTCGGAGTACTCGCCCATCACTATTTGTTCAGTGCACATATGGTTCAACAATCATTGTTATTGTTTATTGTACCTCCACTAATACTGTTGGGAATTCCAAAATGGTTAGTTAGAGCTGTTTTTCCATGGAAACTAAATAAAAAAATAGCAGGTATAGCATCTAATCCCATTTTGGCGATTTTAACTTTTAATGGTCTTTTGACACTCTACCACTTCCCTGTAATTTTTGACTCTCTAATGTCAACTCAGTATTATTGGCTTGGAACTTTGTATGAGCTTATTCTATTTGTAACTGCCCTTCAAATATGGTGGTTCATTATTTGCCCCATCCCTGAGCTTGATGAATTATCTGACCTAAAAAAAATAGCCTTTCTCATAATAAATGGTTTGTTGATTTATCCGGTATGTACATTCATTATGTTTGCAGACGGTGCCATCTATAATACGTATAGTACATTCCCCCAAATAATTGGATTTTTGGATCCTCATACCGATCAACAGTCTGGTGGCGTGATAATGAAAGCTATTCAAGAAATTGTTTTTGTTATAGCTCTTTCCATGGTTTTCAAACGTTGGTATCGTAAAGAAAATTCAGGGGAATCCATTATTCAGTAACTAGCTGATTCCAGACTAAAAAAGCGTAATCAGGCACCTAAAAGGTTGCTTGATTACGCTTTTTTCTCTCAACTTTATTCTTATCATTCTAATTTCTTATATACTAAGTTACTAATTGGAGCATCTTTGGACTCAGCACTAAAAAATAATTCATAGTTCCCAGATTCGTAATGTAATAAATATCCTCCATCCTCATTATCGGGTCCTTCAAATTTAGGCTTCCCTAAAATTCTTTCAATGTCACTCGAGGTTAGTTCATTCTTACTTAGGGAAAGCTTAATAGCTCCTACCTTCTCATGGTCCCAAAAGTAAAATATTGAATCTGAATAAGCATAATACTCAACATTTTCATGTCCTTTATCGTCTGGAATTCCCCATTCTTGTTCTATCTCTTTTTTTGAGGCTCCAATCCCAAACTCAATACCATCCAGCTTTCCTTTTGACGCGGAGGAGAGAAAATCTTTCGTTAATTCTACTTTTAGCTTACGAGGATTTGGGGATTGATCTTTATTGTTAATTGAAGACACTTTATCACTACTAGAAGAGTTTTCTTTAATTAGTTTCGAAACTCGAGATTTAACACTTTCCGAACAATCGCTTTCGTTATAGTGAGTACTAATTGATACATCCTTACCTTTTGATTCATCATACCATGAGGCTATAAAAATTCCCGCATCTTTATCTATGTTCGTATTTACCTCCGTATTATCTGGTATTTGCACAGATGAACACTTACTCATAGCTGAGGCAACTAGGTTAGGTGCATCACTAGCTTGAGCAACCGTTTTTGTTATTGGTTGCGCTTTTCCACTGCAGCCGGCAGCAGAAAATACTAGTAGCAGAACAGAGATAAGCATTATATTATTTTTTCTCACTACTGCTCCCTCCCTAGCTTGCAGATAATCTAAATCACTTAATATTATGCAGTTTATTCTTGGTTTAATCACAAAAATTATCCTCTAGCCTCTATACTCGGCTCCTCTTCTATAATTCTCTATCACTTCTCTTCACTAACAATAATATTCGTTTTTTCACCAATATGAGTCACTACATAAGAGTTTTGTTCTTGCAGATATTGAATTTTCAAATCTTGACCTTGTATGTTTAATGGTCTTGGTGCAAATAATTTTATTTGTTGCATTCCTTCTGAATTGAGACTAATGTTCAAATTATTTTTGCTTTTATGTATTTGCACCGGAACGTTCGACCGGACAATATGAATATCATCCTTTTCCCAACTTATGAAGAGAGTCGTCTCCTTTTTAGCTAAACCAACATAAAGCCGGTTGTCACCCCTTAAAAAAACATCAGAATTCGTAGCAAATGGAATACCACTATAACGTTTTCCTGGCTCAAAGGAAACGCCAACTGAGTCTTGATATTCTGCCGCAAGTTTCCAAGCATCCGACGAAGTAGTACTCAAAGTAAGACTTACATGCTTTCCATTACCAAAGAGATTTTTTACCGAATCAGCTAAATAAGTAATCCACGGCCTTTTAATTGTTACTTGAGTTGTCATACTAGCCATAATGGATCTAGCCATTTGAGGCTCGGTCACAAAGTTATAATCAGCTTTATTGCGAATATCATCGAGATATTCAACAAAATCTAGAAGTTCGTTAACTCTAGAAGGCCTATTTTCATTTGGAAAGTGGTATTCGACATGCTCAAAATAATCAATGGGCATATCTAATTGAACAAAGGCGTTATAGATATCCTCAGTTGCGTTATCCCCCGTTCTGCGTAGAATTGGGGAGGGAGCAAATAATAGCATTGGTTGCTTTATCGTTTTATCCTGCAATAAGAATGGTAAACCCCAAGTAAAGTCATTTCCCCACTGTGGATCAACATGATCGTATGAAGGTTTAAAACCAAAATTGAACCATACACCGGAGTCATTTTCGTTTTTTAATGTTTGTACTCGATCCTCATTATTTATACGCCATGTATGTTGGTTTGCTCCCATGCTTCCCAAAGGTATCCCTAGCTCATCAAATGCTTTTTTATGAAGGGTTATTTCTTCTTTCTCTAGACTACTTCTTTCGTAATTATGTACTAAGATATGTGGGTATAGTTCCAATTTATTTTTCTTTGAATAATCTATAAACTCCTTCAGTTCTTCTTTATACGGAAATTGGGGATCATCGATAGGGTATGAAAGCCCGTATTCTAATTGACCAACTATTAAATCGTCACTGCCATCATGATTTACATCATACCAGATCGGTACCGAATTATGCCCCCCAACTAACGATGTATTCCCCATCTGATTGAGTGTTTTCCCTTTAATTGGACCTCGATCTATCCATTGTCCGTTTTGATTTTCATAGATCTGTATATCCCCTTCACTATTTCCAATTACGAGATCCAGCTTGTTATCTTCATTCATATCTCGAATAGATGGCGCCGCAAACTTTGATTGAATCTTGAAGAGTTGCTTTCCCTTTTCGAAATGAGCAAAGTCATTATTTTCACCAAAAAATTCAATAATATTACCTTTACCATCACCAACGATTAAGTCAACTACTCCATCTCCAGTCATATCACCTAATGTAGGAGCGGCATAGGACGATACTTGTAAGGGCTTGTCCCCAACCATAAAGGGCTGAGGTTGTGAGAATTTCTTGTTCCCAAGATTTAATGAATATTGGACTAACCCATTTTGATCCCCAATGACTAGATCAGTTAAATGATCTCCATTAATATCCTTAGCAAAGATAGTGGAATACACAACCACATGGATAGGGGTATCTGTAGCATCTAGAAGTTTTTCCGGTTGATCAAAAGAATCCGGCAATTTCAAATTTGCTAAGCCCTGCTGATTACCGTTGGGACCTGTATTTCTATAATCATAAATAAACCCATCTGCACTACCAGATAAAAGGTCTTCGGTGCCGTTCCCTTTTATATCTGCGAATGCAGGATACGCTCGATAGGGTAGTTCAATTGCCGCGGCTAATTCCTTGCTCTGTGGATACGTGGCCAAGCTTATATTTTCATTTCCACTCTTCAGATGGAGACCGCTCCCATAAAATGAATTCGGTAACTCACCTTCGAATTGCGGTTGCGAGGATGTTCCTGTATTCAAATGTACGGTTATACTTTCATCCCATTTCCACCATTCGAAAGAAGCTCGAATTAACGAAAAAGAAGGGATTTGATTATACTGCTTTAAAAGCTCAGCCCATTGAATACCTTCTTTATCTCGAATGGCAGACAATGCCTCAAAGTGGTTTTGATAAGCCATTGCCGGCCTGCCATAAGGGCCAAATACCTTCTTTAAACTATAGCCTAACTTTTCTTTAGAAACAAAAGAAATAAACTCACTTCGAAGCAATTGGTTCGCTGCGGAGAAAGTAAAATTAAAATAAGGTTCGGAAGGTTGAGATTGTTTAAAATCGAAATATGCCACTCCTGAACCCACAGGAGCCGGATGTGTTTGCTCCGCTTTTACTGGGAATCCTTTCGAAGAATCATACCCACTTTGCAAATCAAGTCCTGTAATAAAATAACGATTCGGAATGAGCCCTCCCGAACACAGTACGGTTCCTTTTCCATAGCGGTTCATTGTAAAAAGAGAGATATTATTATCCATCGAAAGCAATGTTTCCGCACTAGAAGGTACAATACCCTTTCCCCATTGAAATCCAGGCAATTCTTTCATTCCAATATGTTTAAGGAAATTATCATTAAATAGCTTGATCATTGTTTGCATTCCACTAAGATTATAGTCAACCTCAGGGTATTTAAACTCAAATTTATCATTCGACTCAATCTCATTAACCTTAGACGCTCCTATAAAATCCAATGGAAAATCAGTAATTAGATCATTCTCAATAAATAAATGCCCACCTTGTTTTACATATCGAGTTAAATCGCTTTGAGCATTTTGAAGATTCTTACTGCCGTGCAGAGAAGGGTCTAAATAGACAGCATCATACTCTTCCCACTGCCGTGAACTTAATTGATCCAAGCTTTTTAAAGCTAGATTTACATTCACAACAGTCGTCTGCTCCAAATTTTGATAAGCAGCTTGATCATATTGACCTTGATTCATCACATACAATAATTTAATAGACTCTTCTTTTGAACTCAGGGATGCGATCGAGATAACAATTACACAGATTGACAATAATGCAACAAGTCCTAAAAAAAACTTCTTTCTGTTTTTAATCAATAACAAATACTTCAATCTCCTTCAATACTGCTAATGGATTCAATAAAAGTCTTGACTGTATAATTATGTGTTCTATAAACAATACTTATTGTAGTATTTTCATTGTAGAAAGTGAATATGAAATCTTCATTGAAATTTAACACTACTTATTGTAGTATTTAATTCAAGAAACAAAGGAGGTGAACCTGGATGCATAAAAAAATCGCTAAATCCGCATTACTTTTTATATGTTCTATAGCATTAATCGTAGCATTATCCGGCTGTCAGCAAAAAGCTGATAACACCCAAAAGAAAGAAGACATGAGTAATATGGACCATAGTAAAATGAATATGGGCGACTCAAAAGAAAAAAAATAAACTGTACATACCGAGGCTGTTGACAACGGAAATGAAGGTCTCAGTTGTTTCGTATGACAACAGCATCGGAGAAAATAACTGAAGTTTGTAATGGTACCTACTTTGTCAACACCCCCTGTCATCGGCAGGGTTTTCTTTTTATGCCCGATAAGCATGCCGGTTATAAATTAATAAAATCACACGACACTAGTATTCGCACCATCGATTATATCTGGATCACTTGTATTCGTGCTGCTGTTCGGATTATTGGTGAGGGATCCGAAACTGTCCCCAGGTGAAAACGCATTGGCACCACCATACATCTTATTGGTACTTGAGAGCACAATAAAAGCGGCATCCCCGAATTGGACATTAGAACTGTTTGAAACAGAGAGGATTTTAATACTTCCAAATAATGTGTTCAAATTCATCGGTCGTTCCCCCTTCAGTCATTTGTATATCCAATAGAACATCGTATGTAGATGTTCGCCCAAGTGTCACCTCACTAATGGCGGATTGGGCTTGTGTAAAGCATCTGGCCGTTGAAAATAAATGATTTGGCCAACAGGAACATTATTCACAGTATAAAAAAATCAAGAAAAAAAGTGGGTTGAGGAAAAATCATTCCTCAACCCATTTTGTCAACAACCCCATACAGTTCGTTCTTTTATTGTTCTAACCCCAACAACTGATCTATTTGCTTCTTTTTTATTAAATAGTTCAAAACAATGCCACAGAGAACCATTACAAGGTAAAACAACTGCTTCCAAGACATAACGAATACAGACATCGTTTGATTTTCGAAAAACGACACCGCTAAAAGCCCTATGCCGAAAAAAGATAAGAAATTAGCAAATAGTTCTCCCGAGCCAATCGAGGAAACTGACCGTCTCCAAAGCCAAATTATTATAGGCAGAGATACTAATATAAGATAAACATTAACTGGATGATATTTATGGTTTGGATCCATGATCGAAATTCCCCATGGGAGCGCTGTTAGGCTACCATACTGCCAAGAAAGCATGTTATAAACAATAACCATCACTGTAATGCCATAGCTTAGCAAATCGGGCAACTGCCACGCGAGTGATCCTTTTTTCCAGCACTTGATTCCTGTATAAATAACCGCAGATGTAAAACCAATTATGGCCCCTTGATCTGAGCCACTAACGAATAACACACTCAAAGGATTTCCCCATATTTCCGTGGACAATAACAAAGGGCTTAACTTCCAAGTTATGATTGCAATTAAAAGAGCAGTAGAAAGAACTTCCAACACTGATTTGTCTACTTCCTCCGCTTTTTTTACACGATATCTCATCACGCTATATCCTACTACAGCAGCTATTGCCCATAACAACCAGTTGTATTTAAGCATAAATGGACCTAATTGTAAAATTTCTGGCATAGCATCCCCCTCTTGTCATGTGATTATTTTTGTAAATTGCGAAATTTTTTCTCTAGCGTTTGTGGATCTGTATATCCGGCTACTTTATCAACAATCAATCCATTCTTATCAATAAAGTAAGTAGTTGGAATGGCCTGTACCTGATACAGGTCGGATACCTGAAAATTCTTATTATTATCTAGGAGAACAGGGAATGTAAACCCAAAAGAATCTGCAAACGCTTTAGCTTCTTTGGGACTATCCTGAGATGTTAAATTAACAGCATAGATTTCAATATTACCTTGATATTTCTTATATATCTTGACTAATTCTGGCGCTTCTAAACGACAAGGACCACACCATGAAGCCCAGAAGTTCACAACAACTGGTTTATTATCGGGGGTTGGCATCACATACGTCTTTCCATCTAAGGACTGTAGAGTGAAGCTTGGGGCTTTGAAACCAACCTTTGGGAGCTCTTCTGCTTGTTGTGCCGAAGAATCGGCCTTTCGGGATATATTCTGATAAACGATTACACTTACAATCACAATTACTATGGCTAAAGGTATCCACTGTTTCTTCAAGCAATTTCCCCCTTACTGCTATTATTTATCCTTTCAAAATCCCGTGAAACCTCCGAAAAGCTTGATAAGAACAACGGTGATTTTGGTCATTCTATCCGTATACAGCAAAATACCGGTTAATATCATCATTGCCCCGCCAATCTTCATAAATAGATTAGAGTATTTAAGGATCCATTTCACTTTGCTAATAAAGAAAGCCATAATGAAGAACGGAATTGCAAAACCAATTGTATAAGTTATAATATACGCAATTGATTTTTCAGGATCGGTGACACCAATCGTCAAGATAGCTGCCAAGATAGGACCAATACAAGGTGTCCAACCTGCGGCGTAGGTTATCCCAACAAGCACAGAACCCAAATAACCAACAGGCTTCTTATCAAATTGATATCGCTTTTCTTTCATCATCCAGACTGGTTGAAAGATACCCATCATAATAAGCCCCATGACTAGAACTAGTATGCCCCCTAATTGTCGTATGAGGTCACGATTACTGGAGAACAAATCGCCTACAAGACTCGCTGATAAACCAAGCGCAAAGAAAATAATTGAAAAACCTAAAATGAAAAACAAAGTATGAAATAAAGCACGTCTCTGCAGCATCCCTTTCCCCTCTTTTAAATCTTGAACCGACACTCCTGTGATATAGGATAAGTAAGATGGGTATAAAGGCAGGCAGCAGGGTGAAATAAAAGAAAGAAAACCGGCCCCAAAGGCCAACCATAGCGTTAAATTTGCAACTTCCATGACATTCCTCCATAAATACTACATTTATTAGTATTTTCATAGTTAAAAAGACGGGTAACGCATCGTCATATTAGGGAAATATATGTTATCCTAAAAGATCACTAAAGTTACCCCTTTACACTATGCATTGTAGTATAAAAGGTTTATCATTTCAAATGTTTATTTTCTTACTCATCACTTTTTACATTTACACATTGATTTAGTATTTTGGATATTTGTTTATTCGTGGATGAACACAATTGAACAAGGTTCGTAGTATGTTACTTTGTTCACTTTCCGCTCATAATAAGATGCTATTATAGATGCAAATAAACTAGGAGGCCGATGAATGAACAATCAAGTTAAAGTTCTTGTCATAGAAGATGACCCTTACATAAGCGATTTAATTGGTTTGTATGCTGAAAAAAGCGGATATACAATAAGCATAGCGCACAATGGTTTAAAAGGCTTAGAAATGTTTTATGAAAGTCCTCCCGATCTTGTCATTCTTGACATTATGATGCCTGAGATGGACGGTTGGGAAGTTTGTAAGGAAATAAGGAGATTTGATAAGACTCCCGTTATCATGTTGACCGGGAAAGGCGAAAACTGCGATAAACTTAAAGGTTTCGACCTAGGAACGGATGATTACTTGGTGAAACCTTTTGATCCGAACGAATTGATGGCGAGGATAAAAGCTGTACTCCGGCGAGCCAATCCGATGTTAGAAGCGGATGAGATCATTGATCTTCCCAAGTTAAATATTAATCTTAAACAATACAAGGTGACCTGCGATGAACAAGAGATCTTGTTACCACCAAAGGAAATGAAATTGCTGTATTTTCTAACCCTGCATTCAAATCAAGTGTTCACACGTCAGCAATTGTTGGATCAAATATGGGGTTGGGATTTTGGGGGTGACCCCAAAACAGTCGATGTACATATTAAAAGGATTCGAGAAAAATTGGGCGATTCCAATCCTTTTTGGAGAGTGAAAACCATACGAGGGATTGGATATAAATTCGAGGTGGACAACCAATGATTCGAATAAAAAGTGTTTTTTGGAAGCTGTTTATCACGTATATCGTCATAATATTTGTATCGCATCTCGTTTTTGTTATAGCTTCCTATTTGTTGTTTCATAACAAAATGACTAACATGCATCTAAATTCAGAAGATCTTAACCAAATGAGGCACTTGTTCGTATTGGCCTTTATTATTTCTATTACCATTACAGGCTTATTTACCTACAACCTTTCTAAAAGAAATACCGCCCCACTTCGGGAAATGAATCGGGTTTCCCTCCATATCGCTAGAGGGAAATTTGATCAAAGAATCAACATCAAGACACGTGATGAGCTGGGAGAATTGGCGGAGACGTTAAATTATATGGCACAGGAGCTGGCTGGCTTAGATCAGATGAGAAAAGATTTTGTTTCCAACGTCTCACATGATTTACGCTCCCCCCTTACTTCTATTCATGGATTTATCGGAGCGTTTCTGGATGACACGATTCCGAGCGAACGAAAGCGCTATTATTATACGATCATGAAAGAACAAACCGAACGAATGATTAAATTGGTCAATGATCTTCTCGATATGGCCCGAATAGAAGCAGGGCAGCTCCAAATCCGATCCGTTATTTTCAATTTATCAGAGTTGGTTCGACAAGTTGCGGCTCGTATGGAACCTGAATTTATGAAAAAACAGGTCAATGTGGAGTTGATATCTAAAGAAGCAAAAGACATCCACGTATTTGCTGACCCGGATCGAATTGATCAAGTGATTGTCAATTTGATTCAAAATGCCGTGCAATTTTCCTCATCGGGTAGTACTGTCGAAGTGATATTGAAAGAGGAAGAACAAGCGGTGGTTTCTATTCGAGATTATGGACCGGGAATCAGACAAGAGGACATTAAATCTATTTGGGAACGATTTTATAAAGCAGATAGAGCACGAACCAAAAAGACGGGTACAGGACTCGGTTTGTCTATTGTTAAACACATTTTAGATCTTCATCAAACCGACATTCAAGTGGAAAGTGAGGTAGGAAGAGGTACAACTTTCACTTTCACGCTCCCTATAGCTCTGAACAAATCTAAAAAAACCTGAAGAAAAGTGAAGTGAATTTTGCGTTCACCTTCTGTTCATTAAACATTGCTATACTTGATTTAGCATTAAGAAAATATGAAATCAATACAAAGAGGAGGATATTTCATTGAAAAAATTATCATCACGAAGCACTACAGAGGAGGACACGCACAAACCTGACAACGGATCGACTAACAACACACCCCGCTGGGTGAAAGTGTTCGGGATCATTGCCATCGTTCTGGTGCTGTTTCTTGTCATTC
Source organism: Paenibacillus chondroitinus NBRC 15376 (assembly GCF_004000765.1). GTDB lineage: Bacteria > Bacillota > Bacilli > Paenibacillales > NBRC-103111 > Paenibacillus_E > Paenibacillus_E chondroitinus. The sequence continues at coordinate 160,342 of NZ_BILW01000014.1, read as the reverse complement.
TGCACCTCACCGGACGTGGCTTTGGTGACCACGGTGGCCACACACCGCCCTCCAGCGTTATAGAACAAGGAGTGAAGCAGCCATGACCATAACGCCTCGCTTCCGCAAATTCGCACTCACCGCCCATATCACTTCCTCGGTCGGCTGGCTCGGCGCGGTCGCTGGCTTCCTAGCACTCGCCGTTACAGGTCTGACCAGCCAGGATACTCAGACGGTGCGAGGTGCCTATCTCGCGATGGAGGTGATTACCCAATTCGTCATCGTCCCGTTGTGCCTCACTTCGCTACTAACCGGGCTTGTCCAAGCTCTGGGCACCAAGTGGGGCCTATTCCGTCACTATTGGATCCTGATTAAATTCCTGATAACCATCATTTCTACCATCGTCCTATTTGTACATTTGCAGCCAATTAACTACTTAGCAGGCGTAGCAGCAGAGACGACTTTGTCTAGTAGCGATCTCCAGATGCAGATCCAACTCATAGTCGCCCCCGGCGCCGCCTTGCTGGCGTTACTCGTAGCCACGACGCTTGCGGTGTACAAGCCCCGAGGAATGACCCCGTACGGACAACGTAAGCAGCACGAGAAGCGTGCGGAGTCGCAACAGTAGATGCAGCGACTCCAGCTCTACCTCGACCGGGCAAACTCTGACCTTACCTTGCAGAGGTGACGACGTTAGAGAAGCGCAATCAAAAAAAGTAGTTTTGTTATTGGTAATCATACTAATGCTACGCTGACTTTGGCTGGCGAGGTTTTTTTGTTTAACTCTCCAATGTTTCTATCGCCACGATAAAAAAACATCTACACCTGATTATTGACTGCTGGTTTAAAGTCCTGATCATTAATTGGTGAATCAATAAAATCATTATCATTAATGACATTAAAAACGTTGGTGGTTATTGAATATCCGATCCATTCTCCGCTGCCAAAATTATTTTTGCTGTGTGAATCCCAACTACTTTGCGCATTCTCTCCTATTCCAATCGAGGCATTTCTATGTTGAGAGTTAACATTAATCATGTTAAATACTATCGAACTCGGCATATTTCACACTCCTTTCGTAGAATGCTTGAATTTGTATCGTTGAAACCTGTATCTTAGCCTATTCACTTGAAACAGGAATGTGCTGAATGTTAAAAAACTACATCAACTCATTTACTTTGCAATTGACATGAAATTAACTATAAAAGAAAGAAGCTAGAGCAAAATATCATCTCTCTTAGCTTCTTTCTTTGTTTACTATAATCTTTATAGTTCGTTAATCTTTATAGTTCGCACTTGCTTTTCTTACAAGTTAGATTCCCACCATTTCAGGTAGGAGTAAGGATCGATTGTGTACCATGAAGGGGCATCTGTTTTGTAGATTCCAAAGTGCAAATGCGAAACGAACTGCCCTTCCGTACCTTCGGGGCCATATCCTGTATTCCCGACGAAGCCAATCACTTGCCCTTTCTTGATCTTACTGCCTTTACCGATTCCTTCCGCATATTTACTTAAATGTGCGTAATAAAAAACAGTAGTATCATCCACACGAACCGTTATACGCCATCCTCCAAACTGATTCCACCCGAAATTAATGATCTCGCCATCCATAGCACTGTAAATCGGAGTACCTTTATCCGCTATGATATCAACGCCTTCGTGCTTACGATTGTTTTCACCAGAAGGGGTCCAGGTCCGATTATCGCTGTAATTGTTTAACACTGGGGTCTTATAGTTACCCTTAACTACAGGAAACAGTCCATCAACAAACTTGTCAGGTTTAGCAGCATTTGTTGTATTAGAATTTAAATTATCCGGAATGAAGACCTTCAATCCGCTCCAGATATTATTAAAATTCTTAATCTGAGGATTAGCCTTTTTTAAGACCTCCAGATCGACATTAAACTTTTGGCTTATGCTCCACATTGAATCAACACTTTGTACAGTATAGATAGTTTGAGAGCCTGAGACTTTGAGGATTTGATCAGGATAAATCATATACGAATTCAACTGATTCATCTTCATCAAGTCTACAACACTGACATTATTTTTGACTGCTATTTTCCCTAAAGTATCCCCGGATTGAACCGTGTATGTTGCTCCTAGTGCTGTTCCTGCAAATAATAGAAAACTCGTGGTTAGACCTGCTACTTTTGCTACCAATTTCAATTTCAACCAACTCCTCTATGATGGGTATATAATCATAATAAAGGATTGGAGTACTTATTAGTGGCGTTAAATATTGGCATATTGGCATTTCCGCAGATCATGTTTAGGGTAAATTGACTTGATAGCGATATTTCCATAACCCCAAAAAATAAGCAATCCCTATGGAAATCATACTTAACCAAAATGTGAAATAACCAATTTGCATCATATAAAGGTTCAACACATCGTAACGAGGCATCATTTTAAACAAATAGTCTATAACGTCATTATGAAGTGTCCAAACAGCCGCGACTAATAAATGCCACACCTTGAAACGGTAGTAAGGAGCGTACAGCATCCCTTGCATTGCCATAGCACCATGAGATGCCATTAACATATAACCTTGCCAAGATAGGTCACCAGTAACTATAAGAACTAGGAGATTCATAGCCACGGCCCAGATGCCGTATTTAAATAATGTAACAATTGCTAAAGACTCCATTAATGGCCATCTCTTCTTCAATAGAAAAGCAATCAGCACAAATACAAAAAATAAACTAGCAGTTGGACTATCGGGTACAAATATCAAATATTGTACAGGAGTCTCTTTAAGCTGCCACCCGTACCATATGTATCCATACAACGTTCCAAAAATATTGATTATCAGTAATAACCCTACTACCCAGGGTTGACCTAAAAATTGAACAAATTTCATGTTTATAACCTCTGTATTCAAGATATAAATTTTGTTAGTTTACTTCACAGAAAACCGCATAATAAATAATGAAACCATGATAAGCCCAGTTAGAAAATACATCACTATTAACAATTCTGTATCAGTTCCACCTCCCATGCCATGTATCATCGCGAAAATAAACATAGGGTATGAAATAAAATGAATTAACTTCCATAGTTTTCGATTGATAAATTGTCTGAAATCGCTAGAGAGCAACACGATAAGTAGCCCATATAACACCACTGTACCTAGGCCATTCCCGTACGACCACGTTTTTGCCGTAAAAGGTATGAGTATCTCAGAGATACTAAACGGTGAAAATGTATCAATGATTAGAAATAGAGCGTGTAAGATCGCAGCAACAAAAGAACTCCAAACGAATAAATGATGAAATCGATACAACTGTATTTTAAATGTCTTTGGTATTTTTGGCATACTGTATAAAACTCCAGCACACATACCAAAAAACAGTAGCATATAGGAGCTAACTCCAAGGACACGAATGATTAGCCAAGTTGGTATTTGAAGCAAGATCTGAGCCATTCAAAACTATTCTCCTCCATAAGGGAATTTCCATCTGAACCACCAAAGGGAATCCTGCATCTTACTTCAACAAACACGGATTTCCTATGAAATGTTTGTCTCCTGCACTCGTATAGCATATAGACTGAACATCTGGATACTGATTCATCAACCATTCAGTGCCCTCCTCACTACCAAGAATGCAAACAACCTTCGCAGCGATTTCACAGTCAGTCGTATTAGATCCAATTACTGTGCATTGTATAATGTCACTTTGGCTAGGAAGCATTGTCCGAGGATCAATCAAATGATGCATTTGACCTGTCGAAGTTTTCCACTGTCTGCCTAATACACTTGAAGTTGCAATAGCACCTCTGTAAAGAGAAAGTCTCTCTGTGCCCTGTTTCGGATTCAAAGGATTTCTAATTTCGATCGTCCATGGTTCTAGGTCTGAACTATCACTCCATACGAAAAGATCTCCACCCGCATTAATCATTCCACGGTTTATATGCCATTCGTTTTTAAGCCAAACTGATATCCGATCTACAGACCAACCTTTTACAATCCCCCCCAAATCTAATTTATGGTCAGGCCCTAGTCTAACAGTTTTCATGCTTGAATCGATGTAAATATCTTCTGATTCTGGCATCGAAGGAGTCTTGGTGAGTTGACAACCATGTTTAATCAACTCATATGATTGGCTGTAGCCGGCACTCTCAAGTGCTTGTAAAATCAATGGATTAAAGATTCCATTTGTTTTCTTCTTGTAGTATTCCGCAAGTTCAATAACTTCCAACATTGCTGCTGATACGAGAACCGCTTTACCTTTCGATCCATTCAGTGTAGTCAGTTCACTATCTGGCAAAAATCGGCTGAACTTACGGTCTACATGAACAAACCAATCCTGTACCTCTGGAATGAGATTAGAAAACTGGTGCTCAGAACAATAAATGCATGCCTTGATACCCGTATTTAGTGCACGAAATTCAGATAACCAGTAATGACCATTGCTCATGACCAACTTGATTCACTTCCCGGTTTACCATTCATGCTCATAGAGTGTGATCCTCTATTTCTATCACTTTGAGAAGAAGAGTGTTCTTTGGTTCGAATTCGATTCGTTTGCCATTCATAATACACTTCGTCCTTAGACGAGCTTAGTTGTTTAGAATTAGCTTTGTTTATCAGTGCATTTTGATGGGCCTCTTCGAATGTTTGATCATTCTTGACGGCATTAAAAACCAACGCGACCGTAATTGTGCACCCAGCGCCAATTCCCCATTTCATCCATTTCGATTGCTTCTTCATGCAAAAAACACCTCAACTCTCATTCAACTTTAACAGACTTCTTCAGCCAATAACGATAGATGCTGTATACAATCAAGAGGAATATTCCGTACAATCCAATGGTTACAATGAGTTGCGAGGGATCAGTAACGACCTGTTTACCAATCAGAGTAAATACAAGCATAACTGGAATTTTCCCTAATATAGTCGCCAGTAAAAATGAGCCGGATGACACTTGGCTGATGGCTGAAAAGATATTAACAATTTGTGCAGGGACAAACGGCAACATTCGTAGTGATAAGATCGATAAAAACGCATTTTTTTCGAACAAGCAAGTCAACTTTTCTATTCTTTTATATCGTGACAAATAGTTGCGTCCTGTGCTTTCAAAAACACCTCGTACAAGGTAGAACATAATGGCCGCGGCTAGCGTGGAAATCGATACATTTACAAGACTTCCTATAAATAGACCATATTTTGCACCAATAATCCCCCCAACCACTCCATAAGGAATTACCGGAATCAATGCCGCAAGTAAAGTTACAATGAGAAGAGAAATATGCCCGTATTGGATCCAATCCAACAGCTGCTGTTTAAATATGATTGTTGCTAACATAAGGAAAATATAAGTAAAGGCTGTTATCCACTTTTTCAATAGTAATCCTCCAAATTCCAATAGAACTTGCACGAAAACACTACTTATTGTAGTATATAATCACTTTCAGTATATCACAGGGGGGTTGTTCCGTGTATGGCTTTATTAAAAACAGCATAAAATTCGCTTCAGCTGGTGTATTATTTATTTGCCTGATCGGAATAAATGCGATACTTGTAGTATTACTCTATTCTAGAGTGATTAGTAAAGAATGGGAAAATCCGTCTCAAGACAAAGAACCCTTGATATCTTTAACAAATACACCATCAACTTCTTCTATTCCTTTTTCAGTAGAGAAAGAGATTCGTGGTGCTTCGGGTAATAAACCAGTAAAAGCTTCTGCGATGCTTGATGCCCCTTTAGTGCTGCAAAATCCTGAACTTCCATCCGGCTGTGAACTTACAGCACTTACGATGCTGCTACAATACTATGGCATTAAGAAAAACAAAATGGAGCTGCTGCCTGAAATGAAAACAGACCCCACACCCATTCAATGGGGCGAAAATGGTTCAATTCTCTATTGGGGAAATCCTAATTTAGGGTATGTAGGGGATATAACCGGTAAAAAGAAAGGATTTGGAATTTATAGTGCCGGACTATTTCCTTTACTAAACTCCTACATCCCTACTGCAGTTGATTTGACTCGAAGCCCCTTTGGGGTATTGGAATCTCAAATAGAACAAGGGTTCCCTGTTGTGGTATGGACAACCATTACTTATCAAGTACCAACTGAAAAACAATGGATCATTTGGGACTCCCCTCTTGGTCTCATTCAAACTACTTTTCAAGAGCATAGTGTTCTCCTCGTTGGTTATGATGAGGAACACGTCTATGTAAACGACCCACTGAGCGGAAAGAAAAATGTTCAAGTAGAAAAACAACAATTCATACAAACGTGGGAGGCCATGGATAAACAAGCATTGTCCTATAGAGCGAGCGTTCCTGCACAATAATCTCTTAGAAAGGACGAAGTTCTAGAGAAGCAAGTAACATCAAATGGACCGGGTAGAACGCTCTCCACATCCATCTAGGTGGATTGACTTTTAAATTGTGTAAGACATCCTTAGGAAACCACGTATACATGATCGTAGGTAAAATACCCCACATTCCTATTTGTATTGGCCATCCTTTAAATAACCCAAACAAAATAATAAGCACAGAGTGACTAATGATCAACTCTCTCCCCTTTGTGTATCGATAGATGCTTACTAAAATTAAAGCATAACTACCATAGCTAAAATGGAACCCCTCAAGTATCATACATGCGGCTATTAACCAAATCCCTTTTATGACGTTATTCTCCGTGCGCTCTACCTGAAGCAGGGTGAAAACAACAATAAAAAATGTCGCGATAACATTAATTTGATGATTACTGAACAAAAGAAAATAAGGTGCCTGTGATATAGCGGCCAATAATCCAAGGCGAATTAAGTAGCTTTTCTTATCCTTCGTATACATCATTGATTGTGAAATTCCAAAAGCATAAATAGGAAATGCTAGACGCCCAATTATTCTCCATATCGGTTCTTCCGAGAACCAGACTAGCCCAATATGATCGATTACCATTGATATCATTGCAATCCAATTCATTCGGTACACCCCCCTTTGGAAAGAAATACGATACATTTTTGAAAATCAAATAAGCTGGCACCGAGTGATTACTGACGCCAGCTACAACTTGGGGCTCTTTCTAATCAACACTAGAGGTGTAAACTAAAGTGCAATCATTTATCTTTCATCAACTTATCAATCGTGTTTTCCAAAAATGGTTCATCCATTTGTCCAATACGTACTTCTTGGATCGCTCCATTCCGGATAAAAAATGTCGTTGGGTATTGGGTGACTTTATACAAATCCCGAACTCTCAATTTAGGATCAAGAAGAATTGGAAACGTTAGTTTATATTGATCGACAAAATTCTGTGCCGTAACGTTTGCTTCTCCTAAATTCACTCCAAGTACAATAAGCCCATTTCCTTTCCACTTATCATACTGCTTTTGAATCGCTGGCATTTCCGCTCTGCAAGGAGGACAAAAGGTTCCCCAAAAATTTAAAACTACCGTTTTATTATTATAATCCGATAAATTATGGACTTTACCATCTAAACCAAGCAAGGAGAACTCTGGGGCGGCTGTCCCTGCAATTACAGCCTTATCACGATTAAGGACCCCTTGAACGATTGTTAAAAGCAGCAAGATGAATACAACAAGGAATATCGATATTTGAATCCACCGTCTATTTTTCGCCATTATTTTCTCTCCAATTAATGTTCTGTCAAACTCGTGGCCTCTTTCTGCCTTTTTTCCTTCATAGTGAAGTAGCCTATAAGTAAAATACTTACTGCAACAATACCAAAGCTCGTCCATTGTGCTGCAGTCCAACCTAATGCATATCTAGGTGTATCTCCGCGCAAGTACTCTAGCATAAAGCGTCCTAAAGCATAAAGAATATTATAGATTAAAAACAAAAAACCTTTTGGCCACTGCTTATTTTTAAGTATAATTAAGAGTGCAAAAATGACGAGATCCCATTGCCCTTCCCAAATTTCAGCAGGCCATAAAGGTTGCGAACCATACGTTTCATACGCAATTGTACCGGGTGGATAAACAAGCCCAAAATTAGATCCTGTAGGTGAGCCAAATGCATCTCCATTTAAGAAACATGCGATTCTTCCTACCGATTGGCTTAACACAATTGCCGGGGCTGTAATATCAGCAAACTCCCAAAAGGATATTCGCTGGACTCGTGCATAAATAGCCCCCGCGATAAAACCGCCGACCAGCCCTCCTTGAATCGAGAGTCCTCCCTGCCAAATTGCAATTGCTTCCAACCAATGCTTAGAGTAGTACCCAAACTGGAAAAAGAATACTTCCCATAGCCTAGCGCCAACTATTGCTCCAAGAATGATATACGTAATCATATTCAGAACATGATTTTGATATTTAGTACCCCGAGCTAGGAAATACGCAACTCCCAATCCCAACAAAATAGCAATACCAACAATTAGGCCATATGACCGTATAGGAAAATCCCCTATATTAAATAAAATGACTCTCATATATTTACCGCCTTTCTTACTATTTAGTTGTTAGAGATTAGACTCTTGAACTTATCTTCTAGAGAATTTTTGTCTGTTATTCCTACCAGTTCATCTACAATAATTCCTTTTCGATTAACAAAGAAGGTTGTAGGAATCGGATGAACCTGATATAAGGATGCTGTGTTTGGGCTATCATCTATGAGCACTGGAAAGTGATACCCATATTTTTCCGCGAAAGCTCTGGCATCTTCCTCCGTATCATCAAAGGTTAGATTTACAGCATAGATTTCGAGATTCTTTTTATATTTATCGTATAACTCTGCAAGTTCAGGGGCTTCAGTCTGACAAGGACCACACCATGATGCCCAGAAATTGATGATAACCGGTTTGCCTTCCATATTCTTTAAGGAATACGTATTACCGTCTAATGCTTTGAGATTAAAATCTGGCGCTTTATAGCCTATCTTTGGCATAACCTCTTCTACCTTGTTCGGCATCGAAGCAGTTTTAGACTTTATTGAATTTTGATACAGTGCATAAGCAGTTAAGCCAACCAAAATAACAATTATGATGTATTGCTTCTTCAAACCTTTAACCTCCTAAATAGCTACAGCGTCCAATAAGTGATTGTGTCGCTTATGCCTAAAACAATAAACAAGAACGCCGCAAGTCGTTGAGCCCAAACTCCGAATCGTCGTGCGCGGCTCACCATCATACGATCTAAGCCAAACCCTACCGTCAAAGCAGCAAATAAAAGCAATGGCATTGCTGTTCCTACTGCAAATAAAGGTGGTAGCATTAACCCGTAAGCAGATTTGAGTGCAAGCGGCATGACCCCTCCAAAAAAGAGAGAGAACATAGTTGGACAAAACCCAATAGAAAACGCAACTCCCATGAGTAATGCTCCGCCCTTTCCTCCTATTCGTTTTGAAATAGAATGTACTGATGCTGACAGTCCAAAGCCTAAACCAGGCCATTTGAGCAAACCAATCAGGACAAGACCCATTATGATAAGAAGAGGCCCCAACAACTTCCTAGAATAAACAAAGAAAGGTATTGCTTCAGTTGAAATACTTCTTCCGAATACCCAAAATAGAATTCCGAACACTGAGAATACAACCATTTTTCCTACTAAGTAAAGTAACAACTCAGACCATGACATATTCGCTTGCATTTGCCTTCTTCCAAAGTGTGTAATAGCCCCAATATTAGCTGATATTTGACATGGAGCCACTGATCCGATAAATCCCAAGAAGAGCACAGATACAAGGGCAATGTTCGTAGAATACACAACATTCCCGAATGGTTCGCTTAGCCAGGAACTAATTTGACTAAAAAATGAATACAAAATTGATCACTCCTAATAAACCACATACACTAACACACTACATATTGTAGTATATTAGGACGTAAAAGTGAAGCTAAAGCAAAAAAATTCCCGTTGTCAAGAACTTATCACTCATTAATTTCTCATGAAATTCTAAGAATGTTTAATTATTCTATGCTGGTATTGACTTCGTCCCCCTCTTAACAATTATTAGGAGATTTTATTTGTGATATGGTGTTATCAGGCTAACACCTAACCATTACATCATGATCAACAAGGAGGACGTTATGAACAACACAAAGAAAAATCGTATCGGTAAAACATTAGTGGGAATCAGTCTAGCCCTCTCGGTTACTTTTTCCGCAAGTATGTTAGTAACGCCTCAATCAGCCCAAGCAGCTACTATATCCAGCACTTCTGTTGCAAACAATGTTATTACCACAGGAAAACAATTTCTAGGGGTTCCTTATCAATTTGGAGCCAAAACGGGAAGAACGGATGTTTTTGATTGTTCCTCGTTTACTCAATATGTTTTTAAACAGAATGGAATTAATATTCCTCGTTCTTCAAGACAACAAGCCAATATTGGTACCTTTGTACCCAAAAATCAGCTACAACCGGGGGATTTAGTTTTCTCTGATACGAACCGTGACGGTGTTATTAATCACGTAGGTATTTATATGGGCAACGGAAAAGTACTCCATACCTATAAAGTCGGAATTGGAGTAACTATCTCCAATTTTGTAGGCAGTACTTGGGACAGAACTTTCGTTACAGCACGCCGCGTCATCAAGAAATAACCATTCATCGTTGCACTACTAGTAGTATTCATTCATATTAACAAATGGCTCCCCATAAATCATTTCGATGATTAAGAGAAGCCATTTGTTTAATTGGGTCAACCAGAGTTTGCAATCTCGCCTTTCCGTTTTTGTTTTTAGGCCCTCCTACTTTATCTTAATTGGCTACCCTCTTTGCTATTATGAATTTCTTACTCCAATAACCTTTGTTTACGGTTGTTATGTGTACCCCTTGCTTGTCGGAAAAAGTATTTATCATTTGACCATTACCAATATAAATACCAACGTGTCCAACTGTTCTATTCGATTTAAACCTGCCAGGCACATAGAAAAACAACAAATCTCCTGTACGTAACGAATTACGACTTACTGTTGTACCTTGTTGAGCTTGAGCGCGAGCTGTACGATTCAAATTAACACCAAACTTTCCGAATACATACTGCGTATAAGAGGAACAGTCAAACACTTTCGTTTGCGGATAGGGTCCAGCACCAAATACATACCGTACTCCCATGTACTTTCTTGCTTCTGAAATTAGCGCGCTAATATTAATATTTTTCATCGCCGCTACTGTTAAAACATCATTAGCGCCGCTGATATTCGATCCAAGTGTTGGAGCTGTTTCTCTAAATGGATCGTTAGGATCATCTTCAAAAAAGTTAACCGCTCCTTGAGAATTTACTTGATCGTCGTCATCTAGACCTTCCATACCTAATGCCAAATTAGTTCCATGGAGAATTAGAGTATTATCTTCAAGTTTTGAATGCATATCTTCGCTGAACATACTCATTACATCTGCGACCGGAGCATACATGTTACCTTGCACTTCAATAGGAGGACTAGATAATTTTACTGGATTCTCTTCTTTTTCAGCTTGTATTGAATTTATTGTAAGTTTGTAAACAACATCGATTTCGCCAATCGAAAGTGTTTTAGTTTCAGTATTCCAAGAAGATTGAAACCCTAATGTTTTAATAAATTCTTGCATCGGAATATATTTTATTCCGTTTTGCTGAAGCAAGCTGATTCGAGCATCATCTTTATCAAACCCTAATGACCGTATAGGACTGTTTGGTGCCTTAGATTGATCGATTCCTTGCAATTTATTACTGTTGCCGCATGCTTGTGTAAATAGCAAAGCGGTAACAAGTGTAGTCAAAGTGAAATAGCGCATAATTTTCAGCATATTCTCTCTCCTTAGTTTCTTTAGAATCATTTTGTAGGATGAGAAAATTGTGAAAAATATATGCACTCTTTTTATATAATAATGTCTTAGGTTCAAATGCATAACTTATGTGATAACCGCTAATCTGCTTGGACAATACAAGTTTATATGGCAAATATTCCATCCAATCCCCTCTATTCCCTGTGATACCATTTTCTTATGTAAGGTCACTAAGAATTTATTGAGGAGGATAAAATAATGAAAAAAGCAATTTCATTAACAGCACTAGTCGTGACAATTGCATCTGCAAGTATAGTCCCCTTGCAAGGACAGGTATCTGCTGCAGAGGCAACACAACTAACTAGCTCAGCTAGACAAAACATAATTAATTCGGGGATGAAATACCTTGGAACTCCTTATTAGTTCGGGTCATCCCGCTCAAATACCAGCACCTTTGATTGCTTCGATTTTGTTAGACAAGCTTACTTGGAAGGAACTGGCATTTGTCTGCCTTCAAATTCCAGAAGCCAAGCAGACTATATAAAAGCTAACGGCAGAGTGACAACGGATTGGCGGCAGCTAAAACCTGGAGATGTTGATGTTCTTCATGTCATATAAAGGGACCAATAAGTCTAATTATGCTAATAAATAAAGTCAGACCATTACCCCATAATGGAATTTACTTGGGTAATGGTAAAGTTCTCCAAACCTACTCAAAGGAGTCCGGCGGGGTAAGAATTGATTCTATTGAAGGTAGACACTGGGAGTATCGTTTTCTCTTCGGTGGTAGTACTTTAAAGAAATAATTTAACAATCGGTACTGTTCCAGACATACAAATAGCAGCTAGAGTTATTAGCTGCTTTTTCCTACTTTATTAAGTAATCTCTCCCGAGCTGCGACTGGATCGAGACAAACCGCTATACACAATGCTTCAAACCATTACTTTCGACAAAAATCAGTGCCTCATGTTTATTTCGAAAAAACTCCCCCTGCTTCTTTGAACACATTTTCAAATCTGACTTTGTAAGCAACAGCACCTCAAGTATTAGGCTCGTGTACCCTTGATTTATCATCTTAATCATTCCTCTCGTTCTAGGATGTGTTAAATGAAAATGGATAAAAGATAACAAACCTGCGCAGGATGTCTTTATATAAAGTAAAATAACTACAGATCGTAGTTTTTTACTTTAATGAAAAAGTGGGCTATGAACACCCACCGAGAACCGTACCCAACATAATCATTAGTAACAGAAAAGAAAGCATCACAGATTTTAAATATATGACAGGAACTCTTATCTTTTTTTCAGGTTCTATAACTTGCATAATCCGATAATTGATCGCAACATCACTAAAGCTAACACCGAATTGAAGGCGTTGAATTTGTGAAATTTGCGTAAGCCTCAGAAGAACTTTACCTAATGTATAACTAGACCTCATTTCATTAACAGCATAATCATCAGCCATAAGTTCTATCCAGGTTTTATAATAATTAACTAAGCTTTTTATTACTGGAACGTAATGCATGCCCGCTGATATCAAAGAGGTAATGAATACTTTAAGTGGATCGAAGTTCATACAATGAAATCTCTCATGCAAAAGTATGGCCTTTACTTCTTCTTCTTCTTCAAAAATTTCCAGAACTTTAGTTGAAATGACTATCCGCGGGTTTATTAAGCCAATAGCCAGAGCTATAAAAGCATTATCTTTCACCACAAGGATTTCAGTATTCCAATTACGATATTTATCATTCAAATGTTTAGTTAATTTTTTATGTTTTTTATTATCGAATATTCGGATCCACTTATACATCTGATAACTCTGTTTAACAAGCTTGAAAAGAATATTATAAGCGGTATATATGATTAAAAGATTAAAGAGAATTTTAACTCCTGAGTGACTCCATGTTGTTTCCTTGATTGCGGTTAAGCAATACTGAAACAAGTTCCATTGAAAATCAACCTTCCATATTTCATGAACCAAATATAATCCCATTTGCATGAGAATAAATATACCCATTACAACAATAGCTGTAAAAGCCAATTTGGATTTTATAATTGGTTTCATAACTATTCCCTTTTCTTCATCTCATTTAATTTTTGTTCTAACCGTCGAATCAAATCAGGGTCAGCGTCTTCTAGTGCATCTATCATGTGAGTAACAACAAGATCACCGAACTCATGAATAAGTCCATCCGTCACTGCTTTGGTTTGTTCAACCAAAAATTGTTCTTTGCTTTGCATCGGACCAAAATAAGCGATTCGGCCTCTCCCCTTCCCCGAGCCATCTTTCTTCAAGTGCCCCTTTTCATGAAGACGATTCATCACAGTCATTATAGCATTGAAAGAAATAGGTGTATCTTGATTGATCACTGAGTGAACGTCCTTAATACTTATTTCTTTTGATGACCATATAATTTCCATGATTCTTGCTTCTAATGGCCCGAAAAAACGGTTTAATCCTTCTTCTGATACGTTAAATTTTTTAATTTTCATTTCTCCAACACCTTTGCACTACGATTTGTAGTATAATATATACTGAATTGTCAACCTGCTGACTCCATAAAATCGATTAATAAAGTTTGCTCATGTTCATCTTATCATCCGATATAGCTCTCCGTAAACGATATTTTATGGATACCAAAAATGATATCGTTAGGAAAATTATTCATGTTCACTTAATTTATCTTCATGAGATCTTCACAAGTCTAAAGTATGATTAATACATGTTAAAAGCACGTAGAAATTAGGAGGGAATTAATCCATGCTTACAAGAAAAACGAAGTTACTAATCGGGGCTGCCTTTTTTACCTTAGTCCTTGCCGGTTGTCAGAATTCAACCTCAAGCATGAAAGGTATGGACCACTCCAAGATGAATATGAGTGAAAATACCAACACTACGAAAACCATGACATCTGCAAAAATTGAAACTCTCACCGGTAAAGAAATCAATTTGACTGCGAAGGCAAGTAATCTAGAAGTTGAACCTGGAAAGATCCTTCCCGTGTGGACTTACAATAACTCGGTGCCAGGACCACAAATTCGAGTGAAGCAAGGCGAAACCGTTAAAGTAAATCTTAAAAACGAATTATCCGTACCTGTCTCCATTCATTGGCACGGTGTGCCCGTTCCAAACGCGATGGATGGCATTCCAGGAATGACCCAAGATGCAGTTCAACCTGGAAAATCATTTACCTATGAGTTCAAAGCTGATGTTCCTGGCACCTATTGGTACCATTCTCATCAAGATAGTGTAAATCAGGTTGACCGAGGACTTTATGGCTCATTTATAGTTGAACCTAAAAACGATAAAGTTGATAAAGACTATACTCTCGTTTTAGATGAATGGATGAGCTCAGGTAATATGGGATCCATGGATATGGGCAATACTAAAAATGGGAACATGGACATGTCTAACATGGATCATAGCAAGATGAACATGGATTCAAAATCATCCAATGACAATAAATCCACGGATACAAAGGGCACAGCTAAACCGAAAGAACAATCATCTATGAACATGGCAATGGGTGACGACATGAGCATGTACGACCTATACACGATTAATGGTAAAACAGGTCAAGCTACCGATAAAATGCCTGTTAAAAAAGGCGATAAAGTTAGAATTCGCTTGATCAATGCTGGCTTTATTTCGCATAAAATGCATTTACATGGTCAAGAATTTAAAGTAACAGCAACGGATGGCCAGCCAATTAATAACCCTCAAACGTTAAAAGACACATTAATTTCAATTGCTCCAGGAGAGCGTTATGACATTGAATTTGAGGCCAATAATCCTGGCCAATGGTATTTAGAAGAGCATGGTAACGAGCCTCGAATTAATGGTATGAAAACAGTCATTCAGTATGAAGGCGAGAACTCCATGACTGATAAGTCTGATGATTCCGCTACATTACCAATTTTCAATTTAGCAAACTACGGTACACCTACGAAATCTGCCTTTACATTAGACCAAAAATTCGATATTGAAAAGACAATGGTTCTAAATACAGAACAAAAAGATGGTAATACTGTCTATACAATTAACGGACAGACATATCCTAACATTCCGCCTATAACAGTAAAGAAAGACGACACCGTTAAAGTCACTTTCGTTAACCAATCCAAAACTGAAGATCACCCGATGCACCTTCACGGTCACTTCTTTCAGGTTCTAAGTAAGAACGGTCAACCTATCCAAGGATCTCCGATTATTAAAGATACGCTGAATGTTAAACCTGGTGAAACCTATGTAGTTGCGTTTAAAGCTGACAATCCTGGTGATTGGATGTTCCATTGCCATGATCTGCACCACGCTTCGATGGGAATGGTAACGGATTTGCAATACTCAGATTATAAAAGCAACTATAAACCGGACCCAAAAGCCGGTAATAAACCTGAATAACAGAATCATCTACGAGAATTCATCGCCTTTCGAGGCATGAATTCTTTTTCTTTTGAGGTCAAATTTCAATTACTAAATACTCATCCTTGTTACCAATAATCCCTACATATTTCCAACCTGTATGACCTTGGTTATAATGAATTCATGACTATAATCAAATCTCTTTATTAAGGGGACTATATGACTAATTCGTTAATTGAAAATATCATTCATGAGTACAAAAATGATCAAGAATCCGTATATCAAACATGGTTTTTGAATAATGAAGATCGATTAAAAGCTTTTAGAACAATAAAAAGCGGGATAAATGATGTGATCCGTAGCATCGAATGTCGGTCTTTTGGTAACGATTTTAAAGGTTCCCCTCTTGAAATTGTAATAACTGCTATCTCCGAACAAAAGCAAGTGTTTGAAGGAGCTTCCCATGCTTTCTTTTGGAAACCTAAGCTACGAATTCCAGATATCTATGAAAATGAGACTAATCAGTTGGCTTTTGGCCGCTTCTTAAAATCCTGCACACAAGCTAGTACTGAAAAGCAAATTATTGAGGAAATCGCTAAATTAGATAAAGTACAAATTAAAGGCCTCGGCCCTGCAGTCGCAAATATCTTGTATTTCCTTCATCCAACGTTATTTCCTCCTTTTAATACAGCGATTGTTAATGGATTTAATTTCTTATTTAATAGAAAAATAAAGCTCGGTTCGTGGACGCAATATTTAGAAATGAGAGAGAGTATTCTTGAGTTCAACGAAAAGCACCGCTCCTTTTTCTCAAAAGATTTTGGTGCAATCGCTGGATTACTCTTCGAAGTTGGTTCTGGACGAATTATTATTCCTGAAAATGCTGAACACGTTATGAAGTTAGATTTACGCAGTAAAAGTGATAAATCAAGAAAAAAACGGCATAAGGAAGTTATCGAAGATTTAGAAGCCGCAAATGAACACAGTGAGATGCAATATCATCTAGCGCGGCTCGGGACCAGCCTGGGATATAAAGTTTGGATTGCTCAGAACGACCATAAACGAGAGTGGAACAACAAAAAATTAGGGGAATTTTCTCTACCTTCTCTAGTACTCAAAGATATCCCAAAACCTGTATTAGACACAGTGGCTTTAATTGACGTCATTTGGCTGGATCATAATCAAGAAATTGTAAGTGCATTCGAAGTTGAGAAAAGCACCTCAATCTATTCAGGTATATTGCGACTACAGGATTTATCTCTATCGTTACAGGCAAACTCAAATCGTTTTTATCTTGTTGCTCCTGATAAGAGAGAAAAGGAGATAAAGGCTCAACTGCTTCGTCCTTCTTTTTGCCAAACAGGTAGTATTTCTCTTTCGTATATGTTGTTTTCTGATCTTCGGTGTGATTGTGATGCTATGTGTAAATTCGGGCATAATAGTTCTGTCCTAGATAAAATAGCAAAAACAGTTGTACATATGTAATTCAAATATCATAAAATGCGCCCTGACCTCTTAAAATATACCAAAGTCTTCTGTCAAAGAGAACAAAAAAGACGAGCAGGATGCCACCGCCGGCATCCTGCTCGAAGGTTATTCACTCTCATCCCCGTTAGAGCTTAACAACTTCTGAATCAAATATAAGCGGGGTTTAATCGTAGCCTCCTACCGCTTCAGGTAATTTTTTATACTCTGTTTTGTTCTTTACTATGTTGAACACAAACTTACGTAAATCTTCTAGCTTTTTGGCATCATGCGTTATCACACAATTTTCCTCCGACCATATGAATGATGTTATTTTTCCATTCATTTGAATTTTCCATTGGTCTTCGGAATAAGGAGTTCTCCGACAATTCGATTTTGACACCAGTTTTAAGTCCTGTGAAATATTTACTTCTCGCATTTGTTTATAAATTTTTGTCATTTCATTTTCGGAAAGCTTGATACTTGTTGTAATAATTCCGTTAGATACAAGGTCCTTGGTAACGGTTGATTCGAAAGTGTTTATTTCATTTTTACTTGTAATGCCGTAACGCACTGAAAAATTAAAATCGTCAGGCATTTTTACTAGCATAGTGTTAGCTTGTTGATTACAACTTACAAGAAAAATTAACAAAATCAAGAATAGTACTACAAATCTATAATGCCCCATAACATTCCCCCCTCACTTTACAGACGTATTATGGAAAAAAATGTTTCACAAGAAAATTCTTCTTTTGAAGCAATAAGCATTTATTCCTGTCCAATAGCTCAATAAAACAGAAAAAAAGCCGATACTCGCAGCTTAACGGGTTCCGTTTTGAGGTGCAAAACTCGAAATGGCAAGTTAAATGACACACCAATTGACAGCGTCCACTTCATGAATTCAACAAAACTGGCGACCGAATTTGTCGCCGTGTTTCTGCTAAGATATTGAACTAACGAGCAGGATAATTCGATAACTCCATCGAATACTGGAAGTATATTGGATAAATGTCTATATATAAAAAGGGGCAACGAGTGATCACTTACAAAGACACTGTTTTTATACAATCTTCTGCTTTTGAGATTATTAATTGGTTTTTACAAATGGATGAAAAGCAATATATGGCTTGGCATAAAGATCACAAGGCATTTCGACTGGTTAGTGGAATACAAGGGCAAGTAGGTCAGACTTGCTACTCTGAGGAGTATCTTGGTTCTTTTTTATTAAAATCCACTTATAAGCTTACATTGCTCTCAGAAAATCGTCTACTTCGCTTTGAGCTTGGTTTTCCCTATTCTTTGTTGAAGGGAACATGTGATTTTGAGTTTGAAGAACAATCGAACGGAACAGTAATGACAGCTCTTATTAAAATTGGAGGTAAGTTCGATTTTTTTGATACTGTTGTTAAAAAGGCAATAAATAAATTATTGTTTAAGGACGACTTGCTCCTATCTCATATGAGAGATGAAGGGCAATATCTTTCTCGGATATTTGCGGAAACGCATAAGTCTATTGAATGAACGTAGGAACGATAGCTGAATAAATTGACTGCATATTTGGCATGGAAATTGACAACCATTCTTAGCTTGCAATAAATTTATTGCAAAGTAAATTCCTTTGCCAAATAACGGTCAATTCCAGTGTGAATTTCGGCAAAAGGTTTGATTTAACAACAAAAATGGAGTGCCAAAACTGTTGCCAGTTTGCACTCCATTTTTCATGTAATTGGTTTACCGTAGCATGAGCTAGAGCTAATGGTATCTTGCAAACTTTCAACGCTGGACCTTCTTTCAGGTCTGCGATATATGAGTCGGCGAGTTGTAAATTGCGACGTGTGTACTGTTGCATCTCCTTAAATCCCTAACCGTCTGGAAAGAAATCAACACCACGTTTAAGATCCTCCACTCTATTTCGGAGGATATTTACCGCTTGTAGTCCTCTTCCGAAGGCAATCGCCTTCATTGGATCGGATTGCGTCCCGTCATGCCACGCCCATAGTTCTGATAGCATTTCTCCAACCATACCAGCCACACTATTCGTAAGACTCCTACTTGTGGTTATTTGAAATTGTTACAAGTTTCAACCCTTTTTTTCGGATGCCTTTAATTATTGCCGGTAAGGCTGAAATTGTAGATGGTCGATCATGTAGAACAATAATACTTCCTTGCTGAACCTGCGAAAGAACTTGTTGAGTAATCATTGCCGGATCCGTGCTTGACCAGTCCCTTGGATCTTCATTCCAAAGAACCATTTTCATTTTATGATCTTCTGTAAGAACTTTTGTATCATTATTGTACGCACCGTAAGGGGGGCGAAACAACGTAATTGGATTATGGTTAATTTTCTCTATATTTTCTAGTCCAATGTCGAATTCTTTTTCCTGACTATTAACATCCATGTTTGTTAATTTGGGATGTGAATTTGAATGATAGCCGATTTCATGACCATCATATACTGCAGTGGTGACAGATTGCGGATATGATAATACATTTTGCCCAAGGAAAAAGAAAGTAACTTTAGCATCGTATGTTCTGAGTACTTTTAATAGTTCTTCAGTGTGTGATGTTGGACCGTCATCGATAGTAATTGCAACCTCTCCTTTTCCTACTGAGGAAATCGGTTTTAGGGTTGAAATTTTTTTGGAATGAATCAAATTAGTTAGAACAGGTTCTTCTTTGGGCTTACCAGTTTCATATATCTCCTTATTGTCTCCCTTTTGCGGCAAAACAGAAGAATCATCGTTCTTTAAAACCAAATCTCTTGGATTTACTTTCCCACTTGTACTTGGCAAAGTTGATTGATTCTCAATTGATAAAGAAGGATCAATCAATTTGTTCGAAGTATAAGAGGAGCTTAAGCTTGTTTGTTCACAAGCTGTTAGTAGCAAAAGAATTACTATAGATAGTGCTCCTAAACGACTAATCTTTCTAGTTTTATACTGCATACTAATCCCCTCTCTCTCACCAATGCATCTCTCCCTAACATATCTAAATTATACTATTCTATACTATATAAATCTGGCAATCGTTTTATCACAACAATTAGTAATCATAAATATATTACCCCCTAGTTTGTGCCGTTTCTTTAAATAAGCAAAAAAAAGGAGCTTCTAGAGCTCCTTTTCGAAAAAATTATCTTCACTTATGATACCTCGAGGCTCCAATAAAAAGGTAGTTACTTTGCAGCACTCCAGTTTTTTCCTCCATCTTGACTTTCAATCAAGCGTAATTTCTGCGTCACAATGACAAGCCGGTTCGGGTCTGTTTTAGAAGCTCTAATCCCCAGAGGCATTTCTCCATTTAAATCGACTTTAAATGGCACCCATGTCTTTAAATCAGACGACCGAGTGAATCCTCCTTCCCCCATTGCGATAACATCCCCATTGGACAATACAATTAATTGGAACGCAGGATCATTCCCAATTTTCGTCTCCTTCAATGTGCCATTTACCAAGTCATAGCGAAACAATCCTTGCTCAGCCCCAGCTAATATGGAGTTGCCATTATCAGGTGCTGCTGCAATCGAATAAGGAGATGATGGGGGTGCTCCAAATTTGGACCAACTTGCCCCTCCATCTTTACTTTCATACATTGTATTTGTTGAACCTGCAATCATTGTATATAGATGTTTAGAATCTTTGGAGTCCATCGTTAATAGATGTGCGTCTGGGACGTCGGGCTTTGGTTGATTGGGCAGACCTGTTTCAATACTCTTCCATGTAGAACCACCATCTTCAGATTTCTTAATAAATCCGTGACCAGAAGTATAGATCGTGTTAGTGTTTGAAGGATCAATTTCAATATTCATCACATCGTTTTTACCCAAAGGCTCCACTGATCGGATCCATTTTTGATTTAACCATTGATATACACCGAGATGAGTACCCAGCCATACAGTTTTCCCGTCAGGTGCATAGCTAAACACATGAGGATGCGCTGCAGATCCAACTTTCAACTCATCAGAGGATTTGTTAGTAGCTTGACTAATAACGCCCCATATAGCAAAACCAACGAATAAAAGCAAGGCTACTGAAAGGATGAGTCCATTCTTGGAATAAGAACGATGGTTTTTATGTTTTTTGTTAGCCATATTATCTCCTTCGCAAATCTATTTTTAATGAACTATATTTTATACTACGAATAGTAGTGTATGTTAGTGTACTTGTCAAACGAGGTTTCACGAAAATACTACATTACGTATCTTTAGTTCTACTACGGTTAAATTAATCATAGAGTATTTACTAGATTCATAACAGATTACTCATGCAAAAGGAGGATATTATGAAATGGCTAACTGCTGAAGTCGAAACAAATAAAATTAAACGATTTTTCCAAGGTCTAGGGACACTCACACGGTTATATCTTATGCTATCTTTCATTACTTTTTCGGTTGTTTTCATTGTAGGAACCCTTGTTTACCTTCAAAACAAAATTTCTTTTGAACCTTTATCTACTATAACCGGAACCGCCGCTACAGTCCCTACTACAGTTTTTATAGACATGATGACCACACAAGTCCCACAATTAGAAAAAGCGTCAACTTCAACCTTTTCACAAAAAAACATTACAAAATTCCTTTTTCAGTTTATGAGTGGTATAAATCCAAAAAATCCGAAAAGCTTGGTTGCCTTAGCAATCCCTGGAATGGAGCGAGAAACACCAAGTTTACTATATGGAGGTGATGCAGCAACTAGTATTTCACCTGTTGAGTATAATCCTCCTGCGAAAGTATTTCAACAAGACGAAATCTCCTCTACAAGAGAGGAATCTCCTGCCCCTGTTCCTTCAGAACCTGCACCGAATAAGCAAGTTAATGAAAACAAAGGAAATAAATCTGTATTTATATATCATTCCCATAATCGAGAGTCATGGATTCCTGAGTTAACAAAAATTACTAATCCTGATTTAGCATTTGATGCCAATAAAAATGTAACTCTGCTTGGAAAGCGCATGAAAGAAAGCTTTGATAAGCTTGGAATAAGTGCGACTCATTCAGACAAGGATTATCCTTCATCGGTGAAAGGTTTTACCTATCCAAAATCATATCAATACTCAAAACTTACAGTGAAAGAAGCATTCGCGACCAATCCCAAGCTTTCCTATTTATTCGATATTCATCGTGATTCGCAAGGCAGAGATAAAGCAACAGTAACCATTAATAAAAAAGACTACGCACAAATTTATTTTGTTGTTGGAGAGAAGAATCCAAACTGGGAGAAAAACATGGAGTTCGCTAAGAAAATTCACGATAAATTGAACGAGAAGTACCCTGGAATTTCAAGAGGAATCTTCGGTAAAAATTCGAATGGTAATGGCGAATACAATCAATCCATTTCACCAAACAGCAGCTTGATCGAAATCGGTGGAGTTGAAAATACGTTAGTTGAATCATATCGCACTATAGATATCCTGGTTGAAATCATTGCGGATCTTATCAATGATGCAGAAAAAGTTTAATGTATCTAGAAAAATGTAGTAGAAGCCTCCCTCCTAAAATTTTACCGTAAGGTTTTAGCCAAAATGCTAAATTAAGCTGATTTTCTATTTAAATATATAATAAGAAGAATTAAACTGGAACAGGCGCTTTTTTAACTTACAAACAAGCAGCAGATCACCTTAGAAATTGGAGATAGAGAAAAACAATGAAAAAGAACATGCGAAGATTCATAGTTGTAACATTCATGTTTGTCATATTCTTCTATTCAGTGTTACATGACTATTATAGGAAAACTGGTGGATACCACTTTAGCAACCGAGTTGCTGTTCTTGAATACCACCACATTGACCCCAGCGCATCAGATTATACAATTACACCTGAAACATTTAGAAATCATTTAGCAGCCCTAAAAGCAAATCATTATAATGTAATTTCTATGGATCAATTCGTTAGTTTTCTAAATGGTAAAATGTCAGTCCCACCTGATGCAGTAGTGATTACGTTTGATGATGGTTATGAGTCTTTCTATAAATATGCCTATCCTGCATTAAAAGATCAAAACATGACTGCCACCAATTTCATCATTGTAGATTATTTAGGAACCAATCCCGGAACCCCTTTTTTGAACTGGGATGAGATTCAAGAAATGAAGAACGATGGGTTTGGTTTTTACTCTCATACTTATAAATCCCATGATTTTTCGGTCGATCAAAATGGAAATCCTGTTTCTCCTTTAACCAATCCGATTTTTTCAAAGGACAAGAACAGAATGGAAACCGAAGAAGAATACAAACAACGAGTAAAAGCAGATCTGATGAAGGCAGAAGAAATCATACAATCTAAGCTGGGAATACAAGATAAGATCTTTTGTTTCCCTCATGGAAGGTATAATCAAACCCTTATAGATATCGGAGATCAGTTGGGATACTCCTACTACTTCACAGGTCTAGATGGATTGAATACACCTGGGACCAAGTTGATTAAACGAGTAAACGTTGGCTCGGCTGATATTACCGCAAACAGTCTGCTTCGTATTCTTAATGGAGAAACAAGCGTGATTGGAAATTTGAGAATTATTTTGAAAAACATCATCGTTAAACAGCGGATGGCAAAATAACAATTCATGCTTACCTAGTTGTAAAACAAAAGAGCTATTCACTCCAAACAAGGAGTGGATAGCTTTTTTGTCAATTCATTATTCCCATTTACTTTTTGTTTATCGCTATAACAGTAACGCAAATATTTCTAAAGTATCGGGTCTCCCCTACTACTTTAAATCCTATTTGCTTAATGAGGTCTGATGAATTTCGATTGAGATGACAACCATCACAGAGATGTCTCCAAACAGGCGTCAAGAAATCCTGTAACTTTCCCAGATATCGATTGTTTAAACGGATATGTTCAAAGAAAAGAACAATTCCGTCATTTTTACAGACACGTCTTATTTCGCTTAATGCTTTTTCAGGATCCGGAATTGTACATAGTACTAAAGTGCCAACAATCGTATCAAACGTGTTATCTTCGAAGGGCAGAGTTTCAGCATTCCCAAAGATTACTTCGATTGGGACCGTGGCATGAGTTGCTCTTTGTGAAGCTTTTCTAGTCATTTTAGGATTCGGTTCTAATGCAGTCACTTTTTCAGCATGGGTGTAATATCCAAAATTCAGTCCTGTCCCAGAGCCTATTTCAAGAACATTTCCTCTAGCTTCTTTAAGCAAATCAACCCTGATTCTTGCAAAGTATTTCCGCTCTAACGGTCCCATTAAGGTGTCATAGTATTTCGAAAACAGTGAGTTCACTAATCGCACGCTCCTGTAAAAAAACTACGTTCCATTTAGCTCTCGACCATGACTCCAGGCACTCGAATTTCAAACGGGAAAATGATTTCTTCACCCATACTTGTCTCGGCTATGATTTGAGATTGAACAATTCCAGCAGCATGCAATAAGTTGCCTGTAAGACGATACTCTCCATTGCCTAGTGAGAACAAATTATTTTCAATGATAGAATCAGGAGGCATTGTCAGCTTCACACGTACATTCTTGAATTCAGGTTGATTTTCAAACCGGATGACCATATCATTTTTGCCAATTTTCAGTGGTGTAATACCGACTGCTACCCTAACGCCTTTTGCTGTAATACTTGATGGATAAATACCTTGCTCTGCTTCCTTTGGAGACAAATCAATGAGAACAGAAGCAATAATTAGGAGAATTACACCAATACAAACTTCGATTTTCAATTGTCTCAATATGTGTAACACAGAAGTAGTAAGATTCTTTAAATAGTTCCGTTGCAATACGCCAATGAAAAGTATTACTATAAACAGTACTATCTTTATAACAATTAATTTTCCCCAGTTACTCGCAATGAAACTCTCTATACTATACGTTGGCACATAATTGCTTGTCATCCACACCCCTGTGATAACAATGATTAATATACTAGCCAGGGCCCATTTGGAATACGTTCCGCCTACTTTTCTTAGCCAATCGATAGAATTCTCTCGGGGTAGCATAAGAATCATAGCCAACAAACCACCTAGCCATACTGTTACTGCCAATAAATGAAAGGCATCTAACACCATACTCGATATTCCTCCGTAGCTTGGCATAGAGGAATGCCCAGAAATTGCCCACAGTAAGACAGTGAACACCAACGTCGATACTCGCATGGTAATTTTGGGAACCCAAAACCCAACAGATAGGGTGATTATTTGGATTATTGATACCCAAACAAACTGATAGGAAACAAAATCCTGAAACGGTACATGAATTGTTTTCAACCTAAAGACAATGAGTTCAATAATAAGCCCTAACAGGCTGACTCCATAAAATAAATAAGAAAATTTCCTCCACCTTAAAGCGTCTCCCGTCCCCTTTGCCATAAATAATTGAAACAACAAACCACCAGCTAGAGAAAAGACACCTGTAAATGTAAACCAATGAGCAAATTGTAAAAAACCCACATGAGAAAATAAAGAATCCTTTGATATTCCATTGGAGCCTTGAATCGGTGTATATTCCTGAATAGCAAAGTAAAATATACCATTCTTTTCAAAATCGCCAACGGTCGCATACCAGTGAGCCGAGTAAGTACCTTTATGCAGTTGCTTTTTAAGATTAATTGTATAGTGTTTCTTGTTCGTTGAATCCTGTACCGGATTTGCTGTAGAAACTGTTTTACCAAGGTCATCAAATAGACCAAATGCGGTTACTTGAGTATTATCAGTAAACCAAAGATCGATTACTTCTGGAGAAGATAATAAGATATTTCCATCTTCCGGATTTGATTTCTCCAACTTGAACCTTTTAAGTTGTTCTTCCTGAGTCAGGGTTGTTTTTTTTACATTGAATTGATAGTTCTCTTTCACCTGATGACCGTCAATACTGAAAACATCGATAATAACAGAATATTTCCCTGGAGGGAGATCTTGCAAAAGTGTCATGGAGGCATGTCTTTTATCTTTGGGATCAGTTTCTGGTTTACCCACCGATACGAGCTCGTTTTGTTCATTTGACACTGTAATTGATCCCTTGGAAAGTTCGACAGGATCTTCAAACCAAAGATCAATTTGCTTAGGTGCCTTTTCTAATACCTCACCTGCTTTTGGTGTCATTTGCTCAATCGGTGAGTGAGCAAATGAAAAATTATTGCTAAACATTAATAAAATAAACACAAAAAATACCGTAAATCGCTTTCTCATAACAAGTCTCTCTCCTAAGCTAAGGGGAACTAAATTCTTTTCAAACCTAATACTACAAAATGTAGTATATAATATAATATGATTTCATACTAGAGAAAATTCAGTTGGTAATTTATCAGGTTTTGAACAATTTGCTGGGTTATGTACTGTAACTTACATTTGTGCCGCTTTTGATAATGACATACACCAGGCTCGAGCGGCATTACAGTAGCTGGATAAATTCGTCCTGCCTTTCCTTACCCCTCTATGGGTACATGGAGCAAACAAATTGCACTGGAAAGTGCACGAAAGTTACGTGATTGTTCGAAGTAAATAAAGTATTTTCTTAGTGCTTAGTTCAAATTGTTGGTGCATCCAAAGAAACACATGCTAATCGCGTGAATGCACTTGGACGGGATACCTTATCCGAATGGTGTTCTCCTAAATAAAGTGGTTACCTTCAACAAAATGAAGCCGCATTTCTACGTTAAATGCGGCTGTTTTCTATATAAATAGGTTGTTTACTCACTTATGTGCCGATGAGCAAGGGGGCATGCATCAATTGGGCAACAGGCATGCTCCCATCAAGCTACATCCCCGCTCGTCGCAGACTCGGCAGGACCGCACATCGTGATAAGCCACCAACCTCAGGTTGGGACTGCAAAAAAACGAGTGAACCCCGCCAGACAGTCCTCAGCCTCGCATTGTTGCTCTCCTAAGTCGTCGTCACTTCAGCAAGGTTAGGACAGGGTTCGCTCGGTCGAGGCACAGGAGTCGCTGCACCTACAGCTGCGACTCCTTACGCTGCTCGTGCTGCTTACGCCACCCGTACCGGGTCAAGCCCCGCGGCTTGTACACAGCCAGCGTCGTGGCTACGAGCAACACCAGCAGGGCGGCACCGGCGGCGACCACGAGTTGGATCTGTACGCGGAGATCGCTACTTGACAATGTCATCTCTGCTGCTACGCCAGCTAAGTAGCTAATTGGCTTCATGTGCACCAGCAAGCCGATGTTCAGTCCACCAGCTTTAATAGCTTATTTTGTCCTAATACATCTTGGTTCTTTATTTTAAACTCCCTACAAACGCGGTAACATTGCCTAGGCAACAGGCACCTTGAGGGTTGTTTACTTCGCAGCCACAGCGGTTCGACTGGACATGGCTCTTAATATGGTCAACAGGGCGCTGATTATCGCTAATCGCTTGAGCAAGTCGCTCTCTCGTCCAATCAAAACAGTAGCACACTGGTACATTCATGCTAAAGTTCTTTTGGAATACGGGTACTTTCAGGGCATCTTCTTCAAACGTTTGTGCATGAGTACCACTGAAATAAACGGTGTTACAAGACGAATTTGGACAGAAAACATATGTATGATCTGGTTCAATAGTTTCCAAAGAATAAGCAGTGAGCAAAGACTTTAATGTAATCAGAGGAACACTTCTACCCTTCTCCCCGCAGGAAGGACAATTGGTTTTGACTGGTTCCACTTTGCTGGATGGTGCGCAACAATCCATATTGAATTTCACTCCTTAACCGGATTATCAGTCTATTACTTTTTTTCACTGTATAGTGAACACTAAATGAGCTGTTGTACCAATGCCTTCTTTACTTTCTAAGAGTACGTTCCCACCATGAGCTTCAACAAGCTTCTTCACAATTGTTAGCCCAATACCACTTCCTCCTGATTTTCTATCTCGAGATTTATCCACCCGGTATAATCGTTCAAACACATAAGGAAGTTCCTTTGAATGTATCCCAATTCCAGTGTCCGATATGAACAGCTCCACTTTATTACCATCCTCTTTTAGTTGTACACTTACTTCTTTACCTTCAGGTGTATACTTGAGCGCATTCGAAAGCAAATTAATCAAAATCTGGACAAATCGCTTACGATCCACTTTTAGAAATATTGAATTTGTTTCATTGACTGTTAATTGGATCTGCTTTTCAACAAAAGCAGGTCTCATCGACTCTACAGCTTGGTCTACAATTAATGATATATCTTCATTCTGTAAATCAAGATGAAAGTGCGGTGATTCCATTTCAGTCAATTGTTCTAAATCACCCACCAGATCGATTAAACGTTCAATTTCTTCATGACATCCTCGAATTCTATCGGGTGTCGGTTCCCATATACCATCAAGTAGAGCTAGCATATGACTTTTTAAAGTGGTTAACGGTGTCCGCAGTTCATGTGCGATATCAGATGTCATGATCTTTCGCAAGTGTTCTTGCTGCTGCAACTGTTCCGCTAAATAATTGAGTGAGTTACCCAAATCAGCAAGCTCATCTTTTCCTTTTAACATTGTTCTGGCATCCAAATGACCTTGTGCCATTAGCTCGGATACCTTCTTCATTTCTAATAAAGGCGCAGTAATTTTCTTTGCTACATAGAGGCTTATCAAAACAGCCAATATAATTCCAATAACAGAAGTCCAAAGTACAGATTGAATCAGTGCAAGTTCCAAATGATCAAACAATATTGAAATATTCAGACCCATGCCCATATCTTGATCCCGATACATAGAAAAATGGTAAAGCATTTCAATGATTAAAGTTATACATGTAATGAGTAATATGCCCGCCGCAATCCCAATATAGGCAACCACGTGCCGTCCATACAATCCCTTTATCATTTTTCGCCTCCTGCGAAACGATAACCGACTCCGAAAACGGTCACAATAAATTGTGGTTGTTTAGGGTCTGGCTCGATTTTTTGACGGAGATTCTTAATATGTTGGTCAATAGTACGCTCTTCACCTTCATAATCGAAACCAAGTGCCTTCTCAATGAGTTCTTCACGTGTGAAAGGCCGTTCAGGGTGCCTAGCCAAGACTAAGAGCATTTTGTATTCATTAGGTGTTAGGCTTACCATATTACCTTTAACATACACTTCGTGTTGTAGCGTATCTATCACTAGGTATCCATTATCAAAATCAATACGATCAGCAAGTAAAGTATCTTCTGATGTTCGGCGTATAATAGCTTTTACACGAGCTACTAATTCTCTTGGACTGAACGGTTTTACTACATAATCATCAGCGCCAAGTGAAAGTCCTTGGATCCGATCATCCTCTGAAGCCCTTGCCGTTAACATAATAATAGGAATAGAGGACCCCCTTCGTATTCGTTTGCAAATTTCTTCCCCTGACGTATCGGGCAGCATCAGGTCCAAAATGACTAAGTCGATAGGAGAGTTGTTAAGAATCTCCATTGCTTTCGATCCATTTTCTGCTTCGATGGGGTTATATCCTTCTTTTTCTAGGTACGAAGAAACTACATCTCTTATCTTTTTCTCGTCCTCGACAACTAAAATATTTTTCAAATTAATCACCGTCACAAATTATAATTTGAATTCATTTTATCAGGAAAAATTTACAAAGGAGAACTCCTTTGCAAGAGTTCTCCTTTGGTTTCAAAGCTTAGACAACATCATAACCTTGATCTTCAATGGCTGCTTTAATCTTTTCTAGTGGAAGTTTCGATTCATCAAATTCGATCGAGACTGACTTATTAGATAAATCAACCTTTCCTGTTGCACCCAGTTGTTTGATAGCTCCCTCAACAGAGTTGACACAGTGCCCACAAGTCATACCTTCCACTTTAAGAACGGATGTTTTCATAAAATTCCTCTCCTTTGAATATATATTGGATTTAAACACATACGAAGATTCAGAGATACTATCTCTTACACAATAAATATACCATACCCCCTTATAGTATGCAATAACTCTCGCCTAGTTATTAGTTTAAGTTTACCAAATGTTCTTACGTTCATTCATCCATTGGAAAATTCAAAAGGAATATCATAATTTTATGGGACAAACCATATTTATTGTTACTAGATAGGATGAGGGGGTATCTTATGAGCTATGTAATCATTTTAATTCTCTTTGCTTCTTTAAGTACTTGGATCGTAAGTTTTTTAACTGCTTTTCGAAAAAACATTAGTTGCATGGCCGGAATGATGGCGGCTATGGCATTAGGAATGAGTATTGGTCTTGGGGTTGGAAGTTTAATGGCCCTCTTAATACCAGGTCAATTTTTCCAATCTACAATGATTAGCATGTTAATTGGTGGGACTATAGGCGTAGCAGCGGGAATACCGATTAGTTTGATGGCCGTTATTGATGGATTGATGTCTGGCATCATGGGAGGCATGATGGGAACGATGCTGATTATCATGATTCCTTCCCCTTATGTAGGATTAACCATCAAGATCATGAGCATTTTATGCAGCGGTATTATATTTCTTCTCTTAATAATGCTGCAGGGAGAAGTAAAAAATGATGTTCTGAACCGAAAAACTTTTCTATTGTCCAAGCCCTCTTCCATGTTTTGCTTGATCGTTATGGTTCTCGTTTTGCAGCAATTACCTGTCTTTGAAAAACCCAACTCAATGAATCAGATGGCAGGTATGGGGCTTAAGTCACCAAATCAGGATCATGTTCATAACCAATCATCTCAGGAAACTAACCCTTTAAATAAACCTGACAATGTGCTACTTGTTAAGGCTGCTGAATATTCCTTTACTCCCTCTTCTATTCGAATTATCGCAGGTCAGAAAATTCAACTTGTCCTCGACAACACAGGGCAAGTTGAACATGATTTTGAAATTTCCGGCACAAATGTTCATATACATGCTGCGCCTGGAAAGAAGAGCGAAATGACTGTTAGTCTGGACAAAGCTGGTTACTATCAAGTCATTTGTACGTTACCTGGACATAAAGAAGCTGGAATGAGCGCAAGTATTCAGGTGACTAAATCATAAAAAGCTTTCTCAATAAAGGAAATTATTTCGATAATCAAAAAGGATCTCAACAGTAAATCTTAAAGATCCTTTTCATGTGAAGATAATTCTGAATCCCTGTGGGATTTATGAAACTTGATCCAACAACTGATCCGCCATAGACTCCGTGACCGTTTGAAAGCGGACATTAGTCTTCAGGCGGATTTCGTAATTGTGGCCTTTGGTTTCCGCTAGTTCAAACAAATCTAGAACGGCATACCAGAAATAAAACACCTGATAAATTCTAGCATACAGAATAAATGGAATTTCCTAGTTTTCTCTTTCCATACTTAATCATGGACCTTCTCGATAAATTTTTCTTGAACATGGATAAGTAGTCAGCATATAATGGCTTTAACAAGTTTCCCTAGCGCAAAAAAAATGGTTAAGTAAACATTTTTTCCCTTGAACAACAACAGGAAAAAGGAGGATGAAAATGAGTCCGATACAACCCGTCACTGATACCGAAGCCTTGATACAAAAACCAAATAAAACCGTAATAGCTTGTCGTGCTGCGATAGACGGACAGAGGAAAGGCCTTCGTGCTTTACTCCCGTTTTTAGGGCCTGCCTTTATTGCTTCGATTGCTTATATTGACCCCGGAAATTATGCTACCAACATCCAAGGTGGATCTCAATTTGGCTTTAAATTGCTCTGGGTGATCGTTTTGGCCAATTTGATAGGGATGTTTGTGCAAAATATGTCAGCAAAATTAGGTATTGCAACAGGGAAAGATCTTCCTGAGATGTGTCGTGATTATTTTCCAAAAGGGATAACTTTGACGTTATGGGGGTTCTCCGAGATCGCAGCGATGGCTACGGACTTAGCCGAATTTTTGGGGGCAACGCTCGCTCTAAACTTGTTGTTTCACATTCCCATGCTCCCAGCCGCCTTACTAACCGGAGTGACCACTTTTCTCATCCTCACATTAGAACGGTTTGGGTTCCGGCCTATGGAAAAGTTCATTGCTTCCTTTGTGTTCGTCATTGGGTTCTGTTACTTGATTGAGATGTTTCTTTCGAAACCGAATATTTCTCAAATTGCGTACCATAGTGTCGTTCCATGGATTGGCAATAGCGAAAGCATTCTACTGATTGTAGGGATTATTGGTGCGACGGTCATGCCTCATGTGGTCTACTTACACTCTGGTTTGACCAAAAACCGGATAGTTCCCCGAAATGACACGGAAGCCATAAAAATCAGTCGTTATAGTACCCAAGAAGTAATCATTGCGATGTCCTTAGCGGGCTTAATCAATCTTTCCATGATGACCATGGCCGCCGCTGTCTTTTATCAAACAGGAAACTCTCAAGTGGCGGATATTGAATCGGCCTATCAGACCTTAACTCCGTTACTTGGCTCCGCCGCCGCTAGCGTCTTCTTGATTTCATTACTCGCATCGGGCATTTCCAGCTCAACCGTGGGAACAATGGCGGGCCAAATCATCATGCAAGGTTTTGTGGGCTTCACTATCCCCGTTTGGTTGCGTCGAGTCATCACGATGTTACCAGCGATCATTATTGTTGCGTTGGGGTTTGATCCGACACGAACATTAGTCATTAGCCAAGTAGCCCTAAGTCTTGTCCTACCGATTCCCATCATCGCCTTAATTTACTTTACGAGGCGTAAAGATATCATGGGCGTCTTAGTTAATAAACCCATAGTAAATGTCCTGGCGATCCTTTGCGCGGCAGTTGTTTTAATTCTTAACTTCATTCTAATTTACCAAACGTTGGGTGGGCCTCAACCTTTTTAAAGCAATATTCTCAAGATGCTCAAAGCCGCTCCCCCTTTGCGTAGGTTGGATCGGTTTTTTGCTGCAATAATTCCCATAATGCCAACCTCCTTGTATTCCTTCACGTTTATTGGCCTTGCATTTGTTTATCTACTAATGATTTTTATCTTTTGAAAACAACAATTTTCTAGAATCATCAACAATTTCAAACATGATAATAATCATTGCAGTTAATGCGACAAATAAAGCCATGACCATGTAAAATGGTATTTCATCTAAAATAACCTTGAGTATAGTAAAGAGCGTAATTATAGTCAGAATGGTGATAATCAATATGAAAAGAAGAATTTTACCCAATCGAATCATAATTAGTTCACCGCGGCTCTCGTAATATGTTCATTCTGTATTCTCATCAATACCTATCGACTTTATATGCACTACGTTTTGTAGTCATTTGATAATAAGTATGCATAAAAATGATATATGATGAATGCTTGTTGTTACCATCTCATATATTGTTAAACCAAAAATAAGAGCACTTCTGACCAATTATTAAGAATTGGTTCGAAGTACTCTTTTTCTTCCTACCTTTTTAACCACTAGTTCCCGTTGTCTTTCATTACTTGTGCATAAGCATCATCACTTAAGACCCTGCGTGCGGTTACATATCGCTTTGCATAATAAGACATGCTGAGCTTGTCAATTTTCACGCCATCATCGGCTGCATGAGCGAATGCACCATTACCCACATAAACACCAGCATGTGAAATTCCAGTGCCAAATGTGTGGAAAAATACCAAATCACCAGGTCTTAGATCATCCTGCGATACCCATTCTCCTAGTTGCGCCTGTTCTTTCGATGTCCTTGTAAGCTCTACCCCGAATTTATTGTACACAAATCTTAGAAATCCGGAGCAATCAAATCCAGCTTTTGTAGTTCCGCCCCATTTATATGGAGTTCCTACAAGTTCATTCACGGTTTGACTTAGAGGAGTTTCTGCAAAAGCAGAACCAACTTGTACAACAAAGGATAAAGCCAAACCTAGCAAAAACAATGATGCTTTCTTCAAAACATACTGCCCCTTCCGGTGCCTACGAGGTTAGCTGGAGGGTTCGGTTGAAGGTTCCCTATGACCACTATGTAACGAGATCAATTCACCCAAAATGGTTCCCCCGTTTCCCAGATTGGGAATTCGGCAAATTTATTATTTTTTATTTCTTCTTCGTTAAGATTCGATAAATTTTTTCAAATTCCTGCCCTGTCACAAAATAACCACAATATGTAGTGTATTAGGTCCACGTCACTTATCATCTATATTTTGGGGATAGTAAGTCGCAAATGAGACTGGACTAAAACACTATGTGATTTGGAAAAAAGTTGCACTTGCTTACTTGTGTATGATACAATTGTTGTACTATACACTAAATGAAGATGGTGAATATTTTGATTTTTGCCCAGGAAGAAATATTACGACTTAGAGACAATGTACAGCAATTTATAAGGCTTTTTGGACTTTTAGAGCAATCAGTAACTCCTTGCGGCTATGCTTTGTCTTTATCACAAGTATTTGCTCTACAAGAATTGGAACAGCGAACGTCTTCACTTAATGATTTAGCAGCAAAACTAAGATTAGAAAGAAGCAGCGTTAGCCGACTCATTGACGAATTGGTCAAGAAAGAATTTGTTCATCGGCAGTTGAATGAAAACAACCGTAGAGAAGTTCAACTTACTTTATCAGATAAAGGTGAAAAGACTATTCAACAAGTGCGAAAACAGTCAATCGCCTACTATCAATTAGTTTTAAAAGATCTAACCTTTGAAGAACAACATTCCGTTGTGGATGGGTTTGAATTCTTTGTAAGAAGTTTGAAAAAAAGCAAGGAGGAAACCTCATGATAAGTGCCAAAAAGCAAATCGGCACCTCTGTTCTGTCATTTCTACTTTCCTTTTTAGCATCTTCTCATCACTGGTTGCATATGGGGAGGGCTAGAATCAAAAAAGTTCAGTTTGCATCATGTAGATGCAAACTGAACTTTCATATTTATAAGCAACTACTTCATCAACTTGTTCACGGTAGTTAAAAGCTCCGCTATGACATCGTCGTCACCTTCTTGGATACGCTCGATTACACAGCTTCTCAAATGATTCTCTAGCAATAATTTCCCAACCCCATTCAAAGCGGATTGAATAGCTGCTATTTGATTTAATACGTCATCACAATACGTATCTTTTTCTATAAGACCTTTCACGCCGCGAATCTGGCCTTCGATACGATTCAATCTGGTAGTAATATTATTTTTAGTTTTTTCTGAGTGATGGCTTTTTCGCTCCCCAGAAGAATGGCAAGATTCCTTGAGGTCTTCTTGAAGCTCTTCCATATAAACAACCACCTTCCTACGCTTAGTATATCAATACCCCGTATCCCTTGTAAAATGGCAATTAGAATAACAACCATCCTGAAAAGGGTCGTTGAAGTCATTATATCAATTGATTTATGGCTTCTTCTAGTGTGTTCTTTGGTACGAAACCAGTGACAGTCCCAACCATGGATCCGTTTTTATAGAAAAACAAAGCAGGTAGACTCTGTACATTTAATTCCGTGGATACAACAGATTCCGTCTCAACATTGATCTTTGCAATTTTTACAGTATCACCGTATTGATGGTCCAGCTCCTCTAGAATGGGAGCAAGTAATTTGCAATAGGAACACCATGGTGCCCAGAATTCAATGATTACCAGACCTTCTTGCCCGATCGTATCCTGAAACGTTTGATCTTTAATATCAATGACCATAGTGTCTCCCCCACTTTTACATAAGCTTAGAGTTTAATTCTTTGAAGTCTTAACGCATTTAATACTACAGATACTGAACTTAGTGCCATCGCGGCTCCCGCCAACCACGGTGCTAGGAATCCTAGAGCAGCAATTGGAATACCAATTACATTATAGGCCAGTGCCCAGAATAAGTTCTGCTTGATATTGGCCATAGTCTTTTTGCTCATGAAGATTGCATCCGGAATGCTATTTAGATCGCCGCGCATTAGAGTTATATCTGCAGCTTCCATAGCAACATCTGTCCCAGTACCGATGGCCATACCGATATCCGCAGTAGCTAAAGCTGGAGCGTCATTAATACCATCACCAACCATGGCAACCTTCTTGCCGGCTTCCTGCAGTTTCCTCACTTCAGCCGCTTTACCTTCTGGCAGCACTTCTGCAAGAACATTATCAATTCCAGCTTGCGCGGCAATAGCTTTGGCCGTACGTTCGTTATCCCCGGTAATCATGATGACTTGTATACCCAGATCCTTCAACCGCTGAACCGCTTCTTTAGACGTTTCTTTAATGGTGTCAGCAACAGCAACCATACCCGCATACGTTTTATCAATCGCAACTAACATAGTCGTTTTACCTGATTCTTCAAGACGATTCATTGTCTCATATGCGGACTCCGCCTCAACACCATATTTGCCCATGAGTTTTCGAGTTCCAATGAGCAATTCTTTGCCTTCTACAATAGCCCTAATACCAAACCCGGGAATAGCCTCGAATTCCTCTGTTGCTGGCAGCTCAATGCCCTTATCCTTGATTCCCGTGACGATTGCTTCGGCTAAAGGATGCTCGGAGTTTTTTTCTGCTGCACCTACCCAACGCAAGAATTCGTTTTCGTTCCCAGAGACTGCTAACAATACATCAGTAAGCTCTGGCTTTCCTTTCGTTACAGTGCCTGTTTTATCTAAAATGATAGCATTCACACGGTGAGTTGCTTCCAGATGTTCTCCACCTTTAAACAAAACTCCCAGCTCAGCGGCACGCCCGGAACCGGCCATAATAGATGTAGGTGTTGCAAGCCCCAGCGCAGATGGACATGCGATCACAAGAACTGCAATTGCTTTTTCAAGCGCGATCGCAAAGCTTCCCGGATCAACGGCAAAGAACCAAATACAGAACGTTACGATCGCAATACCTACAACAATAGGGACGAAAATACCCGAGATCCTGTCAGCAACCCTTTGAATTGGGGCCTTTGAGCCCTGCGCTTCTTCAACAACCTTAATGATCTGCGCGAGTGCGGTTTCTTTGCCAACCTTCGTTGCTTGTATTTTTAAAACACCATTTTTATTGATCGTAGCACCGATCGCTTGATCGCCCGCACGCTTCTCTATAGGTAAACTTTCACCAGTTAGCATAGATTCATCAACAGATGAAACTCCTTCAACGACGACACCATCCACAGGGATTTTCTCGCCTGGTTTGACGACAATTACATCCGATACAACCACTTCTTCAACCGGAACACTCATTTCTTTACCATCGCGGATCACGAGTGCTGTTTTTGCCTGCAGCCCCATTAAAGTTTTAATCGCTTCTGAGGATCTACCTTTAGCCAGAGCCTCAAACAATTTGCCAAGAAGAATTAAAGTAATTAAGATGGAGCTGGTTTCGTAATACATCTGCACCATGTAATGACCCGTACTGTTAAGAGATTGAATCGTTAAGTATAAGCTGTAAAAATATGCTGCAGACGTTCCAAGCGCGACTAGTACGTCCATATTCGCACTCCCGTTACGAAGCGCCTTATAGGCTCCAACATAAAATTGTTTTCCGATAATGAACTGAACCGGTGTTGCTAACGCCAATTGAAACCATGGATTCATAAACAGCTCAGGGAGCCAAATAAATGAAGTAAACGAGAAATGGCTCACCATCGCCCAAAGTAAAGGGAAAGATAAAACCGCTGATATAATCATCTTACGCTTTTGATTTTTGATTTCTTTTTTTCGATGATCCCCTGCATCCTTTTGCTCTTGTTTTGGAGCTGCTTTATACCCTAGTGATTCAACTTTTTTGACCAGATCCTGAATAGTTACATTAGCAGGCGTAAATTCAACATGAGCCGTTTCCAGAGCTAGATTGACCGTCGCTTTAGCCACCCCTGGCGTCTTGTTTAATCCCTTCTCGATACGTGTGGCACAAGCGGCGCATGTCATACCTGTAATTTGAAAGTCGACCGTCTCTTTTACTGTGTCATATCCGAGTGATTGAATCTTTTGCTCCACCTGAGACATATTGGTTTTAGTCGGGTCAAATACAACCGATGCCTGCTCCAATGCGAAATTCACTGTTGCCCCAGAAATCCCATCCAGCTTGTTAAGACCTTTCTCGATTCGATTCGCGCAGGCTGCACAAGTCATACCCGTTATCTGAAATGTGGTTTGCTGTTGTCCTACTGCTTGCGTTTTTTCCATCAGAGATACCTCCTATTTTTAACCATACTGCTTAGGGTATATTTTCTATACTACGTCATAACCTTGATCTTCAATAACTTCTTTAATTTGTCCCAAGTTAATCATGTTATCTTCAAACTCCACGGATACGGTTCTTGAGGCCAAATCCACACGTCCAGTTGCTCCAATTTCTTTTAAAGCCCCTTCAATAGAATTTACGCAAAACATCAAGTGAATACCTTTCAATAAACTTTGAATACTTCTCTTTCTTCTTCCCGTGTTCTTGAAAATACTTAATTAATCGTTGAACGACGGAGATCATGTCCTCCTCGGATAAGCCAGATACAAAAAGTTGGGCGGTGGATGCTTTTAATCCCTTACTCTCGCCGCCAATATAAATATCAAACTTTTCGAGAATCTTAACGACCCCAATATCCTTTAGTAGCGGTTCACTTGTTCCCAGGGCGCATCCAGCATAACCTATCTTCAATGGACTCGGCACTGCTTTAGCCGAAATTGCAGCATCCAATAGTTTTGCCGTTTTTAAACCTGCTTCTGCTTCCCCGCGACAAAAGTTACAAGTGATTAGGCTTTTCGTATAAAAGCCAGCAGGATGAATCTCTAATCCGACAGCGGATAGCCTTTGCACGATCTCATGATAATGAGCCTCCTCTATTTCAACATAAAGCTGTTTGAAGGTAGTCAATTCGATGCGGGCGTTATCGCCTACAACCGCTCCCAATGTTGATAATTGTTCCGGACTAAAAACTGTACCTCCTACGCCAAAGCCCGGTGTGACAGCAAACTTCATGGTTGCCATTTTATCTCTCTCCTTTATTTCATATAAAATTCATTTGTATTTTCAATTAATCCTTATAATCATATAGTATACCCCCCATGGGTATAATGTCAAGGTGATTTCTAACATTGTATCCACGCAACATTGGCTGAATATAGAACTAAAAAAAAGCAATACAGCGGCTTTCAATCCGTTGTATTGCTCTTTTTTAGTTCCCTGTACCTTTGTCTACAATTCTTGTCCAATTAGTACCCGCATCTTTGCTTGTATAAATATCTTTTTTGAATGTAGCAATTGTAATTTCACTCTCAGCAGTTGGATTTTGATCAATATAGGATACTGCATCATCTTTATCAAGCGAAGGCAGTTTGATTTCCTTTGTCCCTTTTGTATCCAGGTTTATTTGTTTTAATGTTGCCGACTGAGGGCTTGCGACAAATAATTCTCCATTTTTCGAGAAATATACAGCAGAAACAATAATTTGAGGTAGCAATGTGTCAAATCGATTACCTGAGTCAGTCGAAATAAGAAGACCGGTTTTTGATCCTACCGCAATTGTCTTAGCATCCGTAGGATGAGCAGACATTGTTATAGGTTCGCCACTTAGTCCAGCCGCAGCGCTTTGATTCCAAGTTTTTGCGTCATCTGTAGAGTAAAATAATCCGGCTGACTTCATTTTTGAATTTGGCTGCGCATTGAATACGTAAATCGCATGTGATTTGAAACCTACCGTCATTCCGTGGAAGTCGCTTTCTCCTTCTAATCCTAGCTTAGTCAATGTTTTACCAAGGTCTTCGCTTTTCACT
This sequence comes from Paenibacillus chondroitinus NBRC 15376, assembly GCF_004000765.1. Lineage (GTDB taxonomy): Bacteria > Bacillota > Bacilli > Paenibacillales > NBRC-103111 > Paenibacillus_E > Paenibacillus_E chondroitinus. The sequence goes on along the minus strand of NZ_BILW01000014.1, from coordinate 120,377 downwards.
ATGCCAAGTGGATTTTTTAAGTTAGAACCTGCTGCAGGATGTCCACTGCTATAAAATCCGTTATCTACTGTGACGAACCCCATATAATCATTTTTAGGAGCATCGACATTTTGCCATTTCCCCTCAGAATAAGCAACTAAACCATTATGGGCAGGGATTAAGATTTGTTTACCACTACTGGAATAACCAATACCGTGGATATGTTCTAAAACAATTTGTTTGTTTCCACATGCAGACACTAACAAAACAACAATTACAAATGATATAAACGTTATCAACTTTCTCATTTGAATCTCCTCTTTTATATTTTAGTAATAGAATAAACAATTACTATAATGAGTAATAACACATTATATAGTATATCATTTACTCATTAAGAAGTAATTCATCGAATCAATTCTGCACTACTTCTACCTGACTACTCTATCCAAGTACCAACTTCACAATTTGCGAAAACTGACACGTAAAGTACTTAAAACCATTAACGATTTACAAAAAAGTCAACCGGGCGGTAATTCCAAGTTGTATATACCCTTATTTCCGCAGTCGTAACAATCGCATGCTGTTTATGATAACAAGCAAAGCTGCTCCCGTATCGCTCAAAACAGCAATCCATAGTGTCAAAATCCCTGGGAAAATAAGTAGCAAAGCTATGGCTTTAATGACAATAGAAAACCATATATTCTGTTTAATGATCTGTACGGCTTTCCGGCTTAAATGGAGCGTATGCGGTAGCTTTTCAAGATTATCCGCCATAAGTACGATGTCGGCTGTTTCCATGGCTGTATCGGTACCTGCGCCTCCCATGGCTATGCCAAGGTCTGCAGTTGCAAGTGCAGGAGCATCATTGATACCATCTCCAACCATGGCAACAAAGTGTCCTTCTTTTTGAAGTTTTTTGACAGCATTTACTTTATCTTCAGGCATTAATTCCGCAAAATAACGAGTTACCCCAGTCTCAGAAGCAACTTTCTTAGCTGTCCCCTCATTGTCACCGGTTAACATGACAACTTGATGGATACCAACAGCTTGGAGCCCTTTAAGAGCTTTCACGGAAGTACTACGAATAGCATCAGAAACGGCTAAAACACCTAATACATTCTCGTTTGTTCCTATTATCACGATTGTATTTCCTTCTTGTTGAAGGGATACGATTTGTGATTCTAACTCTCCTAAAGAAATACTCAGTTCCTTGAACAATTTGATGTTCCCTGCAAAGTATTCGCTATCGCCTATGATCGCGCTGACACCTTTACCAACGATGTTTCTGAATGTATCACCATGACGTACAGGTACACCCTTATCTTTGGCGTACTCAACAACTGCCTTGGCAATAGGGTGTGTCGAGTATTCTTCTAGCGTTCGAGCAATACTGAGTAGCTCAACCTCACTTGTTCCCGTTAATACAACTTGAGCTACCTTTGGTTTTCCCTCCGTCAAAGTGCCCGTTTTATCAAAGGCTATCGTTGAAATCCTTCCCGCTATTTCTAAGAATGCACCACCTTTGATAAGAACCCCATTCTTAGCTGCATTTCCTATGGCTGAAACAATCGCTACAGGTGTTGAAATGACCAAGGCACAAGGGCATGCAATAACTAATAATTCTAATCCTTTATAGAACCAACTTCCCCACGTTCCATTACCAAGAAGTGGGGGGAGAACCATCACAACGAGAGCAAGTATAAATACAATTGGCGTATAAACACGGGCAAATTTATCTACAAACGCTTCCGTTGGAGCCTTCTGTTCTTGTGCTTCTTCCACTAGGTGAATGATTTTGGAGATGGTCGTATCTTCAACCAGCTTAGTTACTTTAATCTCCAAGGATCCATGTTCGTTTATTGTACCTGCATATACACTGTCACCAAGATGCTTATCGACTGGAATGGATTCACCTGTGATCGGCGCTTGATTGACACTCGATTCACCAGCAATGACAAGACCATCTAGCGGGATTTTATCCCCTGGTTTAACAACAATGATATCATCAACCAAAATATCCTCTACGGGCTTACTTACAAGCTCTTGACCATCTTTCACGAATGCTTCGGGAGGAGCAAGATCAATTAAGCCACGAATCGAATTTCGAGTCTTTTCAATGGACATCGTTTGCAGCACATTTCCTAGTGCAAACAACCACACAATCGTTGCGCCCTCTAACCACTGACCTATTGCCGCGGAACCCAGAACAGCAGCTGTCATCAGTACATTCATATCCAGTGAACGGCTTTTTACTGCATAATATGCGCTTCTAGCTGGCTTATAGCCACCGATGATAATGGATACAGCGTAAAGTAGCGTAGTAAAGTTTGGTGATGCACTTGTATAAGAGCCAATCCAACCAAACAGAAGTAAAGCTCCTGAAAATATAATTAAATTTCTTCCTGAGTTATCTTTTTTAGATATAGTGCTTTGTTTTGTTTTGGAAACAAGCATGGCCTTATAACCAGCTTTGGAGACTTCTTTGATAATATCCTCAGCTGAGTTATCGTGCTCAGCCATCATTTTTCCAGTTGAGAAATTAACATGGACACTTTTGACCGATGGTAGCGCCTTTATATGCTTTTCTATGGTTAGCGCACAGGAACTGCAGTCCATTCCTTCAATGGCATAGACTCTTCCTCTGTCCTTTTTCTGGGCAACCTCAACGGTGTACCCTAGCTTTGTAACTGTATTGGATACTTGATCAAGGGCAATTTCATCATCATAACCAACTTGCATTTTACCAGTGTTATAGTTGACTTGAACTCCGCTTATCCCTTTAATTCCTTTAACAGATTTTTCAATAGTTAAAGCACACGATGGGCAATCCATTCCACCGATCAGATAATCTGATTTTAAAACAGAAATGTCTTCAATCTTTTGATGTTGTGGATGTTCTGTATCATTACAACAATCATCTTCGCACTTTTCTGGAGTGCTTATATCCACAAGCTTAAAACTTTTTTTGAACTTTAGTTCTTTAGGTTGTTCCTTATGTTCGTGAGGATGCACATGTTGATGGTCCTGAATATGTTCATGATCATGATCATGATTATGATTATGTTCATGGCTACGGGAGTCGCCTTTGTCATGATTACAACATGACGGTTCATTCCCGTGTTGGTGTTCGCCATCCGGCTTATTGTTAGAAGAGTTTGAAGACATCGGACATTCTCCTTTATTACATATGATTACATGCACATGTATTAATTATATCATATGTTGACCCCCTAATTATGTCAATGATCATCGTCATCATTTTTCATTTGATTCCACTACAAATTTCCATCCAGAAAGTCCAAATGTTATGTAATGCTTATCATTTGAAAACGGCCAAATCCAACTAGATAAATGCCGACCCTGAGAGGATATCTTGTCGTGCAAATCCTTCAAACCTAATATGGCCACATCCCGTCCTTGCGCCTCAGTCATCTTAAATAGGTATTCCACTCGCTCTTCCTCAGTCTTTAATAAGTAGAACTCATCTTCTGGGAAAGGGTTTTCTACATCTATTCTCAAAGCATCCGTCCAAACAATGACGGTACCGCCTGGTTTAGCAAGTGACATGATGAGATCATTATACGATCGTATGATTTGATCTCGAAGTTGTCTTACCTGTTCAACGATGTCACTAATTTCTTCAGGGCTATAGTTGTTAGCATATGGCCAAAACAATGAAAGTACATGGATATAAAAGATTTGGGTGTATACCGCGGATGAAATTACTGTTGAAAACTGACCTTTCCACTCATCTAATATCTCAATATTTATGATTTCTTCGGAGATCACTTTCATAAATAAGCCAAGCTTAGATGCCGTGGACTTGTTCTCTAATAGTTCAATAAATTGTTTATAAAAATCAATTTGATCTAACTTACTCAGATCAGTTCCGCCAAGTAATTGAAATTGCTTTTGCAAGTTTATATCTAACCGGCAAATTCCTTTTTGGAGAGACTCGGTATCTATGTCCATTAGAATGATTTTCGAGAAAATACGACTCAAGAATATGAGATCTAAATCATCGCAGTTTCCTGCACCAATAATGAGAGCCTCTTCAACATCTTGTTGGGAAGAAATAGCTTTATTTATCAATAAGACAATCTGTCCACGATGTACATCCCAATCCAACCATCTACGAGTGTCTCTCTCTTTATTCAGATTACGATAAAAGCTATTATCCATATTGCGAACTCCTTATGAATGATGCGAGTAAACTCCAAATGATTAATTTACATAAACATTATTTACACTATCATGCATAGTCTATTCCTGATAACTCCAATTTAGTTAACTAAGGACGTATTGTCAATCAAACATATGAATAATTCAATATTTGTTCATATGTCTGATAGTATAAAAAAAGCAGAGAGACATCTCCCTGCTTTTTCATGTATGGCGCGTTAAATGCATTTCAGAGTAACAATAATAAACATGCCTATAAGCATCGAAATTGAGAACAAAGATGTTTGAAGGGAGAACAGTGGCACTTTAATGGGATGGTCAGGCTCTATAAGCTGGCTTAATCTATAATTGATTGCTTCACCATCTGTAAACTGAACTGCTGTGCTTTTGAAGCTTTGTTTTCTACTATTGACCATTTTGAGTAAAGCTGAGCTAAGCGGATAGGTTGAATTCATTTCATTAATGACATGTTTATCAGCCAGTATTTCAATACAAACGTCAAAATAAGATCGAAGTGCTCCTAATGCGGGAATATAATTCATTGAGAAACAAAACAGATGAATCAAACATTTCTTAAAAGGATGGCGACATAGGCGGTGATACTGCTCATGGATTAAAACCGCCTCAACTTCAGAATTTGACAGTAAGTGTAGTAATCCCGTTGAAATAACAATACGAGCATGCCATATCCCCTTAGTTAAGGCTACTGGCTTATGTTCTTGAATTACAATGATTTCAGTCCGAAGATGCTTATATGACGCATTTATCTCAATTGAAAGAGCATCATTCTTACGGTTTTGTACAATCGAATGCCATTTATGATCCAAGAAAGCCTGCTTGCCTATAAAGAAACAGATGCGTGTAATTGTAATAATGAGTAAGCAGGTAAATACCATTTTAAACACAGAATGCCTGCTCCAAATGTCAGTAAACAGATCCACCAAATAAATGGGAAGGTTACCATCGTATCTCACATCGCTTATCTGGTGAAAGACAACTAACCCCATTTGCAGGAGAATCCACCCTGACATCAGCAAAATAAGCAGAAAAGCAACTTGTGGCCTGGCGGCTTGGTTCATCGGTCAGTCCTCTTTTTTATGGCCTCGAGCTTTTGCTCCAACTTTTGAATAAGACTAGGATCTGCTTCATCCATGGCATCAATAAAATGAGTGACTACATAGTCTTCAAATTCATCCATGAGGCCTCTCGTGACATCCCTCGTCTGTTCCGCCAAAAAATCATCTTTTGTAGATAAGGCCCGAAAAAGTGTGGATTTAGTTCTCCCTTTCCCGAGCGTCTTTTTCTCTAATAAACCTTTATCATATAGCCGGTTCATAACAGTCATAATTGTTGTAAACGAATACGGAGTCACTTCACTTAGTAATTCTTGAACATCCTTGATACTTACTTTATCTACCATCCACATAATCTCCATGATCTGGACTTCCAACGAACCTAAAAAACGATAAAGACCTTTTTCTTGAACTTGATATGTCTTAATTTTCATAGAGAAGGATCCTCATCTTTAATTATGTGTGATGTGTTGTAGGGTTAGGGAGAAGATTTGTTCAATATGTGCATCATCTAATGAATAGTACACGGTTTTCCCTACTTTTCTACGTTTAACTATTCTTAAATTCCTTAAATAGCGTAGTTGATGTGATACCGCGGATTGTCCCATCTCTAGAACCAACGTCAAATCATGAACACATAGTTCACTTTGTAACAATGCAAATATAATTTTAATCCGCGTAGGATCCCCTAAAGCTTTAAAAATTTCTGATAAACTAGCCGCGGTGTCCTCAGCGATCATTTTTTGTTTAATTTCTACTACATTCGTGCTTCCTTCACACGTATCATCACACTGGTCCGGTGCAATATTTGAATTTGTTATCGTCATGCTTCACTACTCCCTACTGCCTCTAATTACTCCATTATATCAAAAAAGAAAAACCGACTCTATAAAGAATCGGATTAGATCGTAATTTTCACTTAACTTAAAGCTATCATCAAAGAAAAATAAGCTGTAACGCAGAAACCAATACTGCTTATCACCGCATACATTGAGAATGTTTTTTTTCGAAAAGAGGGCGAAAATGGATATAGGCAGGAGAATCGAAGCAATGGCTAGGATTATGCTAAGTGAGATTCACTCGTGAAACCTGTAACAATAAAACCTAAATAGCAATAACACTTTCAACTCTTGTATTCCTGCTAGCAGTAACACAAGGGACTATTTTTTATTTCGAACTTGAAAAATTATGTAATTTGTAATAAATTATTTATACATGAATAATTGATCATATATAAATAGTTAACTGTAATTCGATTGCTCTTAAACATTCCATACTTGACTTATATGTTAAAATCGGCATTACTGTTAATAATAAAAATAAGGAGTTGGATTATTATGACGTCAAAACAACACTCACACGAGCATCAAACGGACAATCCACATAATCACGATTATCATGACCATGAGCATCATGGACACGACCATAATCATTCACATGGTTCTGGGGGACATGTGCACGTGGCTCAGAACAAGCTTAAGGTCGCCATTTTTTTAGGTCTAGTTGTGCTCGCTGCAGAAGTGGTTGGTGGTTTCTGGGCAAACAGTCTAGCCTTGTTAAGTGATGCAGGACACATGTTGACGGATGTTGCTGCTCTTATTGTTGCATGGATGGCCATTCGTTTATCTTCGAATCCTCCTTCCCCATCAATGACTTACGGATATCACAGAGTGACGATACTCGCAGCGCTATTCAATGCTTTAACATTGATTGGTATAGCGCTTTTTATCGGAGGAGAAGCGTACAAGCGGATGTTAGATCCTCAATCGGTAGAAGGTGCCATCTTGTTCATTACAGCAGCAATAGGAATTGTAGTTAATCTATATATCGGTTTGGGTATGAGGGATCAAGCTGATAATGTTAACATTAAAAGTGCTATGTTACATGTTTTTGGGGATGCCGCGGCTTCCGCTGGTGTAATTGCCGCAGGCATCATCATGTACTTCACAAAGTGGTATATCCTTGATCCTATCGTTAGTGTAATCATTGCTGTAATTGTTGCATTCGGTGCTTGGAGAGTCATTAAAGAAACCTATATTGTGCTGATGGAAGGTACACCTGTTGGGATCAATTTTAAAGAAGTTGAAAACTCAATTCGAACTGTCACTGGGGTTAAAGAAGTCCACGACCTTCATATCTGGAGTTTAACATCCAATCGAAATGCAATGACTGGTCATGTTGTCGTTGATGGTGAAATAAGTGTATCTAAAACTCAAGAAATCATTCGCGAAATCGAGAATATCGTCTCCAAAAAATATCGTATTGGTCATTCCACCTTACAATTTGAAGATGATAAACATCCTCATGAACAGGAGATGTTTTCTTTAGATAGTAACTGGAAACATTAAATTCATGTAAAATAGAAGCTATGGGTGTTTGAAACCCATAGCTTCTATTTTTATTTTGTGTCGTTCTTCGATTAACAGAAGTCGCTAACCCAACATAAAGCTGAGTAACTATTGTTTTAATCGGAAAATACTAATCTAGCGAATATGGGAGTTTAATCTTGCATATTCAGTCCAAATTAAAAAGGGATGGATTTTAATTACAACAACTGTAAATCTACATCGTTCTAATCAAAAAATAGAGGAAACTGGAAAATACATTTGTGCTGATGGCGAAACTGTACAATTGTCTGAAGGTGATGTATTTCCAACCTGTCCAAATACAGGTAATGAAACAACATGGAGACATGCAAATCATCAAAAAGGTTGGTGATACTTTCACGCTTAAAATTTATTAACAAGAAAAACTCTTGCTAATTTTATGATTTCGTAGGTTAATGAAACCATCATTGGGTAAGAGAATATAAAGTAAATCTAACTAAAAGGAGGTCATCACTAGTGTCACATGAACAATTTAAAGCCTGTATCGAGGAATGCTTACGTTGCATGCAAGCATGCAATCATTGTTATGATGCCTGTTTAAAGGAGTCTCATAAGATGGATATGGAAAATTGCATCAGATTGGACCGGGAATGCGCCGATATCTGTGCATTTACTGCACAAGCTATGTCAATAAATAGCTCCTATGCAAAAGAATTATGCCGACTTTGTGCAAGTATTTGTGAAGCCTGCGGAAATGAATGCAAAAACCATGAACACGAACACTGCCAGTTCTGCGCAGAAGCTTGTTCCACTTGTGCAAAAAGTTGTCGAGCCATGGCCGCTTAAGTATGAGACTGCTTAGTATGCATAATATTCCAAGCAGGGATTTTAGTACTTGTGCTGCTTATGATTTGATTAACTTTAGAGATAGCAAACAAACATACTTTTAATGTTTGTTTGCTATTTCTGTATTACCTTTTTCACAACGATATACTAGTAGTCATACATTGTAACCAACCAGTGACAGAAGTGACGCCACATACCTTTATTTTGCTCAATATTCAATTGTTATTAATGGTATTCCGATTGTGGCTCTCATCTCATCTGTCCCCGTCACTTGATGGACCGCAGCCTGTAAATTAACAAAACGATTCGCGCTTTTCACAGAGGATTTTATTTCTGGGGAATTATATGTAACACTAGACGTCCGAAAGCCATCATATCTCTCAATTTCTTTCGCATTTGTTTCATTTTGAACAAATTTTAAAAACTCCTCGGAAGTTCCCTCCTTTTTAGTAAGTAATCCTTGAATAACGATATTCCAATTCGGTTTTATTCCAGCTGATACTAATAACTCTTTCATCTTCTGCTCCCATGCTTCCGCTTGAATAATCGTTTCTTTCCCTATCGTTTCTCTTTTTACTATTAGGTAAGCCTCCTGTTTATCAGTTCCGAGAAGAATGAGTGATACATTTACCCCATCGCGCTCTGTATAGGTTGATTCGTAAATCGGATGCTCCTCATGCATATCAACTTGCTTCACTGGAAATCGCAGCTTTTCACTTAACTGAATAGCCATCTCATCAAAATCAGCCTTGGTACTATAATTTTGATAAGGTGCACTATGTTTAATAATTAATTTATCTGATTGCTCCAATACCTTTTGAGATAACTCCCAAACATTCCGTAAGTCAGACTTAGTTTGAGCTGCACTGACTGCACTGTTCGCACTAGCATACCATCCCACTAATAATGAAAATAATAAAATATATAAACATATAATTCCTCTGTGCTTCATTAAAATCTATCATCCTTTCTCTATGAATCTATTACAATTACATATAAGAAAAGGATGCCCAACTTTTCGGGAAACTATACAATGAAAAAGAAAACCACCCTCACGGCTTTTCCCATTAAAATGTAAAGAACTGCTCGATTAACTAAGCAACTTGGTTTTCCTAAACCGTCGAACATCGGCTCTAGAAAGCTATGTACTACAATTTGTAGTGTATCATATATAGCAAATAATTTTATTTATATGCAACAAACAAACATCCCAAATTGAGCGATCTCTTATAGTGGGTTTATGATGGTTCCCTATTCTTAAGTTGACTTAGTTTTTGTTCCAGCCTTTCAATCCAAACCGGATCTGTATCAACAAGCGTTTCAATAATGTGATTGACAAAAAGACCACCGAGTTCTTGAATAAGTGCTTCAGTTACTGCCTTCGTTTGTTCTAATACAAATTGTTCTTTGGAGATTACAGGAGCGAACCGATAGAGTCGTTCACCTCCAATTGCTATCTTTTTCAAGTGCCCCTTCTTCTGCAATCGGTTCATTACTGTATTGACTGCATTAAAAGAAATAGGAGTTTCTTGATTAAGTATGGTATGGACATCGGTTATACTAATTTCCTCAGAGAGCCAGATTACATTCATAATTTTTGCTTCCAAAGGACCAAAAAAGCGATTTAATCCTTCATGAGAGACATGGAACGTCTTTATTTTCATGATTAGCACCCCGTAACACTACAAATTGTAGTATATTATACGCGGAAGTTCAATCTTTTCGTTTTGTTTATCGTAGTCGAGGTTCAAAACAAAATAACAACATGTAGATACCCGCGCCTACTCCCATTGTCCATACAAAACCAAATGATAACGACAGAATTGCCGCTAATATTGATCCAGCTACTGTCATGATACCATTCAAGCCCCAGCATATCGCAGTTTGATGACCATCCAGCCTTTGTAATCCGTAAGGAAAAGGCATACCCATAAAGAAACCCAAAACAAACAAAATGAACCCGAATCCGACTATTCGGTAAACCATAGGTACATAAACCGCTTGATTTCCGTACCATAATAGGATTATTTCAACAATGAAAGTGAACATTCCAACAATTAGCAAAGGTAGATATCGCTTGCCAAAGCATAAATTCTTCTTAGCTGAGAACAGGCTGCCTAGTCCACCCGAAACCAATAGAACACCTAGTACTAGTACAAATGAGGAAGTAGGATGCCCTAAGGGGAGTACTAACCTCTGTATTAGTACGACCTCAATCATCATGAAACCGATAGCGAGCCCAGAAAAATATAATGCTCTCCCATAGGGTACTTTCGTTTTTCGAAACATAAAGATTGCCGTCGCTAATGTAATACCTAAGATCAATATTAATGAAATTGGAACGCCTTGGTACCGACTATAGAAAAAAGGCATATCATCTCGATTTGCGTTTACATTCACCTTAAGATCTGACAGCATCCCTCTCAATGCTGCATATTGATCATACATATATGGAATGTGTATCGGGATTTGCTGAATTCGTTTTGTCTCTTCAAATATGGCTCGAGATGTTGAAGTATCGAAAGGTTGACTTTTTATAATAATCAAAGGTCTGGTAATTTTGCTTTCATTCATCCCTTGTACCACATGACCCAAGTGTTGATACGTCCCCACAATGGCAATATGATTCTTAATCTCCGATTCTGGGACTTGCAGCTCGCGAAAGTATTTTATTGCTGCATATTGAACCTTGCCTAACTCTGCTTCATCATGAAGTAAAAATGCGACTTGACCACGGTCTGTTAGTTTCCGCATATACTCCTTCATCGCTTCCTGGGTAAAAATATAATTCTCAGTAAGGGCAAGGCCCACCCCGTTATCGGATGCCTTTTTAACTAAAGATAAATAAATTAAATCATATCGATTTTTAGTTTTTCGAATATAACTACGCCCATCAGACACCACGCTTTGGACACCCTGCTGTTGCAATACATCGCCAGAAAACGATAATAATGAGTGAACCGCTTGAAAACTTCCTGCATTGATATCAACAGACTCTACGTTGCGAAACCCCTTCATTTGGGCAACTAAAACCTCCTGCCCACCCCCGACACCAATAATTAAAGCGCGTTCTCTGGATGGGGTTTGAAATGCCAACGCACTCGTCGTGCTCTCTAAATAATTTACTTTACGCAAATCCCCGTCATACTTCGAAATAGGCGATACAGCTCCACCATCGATCGTGATATATAGCAAATCATCGTCATCCGCATCATAAACATCGGTTCTTGAGAAAGCATTCCAGCTGGAATAAATAATTTTCGTATCCTTCTCATTAATAAATACATTATTCGGGCTCGTCATATATGCTTGAAAAGGAAGGTAGCGTTCGAAGGGATAAATGACGTTAAACATAAAGATCAAGAGAACAATGGTTTGTACGTATATAAATCGCTTACCTATTTCCCTAAAACCAGCCCATGCAAAAAGTAGAGCTGTAACCACCAAAGTGATACCAACTGTCTGAATTGGATTGAAGATATCCATCAGAAAAATAGCGGCAACAGCTCCAAGCCCAGCTCCCACCAAATCTGAGAAATAAAGCATATGTATATGCTGAGAATGATGCTGCATCATCCCTGCGACCAACATACCTCCTAACAAAAATGGTATGAAGGAGAGACATACATATATGATAACGCCCAAATGAGGCAATACGTACATAACAACTGTCGTTGACATTACAGAAATGAGATAAATGATCGCAATCTGATGAATTCTTTTATATAAATGATGCTTGATTTGGTACGCCGCGTATCCCCCAAACCCAATTCCAAGAGTGGCCATAGATATGACAAGAAACACATAGTTGTTATCCAAAATAACAGCAAAAAAGCGGGATAAACATATTTCAAAAATAATAAGTGAAAAGGCAGTAACGCAAGTAATTACCATCCCTTTCTTGATCGGTTCTCCTTGTTTACTCAATGTGTTCCCCCTATATGTCCGTCAAAATTCTGATTATTACCCATATTTTGCACGAAACTTCTTACTTTAAACCAAGTATAGGGGGCCCGCCGTAAAATGACGTAAAGTCACTCATTCTTTAACTGCGAAAGGGCGACTACAATACGTATTCGTATACTTACCCTTTGCATGTATATATGTTACCACTCCGATCAATTCTAGCTGAGTTTAGTACCTTTATATAATTGATTCCTCAATGCACACTTTAACTGATTCTTTAATACAGGTTTGTTTGGAACAAAATTGCTTCATTCCATCCCATGAACCCCATACACACCCCCTGCATCTTTGTGGCTGTTTCGGTTTATACTCTAGAAATGCGTTTAACATAATATCCTCCCTTTGAAATACCACCCCTTAAACACAAAGAGTAATTTAACCAATTCTCCCCATCCATATACACCGAATTTTTGATCTAATCCACGAATTGTTTGGTTTGCAGAAGCACATAACGAAAAATAGAGCCCAAGTTAACCCAGGCTCCGAATCGTATCTAGTTATCAAAGTAATTTTGCTGGTGTACCGGATATACCAAAGATCAGATATTGTCTCTCATCATTAAATGGCCAATTCCAGAAATGAAATAATTGTCCATCGTCAGCTAGCTTTCCACTTAAATCAGCTATTCCAAAGAGCGAAGCTTCCCTGCCATTCATAGTCACCAGTTCCCGTAAATAAGTCCATCTTTCCTGATCCGTATTGATATTATACAGACCTTCTGTAATCTCTCTATTCATTTCTACATCCGTTTGTAAAATGTCCGTCCAAACCAATACTTTTCCGTTCTCTTTTACCAAAGAAATCATGAGATCGTTATAATTTTTTATCACTTCATCCCGCAAATAAATAAATCCCCTCATCAGATACCGTACTTCTTTTTCCGAATACCTATCTGTGAATTTTGCAAACAGAGAGAGTACATGGATATAGAATATTTGACTGTATACCGCAGAAGAGATTACCATAGAAAAGCTTCTTTTTAAATGAGATAATACATCCTTTATCCTTATCTCCTTAGCTGCCAACGATAGAAACAAACTGATTTCATTGGCAGACGCCCGCTGAACAAGCATCCTTTCTAATCGATCATAAAAATGGATCTGATCTAATTTGGTAAAGTCAAGATTAGGGATCATGTGTATCTCTCTGCACAAATTTAAAAAATCAATTCGCTTCACTGCTTCTTCCATGGCTTGTCCATCAATATCAGACAAAGTAATAGCTTCAAATAAGGTACCCAAGAGTTGGAAGTCAAGGTCATCGCAATTACCGGCACCCAGTATAATGGCATTACCCAAATCCGAAGGACTAGAAATCGTTTTTCCAATAAATCCACTAATCTCTTCCCTGTGTTGTGCCCATTGATACCACCGGTTCTCATCTCTTTCGAAGTTTAGATCTTTATAAAAGTCTTGCAATTCCATCCCTCCTATAGTATCGTTCTTCCTTTATGGACACTAATACTAATTATTCGTCGATTTCATTGGAGACGTGGTATCTATAAAATGAAGCAAGACAATCACGAAAAGCCATGGCCTCATCTCTATCCATAAGTAAGAGCCTATCTATTATTTCACTTGCCGGTTGTGCACCAACCATGTCCTTCAATTCACTACAAAGTTGTTGGAATCTCTCGTTCAACATCATCACAGCACATTCACCCTTATCGATGGAGTTTAGTTATAAATGTTACATCCTCCTAAGAGGATTGTAGACCATGACAGAAATAACGATCCGTTGAATGCTCTGCTAAAGGATACAGTATAAATGATCGTACCTAACGAAAGCATAACAATAGACATAGACATGAACAATCGTTTTACTGTTTGTCTCAGCTTCAACGATTTCCTGAAATTAACGCAGGCATACGCTACCCTCGGTGGGCAGCCCTCTGCCATCATCAACTGTTGGATTCTCGACCAACTCTTTACATTAGGTGCGATTTCCTGAGATAATGCACACATTTCGCGAAAAAAGACTTCTATCGCTTCCTCATAATCGGTATAAGTAATCTCTGTGTCCAAGCAAGGATCCGGTTCACAGAGTTCCTTCACCTGATTTTGAAAACGTTAGACAAGATATACACTTAACTCTCTGTCTTTTTTAATGCACGTTTCTTCTTGCCCTTCTTCATAAAATAGAGGCATACAAGTACCAAAACAATTGTTACTGAAACAGCAACGGTGTATTTAGAAAAAATCCAATGATATCGGACCCAAGCTAGGCCAAGATATCTTCCCGAAAGAATCTCAGCGGATACCCATATGCACGCACTGATCGCATTATACAAAGTAAACATTTTGAAAGACATTCGGTTGATGCCAGCCAAATATGGAACAAAGACACGTATACCAATGACAAACTTAGAGATAAGGATCAAAGGTATACCGTATTTTTCAAACTTGCTCTGCGCTGCTTCATATTTCTCGCTTGTGAGTCCAACATATTTCCCAAATCGAAGAATAACGGATTGACCCAAATGACGTCCAATAAAATACGCAATCGTTGCCCCCATCATATTTGCTAAGACCGAGAATAGTAACAAAGGAGCGAACGACAGGGTCCCCCTCGACCATGCAACTCCTGCGATCATAAGAGTTGTACCTACGGGAAGTGGAATACCTATAGTTTCAAACAGGAATATAAGAAAAATTGCGCTATACCCATACTGATGTATTAGCTCTCCAATGTTTATGTGCATCACATCATTTCTACCTGCTCTCCCCATTGTTCTGTAAAAGCGGACCTACTGCAATGCTTATCAAGGACTTATTGTGAGCGAGCTAGTTTACCAGACCACTTAGCAATTCCACCGTCCAAATTATATACCCGCATATAGCCATTTTGAAGTAATAAGTTCCCACTTTCCTTGCCCATACGTCCTGTATGACATACAAATACTATTTTTCGGGACTTAGAAAGCTCTTTATATCGGGCTTGTATATCTGTGAATGGAATATTGATGGCACCGGGAATCCTACTTTCTTCAAAAAGTTCTGGTTCGCGCAAATCAACGATAGTCAAATCATCATTTTTTACCATCATTAATGTTAGTTGATTCGTGTCCACTAGTTGCAATGTCGGAGGCTGTCCTTGGCTTTGATCCCAACCGTTATAAATGTTATACAATATTATTCCGAGCAACGCGGCGAGAAGAGTTATAACAAAAGGTTTAAATTTTAACAACATGCATCTCCCCCAAATGTACAAAATATTTAAATACTACATATCGTAGTGTATCATAAAACATCAACCATTGCACATCACATCCCAGGTATAAAATCACTTGTATAACTTCCTCTTTATTTCAAAATACTACCACTATACAAAGAGGAGGTTTCGAAAATGGTACCAAGATTCCCTACTACTATAGGTCTAATTGTCTCACTCACTATGCTGGTTAGCTGTAATGCCGTTAATAAACAAGGTACTCCAGTGAAACAACAGGCAGTAGCACCTGAGTCCATTCTCACAACAACAAAACTAAGAAAACTACCCGCATTGAATGAAACGGACACAATAACACCTACAAATCAAGTCCGCGAATTTAAACTTGAGGCTAAAGAAGCAAGTTGGCAATTGGTCTCAGGAGTGGAAACGAACGCATATACCTTTAATGGCACAGTCCCAGGCCCTACGATTCGTGCCAAGGAGGGTGACACTATTCGTGTTATTTTAAAAAACAGTCTTACGGAAGAGACTTCGATACATTGGCATGGACTACATGTTCCCAACTTAATGGACGGAGTTCCCTCTTTCACACAGCATGCAATTAAGCCTGGAGAAACGTTTACATACGAGTTCCTTGCAAACCACGCGGGCACTTACATGTATCACTCTCACTTTAACAGCATTGAACAAATTGACAAAGGATTATACGGTTTACTTGTTATCGACCCTCAAAATCCTGGTGAGCTTAAACACGATAAGGAGTATACCATGATGTTCGGAGGTTGGAACATTCCGAATCAAGCCGGAGGACAGAATAAACAAGGACAGAACGACTCTATTTCCGGTATGTCAAAGGGATCTGCTATAGGTATCAAAAAGAAAGGAGATATTCGCAGCTTAATGGAGCATGGCTTGGAGGAGAACAAGTCTTCACCTGATCCCCATGCCGGTATGAATATGCCTTCAGCAACCCCAGATAATAAAGCCGGAAGCACAGTCATGGGGATGGATTATAATTATTGGACGATCAATGGAAAATCTTTCCCTGATACGAGTCCTATTGAAGTCAAGAATGGTGAAACTGTTCGAATTCGATTAGCAAATATTAGTAACGGAATTCACCCCATGCATTTGCACGGACACGATTTTAGGATTATTGCCAAAGATGGACATCCCTTGACTACTCCTCAAGTCGTCAATACGGTTACAGTAAATCCTGGTGAAACCTATGACATTGATTTCATTGCCGATAATCCTGGGGAATGGCTTTTCCATTGCCATGAGCTTCATCACACCACGAATGCAGACGTAGAACCAGGTGGTTTAATGGTGCTTGTTAAATATACAAAATAGAAATACCTTGGCTGACATCTGCAAAGGTATCTCCAAATTTGAATAAAATAAAAAGATGAGCGATCATTTTGACCTCGCTCACTTTTTTATTGTCAATAAACCATAGTTTAATTCACGACATTGACAGAGTTTTCTTTTATGTTGTTCGACTCTTTTGTCGTTTGAGATTGTTTCAAGGAGTGAACTTCCTTAGATAAATGATGATTTTGCTCGATTAAGTCTGCCATTTTGATTTGAAGGGACTGCAATTCTTGAGCTGAAACACTCGCCAGACCATTTGTATTCTCTTTTCCATCAGTATGCTTATGACCAGTAAACATTCCCTTCATACAAAAGATCATCATTAATGGACAAGCTAATAGAGGCAATATTTTCAACCATTCCATTGTTCATTCCTCCATTCATTAAGATAAGTCCAGTATACCGAAATAATGTGATAAAAGTTTGAAGAAAGTTAGAAGAATGATTGTTTTTTATTGTTCGCTTCAATGACAAGAAAAATATCCTTGTAATATCGGTTTATTGAGGTCACTTTGAATCCCGCTTGTTTTACCAATTGATCCTAGCGCTGGCACATTCATGTAATATTATTCTTCTAAAACGGCCTTTGTTTCCACATATTCCTCGACCGTGATTTCCCCACGTGCTAAACGAATTTTCAACAAATCAATCGGACTTAATTGATTATCTGCATCATTATTTTGAACGACTTGTTGTTTTTTATTGTTCGATGGTCCGCAACATCCCATTTGAATCTCCTCCTCAAATTTGGACTTACGTTTATCCTACCATAAGGATTTGATAAAACAGTGAAGATTCCGTCTGTATTTTATGAAGTCCTATAGACCCAATAATAATGTGTTATCTAAGACCTATATCGAGTAATAATTTGCATTTTTGTTTATACTCTTCATCGTTAATTTCACCTTTTACATAACGTTCTTTTAATATCATTAGAGGGCGATCCTCAACTCTGCTCTTTTTCATCAACAATCGGGTTACCACATAAACGACAATTCCGACGACAATAACAAAAATAAGCAAACCGAGCCCCATCATGATACACATCATTGCCATCATAGAACCATCCATCATTGATCCATTCATCATATAACATCCTCCTATATTTATAGGATTTTCATTTTTCACATAATCATTCCTTCAAAGTTAAATTTGATTTATTAGCTAATTAAACTAAGGATTTGACACATAATAAATTGAAAAAATGCAAACAATACTTTGGGTTACCTTAATGAAAACCACACACTTCAAGGAGGAAATTATCAATGTCAACAGTTGTAAATTCAACTATGCAGCAACATCAAACATGTATCGATGCTTGTAACAAATGTGTACAAGCCTGTGAAGAATGTCTTTCCTCATGCTTGAAAGAACCGGATGTCCAGGCAAGAGTAAATTGTATTAATCTACTCCGGGATTGTATTGACATTTGTGCTTTATCCGCTCAATTTATGTCCCGTAATAGCAATTACGCCAAGGAAATCTGCAACCTTTGTGCAACAATCTGTGATGCTTGCGCTACTGAATGTGCTAAGTTCCAAGACACTCATTGCAAGCAATGCGCTGACGAATGCCGTAAATGTGCTGACGAATGTCGTAGAATGGCTGCTTAATAATTTAGGATATGGCTTAAACAAAAATCGCCTTACAATGTATCCATGAATGGATAGGTGTAAGGCGATCTTCTTGTGTTTATGGATAATCAGCACTATCACTGAACTACAGTACTGTTACTTCATTTTCTTTAACTTCAACCACTTCTTTGAATTGCTTTTTTATATTGGAATCCCTCTTCACATAACTATAAATCAGCCCAATTAATCCAACAAACAACGCAATTACAGCCGCTATGATCAACAGTGTAAAAATAATGCTAAAAAGCGAACCGAGCCCGGAACCTGAAGTCGTTCCCAAGCTTGATCCCATCATGCCACCACCGAACATACCTTGACCCATTCCCATCCCTGTTCCCATCATCCCCTGACCCATGCCTCTTCCTGTGCCCATCATCCCTTGCCCCATTCCCGAGCCTATCATACCTTGGCCCATACTCATCATCCCTTGGCCCATGCCTCTTCCTCCACCCATCATCCCTTGCCCCATTCCCGAGCCGACCATACCTTGACTTGAATTGGGTACAAAGTTACCTTGGAAAATAAACTGTACAAGCCCAATTGCCAAAAGTCCAAGCAACGAGAACAACGATAATAGTACCCAACGATTTTTCAACATAACGAAACACCTCTTATTTTTGTATTTGGATCAGTTTTAATCTTGATCTTAGTTTAACAGTAACATAGTGATATGGAATGGTTATGGAGAACATAAAATCATAGCTATTGTGACTGGGCTCCCCCCTTTGTTCCGAGAACTGCTTCCGTGCAACCTCGATGTCTAGTCAATATTTTCTTCTTACCAATTTGGTTTTTTGCTTAAATTCTTCATCGCTAATTTCCCCTCGTGCAAATCTCTCCCTCAAAATCTGAATCGGAGGATCATCTTTTTTCATTTTAATCCGTCTCACCATCATTCTAAACACGATAAACACTACTAGAGTAATGATGATAAGCCAAAACACCTGATTGGCCACCAAGCCGAACATGTGATACATGGATCTCAAACTCATGCTGATGTATGAAAGAATACCGTAGATGATTAAACCCATGATCAAAGCCCAAAAGACAGCATTGAATATTCTCCCCCACACGGTCTTTACCATCATTTACGTCCTCCGTCTTCAATACTTACTTTGCTTTTGACAACAACTATAATAATAGTCCTGTTATTAGTTCAGTCGATTCGATTACATTGGTGAAGTAATCGCCTAGGAATATTGATGAAGGCGGCAAAAAACTCCATCGCTTCAACACCGATGGAGCATGTTAGATATCAAATTTCCATTAAGGATTCACATTTCGTTTCTCATTACTCCGAACGAAACGCCAACCCAAATAAAACAGCCCTGCTAAAAGAACCAGTCCAAATACAAATACTATTCCTGCGAACAAGAACATCCCAAACATATTAGCAGGGGAAAATCCATGTACAGCACCACCCATACACATGATGCTCAGCCTCCTCAGATGTAGTTATTCCATAGTATGGATATGACCTCTTTTTTTTATTCCTATAAATATTCGAAAATTATCTCGTTATTGTTATGTCACAAAAATAAAAGTAGCATCCCCATGCTCGGATGCTACCCTCAAATCATTATTTTACAATTAACTTACCAGTCATGCTCCCCATACCTGTGTCACTGGTCGTGATTTTAAATTCTCCTTGACGATCCGCAACAAATTCATTAGATTTTTGTTGTTTGGCTCCGACATTCTCAATTTTAATATTTGTACCTTCAATCATGAGATTGTTCGTTGCATCTTCTTCGTTTTTGAAAGTTAACTTGATTTTCGTTCCCTTATCCACCGTAATGGTGTTCGGCTCAAACGTCATATTTTTCGCTGTAATGACAATTTCTTTCGCCTGAGAGCTTGCGTTTGAACCTCCTTTTGCAGAACAACCCGCAATAACTCCAACAACGAGTAACAAAGCAACCATAGACATCAGATATTTTTTCATAATAAAGTTAATCTCCTTGTATAATATTTTTTGCATTACTCAAGTACGGTGACTTCTTTTTGTACGACAAGTTCTGTTTGTTGTTTCGTTTCTTTATTTTGAAGCTTCGCCAGCAGATTATTTTTCTTCGCATAATTGTAAGCAAATCCAATGAGACCAGCAAATAACCCAATCACGGCTGCGATAATCAATAAAGTGAAAATAAGACTAAACATCGAACCCATCCAGGAACCGCCGGAAGACATGCCTCCCATTCCTCCCGAACCCATCATTCCCATACCCATACCGCCGCCACCCATATTGCCCATCATGCCTTGACCCATACCCATCATACCTTGACCCATGCCACCACCTGAACCCATCATTCCCATACCTCCTGAACTAGCCATGCCTTGTCCCATATTACCTTGGGTAGGTGTGAAGATGCTTAGAAAAACAAATTGCGCTAATCCTATCATTAAGATACCAATCAGAGAGATTAAAACCAATTTGGCCCAATGATTCTTTAACATGCTAACCCTCCTCAATAAACGGAATTAATCATTACCTTAATACATGGATATGGAATGGTTATGGAGATAGGCAAATTTCATACAACAGAATTACCAGCACGTGATCACCTCCATCAATGATCTCATCCGCTTAAATCCTTTATTTCCATAACATAACGAAAATAATCGAAGCGCCTATTAATAATAAGGTGAATATGATTAACAACAGTGTTAAGACAATATTTAACCCAGTAATGATTGGATTTGAAGGCATCATTCCTTGCATCTCACCCATCATTTGACCCATCGATGTAAATAGATCCGACCATGTCATTCCCGAAAACATTGTCTTCATCATATCCATCCCCATGGTCATCCCAGAACTCATCATGTCAGGAGATTGGCTAAACCATAAGCTCAATAGAGAAACCAAAACAAACAAAATGATAAATGAGAAAAGCAGTCGATAAAATCTTTTTCTATTATTCTTCATGAATAATTGACCCTTGATTTCCGCAAAAAGAGCCCGATACCTATACTCAATGGGATTAAAACGAGCACCATCAAAGTAAGAAAGATGAACAAGAAATGGTGGATGCCATTACTCAATGCATTCGCCTGGCACATCAAGGTATTCATCATTGCCTTCATCATGCCCATCAAATATTTTTCCTGTTGATCAGGGGTTACCGCCGGATTCAGTATGGAAATAATAACTCCGGCCGCTATAAACAATAGTAGTGCAGCGATGGAACGAACCGCCAACACAAACCATTTATTTATCTGCATGTGTATCCCCCCTGTCCTTTTTTAAATCATTTTCTTTTCACAATATCCTGTAAAATATAGCGTTTAACGTAAATGTGCCATACGATACTCCCTATCGAAACGAGTGCCGCAATTTCGTGAATCATAAAACCAAAAGTGCCAAATAGATACGGTATCAGTGGATGAAACCAAAGTAAGAACCCACTGAAAATAAGCAAAAGCGTTACAAAGAATGTGAATCTGGAAAACCCCTTTTTCCCTACAGGTAGCCATGAAATTTTTTCTGGTTTTCGTTTCATCATCTCTTTAATCGCATAAAGCAGCGCAAGAAAAACCCAAACAATAAAAAGTACACTTACGATTCGATGAACAAAATCAGCAAACCCAAAATCGTATCCAAACATCCAGCCAAATCGGGCCCCCATCATAGGAAAGCCGCTAAGAGCCAGAAGCATAAACAGAATGGTCCAAATCCAATGGGCAATCGCATCCAGTCTTACTGGGCGGCCTTTCATACTCATACCATCGATCCTTTCTTTACCATTCACTTCCTAACCTTTAGTATTCTTCTAAAGACCAGAAACATGCCTACCCCAGCACCTATAAGAAGTAATAAAATGACACCCTGAATCGCTGTATCTAAAACATCCTTCATAAACGTACTGAGAAACATACCCCTCATCATTTTCATTCCTAATTCCGGAGTACTTGCATTGAATCGGGATAAAAGAAACTCGACAAATGAACCGATCATTAAAATGATCGAGGAACCAGCAATTAACTTTAACCAAGGATCTTTTTTAAATTTTTCCCACATCATTAGAACTCCTTTTAAAGTAATGGGCTTAACTGACCAAAACACATTGATCGTTCGAGGAACCCCTTTTTCTTGGACAACTGCAGGTAGGTGTGTGACTTCGTTCTCCAGCAGGTGACCATACGTGATAAATCATCCCCACGACCATCGGGATAAATACAATCGCGTTGTAGAACAAGTGTAGTTCCACTCTCGGAAAGAGCAACTGTGCGATGCTTGTCGGTGCCGATGCGCCAAAAAAGTTATACTTCGTTTGGGCTTGTATAAACAAGAGGAGATGCTCGATATGATGCCAAAATTGAATGATCAAAGCAGCATTCCACCAGTAACGCGATCTTCCTGTACAACCCGGACGGAGCAAGATGAGTCCAATAAGCATAATGAGGGCATAAGCATAGTGCAGCCATTCAGAAGAAACGAGCCATGGGAAAAATAATCCTAACAGCCCTTTAGCTTGCGGTCGCGGCCAGTGAAGAACCCAAATTTGAAATGCTTGGAGTAAGTGTTCCGCCCAGTGGCCTATTACGATGAAGAAATACACTCGCATCGCTTTTTCATGCCATCGACCATTCAGTAATTCTAACGTTTTTGACATTTTTATTTTATCCTTTCATCTGCTCATGAGTTAATTTTTAATACTGGAAGTTGGCCCTGTTTCGCTGGCTGCCGCGACCTCCTCTCCATTATCCCACGCTGAATTTCTTATTATCGGCTTCTGATTAACTTCTAACGCTTCCGTAGTAGCGGGTGGGTTACTTGTTGAATCACCTGAAATCAATTGTTTTAAAACTTGTTTTGTTGCCATGTTTGGGAAGAACGTTCTTTTCAAATAGATCAAAAGAAATGTAAATAGACCAATAAAAAGGGCGAAAATAAACAAGACGATCAATAGTGTAAAGATAAAGGTAATGAAGTTAAACAGAAACGAACCCGATGATCCTCCCATTTCCGAGCTCATCATATTTCGATCCATGCCGCCCATCATCCCTTGATTCATGGAAAAGACGTTAGACAAAATAAACTGTAAAAAGCCGTAAATAAGCAAGCCGCCTAAAGGAGAGAAAAAAGCTAATCTCACCCATTTTTTTTCAAACAATTTGATCACCTCAATTAATGAACTCACAAAAAGACACAAAAGCAATGCTCTATCATGATGCTGCAGTAGGCTGTTTATTTTCCCCCTTTTTTCTTAGTAAAGAAACAATATAACCAATGATACCAATTAGCATGACGATAACAAAAATGACAAGAAGCAGGTTAAAAACAAGGGCGATATTATTCAATGTAGTTGACGATCCCATGCTTCCCATACCGCTCATATTATTACCCATGCCATTCATATTGTTTGTATTACCTTGACTTGAAGAAGCACTCATGCTCATATTACCGCCAGTCATGCCTTGTCCCATATTCGTAGAGGAACCCATTGGCATGCTGCCTCCCATCATTTGTTGCCCCATGCTCATGCCCATCATGCCCATGTTTCCGCCGGACATGCCTCCCATCGTGCCCTGACCGGTGCCTTGTCCCATACCCATGCCATTCATACTGCTGTTGTTCCCTGTATTTCCTTGAACGGAAGTACCCATGTTCATGCTTCCACCGGACATGCTACCCGACATACCCTGTCCCATACCCATACCATTCATACTTCCGTTATTCCCTGTATTTCCTTGAACGGTAGTACCCATGTTCATGCCTCCGCCGGACATACTACCCGCCATGCCTTGTCCCACACCCATGCCATTCATATTTCCGTTATTCCCTGTATTTCCTTGACCGGAAGTACTCATATTCATGCCTCCACCAGACATACCGCCCATCATGCTTTGTCCCATGCTCATATTCGAGCCAGAACGACTCATGTTATCCATCATCTTATTCATGGATCCGATGCCTTGGTTAATCATGTCCATTCCTTGCTGCATTTGTTTGGTTACTTGCCCAATTGTATCTGTTTTTCCATCATCTTTTTTTACGGTGGATTTAGAATCGGTTTGTTTATCCTTTACCTGATTCCCGCCTGCATTTGAAGTGCTGTCTTGCAGCAGACTAATGGCCTGATTCATCATGCTAATGCCCTGATTAATCGAACTCATTCCCTGATTCATCACGAGCATGTTTGTATTCATATCCACGCCCGAAGTAGACTGATTATTGGGGGTAGCCTGTGTATTTTGTCCCATGTTCATTCCCGGCATAGGTTGATTCGTATTACCGCCGGACGAATTCATCGACATCCCTGACATACCTTGGGTTCCTTGAGTATTCGAGGTACTCGTTTGCGTATCAGCGGTCCCCATTCCTTGTACTTGATCCGGTTCTTTCGTAAATAAGTTACTTACAGCAGTGTATAACTGATTTCCGTAAAAGTAGTAGACGCCGCCGCCTGCTAGACCAATAATCAAAAACACCAATACAATCAAAAACATTTTTTTGAAAAAACGTTTCATGAGTCCTCCTCCTCTATAATGTGCTTACTACCATAGAAGCTTAATTTTTCATTGGAAGAGAAAAAGAAAATGTACTTCCTTTTCCAATTTGACTTTCCACCCAAACTTCTCCACCATGCAGTTCGACAAGTTGCTTTACAATGGCAAGTCCGAGACCTGTGCCCCCAGTATTTCTCGACCGTGATCGATCCACACGGTAAAATCGCTCAAAAATATGCTTCAGCTCTTCAGCAGGAATTCCAGATCCGGTGTCCTGTATGGAAACGATAATGCCTTTGTCCATATTTTTCAGTAAGCTGACGAGTATGGTCCCCCCATCAGAGGTATGGCGTATTGCATTGCTGAGCAAATTGTTCATAATCTGGTTTAATCTTTCCTGATCTGCGTTGATTTTCGGAATCTTTCGTTCCATTGAACAGGATAATTGAATCCCCTTCCCCTCTGCCAAAATTTGAAACTCTTCTACTGCCTTAGTGAACCATACTTGTACATCCATACTGTGCTTATGGAGAGTTAGCTGACCGTTACCAGCTAATGAAAGATCTCTTAAATCCGTGATCACACGACTAAGCATCAGCATTTCATGATGGACTGATTTCAGTTCCTGAGGACTGAGAGCAACCATTCCATCCAACATGGCCTCAAGACGACATCGAGCTACCGTAACCGGATTGCGAAGTTCATGAACAATATCCGCATATAAAGCTTTACGTTGCTGTTCCGTTTGCTCCAACGCTGAAGCCATGCTATTAAAACTTTTGGCCATTCGCCCAATTTCATCATCGGTTGCCAGTTGAACTCTTTCCGTTAAATCACCATTCGCAATACGATCAGCGGCTCTCGACAGCTTTCGCAGCGGTCGAGTAATAATAATTACAACCAGATACCCCGATACAAAAGAAATCAAAATGGAAATGAAGCCGGCAAGAATATAGGAAGCATCAAGCGCATTAAAAAATCGTTCAGTTGCTCCCCCCGTAAAAGGAACCATCATCTGCATCTGATTTGGCATATTGCGGTTCAGCATAAATTGAAAAATGTTTCTCGCGAGAATGGCCATCACGCCCATGGAGAGTACAGATACAATAAAAAAAGATAACGTCAGTTTTCTGGATAGTCGGTTCATATCCCCGCCCGCTTGAACTGATATCCAGCGCCAATGACCGTTAAAATGTACTCCGGTTTTTGTGGATAATCTTCAAGCTTATGCCTTAAATTTTTGATATGGCTATCCAAGGTTCTTTCAAAACCATCATAGGAGTACCCATAGATCGCCTCAATGATTTGTAATCGAGAGAGTACCTGGCCTGCATTCTCCATGAACACATCTAACAATTTAAACTCGGTTGGAGTGACCAGAATTTCCTTGCCTGCTTTCCATACTCGCATCGATTTACGTTCGATGAAAATATCACCAATCATCAACCGGTCTAATTCCGTGTCCGGACGCCATGCGCGGCGCAATAGTGCCTTCACACGAGCAATTACTTCGCGCACGTGAAATGGTTTGGTTATATAATCGTCCGCGCCTACTTCAAGTCCCTGAAGTTTATCCTGCACCTCATCTCGAGCGGTTAGCATAATGATCGGTACATTGGAGGAGGATCTCAAATGTTGGCACACTTGAACTCCGTCCATTCCAGGAAGATTCAGATCAAGTAGAACAAGGATCGGCGTGAGCTCCTGAAACCTTTGTATCGCCTTCGTACCATCGCTTACAATATCTGCATGGAATCCTTCATTGACCAGATAAATTTTTAATGTATCTGCAATAGCCGGTTCATCTTCAACAATGAGAATGGTGTTTCCCTTCATCCCTTTCCCCCTCCTTTTTCACATCTAATCGCATCATAACAAAGAAATATGTTGAATCTTTGTAGAAAGTATGGAGATTCCAACATTGTATGAATTAAAAAGGGAAGACCCCTTTAAGGTCTCCCAAATATAGTTCCATAAATTTCCATTAGATCATTTTAGTGCTAGGACCGGATTTTCTTTTATTAATACAAGCCGAATATTTCTCCCCAACGACCGATCCCATAGGGTACAGCCATACCCCAGTAAAAGACAAAATATGCACCACCGAGTAGTAGAGAAACAACACTTATTAATTCTACTTGATGGGGCTTCTCGCTTGACAATCGTGCAAGACGCTTTCCGAAAACGGATATTACCACGAGGAATAGAATAACCATGAGTGCGATCTGCCCAATGCCCTGTATGCTCATCATAAGTGCTCCGTAAAGAGGATTTCGCGTTGTCGCAGCATACGTAAGGAAGTCTCGGAACACGCCAAAGGGGCGTCCGACCGCAAAAAATCCAACTTGTAGGCCCATGAGGCCCGCTTTTGTAAGCGGATTTGCAAAGAAGCTACGGATGTTAGAAGGAATTCGTGAGACAATTGTGTTTAAGAATCCGGAAGAAATGGCTCCCCAGACGAGCATAAACAGGCCAAGAATTGTAAATATGTTTGATGCTTGGGAGAGACGAACTTGCCTTTCGTTGTACGCTTGAACTGCATCCGGCCCGAGTGAACCGACGTATAACCCATAGATCGCGGTGACCGCTAAAACTCCCAAGCTAAAAACGCCTAACGCTCGAAGTGCGGTTTTACGGGAAGAGGAACGGTCCGTTGAACAAGTAAGCCCTGGAAGCATGGCAAACATTACACAGTTGCAAGCCGTAAATGTAGCCGCAAGTCCTGCCGCTAACGCAAAAAGGATATCGAACCCGAAACCATTTTCCCCAAAGGTACCTGCAAGTGTGCTTGTGTTACCAATAATGTTGCCGGCTACGACATCACGGCCGAAATCGTCAACTGCTTTATAATTCCAAAATCCTGCGATCAAGATGCCGATTGCAAGAGCGAGAAATGTCCAAGCCATACGCCTGCGTAGAGTCAACATTGAATAAAGGGATGTACTAAGATTATTACCAATAGTGCTGACGGGGTTTGATACCCTGCTAAAATTTGAAATGTTTCCTTTTTTACTCGTCATTGATATTCCCCCAGGTTGTCATTAATTCACTAAAAGCATCATAACAAAGAAATTTGTTGAATCTTTGAAGAAAGTATGTAGTTTGAAATATCATTTTGGAAATAAAAAAGGAAGACCTTAAGATTTTATTTATTGACGTAAAAATCGTATCGAACTTCTATTTAAAAAGAATTTTTTACAACGTGTCATAAAAATTACATCTAAGAGGAGGACGCTGGTCATTTACAGTATTCTCCTCTTTTTATTTTGGCGGAAGGGATGCTGTACCCGGAATAGGGTTAATGTTCAGTGGCAAGACCTAAATTGAAAAAATCTTGTGATGTTCGATGTGATTGGAACGCCAACTGCGACTAGGGGTATTTCCAGCGTAGCTGTCACGAAGCGCAAAGTGTTGGAAAACATATGGTAAAAACCAAAATAAAAGCGCCCATGCGAGAGACGCTTTTATTTTGGGTAGTATCAGCGAAGCAGACGAGGCTGTCTCAAAAGGTCTAAAAAGACCTAAGAGATAGCCTTGTTTTTTTGCATTAAAATAACAAAAAGAAATCTCTCTTTGGTAAAATGGAGGTACCACCCAACCATTTCTAAAGGAGAGATTTCTTTGTACATTCAATATACCATGGATCAACTTTGCCTGCCAATGGATTTAGAAGAAGACATTCCTCAAAACCACCTCGTTCGTGTTGTTAATACAGCAGTAAATCGTTTGGATGATGCCATCTTCGACGCCGCTTATACAGGTGGTGGTCGAGACAGCTATCACCCGAAAATGCTCACCAAAGTCATCATCTACGCCTACGCTCAGCGTATCTACTCTTCTCGCCAAATCGCCAAGGCTGTTCGTGAAAACATTATGTTCATGTGGATCGCCGGCAGACAACGCCCGGACTTTCGCACCATTAACCGGTTTCGTTCCGAACGAATGAAAGCTGTTCTGGAGACAGTGTTTACTGCGGTTCTTCAGTTTCTGGCGGACGAAAACTATGTCCAGCTTGAGCATTACTTTGTCGATGGAACTAAGATTGAAGCAAATGCCAATCGCTATACATTCGTTTGGGGTAAAGCAGTCGTTAAGCATAAGGCAAAACTTCAGGAGAAAGTGCAAACGCTGTTTGCCACTATCGAAGAGGCTGAGAACCAAGAAGAGCGGGAGCATGTCGGCCAAGACCTGAGCGAATTAGGCGAAGCGTCTGAGATCACAAGCGAAAAATTAGAGATTGCCGTCAAACAATTGGAGGAAAAGCTGCAAGCAAAACCAAAGGACAAGTCGCTGAAGAAAGCTGTGCGCGCGCTCCGCAAGGACCTACTCCCTCGTCTTCAAACGTATGAAACTCACCAAGAAGTTTTAGGGAACCGAAACAGCTACAGTAAGACCGACAAGGATGCAACGTTTATGCGGATGAAAGAAGATCACATGCGAAACGGTCAGCTGAAACCTGGTTACAATGTGCACATAGGCACTGAAAATCAATTCATCCTCGGGTACAGCGTACATCAGCGACCTACCGACACGCGCTGCCTCATCCCTCATCTAGAAAAAGTTAAATCTGCTCTTGGTAAACTACCAGCTACCGTCATTGCCGATGCAGGGTACGGCGGCGAAGAAAACTACGACTATTTAGAGCAAAACGAAATCGAAGCGATCGTTAAATATAGCACGTACCACCGTGAAAAAAGTAAGGCATGACAAAAAGATATTAGCAAAATCGACAACTGGACCTACCACAACGAAGAAGACACCTGGACGTGTGCAGCGGGGCAAACGCTCGTTTTCCGCAGAGAAAGCAAAGAGAAAACAGAAAGTGGCTATGAAATCGAATATCGTCACTACCGAAGTACAAGCTGTGAAGGATGTCCACTCAAATCGCAGTGTACGAAAACGGAAGGAAATCGAGAAGTTAAGGTCAGCCTGAACTATTTGCGGTTAAAAAACCAAGCACGCGAAAAACTCCGAAGTGAAGAAGGTTATGCCCTGGCTGTTCGACGAATGATCGAACCGGAGCCTGTATTTGGTGACATAAAGAACAACCGAGGCTTCAAAAGGTTTCTGCTTCGAGGCTTACCCAAAGTAAGTCTAGAGGTCGGGTGGCTTTCCCTTGCCCACAATCTGATCAAAAAAGCAGCAATGGATGCCAAAAGAAAAGGAGCTAAGCGCGAACAAACCGCTTAGCTCCTTTTCAGTCAGTTATTCACTTTTCCTAACGATTGAATCTGTCCCGATCGCAATTCTTTATTACTTTTGAGACAGCCTCATTAAATGCGAATTCGCAGTCTTCAATAAATTAATAAAGAATTAGGATGAAAATAATTGCTAATACGAAGCGATAATAAGCGAACCAAGATAGTTTAAGTCGTTTAATTACATTCAAGAAAGTTACGACAGCGAGCATACCGATAATAAAGGATACAATCAGTCCAGTTAGAAACAAACCAAAATCGTCAAACGTTAAATAATCCCGACTTTTATATAGATCCAAGCCCGTCGCAGCAACCATGATCGGAACCGATACAATAAAAGTAAATTCAGCAACCGCTTTTTGACTGGTGCCAAGGAGTAGCCCACCCGAAATAGTTGACCCAGATCGAGAGAACCCTGGCCAGAGCGCCAGACACTGAAAAACCCCTATAAGGAACGCTTATTTGTAAGTAATATCGTCCATAGTTTCTGCTGTTACCGGAACACGAGCTCTTTCCGCCACAATCAACAGAATTCCGCCTGCTATCAAACTCACAATTACAGGCCAAGGACCAAATAAATATTTTTTGATTAAATCATGTAGTGCCAAGCCCATTACTACAGCCGGGGCCATGGCCAATCCAATATGGTTGATATTAATCCCTGGCTGCTTCATAAACCCAGGTGTTAGTTTGAAAAATCGAAGGAATCGTTTGAAGTATAAGACAAACACTGCTAATACCGCACCCAACTGTACGATGATTTCAAATGTTTTTGCCCGTTCTCCGTCAAAAGCAAGAAGGTGTGCAGTTAAAATCATGTGTCCCGTTGAGGATACGGGCAAAAATTCAGTTAAACCCTCCACGATACCCATAATCACTGCATTAATAATATCATTCAAAATTTCTACACACTCCTATCGCTCACGATAGAGTTAAAGTGGCCTACGTTTAGAAAACCTAACATATTTGTTCATTTCCTTTAACTCTTCTTTTTTGTCTCTTCTGGTGGATATGATCATGTGAATCATCACCATGATCATATCAGTTACAATAAAACTATCGGCCAGATTAAAAATAGGATATTCGATTAGGCGAAATTCGAGCATATTGACAACATTGCCCGATCTATAAAATTACATAGAGCACCACCGAGGATAAAGGCTATCGCGTAAGAAAGGAACATTTACTCGCGATATATTTCACGCAAATAGATGATGATTACGATGACAACAAAAAACGTAATAACGATTAAAAATGACCGTTGGTTTTACATGATGCTAAAAGCTGCTCCTCGATTACGAGAAAATGTCAGATGAAAGACATTAGGAATGAGCGGTAAGGTTTGTCCCATAGTCATATAAGTGGCCCAGCCCATTTGGTCATTTGATCCATGGATAACACCGTAATTGCTATACTGTAGTAACACAGCATTAAATCAGCTCCCTTTTTACACTAAAGAGTTAGGGGTTTAGGAACCCCTAACTCTCATTAAGCGCAAACTGTTCAAAGTTACAATTAAGGTGGCCCCCATGTCGGCGAAGATGGCCATCCAGAGCGTAAGCCAACCGGGAATGATAAGAAGCAGCGCGACTACTTTGATAAGCAATGAGAATGTGATATTCTGTTTGATGATTTGCAAAGCTTTCCGGCTCAGTTTGATTGTAAAAGGAAGTTTGGTCAAATCGTCTGCCATCAGGGCAATATCAGCAGTTTCCAGCGCTGTATCGGTTCCAGCCCCACCCATAGCAATGCCCACGTTGGCACTTGCAAGAGCCGGTGCATCATTCACACCGTCACCCACCATCCCAACATTGCCGCTATTTTTCAGATTCTTGATGTATTCCAGTTTATGTTGCGGTAGCAATTCTGCTTTGACCTCACGAATACCGACTTGCTTTCCGATCGCTTCAGCCGTAGCCTGATTGTCTCCCGTAAGCATGACCGTTTTTTGAATGCCCAGCTCGTGTAATTGACGTATAACTTCACGGCTACTTTCACGAACCTCATCGGCGACGGCAATCAAGGCTAATGCTTCCTTTTCGGTTCCAAGTACCATAACGGTCTTGCCCTGCTTCTGCAAGCGATGGATCTCTGTAGAAATTCGTTCGGCCAATCCCTCTGGAATCAACTCATCAAATAAACGCGGACTTCCAACATAATACGTGACTCCTTGAATCACTGCTTTTGCACCTTTCCCTGTGATAGAAGAAAAATCTTGCGTTTCCCACTTGGTCAAATCAAGGAATTTATCATCTGCCTTCCGCACGATAGCCGAGGCTAAAGGATGTTGCGACCATTTTTCAATTGCCGCCGCGATACCGAGTAATTCGTTTTCTTCCTTACCTTTCAACGTGACAATATCAGTGACTACAGGCACCCCTTTGGTTAATGTTCCTGTTTTATCAAATGCAATGACGGACAGCTTCCCTGTTTCCTCTAAGTGAATGCCGCCTTTGATTAGCACGCCGTTTTTAGCCGCATTGCCGATGGCCGTTACGATTGAAACCGGTGTGGAAATGACGAGAGCGCATGGACATCCAACCACCAGTAAAGCTAGGCCCCGATAAATCCAATCGCCCCAGGCTCCATCAAACAAAAGCGGAGGAATCACTGCAATGCCGAGTGCAAGCACCATAATCGCGGGCGTGTAATATTGGGCAAATCGGTCTACAAATGCTTGTGAAGGGGCTTTTTCTGCCTGTGCTTCTTCCACGAGATGAATGATTTTGGCGATGGTGGTATCATCCACCCTCTTTGTTACCTCAACTTCTAGCAACCCTTCTTCATTCAATGTGCCTGCAAACACTTCGTCACCTGCTGTTTTCGATACCGGCACGGATTCGCCCGTTATTGCCGCTTGGTTCACCGCGGAGATACCTTTGATCACTTTGCCATCCATTGCTAATTTTTGTCCAGGCTTCACGATCATGATATCACCGATTTGAATGTCATCGACCAAGACCTGTATTTCCTGGTTACCACGGCGAATTGTTGCTTCTTTCGGAGCAACATCCATCAAGGAGTGGATGGATTGGCGGGCTTTCTCCATCGAAAAGGCCTCCAGCGCTTCACTGATCGCAAACAAAAACACGACTGTTGCGCCTTCTTCCCATTTTCCAATGGCTGCCGCACCAATAATGGCCACCGTCATCAAGGTGTTCATGTTAAAGTTAAAACGAACCAGACCTTTTACACCCTTTATGAATAATTCATAACCTCCAATGAGAATGGCTAACCCAAAGATAAGGTTGGCTGCAGTATTTTCTTTACTGACAAGGTAACCAACAAGCAGTAAAATAGCGGATAATGCTGTTGTGATTGTCGCTTTTCGTTTCCAAAAGGGCACTTTTTCAATAGTGCGTTGTTCCTTTTCCGGATATACCTTTAGTCCTTCGAAGGAACCTGCTTTCTCCAAGTCTTGAATGGTTGCTTCCCCATAAACCGTAATCTTAGATGCACCAAAATTCACCTGGGCGTTCTGCACTTCAGGCAATGCTTTGACGTTTTGCTCAAACTGTGCGGCGCAGTTCGTACATGTAAAACCTTGAATCCTGTAAACCGCTTTTTTCTGATCTTGTACCTGCTCCGAACTACCTTGCATAAACTTTACCCTCCTCCGAATGTGCAAATGCCAACAAAATGAATTGTTTAATCTGTTCATCGTCTATGGAGTAAAATACAAGCTTGCCCTCTTTTCGATATTTGGCCAAACCCATATTTCGAAGCAATCGAAGATGATGGGAGGCTGTAGCCAGCGAAGAACCAGTGATATTTGCAACGTCACAGACGCATAGTTCGTCTTCCTCGCAAAGGGAATATGCGATTTTCATTCTCGTATCATCGGCTAATGCTTTGAACATTTTTGTGATCGAAGAAATATCAACGGTTTCCAGTAATCCTTGCAGACGTTTAACCTTTACTTCATCAAAACAATAAATTTCGCAGTTGTCGACATTACTCAACATCTTCACTCCAATCAAACAATCATTTGATTATAATATTATAACAAATTCCACAAACAATCAAACGTGATTTTGATTATAATGTGCTTTTGAGGCATGTTTATACAAGTTCCGGATTTTATTTTTGAAATGGAACTATGCTACTTTTAAATATGATTTGCTGGATAATAGAGAGTAAGTTATACAGAATCCATCAAGTAGTTCCGATACTAACGATTATCTTAACTTAAAAAGTGGAAGTCCTTATATAACGTGGAAAAAAAGCTGTTCGGTAGTGGGTTAGTACCGATTGATGTTCATACAGATGCCACCACTTTCAGTTAACACTTGCCGTTAGCTAACGAAAAACGATAGCAATAAACCAAAACAAAACCAGTCTAACACTTTATTCTCGTGTTTGGACTGGTTTTTGTTTGTTTTGGTTTCATGTGTCAGCCTAAAACTTAATTTTAAAAACTGATACTTTTCCGAACAGTTAAAGTTGAAACTGCTCGAAACGGCTCTTGTTCCGTTTGGTCTGCTGCTCAGCAATATATTCCTCCGCCTGTATCAATCGATCTGCTAGCTCCTGTCTGGACAAGTTCATATACCTCCTACGAACCTGCGAAAGGTCTCGACCTACCTTTAAATGTTGGTAGGAGACGGTAACCTTAGTTTGGCTTTTAATAGTCTTTCTAAGACGGGAGAAACGCAAATAATATTGGTACAACGCTTCGTTCGTTTTGACCGTATTTGCATGAATCCCTTTTCCACTTGGGTCTAACATCTTAGATGTTGCCTCAATGCTGCGATAAGAAACTCGCTTACCCTGTTTGACCAATTCGTCGATCGCTTGCTTGCCTGTGTTATACGTTCTTTGCTTTTTTTCTTTATACTCTACCTCAAGCCACGGCTTATTATTCTTGGGGTCTATGAATTCGTACAATCGGGTCATGGCTCGCATCCTTTTGGTAATTTTCAATAAGTGCAATTTCTTTGAGCTCATTACGAGCGCGGTTCTTGGCTATCTTCATCTTCTGAACTTCCAAAGGCAAGTTCAACTTCTTAAAGCGAGCTTCACTCTCAGAAGCCCATTTGTGAAATTCTTCAATATCACGCTTAAATTCAGGCCGCGGAACTTTAGCCGCACAGCCGATGCAAGCCATTTTTGTCGGGCAAACCGCATCGGTGGTGCAGATCCCACCCGCGACCTTGCTCATCGTACCAACTTTTTCGCGGTATTCGTCATAGAACTCCTGAAGTTCCTCTGGGCAGCGCAGTATGTCTTGCTGAATGTCGATATGTGACACCCAGTTATCATGCAGGTCGTTAATCGCTTGACCAATTTGGCCGTGTGTAGGCTGCGAATAATAACCTGTTACCTGTAC
Source organism: Paenibacillus chondroitinus NBRC 15376 (assembly GCF_004000765.1). GTDB lineage: Bacteria > Bacillota > Bacilli > Paenibacillales > NBRC-103111 > Paenibacillus_E > Paenibacillus_E chondroitinus. The sequence goes on along the minus strand of NZ_BILW01000014.1, from coordinate 84,842 downwards.
GTCTTTTTGGTGAAGAATTTCTTTCACAACATCAATTGGCAGTTTTTCTGTTTGAACGGCGTGCGTAGCGAAAGCGTGGCGCAAGAGGTGCGGCTTGACACTTACCTGTCCGCCTTCATCCGTTTGGATTACAATGCCATGAAACAGGAATCTTAAGATGGTGTGAATTACGTCTGAGTCAAAATGCCTACCAGAATACTGCATGAGATACTTGTCTTGTCCAAACATGTGCTTACGAACCCTGTATTCGTAACTTACAAGTGGTATCGTTTTTGATCCATATTGTTCTCGCAGCAATTGAAGGATTTCAGCCATAAGTTTAAAAACATCTTCTGTAACGTAATAGTTTTCAGGTTCATCACGACCCTTAGGAATCAGTCGAAAGATATAGTTTTTTCTAGGCGGTTGATGATTTTTGTCTTCTGCCACAACCAAACATTCTTTAGCTTGGGCGATTTGCAGCAATTCATTTAGCCGAATGCCCGAACCTGTAAATAAAATAAGTGCAAACAGGGCAAAAATGGAGGCAACATAAAAAGGTTCCACGTTAAAGATGATGCCTTCAGCCTTGCTTTGTGCTTTAGCTATAAAAGTGCTTTGTCCTAATACACCTTTATGCCCCGTCCAAAACGGAACTGGGTATGTTTTATTTTCTTCCGTTCCATACCCCCATTGGTTCAAATACGACAGACGCTTGTAGATTTCTTCTTTCGATTTATTTTGAGTCCAAAATCCCAAGACATCTTCTTTCATTAAGTCAGAAAACCATAAGCCTTCACCATTGGAACTGTCATCTGTACGTTTTGATTTTACAAATTCAACAAAGCACTCATTTTGTTTATTGGAATATGCGCCCGTCTTTTTCGTAGCTGCTTGAATAGAGTGTGAACTGTATTGCTCTCGATGTGCCAACACAAAGGATGGCTTGTCCCATAATTTAAAGAAAAAACGCTCGCCGATTGCCTCCGATTCTTCATAGTCAAAGGCGATCGGAAGGGGCCAGTTGTTTTCTTTTGCGGCTGTTAATACTTCTCTAACTTTGTTTCTAAGTCGTAAAAGTTGGTTTCTCCGCAGATTACCTTCCGCACGAATTTGCGGCAGCAAAGGTGTGATTGCGGAAGTCTCCAGTTTTCTATTTTGTTGGGCATTATATTCCACTTGTTTCATCAATGTGAAGTCCCGAGTATCAAAAGAAGGCTTTGGGAGAACGAATGCTTTAAACATAGCTGCATGATCTAAATTTAATTTACTTTGCATCCATTTCTCGGTCCTGTAACTAATTGTAAAGTAACATTTGAGAAATTTAGCTCTTTGGTTTAACGAGTGCTCTGTATATATTTGACCTTTTAAATAGTCATACATATGAAGATCAGGTTTAAATTCGTTCATATTTTTCAGTGCATAGTGGTTAAATAAATCTTTTAATCTTAAAGAAACGCTTTTCGATTCCACTCGTATGCTGGATGGGGCCAATCGCTTTGAAGTAGCCACGATCATGTTAAGAGCCATATGATTTGCCCATGGGAAATTAACGATATTTTTCATATAGTATTCTAATAAATCTTCATTCACTACGTCGAAATAAAAATTTCCCTTGGCGTCCTTCAAAATCTAACAAAACATCCGCGACTTTTCCTTTTAGCTGTGTGCGCCAGTTCCGCTCAGTAGTTGTCAGACTCATGTTCCCATCCCTTCAAAAATTTCATTCAACCAATCCTCATCTTCTGTTTGCAGAAGCGTTTCTGGAGTAACAGCCTTTTTTGACTTCCTCCTTTTCTTGCCTTTTTTGCTCAGGTACTCTTGTTCTTTCTGCCGCATTTTATCAAAAATTTCCGCTTGAACTTCGCCAAATTCCATTTCGTTGAAGTAATGCTCGTAAACTTCGATGGTTGATTCATCGCGCCAGCGCATGTAATGAATGAGCTCCTTTTTCTTTCGAGCGATCTCGGCGTCGGTACTTGCAGTTTCGAAAATGCCGCGCATCATGTTCGTAACATGCCAGTGTCTGGTCTTGTGTGGGTTTAACTGTAACTCCGCCGCTTTTACGATTTTTTGCCACTGGGCATAAAAGGTATGGTAAGTATAAGGCCTGCCATGAATGGTGACAAAAATAGGTTCATTTTCAGCCTCGTCTTTAAAGCTCAGGACACCTTTAACGCACGCTTTTCTCTCCGTGTTCACATAGCGAATTAACAGCTTAAGCGTTTCTTGACTAAATCGAATGAACTTGGTCCGTTTTTTGTGACTGCCTTTGTTAAAAGACTGCGCTTCAAGCGGGTTCATTCACATTCGATAGTCTCCAAACGTCAGTTCAAGGATCTCCGTCACCCTAGCGCCTGTTTCAAACAAGAGACGCGTGACGATTTCGTCTCGCAAAGTCCAACCGATGGCTTTCCCCGCATTGTAAACTTTGAAAGGAAGATCCCAGTCGCCAATGATCAGCGGCACCCATTCCTCGTTCACCACTTTGAAGTACGAGTCCGTTAGCCGCCTGTGCTGATGAATGGGCACCTCTGTTCCTGCTGCGGCAGGCAGGCGAGGTTTGTCCTTTCTAACGCCTTCTACAGGCTCTTCCAACTCTCTTAGCACGTTTTCAATGTATAACAACGGATTGGGGTACGGATAAGATTTCAAACGAATCATGGACTTGTAGAACGCCTTTATCGCGGATAAGGAACGCATCACCGTATTAGGGCTTTTGTTCGTCAAATTCACCAAGCGGTAGTTGTCTTTGTCCATTACTTTGCAAGATAGCTCGCTGTACAAGTAATCTTGAACGACTTCTCTTATCCGCTCTGGAGGGTCATTCCACTTTACCTGCTGTTCTTGGTATTTGCCGTACTTATCCAGCCACGAAAAAAACGATTCCATCGACGTCAAATATGATAGAGCAGTTTTATTTCCCACTCTCCCGAGAAGATCACTGTAGAAATCTGTTAAAGGTAGAAATGTTTCTTCATCTGGATCGATCACGAGGAGGGAATACTTACTTACAACGCCCTCGGGGCAATAAATGTGATAATAGCGATTTAAACTCATCATCATGACCTCTAATTTCATATCTTATGAAAATTTCAACCTTTGTTCATAGTTCTACATTCCGTGTCAGTATAATAGGTCATTATACATCCCCAAACATTCATTTCCTGTAAGTAAATAATGCCAATAAAAGTGGAGCTCCCGCGCCTTCGCTTGGGCTATGCCCTCCACCAAATCAAAACAACCTTCATACCAAAATATTGAAAATAAAAAGGCACTTCAACCAAAGTTGAAATGCCTACTACGAATATAGAGTGTCACATCATACAATGCTTCATACGATTACTGACCGTCTGCCTAAAGCATAGAACTTAAGTTCACATGTGGGATCTCCCCATTGTATAGCCCTTTCTGGAGCCTACATGCAATTTATCTTTACGTTTAGTTTAAAATGCGGTGAAACCCCATTTCTTTCTCATATGTTCACGTCCGCGGTGCAATCGGGTCTTTACCGTTGTACTCGGTATGCCAAGTTTCTCACTGATCTCTTGGAGAGATAGTTCATTGAAGTAATAGAGCCCTACTACGATTTTAAATTTATCAGGCAGTATGTTCATTACATGGCGAACCTGCTCCTGGATCTCCGCACGCAGTATATGATTTTCCGGTGTGGCTTCGTCACTATGATGAATAGCATAACGATTCCTTTCGTCACCTTCAAGTATTTCTGTATCTAGCGAATAAACGACCTTTTTTTTACGCAGCAGGTCAATACATAAATTCTTACCGATGCGAAAAATCCAAGTAGAAAATTTTTGAGTCTCATCATAACGGTTTAAGTGCATATACACTCGCATGAACGTTTCTTGGACAATGTCTTCCGAATCATGTTTATTATGAAGCATCCTATAAGCAAGGCGCTGGATTTTATCCTTATAAAGTTCCATCAGATCCATAAAAGCTGCTCGATCTCCGGTACGGGACAATTGAATTAAGCGCATTTCCATATAATTCAAAATATTTTCCTCCTTACATAAACCTTATTGCGGAGACACGGCATAAATCTAATGAATCCTTAAGAGATCTCCCAACGATTACCCTAGGCATTTTGATTTATAGACTCATTTTCTCCGCTGGCTTGCCATTCGTTTTTTCATTGGAATCCATGAACTCGTCGCAAGCCTTCATCATTTTCTCGCCTTCTGGGGAATGCATAGATTGCATCATCTTGTCCATGTTCCCATTTTGCATCATCTCGTACATGCCTTTGCTTGTGTTGTCTTGTCCGTCTTTGTCTTTGGTTCCTGCAGCAAAACCAATTTGCCCGACCGCCAAGACAGCAAGTAATGCAAATGAAGCAATAAAAATTGTTTTCTTTTTCATTTGTTAATCTCCTCCATTGTTGTAGTTGGCTGTTTGCCGTACAAACATAGTTTAAACAATAGATTTGAGGTCAACGTGTTGATTGTTTGAAGAAATCATGAAGTTCATTTATTTTTTAAAAGGTTGCTTTTGTGCCGCAACTCTTCTTCATTGATTTCTCCACGTGCAAATCGATCTTTAAGCACATGTAAGGCTGGATCTTCCTTCTTATTAAAAGCTTTTGCAAAGAGCATAATAATTCCGAATATAACTGCACCAACGATGAGAAGAAAAAACAAAATCCCAAAAATCATCATAATAATCAAGCTCCTCTCCTAATATTTTGACTGGACCTCCAAGATTTCTCTTCTACTCCCTCTTCTTTTTCTTGACTACCATGTACACAATACCAGCGATCAGAATAGGAATGCCCGACCAAAGACATATTTTCAATAAAATACTCAAATAGTCACGGATGGATTCCGGTTTCATCATTGAAGTGGCCGACATCGTCAAACAAGACAGGCCAATTACAACTAAGATTATGGCAATGAGCCATTCAATCCGTTTCATTTCGTCTCTCCTCCTTCATTTGTATTGGGAAACAGAGTACAAATCGGGTGCCGCGGCCAATTTCACTGGTAACTTCAATGGTGCCTCCTTGCAGATCGACTAATCTTTTTACAATCGCAAGTCCTAATCCGGTTCCTCCATACTGGCGAGAACGAGACTTTTCAACTCGATAAAATCGTTCGAATATATAAGGTAGTTCTTGTTTCGGAATACCGATTCCAGTATCTTCAACAATGATTTTGATCTCATTTGCATTCAATCTTTTCAGTTGTACGGAAACCGTGCCTTTTTCCGTATAACGAATCGCATTTTCCACTAAATTCAAAAATATTTGTTCCATTCGAAGACCGTCGGCGTAGACCATCGGTAAGTCCCTTTCTAGACTCACTTCAATTTCCAAACCTTTTTCTTTAGCTTTTAACCCCGCTTTTAACGTTACATTTTCAATTAATTCAACAAGATCAATCCACTCAAAATTTAGACTGATTTTACCTTCTTCCATTTTGGAAAGCTCAAAAAGATCATGTATCAAATGCGTAAGCCTTATCGTCTCCTGCTGAATAATATCTAAATATTGATTTCTTTCCTCTTCGTTCTCATACAGACCCTCTTTGACCACTTTCGCATACCCTTCCAAATAAGTCATCGGTGTTCTCAGCTCATGAGAAATGTTGGCAAAAAATTCACTTCGTGTATCTCGATACCTTTGTAAATCCACAGCCAGATCATTAATAGCATTCGCCAATGATCCCATCTCATCTTTTGCTATTAGATCAACCCTTGTATCCAAGTCTCCTTTTGCGATTTTTCGTGTTGCTTGTTCCATTTGGATTAAGGGATCGGATAATTTTCTGGAAATAATAAAAGTAAATCCAAGCGCAATGAAAAAGGCACCTATACCGGACAGGATCAACAGATCACGAACTTTCTGAATCGACTGCTGAATACCTTCTGTTGAGTAGAGGACATAAACTCCACCATAAAACAGGTTTCCATTTTTAATCGACTTACCGGAAACTAAGTATTTGGTTCCTGAATAGAAATCTTGATAACGCTTATTTACAGCATTACCTTTAGCTAAAGCTTGAACTTCATCCTTCGAAATAAAGGAACCATTAGATAACCCGGTTAAACCTGAATCAACAATAATTTGTCCGTCCACATCTACAATGTACAATTTTACTTGTGAGAAATCAGCCATCATCTTGACCATCGTCGGATTTTGTGTAGACGCGATAGCGTCCGCATACCGGGAAGAAAGTTGGTCAATGTCCTCCTGGACCTTACTAAAATAAAATCCAGAAAAAATTTGATTAATAACAAATCCAACAGGTAATAAAACCACAAGAAACAAGAGAATGATCGTTCCGCCCAGTTTAATAACAATACGGTTCCATTTCATTTGCGTTCATCTGTTCCTTGAAATTTGTAGCCAACTCCCCAAACGGTTTGGATCGGATTATACGACAATCCCACTTTGCGAGCTTTGTCCCGAATATTTTTTACATGAGTATCTACGGTACGTATATCTCCAAAATAATCTTGTCCCCAAACCTGCGTAAGCAATGCTTCCCGTGTGAATGCTCGCTTGGATTGATCGGCCAATAGATACAGCAAATCAAATTCTTTTGGTGTAAAATCAATAGACTTATTCAACATGAACACCTCTCTGCCCACTGGATCTATGGTTAGATCGGGATGTTTAATCGTTTTATTTGACATCACGCCTGCATCAAACATTTGGGAACGCCTTAGTAAAGCAAATACGCGAGCAATCATTTCCTCCGGTTCAAAAGGCTTTACTAAATAATCGTCTGCCCCAACATTTATACCGTGTACTTTATCTTTTGTTTCTGTACGGGCCGTCAACATCAGTATCGGTGTTTGCTTCGTTTCACGAATTTTACTGCAAACTTCCCATCCATCCATTTCTGGCATCATCACATCCAAAATAATGACATCAAACTCAAGATTCGCAACTAACGTTAGCGCCTCGTGGCCGTTTCTAGCTTCGGTTACCTCGTAACTATTTTTTGTCAGATAAATTCGAAGCAAATTTCGCATATTCCATTCATCATCAACAACGAGTATCTGAAATTTTTGCATAAATTCCCTCATTCACTAAAATTGAATTTGTGGTTTTTATTATACTACCTAAATTTGTTGAAATTATGAAGTTGTCATGATTCCGTACAAAGAAAAATAAACACCCCAAGGGTGTTTAGGAAAACGGAGCATCAAGTTCCCCTGCAATTCTAGACATTACAAAGGAGGCTATATTTTTTTGTTTTAACTGATTATGGATTTGTAGGTAACGGTTAATTCAGGTGAACCTTATGATATTGATCTCAATACTGATAACCCAGGGGAATGGCTTTTCCATTGCCATGAGCTAAGCCAATAGCTTTAATATGTGATTTTTTTAGGAATCTTTCCGTTTAATTAGGCTTTACATCACTTGCTCTAAAATCAAACGGTCTAATTAGGATAACTTCGACTATTCGGTCGGACAATTGAATGGGTATATTTTTAGACCAACCTCTATACGTTTTCTCTACTTGGACAGGTTGAATTGGAATAACATGATACCCCTCTTCCCTGTATTTCCTTGCTAGCAGTAATTCATCCTTTAATTGAACAGTTTCAATTGGGATCCATTCAATTTCTGTAGGCAGGTCCAAACGAGTCGCAATCTTTTGAATCATTCTCTTCGAAGTACCAAGTATAAGAATCTTTGTAATTTCTTTTTTCATATGTATAAAATCAGCTACCTCCCGACAACAATGGTCGTCTGATTGAAAAATGGCTCTCTTGGTAGCTGAATACAATAATTTCTCACATTTTGCTGATTTCCCAGCCACATGTACTCTATCTATTATTAAGATTCCATCATCTATTACGGCATCAATTTGATTTGCAAAAACAACCTCTAAGCATTTGTAACTCTTTCCAGTACCACTTTTGCCATATAAACCGTAAATCTGCAATAAAAATCCTCCTCAATAATGCAACCACCGCACATATGAGATCGTCCACTATACTCCATTTTCAAACAAAATATCTTTTAATCATTGACTACCTTTTTCACACTCCTGTAAAAGTAAAATCTCTTTTACAATGTGTTGGATATGTTTCAGTTCTTTGGACGTCTTGCCAGTTAACATTAAATTTATTTTTTCTAGATGAACACGCTCAGCTTCTGATTTTAATTTCTGTTTATTTTCAAATAATTGATTTGGTATTATCTGTAAGGAATCTGCGATTTTCTCAACCGTTTCCAGTGATACATTGATTTCCCCTCTTTCAATCTTCCCTACATATGACTGATCGAAGTTTATTCTGCCCCCAAGATCAGCTTGAGTTAAATTTCTTAATTTCCTATAAAATCTAATATTTCTCCCAACTTCTTGATAAAAATACGACATTATGACCACCCCTCTCTATAGAGTAGGGAAGTCAACGAAATAAATAAAGAACATTATACTACATTATACCATTTGATTTTAGGCATTATAACACCTATTATTGTTATATAATATATTATAAGGAGAAAAACCATGAATACATTACCTAATCAACATGCCATTGAGAATGTTATTCAATACAAAATGCGCGGCAAAGTCGCTTATTTAGGTCACATGAATTCCAATGTAGCATTCAATCTTACTTATGTGAAACCATATGATATGGCATCGGGAAAGGGTTATCAAAGACCTGTTGATATTAAGAGGTGCAATGATTTTGCTCTTTATTTATCAAAAGGCGAAAATGCCTTATTCACCCCAATTCTTCTGAATGCTGAATCCAAGTGGGAGTTTCTACCTTATGATAAGGTTAGACCAAACTATGGAAGGCTTCTTTGCAAAGAAAAAGCATCATTAATGGATGGGCAACATCGTTTGGGTGGAATCAAAAGATACTCTCAAGAAACTAATGCTGAATTATCTGTTCCTTTTCTTGCTTATCATTACCTTGACGAAGACGAGGAAATTCATTTATTCAATACTATAAATACTAAAGCAAAAGGAATAGGACTCTCTTTGAGCAGTTATTTACGCAGAAATTCTGATGATCTAAGCTGGGTAGCAACTGAGCTTATACTACGTAACGATAGCCCCTTTCATAATATTGGGACAATTACAGGAAAAAGAAATACTGGGAGACATGTTACCTTACAAAATTTATACCGCAGTATTGAGCTTCTAACGAAATTACCCCATCTATCTTCTTTGCCTAAAGAAGATAAGCTTTTGTTGTCACTCGTATATTTCAACTCGATTAAAGACACCTTTAATCAAGAATGGATGGACTATAAGGAATATAGAATTACACACATCGTATGTATAAATGCATTATCAATTGCTGGATGTGAACTACTCTCACGGGCTGTATCTGAAGATAAAAAGAATATTGATTACGCTGGAGTATCAAGAGCAGTCAAAAGGCTAAAGAAATTTGATTGGTCCTCTTCAGGTAGATTGAAATATATCAAAGGACTAAGCGGTTCAAAAACGTTAGCAGCTGATTTAGCTGCCCAAATGTTACCAGAATAACATGTTACAGAGGGGGCTTTATATGATAACTACTGTCTTCAATGTTAAGTCAATTATTCTATTAAATGGAGAAGGCGTACGAAGTAGCTTTTCGTTTAAAAAAATAATCTTTTCACAAGAAAATTGTTATCTTGCATTTGAACATCAAGAGGAGGTATATGCTTATAAACTTAGCATTATTGATGAAAAGGTCTTCTTAGATCCAATAGACGATAATGATAATTGTAAAATTTCAAAATTACTGTCATTATGTATAAAACAATGCGATCAAAGGCACTGGGCTGTAGGGATTAGTTATAATGAAACTTCTAGCGCAAACAGCATCTCGACCCGTTTTAAAATATCAAATCATGATCAACCACTAGATATACTCCCCTTTTTGTTGCAAACCGGGGCAAATTCTATTGAAATCTCTCCATAAAAGTCATACGAAATCGGGCACACTATATAGAAGGATAAACATGACTATTAGAATTAAAAACAAATAAGCCCAAAGGTTCGATAGACACTCAGCTTTTGGGCTTACCAATATTTTATTGCAAAATGGATGCTTAAGAATCCTCCATAACGATGTCATTAAATACCTTTGTAGAATTCATCCAATTTATTAACAATATTTTCTGATGAAGAAGGTTGTATATAATTAAATGTAGGATCGATTATCCCATGCCCCGTCATATTACCAACAATTCCACGTACATCAAGATAATTAAGACTGTTACTACGTACTAGTTCGTTAATAAAAGTTCGCCTTAATTGTAAGGCGCTTACTCCATATTTACTTACAATATGCTGAATATGACGTGCACTAATTCTTTCGCCTCTGGAACTAGTAAATAATGCAGGATCATTATCATTTCGTTCTTCCAAGTACCGTTCTAGGGAAGCAAATACTTCCGTATTCAGAGGAATAACACGTATATTTGTATGTCCTTTCGACATTTTAACCCTTAGCAGTCTACGTTCTTCAGTTACTTCAATATCATTCTTATTTAAAGATACCAATTCCATCAGCCTAATACCAGTAAAGAGTAATGTTTTAACGATAGCAGCATCACGTTTGTCTTGACTACTGTTCAGGCTCGATAACAAATAATTCACTTGATGTAAATTCATAATTTTGAGCTCTATCCTATTATCTTTTTTTGCATAAACTTTAAAATTAATTGCATTAATACATTCCGTTTTATTAGCCCACTTACAATACTTCTGAATCACGAATTGGACCTTACGTAATGTATTTTCACTTTTATTTTCACCGGCTAAGTAAAATGCGTAATTTTGAAGATCATAACTCTCAAAATTTTCAAGATTCTTTCCCGACAATCCAAGCCAATTTTCAAATTGTTGAAGCGTATATTTGTATGCTCTAGTTGTTGCCTCACTATTTTTCTTAGAACATTCCTCGATAAATTGATCCAACATTTTTAAGCCCTCCTTTATAACACCACCATTACATTGTAGCATGTATATAAAAATCTACGCAACGTTTTGCTGGGTATATTGCATGGTATTAACTCATTTGAATAATTGAATATACCTCAGAACATCAGATATATGGTTAGCAACTTTAACTTTACGCCATTCCTTAATCAACATGCCCCTTTTATTAATTAAAAAGCTTGACCGCTCAATGCCCATAAACTGTTTACCATACATACTCTTTTGTTTCCAGACGCCATAAATTTCGGATACAGAATGATCTTCATCTGATAGAAGAACATAAGGGAGGCCATATTTTTCTATAAACTTAGCATGTCTCTTTGCTGAGTCAGTGCTAATACCGATAATAGTCACATTTAATTTGGCAAACTCTTCGTATTGATCCCGAAAATCGCACGCTTGAGTTGTACAAACTGGTGTGAGATCTTTCGGGTAAAAATAAAGAACGACGTATTTGCCAATATAATTAGAGAGCCTCACCTCCGTTCCATTACTGTCAAATAACCTTAAATCAGGTGCAAGAACTCCCATTATAGCGGACATTATTTATCTCCCTCCTCTTCTAAATCCTCATCGTCAAATAACTCAGCAAAATGAGTCGCAAGGTCTGTACTAAGACTTTTGGTCTTATTTTTATTAATGGAGATCACATTACTCAAGCCCTCATCTTCCTGAAAGACATTATACGTACTTTTCACAGAAGTCTTATAGTATAGATCCTTATAATATTTAGATTCTTTCCTTAGCTCTTTGACCTCCCTTTCATGTTTTGAAATCTCTATCTTTAGGTCCTCTAATTCTTTATTAACTTCAAAATATTGCTTTGCCTGATCATACAAGGAATCTAATGTTTCTTGAAAATGTTGAAGGTCTCTAATTAGAGCGGTTTTGTTATTCCAGTTTTTTTCTACTAGCTCAACAACGTTAGGCATCGGCAAGGTATTTGTCCCAGTGCTTGTCACTGCAACGGGTTCATTTAATTCGTCAAGCACAGGCTGCATTCTTCTTAGCCATACATGCCTTTTAATACCTGTATCTTTCTCCAATTGAGAAGGATTAATTTTTTTCCCTTGGTGCTTAGTTGCATATTTCACTAATATTTCTTTAAGATCACTATCTGAATATTTTATTGGCCTTCCTCTACTTTGACTCATTTTCGTATTCCCCTAACAATATAGAATCTACTGATGCTTTTTGATCCATCAACCTTTTCAACTCATTCGCGCTTCCAGATAATTGTTCTTGTTTATGAATTGGGTATTCCAACGTTTTCAAGCTATACTCCATACTGTTGCTAATTGTGAGCATAAATTGAATTTGCTCACTGATTCGGGTTTTCAATGCTTGAGAAAAATCTTTTAACCATAGCAGTCCCTCCTCCTTGTTTTCCGGGGAAAAGTAATAGTGCTCGCATAAACGGCAATCACCAACTTTGCAACGAGAAGGATGATCCGTACAATAACCGTAGTCTACTTCAAATAGATTTTTATAATCTCCCCGACTAAAGACTTTGGCCCTGATTATAATCTCCTTGTTTAGAGAAAGTTGTGCAAAACCTTTCTTATTCTTCATATAACTTTTCGCTAGTATCTGTACAGCAGACTCTGCAAAATGCTCCAAGTGAGCATGGTAATGCATTTGCATTCGAAGTGTCTTATGACCTCCAATACGCGCGATACTTAACATATTATAGCCTTGAAGCATCATGTTACAAAAGGCGAAATGCCTAGTGTCCCCTGCAGTTAAACGATCATTTACTTCATATCCATAGCGGCCCTCAATGACTTCTGTATAAAAATTTTTAATAGTTTTATGAAACCTTACACTATCGATTATCCTTTCCTTAGTAAGCCTCGTACCATGGCAATCAGTAAACTCCCGATAAACATCATATGACAAAAGAATATCAGGTTTACCAACATTCAGATAGGGTTCGGTCATTTTAATATAATTACTTATCACATCATACAAATCACGATTGATTTGTAATTTATCTGTTACTTCAATCTCTTCATATGTACGTGGCGGTTGCTTTTCTCTTGGAAAGACCAACCAATAAGCATCTTTTTCATATTGGATACAATCTTTGGTTAATCCATAGAGTTCGACCGGTCTCATCGGAATAACTTTTGTTAATCTCCACCACAGATAGATTAGCGAATACTTTAATTCTTCCTCTTCTGTACAATCTGAAAAAAAGCGTGTAAATAAATCGTCAAACATCAGAACATCTTGGAACGGTGGTAACTCTCGAGCTTGGCGTTTAGATTTTGCAAATTGAACGGACATCTCTGTATAGATTTCGCTGTTACTTAGTGGATTAAATTTCAAAAACTCTATAATCGCATAAGATATTTTAGACTGTTTCCTATAACCAAGCGTTGCGATATATTCCTGCAAAACTTCTACTTTTTTCTTGTCAAAGCCTTGTGATTGTATGATAGCTTCTTTTAAAGAATGTATCTGACTTTGTGTTTCTGTAATACTTATTCCACTTAAAACCTTCTGAAGTGCAAAACATTTGAGCGATAGATTTAATTTTTTGTAGACCTCGAGATCAAATAGAATGGTTGCCTTATTTCCAGCCTTTGTTGTGTGGAATGTCCAGCGACTATCTTCAAAGTCGTTATTTATTATGACATTTTCATTAACTAGATCCTGAAATTTCCCATAATAATCGTCGCTATTTGTTTTATCATAAACAACTTGCTTAACAGACTCTAAACTGAAGCGTTCAGTTAGATAGCGAAGGGTCTCCCGACTTACCAGGGCATCTTTAGTTGTCACTCAATAGTTCCCCCATAATCTTAAATCTATCGTCAACCACCAAAAGGTCTTGCTTTAGTTGTTTTAAATCCAGAAAAGTTCCGACATACTCTTTTCCGAATTGCTGCACAGCCTGCTTTAAAAGTTCTAGAACTAGCTTTAAAATATAATAATCTCTTACAATAACCCCATGGTATTTGGTGCTATTTATTGAATGTACTAACCGAGATACTTCTTCTTTAATTGAAATAAGTAAATAGTTTTGGGGAATGATATTTTCACAATCGAGACAAGAAACTGCTCTGGGTTTGCTGCATTGTGGATGAATAACACATTGAGCATGTGGCATTTTTGCCGGCATCTCCCCTCTGCTAATCCTATACAGCAAAAGTTCAAGCTCTTCTCTAGGCATTCTAGCAATTCTTAATGCCAATGATTCCTTCTCCTGTTGTCTTCGAACCATAAACCCAGATACATTTTCGATCTGACTTGGAGTAAAATCGTCTTTTAATGCTACTATTGACTGCGTCCGCTCCTCTAAACTTTGACTATTTGTCGGATCCAGGTAGGTTTGAATAATAAAGTTATATAACCATCCGAAATGACCTCGATTTACTAGATTGAGACTAACTCGGTTTATACTGCCATCTTTATTCGTAGATTTAATATATGTTACTGTGGAATCTATATCAGTATGACCACGCAATCTTTGTGACAGTTCGTATGCAATGTCTGAATGCTTCTTCCCCTCGACAACGCTATAGAAAAAATAGGTAAGCAGACTTCGATTCATTTTTCTGCTTTGAAATATCATTAAATCTTCTCTCTCGCCAAAAAATGGCTGAAGGTGCATCTCCTTATCCACCTTTCTTCCTTCGGAAGTTTCAAACAACCGCATCAATATTTTGTCGTTTGCTTTACGCCTATGCATTTCAGCTATCGTTAATGCAGTGGCTGTTGGGATAATCATATCCCCATGCACGAGGAAATGCCCTAATGCACCCGTTTTTGAAATCGTCATTCTTTCAATTCTTGAAAACACATGATTTATTAGCAATTGAGCCTGCTCTTCTGACAAAGGTTTGAATTTATCGATACTATCCATTTCAATTACTTCAATTGGAATAGCAGGTAACTTTGTAAGAATATCTGAATGCCTCCATGCATCAATTAAGTGCATTAAAATATAAACCCACATTACGCTAATTCTTCTTCTTTCAAGAGCTTTGTGTGTAAGCTTCTCAAAATCCCTGACGTATAGATAAAATGCATAAAATTCATCTGGGGAATAAATTTCTTGTTCATAATGCTTCTTTTTAACTATTGTGTAGGTGTTTTTAAATTTACAATCTGTAGTACCCTGACAATAAGTAAGAAAACCAGCAATGACATCGATATCTGATGAAATAAAAAGGTCGTTTTTGAGAATGAGTTCCAGTTGTTTATCATTGTATTCAATAATCTCTTTCGTTAAAAGCAGTTTAAACAATTCAGCTATTTTCAACAACTTGTGAACATAAGATTTCATCTTTTCAGGAGATTGTTTGTGTGTATTCAATCTTGTAAAAGCATAATCACCATGTAGTAAAAATGTCTTTTGCAAGTAATCGGGAACAATCATTTTCTTAAAGTGATACATGAAAAGTTCATGTGGTGTCGTGAGACTAATGAATGTTTCGTAATCCTCAATTGCTTCAATAGGTATGTACAATAAGGTCTTATATTTTACACATTCAAAAGTCCCGTTTCTAATAAGAACTCTGACTTGTTCCGCAGTTTTTGAAAGTCTTACCGATGTTTCCTCAACACTTAAAAACTTTTCCCTATCTAAAATTGTATTCTGATATCTTTCTAGCTCTTGTTCGGTGAAGTACCATATCCCTTGATATTTTAATTCAGGAACAATTTTACCATATACAGTAATTTGGTTAATGTATTTAACATCAACACCCAGCCTTTCTGCAATATCTGCAGTTATTAGCATAGAGTCGATTTTTTGTTTGAAAAGTTTATATCGCTCAAGCTCTTCCTTTGAAATTAATGTTCTTCCTGCTGGACCTATTATGGCACCTATTTCTTTAGTTTTAACTAAATGATATACCTGTTTTTTATTAGTCAAACCTAATTCTACTACTGCCTTTTCCAAGCTAACGTAATCCAAGGCCGCAGCTTTTACTAACTCTGTCTCAGAGAATGTATATCCTGTTGTCCCTTTGGTAGCACTGGGAATCTTGCCTTCTTTAATTAACTTAATAATCATATAATCTGTCACTTCGTATTTGGCACACGCTTGAGCTACAGTGATTAAATTGTTCATAGACAACTCCTACTCCCTAACTAATTTAGGTAAGTAATCTTTATATAAATCTTCCATCCGGTTTTCGAGATTTTCTTTCATACGAAGTGTATTGCCTTGATAGACCATGGATGAAGATAGATTAGAATCACCTCGGGGAAGAGCGATGTCATATGGGTTATGCGCTTCCTCGGCAAGTAAGTTAGTAAAAATACCACGGCCAATATGAGTAGACCATTTATACTCCCTTAACTTTAAAGCTGCAACTTTATCACTTGGGTCTTTTGATAATGAGAGTGCATCTAAGAAATGTTCTTTGGCTTTTTCAAAAAAATAACGATATCCTCTTCCAGACATTGCTTTACCATCTCGGTTCACGAATAAAGCGTTACTCCCGTCATTAGCTTCATACTGTTCAAGATGATACTTGTATAACGTTGGCAGCCAATCACTAATAGGGAACACGACTTGATTTCTTTCCTTCTTAACTCCCGCTGATCCTGAACTATCAATTAGATCTGCCCTTAGAATCTTCTTACGAAGTTTGATAACTAGCCCCTCCGCACCATACGAACCAATGGAGGTAATATCGCTTCGTACCACATTAACCTGTTCACCTTGCCTTATTCCTCCGAACATTTGAAGATAGACGCCTAGTGCTATCGGGTTAGCAACTTGAACCACGGTCTCCAAGAAAGGCAATATGTATTTTTCAGGTATCATGTGTGCAATATGCTGTATTTCTTTGCTTGGCATAATAACCCCCTTAAATGGTGGGACAATATATTTTTTATTTGGTGTTTGAGGCATACGTTTCATTTCAAACTCTTGTTGTGTTACAAATCTTAGTAGCTTTTTCTTCGAAAGATAATGATAGAAGTGGGTAAGTGTCCTTTGTGCACTTACTACTGTTATCCTAGACTTCCCTTGCTTAGTAAGATAGTTTAAAAATGCCGAGGCATGTTTTAACTTTAAATCCTCAAGGGACTTTAATCTCATCTGCCCTCCTTGAGTAATTACCCAATTTAAAAAGCTAGATAGATTATTCGCATGAATCTTCTGTGTGTTGTATTCCTTGTACTTCCATTTTTCAAAAATAAATTGAGTTATTGGATGTATGATCTCTCTGTTGTTTTTTGAATTTAAAAGTACAATAACTGCATGCTGTCTTATGTAAGGTTTACTGTCCCGCACCTTGATGAATAATTCAACCTTAACACTTCTAACTCTATAATGAATCTCAGATCTCGTCATGTGAACTACAGCTTCTTTTTGCTTCACAATCACCACTTCCCCCACATATATGCACATTTTATGTACTTACATTCTATCAGTATATCTAATTTTCGACAAGTTTCTTCAGATTGATTTAAGAACACTGTCTAAAACACAAAGAAGCAAAAGAATCCCATTAATAAAGGATTATTTTGCTTCTTTATGCACATATGTATTTCTGCACATTATTCTGTAGATAAGCTAATGCCGATGACCTCGACCCCGAGTTCAGCGAACTTGCCGTTATAATCGCGGAAATCGCAGGATTCCTGCGTGCAGGTCGGCGTATTATCTTGCGGGTAAAAGTAGATAACCACCTTTTTACCTTTATAGTCATGAAGCGACACGCTGCTGCCACTCGATGCAGGCAGTGTAAAATCAGGGGCAAGACGTTTGACTGTCTCTTGCTCTTTTTTCTTAGCCATTCTATGAACGCTCCTCTATCCAATCCTTCTTCTCTTCACTCATTATGCGATATTTGCAGCCTCACATCAAACCGCCATGTCCAAAACTAGCATATAACATGAAAATCATGGTAGGTTTAATAGGATGGTATAAAACTTAAAGGAGTGAAGAATCGTCATGCATCCTATCCAACGTATGTCATTACTCTCCACATTGGTACTGACACTAGCCCTCCCTACTCTATCAGTCTCTGCCGCAGCAGCGGATGATAGCGCACTTATTACACGCGGACAATTCATTAAACAAATTACCGACGAGCTGAAACTGACACCTTTGAATAAGATGACTGTCCTGCCAACCGACGTCAGTCCGGATTCTCCCTATGCGGACACCGTACGTATCATGCGTGAACGCCAAATCCTGCAGGGATATTCAGACGGCACATTCCGCCTGGACCAGGCCGTTAGCCCCGCGGAGGCTTCTCTCATTCTGGGGAGATTTCTAGGTCTGGCCGACAGCAAGGCGAGCACTGTTTTGAAAAGCGATTATAGCGTTGATTTCAGCGGTCAAACCGCCGGCATTCCCCTTGGCACAGCAGGAGCCGCTATCAAAAACGCACTAGCGAACGACCCTTCGGTGTCCTCCTGGCTCGTTGCTGATCCAACCTCACCAACGGATTTGAAAACGTTCCGCGGTCACATGGAGATGGGCATGCACATTCTATTTCATCCAAATGCGGGATATCCGCTGAAAAACCTGCAGACAACTGTTAAGTCAGACATCAGCTATAATAAGGCTCAAGGCCTTCATCAATCCATTACAACTGCCGCCCCTGGTCCCGATATGGCCATGAAAACGATCAACATGGAGCAATACATGGTTAGTCAAGGGACTTTCATGTCGATGCCTAATGCAACAAATGACGGCGTCGAGTGGTATGATATGTCCAAACAAGTGCCATTTACCTTCGAGCAGGTGATGGAGCTGCAGAAGAAAAGCATGGACGTAAGCAAAACCTTGGTAACGCCATATTTCTTCTACAAGGATCTTGGCACGGCGGAGAAGGATGGGCAGAAACAGCGCAAGGTCTCTATTCGAGGCAAACTAACCAACACTGCCGATATTGTCAAAACATTAAGTGGACTAGGCGGCAGCCAAGATGCATTCAAAGAGGTACTTAACTCGCCTGCGATTGCAGGAATGAGCGTTTCCATATCTGCTGTGCTTACGTTAGATGAGCAGACCAAACTTCCTGTCAGCATGGATGGCGATTATATCGTCGAATATGGCGAAGACCCAAATAATCCTATTGAAGAAATGGATATGACCATGTCTATGACCTATCAGGATGTGAATCAACCGATCGATATTCAATTACCAGAGGAAGCTAAGAAAGCGAAACCTATTCCTGCTCCTACTACTGTTCCTACGCCCGCTGAATAAGCGTTATAAAAAGGACCTTGATTCTCACGTTTCGTGGGGATTAAGGTTCTTTGTGTTGGCAGGTGGACACTGGCCATTCGCACTCCTCTCGTTTATCCATTACAATGAATGTTAGAAATTAGTCGCAAGCAGGTGATTCCCTATGTTTAAAATATTGCTGATTGAAGATGATGCCACACTTTTCGCAGAAGTGAAGGACCGGCTCGCTCAGTGGTCCTACGATGTGCATGGCATCACGGATTTTGCCCGGGTCATCGAGACTTTCGCGGCCTTGAAACCGGATCTCGTGATTATTGACATTCAGCTCCCGAAATTTGACGGGTTCCATTGGTGCCGAATGATTCGAACTCACTCCAATGTCCCCATTGTCTTCTTGTCCTCACGCGATCATCCCACGGACATGGTGATGTCGATGCAGCTTGGCGCCGATGATTTCATTCAGAAGCCGTTTCATTTCGACGTGCTGATCGCCAAAATCCATGCGATTCTCCGCCGGGTCTATAACTACAACACGGAGCCTCTCAAGCTGAAAACCTGGTGCGGTGCTACGATTGATTACGAGAAAAATACGGTGACAAACGAAGCTGGCACGATCGAATTAACGAAAAATGAAATCTTCATCCTCAAGTTGCTGATCGAACGCAAGAACACCATCGTCAGCCGGGACGTCATCATTAACAGCCTCTGGGACGACCAGCGGTTTGTCAGCGACAACACTTTAACCGTCAATGTTAATCGTTTGCGGAAAACACTGGACGAGCTGGGATTAGGGCGTTTCATCGAAACAAAGGTCGGGCAAGGTTATATGGCCGCAGAAGAAGCTCATTTCCATGATTAGACGTTATCTCATCGAAAGAAGAAGCTGGCTTCTTTTCTTTATTTCCGCACAGGCTCTTGTTCTGCTTATTGCCTTTTTGGATAAGGCCATTCCCTTTGGCCCTATTCTTTACATTGTTTTTCTAACGACAACGTTATTTCTGATCTTTTTCATTTTTCGCTACAACAAAGAAACTCGTTTCTATAAACAGTTTGAGGAACGAGACAACAATCTGGATCTCTCCGCCTTAGCGGGCGCGGATAGTCCCTTGGAGTCTGTCGTAGAGACCAGCATGATAAATCTAGCTGAGCATCTCCGTCAATCCGCGTCCAGGCATCAGGTCGCACTCGAACAAGAGAAGGACGACTTACTGGCTTGGATTCACGAAGTCAAAACACCGCTCACCGCCATGCGGCTCATGATGGACCGTCTGGAAGATGAGACGATGAAGACCGCTTTAACCTACGAATGGCTGCGAATTCACCTTCTCCTGGACAAACAGCTTCACCAGAAGCGGCTCCCTTTCATGGAGAACGACCTGTATATCGAGCAGGTGAATTTGGAATCATTGACCTATGCAGAAATTAAGACGCTACAGACATGGTGCATCCAAAAGGGCATCGGCTTCGATCTTGATTTCGAAGTGACGGACGTGCTGAGCGACGCCAAATGGCTCGCTTTCATTCTGCGTCAGCTGGTGACGAACGCCGTGAAGTATAGTGATCCTCATGCTGCGGAGATCGTCATCCGAACGCGCCGCCGCGACGAACGGACGATCCTTGAGGTCAGCGACCATGGCCGCGGGATCGAGCCGAAGGATTTGCCGCGCATCTTCGACAAAGGCTTTACCTCCACAGCCTGGCACCAAGACAGTGCCGCTACGGGGATGGGCCTCTATTTGGCGAAGAAAGCCGCCGAATCGATGCTGATTCACATCGCCGTGAGCTCGGAGCCGGGCGCTGGCACTACGTTCACCCTCATCTTCCCCCTGCCGAATGAGGTCATGCGCATCACAGGCATGTGACAACTTTGTCACATGCCTCTCTTCTTTGTTCGCCCGATCGCGGGAGAAAACGGGCAGCTCTTTTTATAATAAAGCTATCGAATAAAGGAGTGTGTGAAATGACAATTCTGGAAGCAGTGAAAATACACAAAAGCTACGGCAATAAATTCAACAAGCAAGAAGTTCTGAAGGGACTGGATATCCGGATTGAAAAGGGAGAGTTCGTCAGTATTATGGGGGCGTCGGGCTCGGGGAAAACCACGCTGCTGAATGTGCTTTCCTCCATCGATAAGGTCAGCCAAGGCTCTATACAAATCGAAGGCAAAGAGATTACGACTTTGCAAGAAAAGCAATTAGCCGAGTTTCGCAAGCGGCATTTGGGGTTTATTTTTCAAGATTATAATCTCCTCGATACCTTGACTGTCAAAGAAAATATTCTTCTGCCGCTTTCTATTGCCCGAACTTCCAAACAGGACGCTGAGTCCAAGTTCCAAGCCGTTGCCACGGAGCTGGGTATCTATGAAATCAAGGATAAGTACCCAAATGAAATCTCAGGCGGGCAAAAACAGCGGACCTCCGCGGCCAGAGCGTTCGTTCACGAGCCGGGCATTATTTTCGCTGACGAGCCAACCGGAGCACTCGACTCTAAATCCGCATCGGATTTGCTGCATAAGCTCAGCGATATGAACGAAAAGCGCAAGGCTACCATCGTCATGGTCACGCACGACTCCGTCGCTGCGAGCTACGGGAGCCGGGTTATTTTCATCAAGGACGGGCAAATCTACACACAGCTTTACAAAGGGCAGGAATCCAGACAAGCATTTTTTCAAGATATCATGAAGACGCAAGCAGTTCTAGGCGGTGTGCAGAATGAGCATTAACCAGCTGATTATTCAAAATTTGAAAGCGAACATCAAGCACTATTATTTATATATATTCGCTTTGATGTTCAGCGTCGCGCTGTACTTTGCTTTCGTCACTTTGCAGTACGATCCCGCTTTGGATCAGACCAGAGGCTCCATTAAAGGAGCGGCAGCCATCAAGTCTGCCTCGGTTCTGCTCATCGCGATTGTCGCCATCTTCAACCTGTATGCCAATAACATCTTTGTAAAAAGGCGCAGCAAAGAAATCGGCTTATTGCAGCTGATCGGCATGACGAAAACGTCCATTTTCCGTATCCTCAGCACTGAGAACTTCATCCTGTATTTCGGCTCGCTTATTGTCGGAAGCTTTATCGGGTTCTCCGTATCGAAGCTGATTCTGATGATATTGTTCCAAATCACGGGTGTCAACGCGATCGCAACGCTTCACTTTTCGACCCAGGCGCTAGTCCAGACATTCATTGTTTTCGTGGCCGTCTATTTGCTAATCATGCTGGTTAACTACGTATTTATAAAAAGACAAACCATACTGTCCTTGTTCCGAGTTTCCACGTCAACCGAAATCAAAGTAAAGCGGCTATCCCTTGCAGAAGCAGTCCTCGGTTTGATTGGCATTACGCTCATCTTGCTCGGGTATTATGTTTCATCCATGCTGTTCAGCGGCAAATACACGACAATGGTCGAGTTGTTCACAGCCATGATCTTTATTCTGGCTTCGGTTATTATCGGCTCTTATCTGTTTTATCGAGGCTCCGTTCGCATGCTGCTTAACGTCATTCGCAAGAAGAAAAACGGGTATTTGGATGTTCGCGAAGTCCTCTCGCTCTCTTCCATTATGTTTCGAATGAAGTCCAATGCCCTGCTCTTGACTGTCATTACAACCGTATCGGCATTAGCCATCGCTTTGCTGTCATTAAGCTACATTTCGTACTATTCTGCGGAAAAAACAGCAAAAAACGATGTGCCGTCCCACTTCGCCATCACCCAAAAGGACGATGCCGACAAGTTCAAGTCAGCGCTGGATGCCCGCCACATTTCGCATAAGGATACGACCATTGAAGTGCTGCAGACTAAAGCCAACCTAGAAGGAATTCTATCCGGCAAAATGAGCGGGCTTATGGTGGATCCGAGCGATATGACGCTTTCCGTCATCAGCGATGCCAATACGCCTTCCTACGATATGAAGCCTGAGCAAACTTTGTTTACCGGCACCAACGATCTGTTGAGCAAATTTATGAGCTTCAAAGATTCCGGGCAGCTCGAGTTAGCCGGACAACACAACGTTACCCCGCTCACCTATTTAGGTTCGAAGAAACAATCCTTCGTCTCTTGGTACTTCACAAACGGCGGTATGCCCGTTGCCATCGTAGACGACTCCGTCTTCCAACGGCTAAAGCAGGATCTGGTGCCATCGTTGCAAAAGAAGTCCTCCCTCTATCAGGGCATCGATATTGTAAACGAAACTGAGCTGCCAACCGCCAATCGGATTTTCGGAGACTTAGGCCTAGATAAGGACGATCGTGGTGACTCCCGGTTGGATAGCACTTTGAATCAAAAAAATAGAATGGGACTTATGATGTTCATCGTCGGCTTTCTCGGCCTTACGTTCCTGATTACATCAGGCTGCATCCTGTATTTCAAACAGATGGATGAGAGCGAAGACGAGAAACCAACCTACACGATTTTACGAAAACTGGGCTACACGCAAGAGGATTTATTAAAAGGGATTCGCCGCAAACAGCTATTCAACTTCGGTATCCCGCTTGTCGTCGGCCTTGCGCATAGCTACTTCGCCGTTCAATCCGGCTGGTTCCTGTTCGGGGCGGAACTGTGGACACCCATGATCGTGGTCATGGTGCTTTATACCGCTTTGTATTCCGTCTTCGGATTTCTTTCCGTGAAGCATTATAGGAAGGTCATCCGCCAAGCCCTTTAATAGACGGTTAATCCTGCATCCTAAACACCCATCTCCGCTACATGCCTCAGCTTATCAGGATTCGCAACCAAATAGACAGCCGCTACTTGACCATCCTCAACATGGAAAGTCATCACATTGCTCGGCTGTCTATCCTGATAGGATACAACACCCAATTGTCCATTTACGGTCGCCATTTGAAAGCTAAAGCCACTCGGAACCTTGGATAGTACCCCAAATAAAAACAGTGCAATGCGCTCCGCTCCCTCAATAGGCCGTATTGCCGCTCTGACTTTGCCCCCACCGTCCGAATATAGGACAGCCTCTGTTTTGACAATGCTCAGCAACTGAGCCATATTGCCGGAAGCTAAAGCTTGAACGAATTGCTCCACGATAGCGTTAGCCTGATCCTCCACTGGCTGCTTGGGTCGTACAGCATCCTCGGCGTCCTGACTGGCAAAGGTGCTGATCGAACTTTTGGCTCTGCGGAAAATTTGACGGCAGTTCACGCTGCTTTTATCAACAATTTCAGCAATTTCCTCATAGTCGTATTGCAGCACTTCCCTTAATACGAATACCGCCCGCTCTACCCAGGAAAGCTGCTGCAGCAGGAATAGGTACGCTGTGGATAACGACTCTTTTTGCGTATAAAATAGTTCTGGCATATCGCCTTGGTTCTCCGTAGCCACAAGTGGTTCCGGCAGCCATGGGCCTACATAGACTTCGCGTTTTTTGCTTGCGGAACGCAGCTTGTCGATGCAGCGGTTGGTTACCATTTTGCATAGATAAGCTTTAGGATTCTGAATGCCCTGTGGATTTTTCTCATTCAAATATAGAAAAGTTTCTTGGACGACATCCTCGGCATCCATGACACTCCCCAACATCCGATAAGCTAATGCAAACAAAAGCGGTTTATACGCCGTATATATCTGTATCTGTTCGGCATCCCTCGCATTTTCCATCGTCTACACCTCCTGCTTATTTCCATTTTACGCCATCACATAGTTCTTTAAAATAGCGTGCGCCGCCCGCTTGGCACTTGCCGCGGAAGCATCGGCGAGCATTTCGCCGTGCGTGACCCAATCTCCGGCCACATAGAGGCCGCGGACTCCCTCTACGGCCGGACCTGTGAACCGGCTGGACCTTCCCCGATGCAGCGTGTCATGGACAACGGTGATATTCGGCAGGAACTGCCGTGCCACAACCTCATCTTCCCAACCTGGATGTAGGGTGTTCATGGCTTCGGTGAGCAAGCGCTCGTCGGCCTTCGGATCGCTTTCTCCCGGCCCGTTGTATTTCACCAGATGCACAACTAAGGTCCCGTTGTCGCTCAACTGCGTGTTCAGCGTATGGTGAGAGAAGAAAATCGGTTGATCGAGGCCCATAGCCACGTCTCGCCCGCTCTCCGGCAATTTCCTCAATCCAAGATCCAAGCATGCCGCCATGGACGGACGAGCTTGATCCTTCCATTGCTTGAGCAAGGTACGGTCAGCTGTATGACTTACCAGCCTATAAGTTTCAGACGGTGAGGCGGTGCTGATAACATTAGCTGCCTGGATATATTCGGCGTCGGCTAACAACAGTTTATGAACCCTGCCATTTTCAAACGCAATTTCTTTGACGTCTTTGCCGCTTACGATTTGCACACTTGCTTTGACAGCTAGTTCTCTAAGCTGATCCACGATCATTTGCCAACCGCCATGGAGGTAAAGGACGCCTTTTAACGCACGCTGCAACTGCGCAAGCACCGGTCCTGCAAGCTGAAAATCGGTATCCTGCGCATAAGTAGCCGTTCGGCATAGCGAGTAAAAGACATGACGAACCATCGGGTCCGAAATTTCCGCCTCCGCCCAGTCTCTTAAGCTCCTGTCAGGGATGCGGCTTGCGTCCATTTTGGCAAGCTTCATCACGAGCTGCATGAGCTGCATTTTACCCGACCATGTCAGCAGCTTCGAAGTCAGCATGTTGGTCAGATTCGCAGGCATAGGAACGATTTGATTGTTCCACAACGCCATGATCTTGGAGGACGGACTCCCCCCGTCCAGGCGCACTCCCAGCTCCGTCAAAATCGCGTATGCCTGCCCGGCACGGTATATGGCATGCCCGCCCAGATTGAAGAAAGCGCCGTTCTTCCTATTCGTCATCGCCCGGCCTCCCAAGCGTGCCGCTTTTTCCAAAATAATGACCGATTGCCCGCCTTTTGCTAATTGGATAGCCGCGATTAGACCGGCCAAGCCACCACCTATTACAGCTGTATCGTATTGCCCCAGTTTATGCAACTCCGTCATGCTTCATCGCCTCCGTTTTGTCTTTTCAGTACATATGGCGAATGAGGTTTGTGTTTTGTGACAAAAGGGCGAGAAGTTGGGCTAGCGCAGAGCAAAAAACCTCCAACCCGCATACGCAGAGTTGGAGGCCCGAGCATTACGATCCCGCGCCGCGGTACCGTTTCACGCCAATATTCCAAATCGTAATACCAATAAAGAAGAAAACGACGCCCATAATCGGCGTGAGCAGCGCGAACCACTTCCAGTTCGCCGGATCGATGAAATACGCCGCAGGATAAAAGCCAACGAATGCGAAGGGCAAAATCCACGTCAAAATGCTGCGAAGCAGCTTATTGTAAATCGTGGCCGGATAACGCCCGTAGTTCTGGATGTTCCAAATCAGCGGCAGAATGCCGGTTGGCGCGTCAGAGTAGAAACCAAGCGCCGTCAGCGAGATGTACACGCCAGCATAGATGAGAATCGAGCCCACAACCATCAGGATGAAAATCAGCGGATCATGCCAATGGAACGGAAGCCCTAGCTTGACCCAAGAGTAGATCATAACAATCAAACCTGCCAAAGCACTGAACAAAGACGATGGACTGAGATTCTCCAGCATCAACTGCCATAAGTTATAAGCCGGACGGGTCAGGATACGATCCATTTCCCCTTTAACAATATATCGTTCACTGAAGCCCCACAGATTAAAAAAAGTGATGAATATGCCATAGGGGATCATAAAATAGCCGTAAATGAACAAAATTTGTTCTTGATTCCAGCCGCCAAGCGATTGCGTTTGCAAAAAAACGACGAGAATGAAGAATAAGTTGAGCCCATTGAACATCAAATCGGAAATCACATCAATCCAGAAGTCGGATCGGTAGGTGAGGCGGGTTTTCATGTAGTTTTTCAGATACTCAGCAACTAGGGAGATATAGAAAGTCATGTGTTAACCCCCCTGCACGAATAAACGCGTTTTGGATTTGACCCAGAGTACAACCATGGGAACGAGCAGCAGCACGAACCACAGAACCTGTACGCCAAGAGTTTGATAAATGGCCGAGCCGGTAATTTTCCCTGTAAACACAGCGCTCGGCAAGTACGTAATAGCTTGAAACGGAAGCCACTTTAGAATGGACTCGGACCACCCCGGGAAAAAGGAAATCGGAATAATTAAGCCCGAGAATAAATCAACCGCAACGCGCTTCATGCGCATCAGGCCTTCGTTATTTTCAAGGAAGAAAGCAAACAAACCGGTAATGATATTAAGCTGCGTATTAATTAGGAAACTGAAAAACAACATCACAAAGTAGATGACCCATAGGCCTGGATCACTAGGAAATTGAATCGGCAGTAACAGCCAGATGAAAATCATGCCCGGCGTTGTAAAAAGCACTAAACGGAAGACACCTTCACCGAGTCCCTGCATCATTTTTACAAATACGTAATTGTACGGACGAATGAATTGGATCGCCACACTGCCGTCTCGAATTTCATTGGCAATTTCCCGGTCCAAGTTATTGAAGTAAAAGGCGCGTCCCATCCAGGAGACAGCGACATACGTCGTCATCTGGCCCAATGTCAGGCCGCCAATCAACTCTTGCCCGGCATAAATGGCTTTATAAACAAAATAATAGGCCCCAATATTGAGTGCATAAATCAAAATGCCGCTGTAGTAGTTCACCCGGTAAGCAAGCATCATGAGAAAACGCATGCGAATAACTTCCAGATACGCACTAAGCATGTGTGAAGGCTCCCTCTGGCTGCTTGGTTTCTTCTGGACGTTTCACATCAGCTGAACCTGCTTTATAGATTTCTCGTACGATGTCATCCGTGTTAGTTTCGTTGATTTTGATATCTTGAATCTGCACCACGCCGACCACTCGGCTTAGCACTTCAGATACGTTCGCACGCTCGTAAGGAATAAACACTTTGGCGGACAATTCATTCTCAAGCTGCCACGCCACATCCAGTCCCCTCGTCAGCTCTTGCAGACGCGGCAGTGTGATCGGATGCTCGAACTGGAGCACGACTTCCTTGCCTTTGCCCCACTTCGCTTTCAACTCTTCCAGACCGCCGTCATAAATAATCCGGCCGTCATCGAGCATAATAACACGCGAGCAAAGCGCTTCAATATCCTGCAAATCGTGCGTAGTCAGCAGGATCGTTGTCTCATAGCGCTGATTGAGTGATTTCAAGAATTCCCGAATCTCTGTTTTCACGACGATATCCAAACCAATGGTTGGTTCGTCTAAGAAGAGAATCGCCGGATTATGAATCAGCGAAGCGGCAAGCTCACAACGCATCCGCTGCCCCAGACTCAATTTACGGACAGGTCGTGATAGTAAATCAGATAATTGAAGGCGGTCGACAAGTTCGTCGAGGCGCTTTTTGTAGTCGGCTTCAGAGACACGATATACTTTTTTCAACAATTGAAAAGACTCGACAACGCCGATATCCCACCACAGCTGACTGCGTTGACCGAACACGACACCGATCTCGGCAACGAACTTCTCGCGCTCTTTAAATGGAACGAAACCATTGACCTTGATATGTCCGGAGGTCGGTACGAGGATGCCGGTCAGCATCTTGATCGTGGTTGATTTACCGGCGCCATTTTCACCGATATATCCGCAAATTTCGCCCTTCGGAATTTGAAAGCTAATATCCTTCACGGCTGTAACATGTTTGTACTCTCTATGGAATAAATCTTGAAAGGCGCCCTTCAGGCCCCCGCGGCTCTGCTGAACTTGAAATTCTTTCCGAAGCATTTCTACATCAATGGCTAACATGAACTTCCTCCTGTCTAGGTAGACTCGGCTACACTTGGCTACATATAACGGCAAAATTCGCCGTAACTTGCTATCGAAGTTTCGTAGCATCTATAATATGGATCATAAAGATAAAATGTACAACAATCGCACCAAACCCATGATACATGAATTCTGTAAGAAAAAAAAGTACAGATTATCCCTACCTTAGAAAGGAGCGCAGAACCATGAGAATTATTAAACGAACCTTGCTCCTGATCGGCTTACTCCTGATAATGGTGGCTGGTTATTATTCTTATTCCTTTTATCAATTTGCGCAAAATATTTCCAACAAACCGGATGCTCCGAAAGGCAGCACCCCCCTTATAGCCCAAACGGTCAAAGACAAGGGCGAGAAATACACCCCTCCCAAGTGGGAAGGTAAGAATCGGGTTAACATTTTACTCTTAGGCGGAGATTCCCGCGGCATGGTGAAGAATGAACTACCCCGGTCCGACAGTATTATGCTCGCTTCGATTGATCCGGTAACAAAGAAGGCTCACCTCTTCTCGATCCTTCGTGATACATATGTGAAAATCCCTGGCGAAGGCGAAGACCGCATCAACACAGCCATTACGACAGGCGGTCCGAACTTGGCAATGAAAACCGTCAGTGACTTGCTCGGCATCCCTGTTCAGTATTATGTTTATACCGATTTCAAAGGGTTCATCGCTCTCGTTGATGCCGTGGGCGGTATTGATATCGACGTTGAGAAGGATATGAAGTATACCGACTCGGAAGATGACCATGTCTACGATATTAATTTGAAAAAAGGGCTACAGCATCTCGATGGCAAAACAGCCCTGCAATATGTACGCTTCCGGCACGACGCACTGTCGGATTTCTCACGTACAGAACGCCAACGGAAATTTTTGACGGCCGTTGCGCAGAAAATGCAAACGACATCTTCTCTCATTAAACTGCCGAAGATTTTGAACGCAATGGATCCTTACATTGACACGAATCTAAGTGTGACGGATATGCTGAAGCTCGCTACTCTAGGCTTTGAAGCCAAAGCTGATGGCATCGTCTCCTCTCAGCTGCCGCCGTCAGAACTTGTTGTTGAGAAAAACGTTCGGGGAGCTGCGGTCATAACAGCAAACAAAGATAAGCTGCAACAGTATGTGAAGGACTTATTTGCCGGCAAGGCGGACGCAGACACCGGTCCAACCAAACCGTCGCCATCACCTACGCCGAAGTCTTCTGTGAAGACAACGGCGAAGTAAGAGATTAGGGATTACGGAGGAATAAAGTGAGCGACTGGAGGCTTACGAAGATATAACGGCAAAGCAAGCGACTGAAGATTTACATGCCTCTACTTGGTACAGGGCTTTAGCCCCTCAAGTAGGGGCTTTTTATGAGATTAATGAGGGCTCGATTCGTCCGTAACGGACTCCAGAGCCGTTATCAGCCATGAATTCAGTAAAATCAACATCAGAAACATCAATTAGCGGCATCTTGGTCCGTTACATCAATTATTTACAGAAATAACGCCTCCTGAGTCCGTTAGTTACCGTCCAATATACATACTACTTAATAAAGGAATGATTACTTCTTATGAATCGCAAAAACTCCGAGCAATTATATCAAGAAGCCTTGCAGCACATCGTGGGCGGGGTCAATTCCCCTTCCCGCTCATTCAAGGCCGTCGGCGGCGGCGCCCCCGTCTTCATGAAGCGTGCGCAAGGCGCACACTTCTGGGATGTAGACGGGAATCGCTTCATTGACTACCTCGCCGCCTACGGCCCTATCATCACCGGTCACGCGCATCCGCACGTGACCGAAGCGATTTGCCGCGCCGCACAGAACGGCACGTTGTACGGCACCCCGACCGAACTCGAGATCGAGTTCGCGCGAATGCTGAAGTCCGCGATTCCATCGCTGGACAAAGTGCGCTTCGTCAACTCCGGCACCGAGGCCGTGATGACGACGATCCGCGTGGCGCGCGCCTACACCGGGCGCACCAAAATCATTAAGTTTGCCGGGTGCTACCACGGCCACTCCGATCTAGTGCTTGTGGCGGCCGGTTCCGGGCCGTCCACGCTCGGCACGCCGGACAGCGCCGGCGTGCCTGCGAGTATCGCGCAAGAGGTCATCACCGTGCCGTTCAACGACATTCCGGCATTGGAAGCCGCGCTCGCGCGATGGAACGGAGAGATTGCCGCGGTGATGGTGGAGCCCATCGTCGGCAACTTCGGCATGGTCATGCCCCATGCCGGCTACCTCGAGCAGCTCTGTGCAGCTGCTCGCAAACACGGGGCCCTCGTCATCTACGACGAGGTCATCACGGCGTTCCGCTTCCATTATGGAGCGGCACAGACTTACCCCGGCCTCCCTCTCGTGGAGGGAGGCACTGCCGAGGCGGCGGCGCGCTTCGCCGCCGTCGAGCCAGACCTTACGGCCCTGGGCAAAGTGATCGGCGGCGGACTGCCGATCGGAGCTTATGGGGGCCGCAAGGCCGTGATGGAGCAGGTCGCTCCGCTCGGACCTGCGTATCAGGCCGGCACGATGGCGGGGAACCCCGCCTCCATCTCGGCCGGCATCGCCTGCTTGGAGGTGCTCCAGCAGGCAGATGTGTACGCCAGGCTCGAGCAGCTTGGCGCGACGCTTGCAGGCGGCATCGCGGAATCCGCTGCGAGACACGGCATCGCCTTGACGTTGAACCGTATCGGCGGCGCGTTCTCCACCCACTTCTGCGATCATCCCGTCACCAACTATGACGAAGCGCAGGATACGGACGGCGAACGCTTCGCGGACTTCTTCCGACTTATGCTGGAGCAAGGCATCAACCTCGCTCCTTCAAAGTATGAAGCTTGGTTCACAACCATTGCCCACACGGAAGATGACATCGCCCAGACTCTGGATGCCGTGGATCACGCTTTTAAAATCATGAAAACTCGCTAATGTTTAAATTTTTTCGAAAATACACACAATTACTACGATTGCGTATAAAAAAACATGAAATCATGCCCCGGCGCACAAGGTATTTTCTGCTATCCATATTTGCTAACATGTCCCAGAAACGAACTATGTTCCTAACAAGAACATAGTTCGTTCGTATTTTAAGAGGGAGCCAAGCATTAAATAAATTACCTTTATTCACCATTATACACGAAAGGTAACGCTTACATTTTTGTTTTCGCTCTGCAACTATTGTCGGATGAACATTTTCGTGCTATTCTAAGATTACTTTTACCCTTTTAACGAAAAGTCTTGTTTTCGCAGTATTTTCCTAGAAAGTTAGGGCATGATTTACAAATTCACGTTCGTTTTTTGTGTGTGATGCCTTACTTTATGACGGGTCGATTCTTGACTGATTTCAAGGGAGCCATTTCCTCGAAATTGGCATGCTATTCAGTTAAATTGCATTTTTATTCAAAATCTCGCATATTTCGTTTTTGGTCGGTTTCCGGTCATCCATTGAAAATGCTAAGAGTTGCGGGCTCATTAATGCCAAAATGCAAGCAAAGTAGTGAAAGAGGAGTTAAATATATAGGGGAGGTGACGGTCAGGCGACTGACCTGAGCAATGAATGAAATTATGCGTAATGAAGGCCGTTTTCAAGATCTACTAGGAACCGAACACGACAGCTGCGGTATTATTTGTATTATTGAAAAGAACGGTCATCCTACCCGTGAAAACATCCAAAAAACGATTGATGCCCTTGTAAAAATGGAACATCGCTCAGGATTTATTAACGGTGAAGGCGACGGTTGCGGTATTTTAACTGACATTCCACGCGCTCTTTGGGAAAAGAAATTAACAGATGCGGGTCTAGACGGCAAACTTGCTTATGATAACCGTTTTTCTGTTGGACATATCTTTGTTCCGCGCAAACTTGACCTGACCGTTACCGAGATTCAGAATGGCATCCGTGAGCTATTTGCTTCCCACGATGTGTCCATCATTCTCGAGCAAGAAAACCAAGTAGATAGCAATGTTCTTGGTCCTAACGGTTTAAACGATGAGCCTACATTCTGGCAAATCGCTGCAATCAGCAACAAAACAGAAGGTCAAGTGGCAGATCACCTTTTTGAGCTGCACATCGCGATCGAAGACCGCTACAACGTTCACGTTGCAACATTAAGCAATGTAACTTCCGCTTACAAAGTGTTGGGCGCTGCAAGCATTCTTCCGAAATATTTTAACGACACACGCGATCCGCTTTTCGCTTCCCAAGTTACAATCGGTCACAACCGTTATTCCACGAACACACTGTCCAGCTTCTTCCGCGTTCAACCATTCTCCCTGCTGGGGCACAATGGTGAAATTAACACCGTTAAGAAACTTCGTCTCGAAGCAGATATGGTTGGCGTTCCGCTCGTAAGCGGTGGTTCCGACTCCCAAGACATGAACAGAACGATTGAAACGTTCATTCACCGTTTTGGATTATCACTTTTCGAAGCCATGGAAATGGTTTTCCCTCCTATTATTAATGAAATGAAACAATTCCGTCCGGAACTTCAAGATCTTTATGTTTACTTCCGTCAAGTTTGGGGCCACTTCGCTCAAGGTCCTGCAGGTATCGTTTCCCGTTACGGCAACGAATGTATTTTCAGCGTTGATGCTCTTGGTCTACGTCCTGTTTGGATGGTTGAAAGCGAATCTTCCCTGTACTTCTCCTCGGAGCAAGGCGTTATCACAGTTGGCGACATGGTTGCTGATCCGAAGCCTATCGCACCAGGTGAGAAAGTCGGCGTTGTGCTTACACCAGGTGAACATGTTCAAGTCATTCCTTACCATGAAGTACAGTCACTTGTTTATGAGCGCGCAAGCAAACGTTTGAACATTAACGGACTTCGTAAATATCTGAATCCTTCCAAAACAGACACGCAAGCCGAGCTCAACGAAAATGTTGTAGCAACGGATCAATTGTACAGTGCGTTTGGTTGGGATCGCGACGGTATTTCTTATATCGAAACTATGTCCGAAACTGGCGCCGAGCCAATTCGCTCCCTGGGCCACGACTCCCCTCACGCTGCTATTGCATGGGAACGTCAAAACGTGCCTGACTTCATTAAAGAGAGCGTTGCGGTTGTTACGAACCCGGCGATTGACCGTGACCGTGAAATGGAGCATTTCTCGACTCGCGTGATTGCAGGTTCGCGTACACCGGTTTACTCTCAGGTTGATAGCAATCTGCGTCTTGAGCTTCTAGCTCCGCTTGTACTCGAAGGTACGAATGGTGTAGATAGCGAAGAGCATTTGTCCCAACCTTCCTACGAGCAATTAGTTGCTTTGTTCCGTGCACAAGGTGAAAATGCTGTAGCCGTGCTTTCCACTACTTTTGCAAGAGGAACATCTCTTGGCGCTGGTTTGGACGCTTTGGCTGCTGACGCTATCGCTGCTGCTCGTGCTGGCGCTGCCCTTATCATTCTTGACGATTCAGAAGCTCACCAAAACGATCGTTTATGGCTTGAGCCTCACTTAGTTGTCTCCAAAATCGATATCGCACTTCGTGCGGAAAAGCTTACTTTCGGCGACAATCTGCGCCGTCACGTGACATTGGTGCTTCGTTCCGCAGCGATTCGTAACCTGCATGATATCGCGGTAGCTTGTGGTCTAGGTGCCGACGTGATCTCACCTTACCTGTTGTTCTCCACTGCTTCTGATAAAGAAGGCAACGCGGCAGCAGCACGTAAAGTTTATGCAGCTCTTACGAAAGGTCTGGAGAAAGTAATCTCCACCATCGGTACACATGAGCTTCGCGGTTATACACGTTTCTTCTCCTCCATCGGCTTCCACCCGGAAGTGGCTGAGGTGCTTGATATCGTGAACTACCTGGGTAGTGAAAAAGGCGGAACAGGCTTTGCACAGCTCGAAGCTGAAGCAGAAGCTCGTTACAACGATTACACGAATCCGAAAGCAAAAGCGGCGAAAAACTTCCGTTTCTTCCAACGTATGTGGAAAGCGCTGGGCGATGCTGCATCAGGAGCCGCTTCTTACGGCGACTACCGCGACAAACTGCGTGAAGAAGAGAAGAAAAACCCGATCTCCATTCGTCACATTGCTGGATTCAATGTTGAGAAAGCACTTGGAGAAGGCCGTAAGGCGCTTGATCCATCGAAAGTTGATATCTCCATTGGCGGTCATTCTTTGCCGATGCTGATTTCCTCCATGTCTTTCGGTTCACAGAACGAAACAGCTTTCCGTGCCTATGCTGAAGCCGGCGAACGTCTGAACATGGTAACCATGAACGGCGAGGGCGGAGAAATTAAAGATATGCTTGGCCGCTACAAAAAAACGCGCGGTGCACAAGTGGCATCCGGACGTTTCGGAGTTAACGTTGAACTGGCTAACGCGGTTGCCTTCCTTGAAATCAAAATCGGTCAAGGTGCTAAACCGGGTGAAGGCGGTCACTTGCCAGGCTCCAAAGTTACAGCCAAAATCGCTGCAGCTCGTAATGCAACAATCGGCTCGGACCTGATCTCCCCTTCGAATAACCATGATATCTATTCGATCGAAGATTTGGCTCAAATCATTTCCGAGTTGAAAGAAGCTAGCGGTCGCAAAGCGAAAATTATCGTAAAAATCCCAGTCGTACCAGGTATCGGTACAATTGCGGTGGGTGTTGCCAAAGCAGGCGCTGACGTTATTACGCTTTCCGGTTTTGACGGCGGTACAGGTGCGGCTCGTATTCACTCCTTGACACACGTTGGTCTTCCTACGGAAATCGGTACTAAGCTTGCCCACGTGGCTTTGATCGAAGCAGGTCTTCGTCACCGCGTAGAGCTGTGGTCCGATGGCGGTCTGAAATCAGGCGCTGACGTTGTTAAAATGGTTATGCTCGGCGCTAACCGTGCCGGATTTGGTAGTATCGCTATGCAATCGATCGGTTGTACAACATGCCGCGGCTGTCACTTGGACACTTGCCACGTTGGTATCGCAACGCAAATCGATTCCATGGAAGAAGCTGAGGAAAAAGGTCTTCGCCGTTTCGTTCCTCGTCAGTTTGACGTAGCTGTTGACAGCT
Source organism: Paenibacillus chondroitinus NBRC 15376 (assembly GCF_004000765.1). Taxonomy (GTDB): domain Bacteria; phylum Bacillota; class Bacilli; order Paenibacillales; family NBRC-103111; genus Paenibacillus_E; species Paenibacillus_E chondroitinus. The sequence goes on along the minus strand of NZ_BILW01000014.1, from coordinate 49,081 downwards.
TGGTTCGTCTGTTTGGCGGTATTGGCGAAGAAGTACGTGAAGTTGTTGCTTCCCTTGGATTCACTAGCTTGCAAGACCTGGTAGGCCGTTCTGACCTGCTTGAGCAAATCAGCCACTTGGATCGCATTGATCTGTCTGACATTCTTCGCCCTGCTCCGCTTCAGTTCGTTTCTGATGCAGAAAGAGCTATGGAAGAAGCAGCGGTATCCTCTGATATCCGTATTGCGGCTGGCGCAGAAGGTCTGGAATTCTTCCCTGAGTCCTTGGCGCTTGATGCTCCAATTGTTCGCAACTGGTCCAAAGTGGATGCAGAGTCCCGTATTCTTGGAACTCGCTACTCCAGCCATCGTGTAAGAGACCGTTTCGACGGCAGCTACGATGAACTGCCTGCTATCGCTCTGAACCTTACAGACGGGTCCGTTCCAGGTAACGGCTTGGCGGCATTCAACGCCCGTGGCGTTGACATTACCGTTCAAGGTGGTGCTGAGGATGGCCTGGGTAAAATGGCGTTCGGCGGTAAAGTAGCCATCGTGAAATCACTTGGCAAAAACAACACATTCATCAACGGTAGCGTTGGTAAATCGTTCGGTTACGGCGCACAAAAAGGCTTGTTCTTGATTCAAGGCAGCGCAGATACGCGTGCTTGTATCCGTTTCTCCGGTGCAGATGTTGTATTCGGCGGCGAAATCACGACACCTCTGCGAGATGAGCTCGGCGGACTTGCCGCTCGTGCGAACCTCAAAGGCTTTGCGTTCGAATACATGACAAACGGCCGTGCTGTTGTTATGGGCGATCCGGGTCCATGGATTTGTGCAGGGATGACAGGTGGGGTTATCTACCAACGTCTCGTACCAGAAATGGGTCTAGACCAAGCAGCTATCGAACGTCGTATTGCCAAAGGCGCAAAAGTTAAAATTGAGTCAGTTGGCGTACAAAGTATCAAAGACCTTACTGAATTGCTCACAGCTTACCGTACAGAGCTTGCTAAATCCGGTCAAATGGATGCCGCAGCCAAAATCGACGGTCTGCTAAGCAATCTTGAAGCTAACTTCATCCGTATCTCCCCGGTCAACATGCAAGCTGACCAATCCGTTGCTACGGAATAGATAAAGCAAAGCTCCACAGGACCTTCTTTCAAGGTCTTGTGGAGCTTTTTTCTGCATAAAAGAGCCCTACAATTCACACGTTATAAGTGCAACACCCATCCGCATACCATAGGAGGTTTTTTGCTATGAGCCAATCGAAACGCCGCGAAGAAGCTGCATGGAAAAGCCGCAAACAAGCTAGACATCCACATGGTAAGGTGAAGTCTCTGGCCGAATTCGCCAGTGAGTACGACGCGGAACACAGCAAGTAACGCAAGTCCCCTCCTACATCCAAAGAGGGACCAACTCAAAGAACCCGGTTACCGCGCATCCTAAAATGTGCGGTACCGGGTTCTTTGAGTTTGCAATTCATGGCTCACGGCTCGCGGCTCGCGGCTTGCGGCGGCTATTGGGGTTATCCCTTTCGCTCAGGAGCGCATCAGCTCTACTCACAGTCTGAAGGGCCGCTATAAGCACTATCCCTCTCACTCAGGGGACTCACCGATTCAACTCACACAACCTGAAATGTAGCTATAGACACTTTCCCTCTCACTCAGGAGCTCACCGACTCAACTCACACAACCTGAAGTGCTGCTATAGACATTATCCCTCTCACTCAGTAGCTTCTGAGCGCCACAGATACCGATCAACTTGTTATCCACGATAATCTCCTCCTGATTCTTGGGGATAGTGCCGATAGTACCTTCCCCGGTTTACTGCGCCCCCCCATGATGTGCGGTACCGGGTTCTTTGAGTTCGCGGATTCGCGGTTCTCGATGGCTATTGGTAATATCCCTTTCACTCAGGAGCTTCTGAACACCATTCACAGATACCGATCTCTGTTGTTATCTAGGATGATTTCCTGACTCTTGGGGATAGTGCCGATAGTACCTTCCGTCCTAACTAAGAACATCCTCAGCGCTGCCAGCAAGCACATAAGTATCCTGCGGCTGACTCGTGATGAAATGACACGGGTCCCCCAGCGCGAAAATACACAACTCGTGCATAGCCCGGGTGCAAGCCGTGTAAAACAGCTTGCGCTCATTTTCATGGCCGTACTGATGATGGGAACCATCATAAAGGAGTACGGCATCGAATTCGACCCCCTTCGCCAAATACGAAGGGATGACGAGCACGCCCGACTCGAACGTCGGGCTGTGTTTGGTGACACGCCCCAGCGGTACCTGCATAAGGGGCGTGAGGGCTTGATGCGCGAGCTCAGCCTCGCTCGCAGTTTTGGTAATGATCGCGATGGAGGCATAGCCTTCATCCAGCAGCCGCGCCGCTTCGGCTGCCAGCAGGCTATGCAGCGATCCGCGATCGGTGGTCTGGATTACCCGCGGCTTGCTGCCGGCGCGGGTGAAGGGCTCTATGGCATCGCCGCCAGGCACGATGCCGCGGGTGAACTCCACGATCTCGCGCGTGGAGCGATAGCTGCGGACCAAACGGATGACTTCCGTTTGGTCCGGTCCGAACAGAGCGGCGATCGGATCGATTTCGCTGTACGCGGAAGCGTGCGAATAGATCGCCTGGCTCAAATCGCCGAGCGCTGTCATGCGGCAGCGCGGGAAGAGCCGTTTCAGGTAAGCCAGCTGAAACGGAGAATAATCCTGCGCCTCGTCGATAATGACGTGGCGCACGGCGCTGTTCGTCTGGAAGCCGCAAACAGCTTCCATCAAGTACAAGAACGGCGTAGCATCCTCGTAAGGCAGCCTGGCATGCGCCAGCTCCTCCAGCGTTCGCCCGCAGATTTCAGACCAATAGCGCGGCTTGTCGGCTATCAGCTCCCTTTTAGCCGCTACCGCTCCCTCCCTAAACAACTGCCCGTAAAGTCCAATCATATCAACGAATTTAAGCTGCTTCACCGCGCTTCGAACAGGCTTTAGATGCTTTTTCAGGACGTTTCGAGCAAGCAGATGCCGTTCCTGGTCATAATCGTCGAAAGAGGAATCACGTTCCCCCTCCATTTTCCGCAGCTTAATATACGCACGATGGTACTCATCACTGCTGAGAAGCTCAATCTCCTCATCAAGCCAAGCTTCCTCGATTTCAACCTTTGCGAAGAGCTCCAGCTGCCCCAATATCCACTCTTTCATCAGCTCCAAACGGTTAGGAAGCCGAATGGCGGAATCATAGCTGTAAAATTGCTTCACCAAACGAGCCGCGCTAAGCACCTCTTTGTCGCGAAACTTAATAGGGTTAAATAACATCCCCATTTGCTCAAGCTGCTTTTTATAAGCCTCAATTACGGCAAGAAAAGCAGTTGAAGATTTATAATAAATTCCGCTCAAACGAGCTTCATAGGCTTCCTCCATCACCGGCGTTCTCTCAGACACATGTTCAAGACCGCCCCTTGTCAATACGTATTCCAATTGTGTAAAAGAATCTTCTACCTCAAACATCTCTCCCAACCTATGCTCCAAATAAGCTTGGTAGGTCGTTTGCTGCATATTTTCTTCGCCTAGCTCCGGCAGCACGGTAGACACATAATGATTAAACAGCGGATTTGGCGAAAATAAAACCATCTGATCCGAGCTCAGCTTATCCCGGTGCTTATAAAGGAGGTACGCGACTCTTTGCAACGCGGCTGATGTTTTACCGCTTCCTGCTGCCCCTTGTACGATCAACATTTGGGCGCTGTCGTTGCGGATGATACGATTTTGCTCTTTTTGAATCGTTGCAACGATTGTCTTCATTTGCGCATCCGAACTCCGACTGAGTACTTGCTTCAGCAGATCATCGCCAATGGTCACGCCAGTGTCGAACATCAGATGGATGTGACGGTCACGAATGACAAATTGCCGTTTCAAAACCATTTGACCCTCTACCGTGCCATTCGGTGTACGAAATGCGACTTCTCCCGGTGCAAAATCGTAATACAAGCTGGAGATGGGGGCCCTCCAATCGTAGATAAGATACTGACCTGCTTCCTCATCCAGAAAAGACGCAATGCCCAGATATACAGCCTCCTCTTCCCGCTCACCGCGTTCAATGAAATCGATCCGGCCAAAATAAGGCGACTGGACGAGCTTTCTCAGCTTGCCTAATGTTTTGGATGCCTGTCGATGCGTTCGTTCCCGCTCGGAAAGCACCTCTGATTGCTGCCTCATGCTGGCGATAGATTCTACCGCATCTTCCGCCGTACTCATATCCATCGTGACTTCGTCCCAATAATGTTTACGAATCTCAACAACATCAGATTGAACTAGACCGACCTGCTCCTCCAGTTCCGTGATTTTGACGGTTATCTTCTCTGTAACTTCCTGCACTCTTTGCTTTTCTGCTGCTCTTGCTTGATCTGTCAGACTCATCCCAACGCCTCTTTTCTTACCATTTTATTACGATTTGACATGGAGGTGGTTTTGGTGCTATAATTAAATTAGGATAAAACTGTTTAAATCTCAAAATATTTGAATCAATTTTTATTTTACCAAGTTATGTTCCAAAAATCAATAAAAACCCTAGGTCTATGACCTGGGGTTTTCTGGCATTCTTTTTCACTTCAGTTTCTAGCCTCTGACTCCTCACTTGTCAGCAATCATGCCGCTCACGAATTTCATTCACCGCTCGGATATGATGCTTTGCGTGGCCTGCCATCATTTTTAGCAGCTGTGCCACAGACTCTTGACGATCTTTTGTGATAACGGTTCTCTCCAGTGCATTGGGCAAATGCTCGCACAGTCCAAGAATATGCTGCCTCATAGCCCGGAACAACTGGACTTCCGCATGAATCGGCCGATTTCGATAATCCAATCCTATGCTCCAATCATCTTGTGAAAAGCTGTTGCCTTGATAGGCACGCCCTGGCTCCGCCAAAGCGAATTTTACTTTGTGCAGCGTAACAAGCTCTAGGTCGATCAGATGCAGGACTTGCTGGCGAATGGACCATTTGCCGGGGGCATGCGACCTGTTCAGCTGCTCCTCCGTCAATCCCGCTATTGCGCTTTCTAATTCGTCAGCACCCGCTGCATACAAGTCTACAATCTCAGCCTGGGTAGCCGGCAGCTCCTCCCAGTACACAAACGTATGTCCATCGATGTCTAGTACAAAAAGTTTACGAATGTGGCCTGGATTTTCTTCTTTTCGCAGCTCCTTACAGCCTTTGGCTTGGAGATTACTCTCCACAGCATTCACTGAAGATACGCCGATGTAGATGAGATCTCCCTTTTTGGGAGTAAAGTGTTTGTTCTGCAGCCAGCCTGCTGCCAGTTTAGTCTGTGCTTCCGCCAAATGCTGAGCAGACGGTGTTTGCTGAATCAATACAGCCTCATAGTCGGTCGTGATTCGCAGCAATGCAACAGGACCGGAAGCCGCTCTTTCGAGCAGCTCCCAGCCCAGTTGTTGTGTATAAAAGGCAATCGATGCCTGAAGATCATCTACCTGCAATAGCAGCTTCGCCCCGTTATGTGCCATCGTTCTACTTCTTGGCCGCTCGATAGGCCTCGATGTATTGGGCAGCCCGCTTGGCCACCAGGCCGTAATCGCCTGTTTTGACCGCTTCGCTGGTCAAATCCGAACCGATGCCGACGGCGACTGCGCCGGCCTGGATCCATTCGCCGAGGTTGCTCAGCGAGACCCCGCCTGTTGGCATAATGTTCGCCTGCGGCAGCGGACCTTTAATAGCCTTAATCATCGCCGGCGAGTAGAGATTGCCGGGGAAGAGCTTCACGATATCGACGCCAAGCTCCAGCGCCGTTTGAATCTCTTGAATCGTCATGCAGCCCGGCATGACGGGTACACGGTAACGGTTGCAGAGCGCAACCGTGTTCGGGTTAAGCGACGGGCCGACAACGAACTCGGCCCCGCTCAGGATCGCTGCACGCGCTGTCTCCGGGTCTAGGGCTGTGCCCACCCCGATAATCGCGTATTTGGAAGCGTCCTGCGTTGTACTCGAGTAGCGCTTCGCCAGCTCCTCGATTGCGCGCAGCGCGAACGGCACCGTCATCGTGACTTCGATGACTTTGATGCCTCCTGCAATGGCTTGATCCGCCATTTCAACTACTTCTTCCGGCGTCTCTCCACGCAGGACGGCTACCACGCCTTCACTTGATATTTGCTGAACAAGTTTCAATTTTTTCAATGGAATCTTCCCCTTCTTATGCAAGCATGGAATTAGCGTTCTATATGTTTAACATCGTTAAGAATTGCGTCTACTTGCTCCCAAGTCGGAGCGCCTTCCCAGTCACCTTCGGTTTGCACAATCAAGGAGCCCACCAGATTACCGATACGCACCGCTTCCGCATAGTCGTACTCTTTGGACAAGCCTACCAAAAATCCCGCACAAAAGCCATCGCCTGCGCCAACCGTATCCACCACTTGCTCCGCTTTAAAATATGGAACCGCTGTAATCGAATCTTTGGTTACGACATAGGTTTCATTCTCTCCGCCTTTGACGATGGAAACAGCGGACAATTCACGCAGCTTGCCCACAATGACATCCCAATCCTCCGTCTGGTAGAGCAGCTTCAGCTCATCAAGGCCCGGCAGGAAAATATCCGCCAGCTTGGCAAGCTCAAGAAGCACGGGACGAGCTTCGTCTATCCCCCAAAGTTTCAACCGCAGGTTAGGGTCGAAACTAACTTTGACGCCATGTTTGCGAGCCAATCGAACCGCTTCAAACGCAGCCTCTTTGCAAGACTCGCTTAGCGCCGGTGTGATGCCCGTAATATGAAGGATTTTCGCTCCAGCAATGTAGTCTTCATCAAAATGCTTAGCGCTCATCTGGCTTGCCGCTGAGTTTTTGCGATAGTAGTAAACGGACGTTTTGCCCATGATCATTTCGCGCATCATAAGCCCGGTCGGCGCTTCAGCCGTCAGTTCAGCACGGGAAACATCGACACCTTCGCCGCGAATTTTTTTGTAAATCAAACGGCCCATCGGGTCTTTGCCAAGACGTCCAAACCAGCCTACTTTGCCTCCAAGGCGGGATACTCCGATCGCCACGTTGCTTTCCGCACCGCCAAATAAGCTATGCAGTTCAGACGAGTACTCCAATCCTTTGCCGTTGGAAGGCATCAGCAGCGCCATTGTTTCGCCAAAGGTAATAATGTCAGGTCCGGTAACCGCTTGCGATTGTGAATTCGTCGTCATATAAGTTCTCCATCCATTTCCTGATCGTTAGTTGAAACGTTTAAATAATGCATATATTTCATATTATAGTGTATAACCACCGTTTGTACCAGATAGTAAGATTAGAATCTGACGAGAGAGTATTTTCTCTATGTATAGGGGAACTGTAGAAAAAACCCAAGACGTATGTCTCAGGTTTCTTCTGCCTTATATGACCGCTAAAATCCGGTAGCTTCAGCTTTAACCAACTCTTGCCGCAGCTCATCATGAATCTGGCTGTTGGTAGCCAGTATGTTGCGAACCGCCAGATTGTAAGGTCTGCCTTCGGTATCGGTCACCTTGCCGCCTGATTCTTGGATCAGCAACGCGCCCGCTGCAATATCCCAAGCATTCAAACCAATTTCCCAGAAGCCGCTTAGGCGTCCTGAGGCTACATAAGCCAAGTGAAGCGCTGCGGAGCCTGCGATCCGGAGGTTGCGCACTTTGGGAGATAACGCTTGAATACCTTTCAGGTTAATCGGTAATGCGCCATTGCGATCTGCCGGAAGACCTGTTGCAACCAGACTGCTGGACAGCTGTCCATCGAGCGATACGACTGTCTTTTTGCCGTGCATATAAGCACCTTTCCCCTTCTCGGCAACGAATAGCTCGTCACGAGACGGGTCATACACGACACCGACAATAATCTCGCCTTTGTGCGCGAGTGCAATCGAAACCGAGAAGAACGGGAACCCGTGAACAAAGTTCGTTGTTCCATCGATAGGATCTACGATCCATAAGTATTCTTCCTCGCTCATGGCTTGAAGTGCTTTGGCCGATGCTTCCGGACCAGGCTCCACGCCTTCTTCACCGAGAATGGAATGATCCGGGAAATGCGTCATGATCAAGTTGCGAATAAGCTTTTCCGACCCTTTGTCCACTTCGGTCACCAGGTCCTGAGAAGAAAATTTCGTATCAATACGGCTGATATCGCCCATTTTGCTCTTGATCCATTGCCCAGCCTTGGCTGCCGTATTAATAGCCACTGCTGTAAAACTCTTACTGCCGATGACGAACGGCTCCGCCTCACCATTTACCACTTATATCAACTCTTTCTTTTTTATTTATTTAGATTTAGAAGTAAGTTAAGTATAGTAAATTATACGTTTTAAATACTAGTGCGTTTCATCCCAAAATATTCGTACATTTATACATTTATTAATAAAAAAAGGAGATTTTCAGACATTTTACAAATAAAAAAACCATACTGCCGCGTAGGCAATACGGTTTCTTGATTATCATTAGACATTATAATGGCTTAAATACCAACGATGTGGTAACCACCGTCAACATAAATAACTTCACCCGTGATGCCTCGGGACAGGTTGCTCATCAAGAACATCGCCGTATCGCCAACTTCTGCTGTTTCCGTCGTTTTGCGCAGAGGAGCTTTCTCTTCTACTTGACGCAGGATCGAGTTGAAATCTTTGATGCCTTTGGCAGCCAAGGTACGAATCGGACCAGCGGAAATACCGTTCACGCGAATGCCAAATTGACCGAGGTCAGCCGCCAGATAGCGAACGGAAGCTTCCAATGCCGCTTTGGCAACGCCCATAACGTTGTAGTTTTTCATTGCGCGCTCAGCGCCAAGGTAGGTCATTGTCATGATGCTGCCGCCTTCTGTCATCAGCGGATAAATGCGTTTGGAAACGGCAACAAGCGAGTATGCGCTGATGTCATGCGCTAAGGCAAAACCATCACGCGATGTGTCAACGAACAGTCCGTCCAATTCTTCCGTTCTTGCAAAAGCAATACTATGTACAAGGCCATGAACGACACCGAACTTCGCTTTAAGCGTATCAGCCAGCGTATCAATTTCAGCGTCTACCGTTACGTTACAAGGCATAAGCGTTGAACCTGGAATCGTATCAGCAAGCTTGCGCACGCGTTCCTCAACACGCTCATTTTCGAACGTAAAGACCAAATTTGCTCCTTGTGCCGCTAAAGATTGAGCGATCGCCCATGCGATGCTGCGATCATTGGCAACACCCATGACAAGTATATTTTTTCCTGTTAACAGTTGACTCATGGCCGTGAAAAACCCCTCTCAACATTGGATTAAACGTCATTCATACCCAATCTCAAAAGTACCCCATTTTGCCAAACAATTCAAGAAATAAATCTGAAGCATTACAGCTGGATCGAGGCTTGATCGAGCACAACGATTCCTTCCTCGAGTTTAAAATCTTCCATAAGACGAAATAGCGCTTCATCCTTCATCTTCGCTTCAATCATGATATCGAGCCTTGGGGTAACAGGTGCAATCGCGCGCAGAAAAACAAGAAGCGGCCCTGCTTCCACATAATCGGCATGGCTTCTTGGATCCGTCTCGCTTTTGGGGCTTGAGACGTGTATCTTCGGCGGGAGTCCATTTGTCCATGTTTGTTGTATACGCGGCCACAATTCGGTGACATCTTCGCCCTCGTTGTTCACGGCATGATGGTGAACATCCAGAACCATTGGCGCTCCTACTGTTTCAGCAATTTCCAATGTCTCCAGCGCATTGAATGTTTTATCGTCGTTCTCCAAGGTAATCCGCCTTTGAATTTCGGGGCGCAGCGTGGAAAAGTTCTTAATAAATCGCTTAGCCGCTTTCTTTTTATCCCCATACGAACCGCCTACATGAATGTTGCACATGGCCTCTGGGCCAAGCCCCATCGCATTCAGCATCGCGTTATGCCGCTCCAGATCCAGGATGGATTTCTGCAGGACATCCTCTTTGGGAGTGCTCAGGACCGTGAAGTGGTCTGGGTGAAAGCTCACGCGCATGCCCGATTGCTTCGCATAGGCGCCTAGCTCCTCGAATTCCGCCGACAGCGTCGGGATCGGGTCCCAGTCCTCTAACATTTCATGCCCGATAAGGGGGATGAATCTGGAAGAGAAACGGAACACCATGATATCGTGAGCCCGGTTATGACGGAGCAATCTTAATGTATTATGCAGGTTTTCCGCACCTAAGCGTTCCAGCTTCCGGATGGCAGCCTCCCGATCCAGCAGTTTGCTGAAGTTCGTGACTGTCATTGTTTTAGACGGTGAAGCATTTTTGACAACCGTCGACATCGCCACATACCCAAGGCGAATAATCATGCACATGTAACCCCCAAAAAAGTTCAGGTAAAAATCCTGTGTTAGGTTACCCTTTTTCCAGTAGCCACATTCATTAAAACGCTGCTAGGAAAGTGCAGCAATGATTTTAAAACAGCAAAAAGCCGTAATGGCTATAGGTAACGGACTTAGCGCAAGCATGCCGAGCTTAGTGGCGCGGTCCTCTTTTCGCAAAGTTAGCAAATTGCCAAACAGCCATACAAGCAGATACAGGAGCAGCACCCCTGCCGCCATGTACTTTTGTTCGGTTGAAGAAGGAGCCATGAATCCGTAGAAGCCGAAAATCATATAAATAAGCACATACGGCGTCGGTATGCCGAGCACGATATTAAAAAGCCAGTAGGCGGTAAATTTCATCCTGTTCATCCCCTTGCTGTGAAGTCTACTGCTTTAATTGTAGCTCTGGCTGTATGGGAGGATAAGTACTAATTTCTTATAGTACCTACCTGTGAGGGAAACCTTGCGGTGGGTTCCTCCGGAAAATTGCTCCTTGTATCGATGTAAAGCACGCTTATCTATCGTTGTATCGCCCAAGGCCGGCGTTCCCGTTCATGTTAGTATTGCTTTTCGACGTTTCAGCTCGTCGCGAACGGTTTTCGGCCCTTCCGACGAATCTTAAGCTTGTTTTACAACGTTAACGCAGACTTTGGCGCATTGGACACATGTTAGCGTAGTTTTTTCGACGTTTCAGGTGGCCTCGTTGTACTTTATGCAACATAAGGATCACATTTCCTATATTGTACTCTGTGCAACATTAGGGCTTGCAAACTGCTATTTTCGGGCAGCAAGCACCAAAATGAGTGTACTTTGTGCAACGAAGGGAGCGATAGCTAGCAATAATGCGCTTTCATATTGCACAAAGTGCAATGAAGCACGCCATGACGCCAGGAAGGCTGAGGGACGCCAAAATGTTTGCACTTTGTTCAACGAAGGGAGCGATTGCTAGCAATAATCCGCTCTCATATTGCACAAAGTGCAATCAAGATCGCCATGGCGCCAAGGAGGCCGAGGAGCCTCCAATCAAAAAAAGACACCGTCCCTAACGGACGATGCCTTCCTCTTCCTCTTCCTCTTCCTCTTTCTCTTCCTCTTTCTCTCCCTATCCCTCTACCGCCAACTAAGCATGCTCACCAAAAAACATCTCATGAGCAAGCTTCGTCTGTACCTGCGCCTCTTCCTCCGTCAACCGACGAACGAGCTCCATCTCCACTTGCGTTACTTCTTCGCCTTGGAAATTGATTTCCGCGATCGAAGCAAGGATTTTGACGATGGCAATCGCTTGATTATCAGGCGTGTAGGCAATGACCTTCTGCCCTGTCGGGAACACGCGGAAGCCGCTTTTCACCATTTTGCCGCGGCCGTACTCCAGCAGCTCGAAGAGCTCCTGCGCGGATTTGAACTTACAGACCGAGTTAAACTCCGTTTGGAATCCCATTAGCATCTACTCCACATCAAAAGAATATTGGATACTTTGCTTCGCTGTATGCCGCTCAACCGCCAGACGAATGAGATCATCCAGCAATTCGGTATAAGGTTTGCCGGATTCCTGCCACAACAGCGGATACATGCTGTAAGGCGTGAAGCCTGGCATCGTATTGATTTCGTTGATATAGATCTTTTGATCAGCTTTGCCTAGGAAAAAGTCAACGCGGGATAAGCCGCTGCCATCAACAGCCAAGAAAGCCTGAACGGCCAGCTGTCTAACTTGCTCAGCTGTTTCGGCCGGAATCTCTGCCGGGATGACCATCGCGGATTTACCGTCGACATATTTGGCTTTGTAGTCGTAAAATTCGTTCGAGGATACTATTTCACCGACAACTGACGCTTGAGGTTCATCATTCCCAAGAACAGCAACTTCAATCTCGCGGGCATCAATATTTTCTTCAATAATGACTTTGCGATCGTATTGGAAGGCGAAACTAACCGCCTGAAGTAACTCCTCTTGATTTCTCGCTTTGGAGATACCGACGCTGGAACCCAAATTAGCCGGTTTCACGAAGCAAGGATAACCAATTGCAGTTTCCAGTTCAATGAGGTGATACGCGCGGTTCTTCTCCCACTCTGTCCGCGTGAAATGGCGGAAAATACACTGCGGAAGTCCTTCTTGCGCAAAAATTTTCTTCATCATGACTTTATCCATACCGACGGCGGAAGCAAGCACACCTGCTCCTACGTAAGGAATATTCGCCATTTCCAATAAACCCTGAATCGTGCCGTCCTCACCAAATGTACCGTGTAAAAGCGGGAAAACAACATCTATGTTCGCTTCCTTCGTTCCAGCTGCCGCGGCGGAAGAGATCGCTACATCGCCTTTCGCGTGAACAGCCCCGAAAATAGGTGCCAGAGCATTAGAAACAGGTGCATTCGCGGAGTCTCCGCTGCTGAAGGTCAATTCCTCTTTCGATGCAACGGGTGCCAAGAGAGGTGCGCCGCTTTTCCACTCCCCTTTTTTGGAAATGTAAAACGGTACCACTTCATATTTGGTAAAGTCTACGGCTTTCATAACGGCCATTGCAGTTTGCAAAGAAACGTCATGTTCCCCCGATTTCCCCCCATAAATTAGTCCAACTCTTATTTTGCCGCTCATTGCGTACCTCCGTCTAGTCGTTCTATTCCTTCAAAATATTACGTTCACATTTCATCTGCAATCCGAACGAAGAAGTATTTCGTCCGCTCCGTCCATGCTGGCGAATCTTTATAAGCCCAATAACGATTGCGGCTATTATACGTGTGTGCATTGACAAGTGGCATGCCATTCGCATCTTTGCCCGTCACAATAACATTATGCTGAAACCGGCCATCGCCGTCCCAATCATAGCAGATCGTGTCGCCAGGCTGCAGTTCGCGCGGGTCATGAACCTCATGCCCGTGCAGCCCTTTGCGGCTATGCGCCAAAAAAGATTGCAGGCTATTGGCAACCGCCCAACTGAAGCTCCATAACTCTTGGTTGCCCCTTTTGCCAGCGTACCACCAACCCAAATCCCTTTTCCCAGTATAGTCCATTGGAGCCCCACCTGCAAAGAGGCATTGAGACACATAATTGGTGCAATCCACTTCGAATTGCTCATATTTCGGGTTCGGCGTCTGCCACCACGTTTCCGCATATTGGACGGCTTTGTCGCGGTTATAAATGATTTTGCGCGGAACGAATTCCTGGGCTCCGCTGTTGAGTATACTATGGTTGATATACGGCAGTGACGGTGCTCTGCGAAGGCCTTCCACAAAATCCGCCTGCTCAGAGAAAAAGACGCTCCGCGGCTTGTTCGGAAGCGATTGTTCTCCCTGAAGGGACTCTGTACTTCTGACCTGCCAACGATCCGCTGCGCTGTCAATCACAACTCGCTCCGGCTCAATGCGCTCTTCCATGTGGTCGATGGAACCGATGCGATAATGGATAAACCGGTGCAACACGATATCCGCAATAACGCCATGCGCCGATTCTCTAACGCCGGTAAGGCGCAGCTTCGTTTCCCCTCGCACCAGCTTGGCATCGCGATCGCGAAAACTTTCCAGGAGCCTGCGAACCCTGACCTCCTGCTTACGTACATAAGCGCTGTCTGACAAGTAGGCTTGGAGCGGTGCTGCGGAGCCTTCGAGCTCTGACTGATTTTTAGCATGGACGTAATTGTAGAGCGCTGTTTTCCAGGACATCGGGGTTACCCTCCTAAAAAGTTTTGGCAGGAAAGTTGTGTGTGAGTTGTGTTGGAATTGTGTGCGAATTGGCTGCGCCGTCGCTTACCGGGTTCAAGCTTTATTGAAACTTTTATTTATGGAAAGCACATGTTTGCGGCAAAATAACAGTCATCATAGGACGAGCCCGATTTGCTTTGAATTGATTCAATATATGACATTTGGATGGTAAAAATGATTGAAATAAATCTTTACTCAAACACAGCGAAACGCTATACTTGAGTTAGGGGATTAATGAAATTGAGTTTCATTAGATGAAACCAATGGATGAAGATATTAAAGGAGGAATTATCCATGTCCAACAAGGACACTTTTTCTGTGCGTAAGCAGTTAACTGTCGGAACGAATTCGTTCCAATACTACAGCTTGCCTGACTTCGAAAACCAAGGTCACGGTACAGTTAGCAACCTTCCTGTTTCCATTCGCGTTTTGCTTGAAGCAGCTATCCGTCAATTTGACGGCCGTGCAATCACAAGCGAACACGTAAAACAAATCGCCGGCTGGGCTGAAGGCCGTGACGACAACAAAGAAATTCCTTTCATTCCTGCTCGTATCGTTCTTCAGGACTTCACAGGCGTACCTGTCGTCGTTGACCTTGCGGCAATGCGTGCGACAATGGCTCGTGAAGGTGGAGATCCTAAACGGATCAACCCGCTTGTTCCTGTAGACCTTGTAATCGACCACTCTGTCATGGTTGACGCTTTCGGTTCCCCGGATGCGCTTGACATGAACATTAACTTAGAATTCGAAAGAAACGAAGAGCGTTACCGTTTCCTTCGTTGGGCACAAACAGCATTTGATAACTTCCGTGCCGTTCCGCCTTCAACAGGTATCGTTCACCAAGTTAACTTGGAGTACCTTGCTTCTGTTGCAGCTACAAAAACAGTCGATGGCGAAACGGTTGTTTATCCGGATTCCCTCGTAGGTACTGACTCCCATACAACAATGATCAACGGTCTTGGCGTTGTAGGTTGGGGCGTCGGCGGTATCGAAGCGGAAGCTGGTATGCTTGGACAACCTCTTTACTTCGTAGCTCCAGACGTTGTTGGTTTCAAATTGACAGGCCACTTGGCAGAAGGCGCTACAGCTACTGACTTGGCTCTAACAGTTACACAAATGTTGCGTAAAAAAGGCGTTGTTGGTAAATTCGTTGAGTTCTTCGGTCCTGGTCTGAGCAACATCTCCTTGGCTGACCGCGCAACAGTTGCGAACATGGCTCCTGAGTACGGCGCAACAATCGGTTTCTTCCCAGTAGATAGCGAAACATTGAACTACTTGAGAGCAACTGGCCGTGAAGAAGATCAAATCGCGCTTGTAGAAGCTTACTATAAAGCACAAGGCATGTTCCGTACGGATTCCACACCAGATCCAGTATTCACAGATGTTATCGAACTTGATCTTGGATCCGTAGTACCAAGCTTGGCTGGTCCTAAACGTCCGCAAGACCGCGTTGAGCTTACGAACATGAAAGAGTCCTTCAACTCCATCATCCGTACGCCGATCGACAAAGGCGGATACGGTCTGACGGAAGAGAAAATCAACGAAGAAGTTGATGTTGTCTATCCGAATGGCGAGACAGTTAAAATGGGAACGGGTTCCGTTGTAATCGCAGCGATCACTTCCTGTACAAATACATCCAACCCAAGCGTTATGCTAGGTGCGGGTCTTGTGGCTAAGAAAGCCGTAGCTCGCGGTTTGAGAAAACCGGCATTCGTGAAGAGCTCCTTGACGCCAGGTTCCCTGGTTGTTACTGAGTACCTCAAAAAAGCTGGCTTGCTTGAGTCCCTGGAAGCACTTGGTTTCCACGTTGCAGGTTACGGCTGTGCAACTTGTATCGGTAACTCCGGTCCGCTTCCTGAAGAAGTGAGCAAAGCAGTAGCTGACAACGATATGACAGTAGCTGCCGTTATCTCCGGTAACCGTAACTTTGAAGGCCGCGTGCATGCTCAAGTAAAAGCTAACTACCTTGGATCACCTCCACTTGTTGTTGCTTATGCCCTTGCAGGTACAGTAAACATTGATTTGGCTAACGATCCAATCGGATACGACCAAAGCAATCAACCTGTTTACCTCAAAGACATCTGGCCTACAAACCAAGAGATTCAAGAAGCTCTTGGCGTAGCAATGAGCCCTGACATGTTCCGCGACAAATACAGCAACGTATTCCGTGCGAATGAGCGTTTCAACGAAATCGCGATTCCAGAAGGCGATCTGTACGAATTCGACACGAATTCCACATACATTCAAGAGCCTCCGTTCTTCACTGATCTGGGTACAGTTCTTGACGATATCGCGGATATCCGCAGCGCGAAAACTTTGGCACTCATGGGCGATTCCGTTACAACGGATCACATCTCCCCTGCAGGTAACATCAAAGTTGACAGCCCTGGAGGCCAATACCTGATCAATCATGGTGTAAAAAGAGAAGACTTCAACTCCTACGGTTCCCGTCGTGGTAACCACGAAGTGATGATGCGCGGTACGTTCGCGAACATCCGTATTCGTAACCAAGTGGCACCAGGAACAGAAGGCGGCGTAACCACTTACCTGCCAACTGGCGAAGTAGAGTCCATCTACGATGCATCCATGAAATATCAAGCTGCAGGACAAAACCTTGTCGTTATCGCAGGTAAAGAGTACGGAACTGGAAGCTCCCGTGACTGGGCGGCTAAAGGTACATTCCTACTTGGCGTTAAAGCCGTTATCGCGGAAAGCTTCGAGCGTATTCACCGCAGCAACCTTGTAGGTATGGGCGTTCTTCCACTTCAATTCCTTGAAGGAGCAAGCTGGAAAACTCTCGGTATCACAGGTCGTGAAACATTCGATATCACAGGTTTGAGCAATGATGTTCAACCGGGTTCAACAGTAAAAGTGACAGCAACTCGTGAAGATGGTACAACTTTCGAGTTCAGCGCACTTGTTCGTCTGGACAGCTTGGTTGATGTGGATTACTACCGTAACGGCGGTATCCTGCAAACCGTTCTTCGCCAAATTTTGGCTGAGAAAAACTAAGATAACCATCAAGAAAAGCACTACACACACAACTAAAAAATCCGGGATTGCCTTATGGCATTCTCGGATTTTTTGCATTTTTGGAGACGGCTGTATCCTTAGAGCCGCAAGTGATTGACTTACATTGGTAATAACTGCGGGTTGAGCCCCCTATCCTGCCCACCTATAATGGGTAACAGCGAAAGGGGAGATGAAGATGAACTCATTAAAAAGGCTCGTCCTAGTCATGCTGATCGCTTCGATTGGTCTAGGTTTTTCAGTAAGCGAATGGAGCCATCCAACAGCAGCCGCAACGGCTGAAACGTTGCAACCAGGCAGTGAGAACGGAGACGTCTGGGATGCTCAATTCCGTCTTAAAATGTTAGGCTATTACCAACAGCCGCTAGATGGCGTGTACGGTCCTGTTACCGCCGCAGCTGTACGTAATTTTCAATATAATTATGGCTTAACGATTGATGGTATTGTTGGTGCTAATACATGGCAGAGCTTACGTAAGTATTCGGTTAATCAAACGGATCTTGATATGCTGGCGAAAGTGATCTACAGCGAGGCTCGCGGTGAGTCCTATGAAGGACAAGTCGCAGTTGGAGCGGTCGTTATGAATCGTCTGAATTCAAGTGAGTTTCCGAATACAATCGAAGGGATTGTTTTTGAATCTGGCGCTTTTACGGCCGTAGATGACGGGCAATACTGGTTGACGCCGGACAGCACGGCATACAAAGCTGCACAGGATGCTGTACGCGGCTGGGATCCAACCGGTGGTGCGCTCTACTACTTCAATCCAAAGACAGCGACAAGCAAATGGATCTGGTCACGTCCGCAGACGGTTCAGATCGGCAATCATATTTTTGCCAAGTAAAAATGAAAAACACCTCTCATTTGGCCGCTTCGAATCGGAGCCGCAGATGAAAGGTGTTTTTTCATTTTTTCATAAGTTACGTAGACTCCTTGTACCAAGGATTCAAATGCACCAGTACTTCGTCCACATCGCTATGAGCAGATTGGATTTTGTGTTTAATGCCGCGAATAATGTCGTGGCCTTCTTGGATGGTCAATGTACCCGAGACGCCAAGCCGCGCGTCGATTAATATGTAGTGACCGTGCTCGCGCGCTCTCAAACGGTCAATCCGCTTGATCTCGGGTACGGAACGGATCAGCGACGCGTACTGCTCAATCTGTGTAGAGCTTACGCTCCGCTCCATAAGAATACCGAATGAGTCTTGCCCCATTTCGTAAGCCAGCTTCAAGACCAGAATGGAGACGATAATCCCCGCTACAGGGTCCCCATATGCGAGAAAACCGTAGCCGAAATGATCCCCGAGCAGCGCCAGCCCGATCCCGACAGAAGCGGCAATCGACGCGTAGACATCCGCCAAATGATCATAGGCGGTGGCGATTAATCCCTTGCTGTTCATTTTACGGCCAACCCGCATCGTGTACACATAAAGAACTTGCTTCCAGATGAGCGAGATGACCGCTGCGATAAAAGCAATCACATGCGCCTCACCGGCTGGCTCGAATAAGGCATGAATAGAATGATAACCAATGTATACGGCGGCTCCAGCTAAAATAATCGCAACGATAAAAGCGCCGAGCACCTCCGCTTTGCCATGCCCGTAAGGATGGTCCACGTCAGCGGGCTTAGACGAAACACGCATAGAGCTGTACGCCGTCGCCGTAGCAATGACGTCCCCGGCATTATGGATGCCATCGGCAATAAGCACTTGGCTATTGAAAAGAAGGCCAACGATAATTTTGATGGCGGTCAACACGATGTTGCTGGCAAGACTAATCCAGATCGCCAGCATCGAGGCGGTGTTGGTGTTCTTCATACTTGCCACTCCCTTCCCTCTCTAGTATGGCTTCCTAGAAGCAAAAAATCCTCTATCCAAGTACTTGGATAGAGGATTACGGACGATGCGCTAGCGCAGCATCGTGCCCATACGCCGCGCCGCTTCCATAATGAGCGGCGCCTGCTCTTGCATCAGCTCCAGCGTAAGCCTGTTCGCTGGGCCTGATACGGCGAGGGCGGCCACCAGCCGGCCCCCGCGGTCAATAATCGGCGCGGACACAGCCGCCGCACCGGGCTCTCGCTCTTCCACGCTCGTGGCGAAGCCAGCGCGCTTGGTGTCGCCCAGCTGCTGCAGGAACGCCTGCTGATCCAGCCCGGTCGGCCAGTCGGCCGAGGCTAGCAGCTGCTGCTGCACAGCGGGCTCTGCGAAGGCGACGAGCACCTTGCTCGAGGCACCGACGTAAAGCGGCATTCGCGCCCCCACAGGGGCCACACGGCGAATGGCGTGGTTGCTCTGCACGGCTTGGATGCGGATACGCTCCAGGCCATCCTGCACGTAAAGCGAGATCGTCTCGCCGAGGAGATCGCGCAGCCTTTCCATCTCCGGCAGCAAAATGATGCCGGGGTCTCCCTCCTGCGAGAGGTTCGCAGACAGCTCCCACAGCCGGTAGCCCAATCTGTATTTATCCGTGGCGGCATCGCGCATAATAAAACCCTTGCCTTCCAGAGAAGCAAGCAGCCGATGCACCGTACTTTTATGTAAATCAACACGACTTGCAATTTCTGTTAACGTTAATTCGGTCGATTCGGTAAAACAGAGCATAATATCCAAAGCACGCTCTACAGCTCGCACCGTCAGCTTATTATCTTCCATGACGAACACCACTTTCATAGTCAACTGTCTGCGGAAGCATCAAATAGTTTCACTATATGAAACCCAGTTATATCTAGTATAACCAAACTCCAACGTTGCGTAAAGGTCAAACATCTGTTTCTTGAATTGTTACAGAAAGGTTACAGTGACTTTACATTTCCCGCACTCTCATTGACTTGTAAGCGCATACAGAATAAGATTAAGATAATAGATTACTTATCTGAAAATTTAGATAATTTTTCCTTTCTCCTTATAACTTCTCAGAGCAGCCCATTTGAACACACTACTTTTCTGGAGGGAGGGTACTGCGATGTCATCAACATCACTATCCCCAGGCTCAATTCAACCTACGCTCGAACAGGTCGTTACCCGTCCGCTTTTACGCAAAAAAAGGCTGGTTCTCACCATCCTGATCTCATTCCTGACGTTATGTACCTCGCTGTTGCTGGCTTTTCACGCCTATATTGCATGGACGCTGGCACGGCCGCATATTGATCCGCTTCATTCGGATCCCATGAGAGCCGTTGGTCTTCCCTACAGCAGCATTACGTTCCCAAGTCTGAACGGAACTTCGAATTTAGACGGTTGGTTCATTCCCGCTCCTTCCAACAAAACCGTGATCTTCTCGCACGGCTATGGCGGTAATCGCGAAGAATTGTGGGTTCCACTCTATAATTTAGCCCGTGAGCTGCATTTGCAGAATTACAATGTGCTGATGTTCGATTATGGCTATGTTCAACCAGGCAATGAACGCATCATGACCGGTGGTATTCAGGAGTCACAGGAGCTGCTGGGAGCGATTAACTATGTTAAGCATTTATCCAATGGTCCTATTTATATCTGGGGCTTCTCAATGGGTGCTGGAACGGCGCTTCAAGCCGCTCTCCAGAATGGTAAGGATATCTCAGGGATGATTCTGGACAGCACGTTCATGCTGAATCCGGATACGCTCTATCACAATATGAAGCAAGTTGTGAATGTTCCGAAATTCCCGTCTCTACCGCTCGTCCGCTTATTTTTCCCTCTATTGAACGGGGTAAGCTTGCATGAGGTTCCTTATAAAAAGGTCACTTCAACCGCTTATTCCATGCCTATTTATTTCATTCATGGAACGGAAGATTCCAAAGCTCCATATGAAATGGTAGAGGACATTTTCAAGGTGCAAGACAACGCGCAATCCAAACTTTGGATTATCCCCAAAGCCCAGCATGAATTGTTATACCGCGCAGAGCCCAAAAAGTATGTGCGCACTTCTCTCAGCTTTCTTAATGGCCTGACGCCGAAAGAAACTGTAGCAGCTGTTAACTGACGCTGGTATTCCCTCCTCCCTATAAAATCGACCCCTTGCGGGGTCGATATTTTTTTGCGCCTAGTCCATCTCATAAATCGAGCCGGACTTGCTCGCGAACAGCTCTGCATACACCTTCTCCGCGTATGCGTCGGTCATGCCGGATATATAGTCCGCGACGAACCGCGGCCAGCTCCAGTTACCCTTCCGGCGCTCATAGCTATCGATCCAATCGGGTGGAATGATCCACATTCCCCTGTCTTGATCGATAAAGCTTTCCCACAGCCGCTCGACGATGATCTCGCTGCGCTTCTGGAGGCGCAGCACCCGGAAATCCTTGATCAGCGTGACCCACGCCAGCTTCTTCAAGATCTCCATGGTCCGCAGGAGATTCATATCCTCCGCTCCGTCTTTGACGAGCGCAACCTTTTTCCAGCCTCGTTCAGGATCGTCCAAAATGTCCAAACGACTGGCAAAAGAGCTCACCCAGCGTGCTTTCATCTCTCTGCGCGTACGCGATTCTTCGCGGTTGCATTCGACGAAAATCTGCTGCCACTGCTCGAGATAGTCGGTCAGCACCTTCTTGACCATTTGCTCGATGTCGACGTGCTCCCAGCCGAATTTGTGTTTATTGGGATCATTCAAAATTTCCATTACCAAATGGCGGATCAAACGTTGATTCTCAAAAAACGTAGCGTTCATCTGGATTTTGCCAGCCCGAATGCCGTCTTCAATATCATGCGTAGAGTACGCGATATCGTCGCATAAATCCATCAATTGCGCTTCCAACGTGGAGCAGCCTTCCGGCATATTCCATTCTCTCCGCAGCTCCCGGATAATCTCCCACTCGGAGGCGTATACCCCCTTGAGCCGGCCTTCTTCCTCCAGCAGGAAAGGATACTTATTAATGCCAAGCAGCACAGCCGCGGTAAGATCCAGACCGCTTTCACTGCCCGCCCTTTTTTCAAGAAACATCAGGATTCGGAAGTTCTGGGCATTGCCCTCGTATTTCAAACCATGATCCTTCAGCAGAATGTGGTTCAGCACCTCTTCCCCTTTGTGACCAAAAGGCGGGTGGCCGAAATCGTGCGCAATCGATGCACACTCCACAACGGTAGGGTCAATGATGAGACCCGGATGCTCTCTTTTTTGCAGAAAAGGGTTCGTCCGTTCCAGACGTTTCGCCACTTCTCTGGCGATTTGGGCAACCTCCAGCGAATGGGTCAGCCGCGTTCGGTAATAATCGCCTGAACCGGCCCCGAACACCTGCGACTTGCCCTGCAGCCGCCGAAAGGTCGGTGATTGGATCAGCCTTGCGTAATCCCGCTCAAATTCATCCCGTTCTTCACTCACTTTAGAGGAAGCGGCCTCTCCGGGCCGAAATTTTCGTATGTTTTTCATCTGCTTGCCCCCTCTGGTGCTCTCGTGCTCTTGCCAACCCCCGGAATTGTACACCTAGCGATTCGTATACTTGCTATGATCAGTTTATGCTATAGCATGTACGCTAGTCACCCTGGGGCCATTTATTTATAAAAGAATACTATATTCATCTATTCGGCAACAAGTCATGCTGCCAAATTCTCCATAAAAAAGGGATGCTGCACAAGACATTTGTCTTTATGCACACCCCTTTACTCACGATATTACCTATTGATCAATGATAAAAATTCAGAACGCAGCGTTGAATCCGTACGGAAAGATCCGCGCACCGCTGATGTGATCGTCTCGCTGCCGTACTTCTTGACCCCTCTGGAGCACATGCACATATGCTCACCTTCCACAACGACCATCACGCCGTGCGGCTTCAGCACTTCATCGAGAATGTCGGCGATTTCGGACGTTATTCTCTCCTGCACCTGCAATTTGCGGGTGATGACATCGACTAAACGGGCAAATTTGCTTAACCCCGCGACTTTACCGCTCGGCAGATAGCCAACGTGCACTTTGCCGAAAAACGGCGCCATATGATGCTCGCATTGGCTGTAATAGATGATATCTTTGATGATCACCAATTCCTCATGCTGCTCATCAAAGGTTACACCGAGCACGTCCCGCGGGTCCGCGTCGTAGCCCGAAAAAATTTCTTCATACATGCGCGTTACGCGTGCAGGTGTGTCCAGCAAACCTTCGCGGTCCACATCTTCCCCGATCAATCGCAAAATTTCACGCACATGCTTCTCAATCAGCTCGCGATTCTCAGCTACTCTCGTATTTCTGTATTCAACGGATGCCAACTGCTCCACTCTCCTCATTCATATCCTTTAACCCATGCAGACTGTCAAAACCTTGATTCCATCTCTCATAGCCCTGCTGTCCTTATGCGTTTTGGTAAGCAGCATGCCGCCCTGCCAAAGAGAGACGATAGGTGCAGCAAGCTCGACTGGGGTTAGCCCCTGCAGCGATAGCTCGCCTTGTTTCCGGCCTTCTTTCAGACAAGCCTCAATCTCTGTCTCCATCTCGCTGAAAAAGCGGCTGAGCGGCTTACGCAGCTCCTCTGAGCAATCGCTAAGCTCTAACGCCAAATTCCCGAAAAAACATCCCTTGCGGCACTCGTTCTCATCACAGAAGCTTAGCATGCGTTCAAACAATTCCAGCACACGCTGCTTTGGCGATAGTTTAGTATTCCCCAGACTTGGCTCCAACACGGATTGCCGCATTTCGTCTACCTTGCGCTCAATGACCTTTAAGCCCAGTTCTTCTTTGCTTTTAAAATGATAATAAAAATTGCTTTTACATACCCCGCTGCTCGACAAAATGTCCTCTAGTCCCGTTCCTTGGTAGCCATGATCATGAAATAGATCCATCGCAGCTTCCAGAATGCGGTCTTTGTTGCTTGCCATCGACTAGCCACCTCTGAATCGTACTGGTATGTCCTAAATTTACAAAACCTGACTATAACACGAAGGGCTCCTGCTGTCCTCCGATTGTACGGTTAGACAGCAAAGCCCTTTGAAGGGGTCGCGAACCCCACTATTATTTCCACTTTTGGTTTTTCATCATTTGCTGCGCTTTGTTTAACTGCTGTTTATTCATGTTGTAGCCCATTTGCTTCGCCATTTTGGCCAGCATCTCGGGATTATTTTGCATGGATTCCAACTGCTTTTTCAAGTAAAACACACCGATAAAAAATCCGCCGACTAAGCCCACAATCAAAGTCAGAATAGGAATAAGATAACTCCACATAACGTTGCCCCCTGCAAGTATTGATTGGTTAGATTGCTTGCCTTATCATACCATTTCTACTCATCGCTTTACAAATGACTTGGCCATAATTCATAGAACTTGTTCAATAAAAACGGTGGTATGTTTGGCCAAATCGATTTCCTTAATTTCCAGTTCTCTGTCCATCTGATCCTGCTTGACGATTCTGACAATCGGACGGGTCGGCAATCCGCGATGCTGGCCGACAACAACGCCGGTCTCGCGATTCGATAGACGGACCGAAGCCCCGGTCGGATAGATCGAAACAGTTTTCAGAAAATGAATCAAAACCTCTCGATCCAGCTTTGTTCCAGCCAACGCCATCATATGCTCGCATGCCTCGTAGGGCAGCATCCGGCGTCCCATGGAAGTATCGAAGAGCAAGTTATCGTACATATTCGCGACAGCTGTAATTTTGGCATAAATATGGATGTCGTCGCTGGTTAAACCTCTTGGAATGCCCTGGCCGTCTAATGCTTCATGATGTTGGAAGGCGACATGGGCAATGAGCAAGCTGAGTTCGCGCTTTGTTTTCAAAAGCTCAAAGCCGCGCCATGTATGATGCCTCCTGCTGTCAGACGACTCATCGTCACAGGTCAGCTCAATTTTCCCCACGTCATGCAGAAGGGCGCCGGTGGCAAGCTCTTTCAATTGGCTCTCATTGAATCCCATATTAATGCCTACAAGCACCGCCATCATGCAGACGTTGGTCGCATGGACGTACATCTCGTTATCCTTGGTCCGAATGTCGGTCAGTTGGACGAGCACATCCCGATTCTTCATCACCTCATCGAGCAAAGTGTTGATCGAAATGCTCATAGCGCGGGAGTTGAATTCCTTGCCTGATCGGAGCGCAGCGAAGGTTTGTCCCATTTGCTGCATCACGATACGTTTCGTTTCTTCCGAAATGATTTCGGGAATCTCCACATCTTCCAGGTTCGGATCCTTGATGTAAATCATCGTAACACCGATTCGATTGAGCGTATTGATCATGAAAACCGTTAACTGCACGCCTTCCGAAAGCAAAATCGAACCGTTGCTGGCAAATATCGTACGGCCTAAATATTGACCCGACTCAACGGAATCCAAATGTACATATTTCATAGGATCACTCCACGGTTAGTTATTCTTTGGATTCATATGGGGGCGTTCTTCGCGTTCCAAATCAAGTAAATGTATTTTCATGTCGAGACCCCCGGCATACCCCACCAAGCCGCCGCTTACACCAATGATGCGATGACAGGGAATGATTACGGGAATCGGATTTTTATTATTTGCGCCGCCTACTGCTCTTACGGCTTTCGGTGATTGAATCGCCTCGGCAATGTGCTTATAGGAAGCTGTCTCTCCGTATGGGACATCAAGCAGAGCGGTCCAAACTTTTTTCTGAAAGTCCGTACCCTGCAAATCCAATTCCCCATCAAACCTTAGCCGCTCTCCTCTAAAATACTCCTCCAGCTGTTGCACGATTGGCGCAAGTGTTCCTACATCCTCCCGGAACTCCGTCCCCTTGCCAAACCAACGGGTGACCCACTCTTGCAGGTCATCTTGATTCTGGCTCATAGTGCCGAAAGCAACACGGCAAAGCCCTTTCGGGCTTGTAATGAGAACAAGCGCGCCTATAGGCGTAGCCACTTCCGTATAGATCAATTTGTTCGCAGCGGATTGCTGATTATATGTCATGTCGGATTCTTCTCCCCTGTCTGCGAGCTTGCATGATTCGCTTGCCGGATGGCCGTCATCGCCTTCTCAATATCTTGCAGCACAGCTGGTTCCTGCTCGGTCCCTTGGGCTTTGTCCAGAGCTGTTGCGGCATCTTCGCCGCCTATACGCCCCAACGCCCATGCAGCCGTTGCCCTAATCTCAGGCCGCGGATCCTTGTGCAGCAGCTCCGTAAGCACAGGCACAGCGGAGCTGTCCCTGAAGTTGCCCAGCGCGATGATCGCGTTGCGCTGGATGGGCTTTTTGCCCCTCCAGGACGCCGCGATGCGTCCGTATTGCTCTTTGAAGTCCTTGTTCGTCATGGTGAGCAAGGGAATCAGAAGCGGCTTGACCTTCTCAGGGTCAGGCTCGAACTCCGGATGATGCGTCCAGTTCATCCCCTTGTTCTTCGGGCAGACGATCTGGCACGTATCACAGCCGTAGAGCCGGTTGCCGATCTTAAGCTTGTACTCATCCGCGACATATCCCTTCGTTTGGGTGATGAAGGAGATACAGCGCGATGAATTGAGCTGTCCCGGGCCAACGAGCGCCCCTGTGGGACAAGCGTCGATACAAATCGTGCAGTCGCCGCATTGGTCCATTATCGGCGTATCAGGACGGAACGGAATATTGGTGATGATTTCGCCCAAATAGACCCATGAGCCCCATTCCGGCGTAATGACGGCGCAGTTCTTACCGGACCAGCCGATGCCGGCCCGCTGCGCAACAGCGCGGTCGACCAGCACGCCGGTGTCGACCATGCTTTGCAATCGCGCATCCGGCATGCGCTCCGCGATGAAAGCCTCCAGCTTCGCGAGCCGGTCGCGAAGCACATCATGGTAGTCGCTCCCCCAGGAGGAGCGCGAAATGATCCCCCGATACGCCCCTGGCTCGGATCGGGGCGGGTTGGCCAGCTTCGACGGGTACGCGACCGCGATGGAGATGATCGACCGCGGCGCGTCGAAGCTCAGCTCGGGATGCACCCGCTTCTCGATATCCGGCTCCTCGAAGCCGGATTCGAACCCCTTCTCCCGGTGACGCAGAAGGATGTCTTTCAGTTCTGTGAACGGCTCAGCTGACGTGAAGCCGATCTTATCTATACCGAGGGACGTCGCGGCTTCCACGATCTCTTGTTGTAGTTTTCTAATCTCTGTCTCTGACGCTGCGACGATGGAAACCGCCAAAACACCCTCACCTCTTTCATCTGTTCGTATTTACCTTACAGGTCTGCGGCCATTGAGAATGGCCACAGCACATACTCGGCCCGGCCTTGAATCAGGCTGGCCGGAACTTCCCCGAACCTGCGGCTGTCCGCACTCGCCGCCGCATGGCGGTTATCGCCCATCACGAAGACGCGGCCCTCCCCGATCTGCATCGGGCCGAAATCGCCGTCCTCGATGGGCGAGTCGGTATACGGCTCGTCGACTTTCTCGCCGTTCACATACAAAGCGCCGCCTCGGCCTTTCACCTCGTCGCCGCCAACGGCTACCACCCTTTTCACCAAAAAAGGATGGTGGGTAAAGGCATACTCCTCCGTCTCCTTCAGGATGACGATTTCACCGCGTTTAGGCGATTTGAAGTACGTAATCGCCTTGTTCACAAACAGCCATTCTCCCTCTTGCAGCGTTGGATCCATCGAATGTCCCCGAACCGTGGACAAGTTAAATCCGAATTGATGCACAAGAATAACGACAAGAAGAGCTACGAGGATGGATTTCGTCCAATCCCACAGCTCATGGGTAAGGCTCTTTACCTCTGTCTGTTTGACATTCCTGGACTGTGAAGCTGCTTGATTGGATTCATTACGGCCTACAAAGAAGCTCATTCATGCTCCTCCGTTCTTTTGCTTTTCCCACTGCTCGTAATAATGCATGACCAAGTCATCTTGAAATGGCGGCTTGTCCGTACTTGCCAGTTCCAAAATGGCGGCAAGCCCATCCTTCACTTTTGACTCAACAAGTGTTGAATAGTGATAATTCAGTTTATGACGTTCATATTCATCTTCATCTACGATATGCACGGAACGATCCGGCATTCGAATGACATCAAGGTCGTAGTCGATATAAGTAAGCACTTGCCCCGTCACATACATAGGAGACGCTACGTTGCAGTAATATCTGACTCCCGTATCTTCAATAAGGGCAACAATATTAAACCATTGCTTGGGAATAAAAAAAGAAACGCCTGGAATACGGCTGATCCATTCCTTCCCGTCAGCTTCCTGAATCTTCGTCTGGCTGTTAATAAACACCATCATGTCTTGCTGGAGATGGTCGGCATGCATGACGTGCGGCGGCACTCGCCAATTCGTGAGCCACATCCGGTGTAAATGTCCGTCATGTTTGAAGCTTTTTATCACATACGGCGCGAAATTATCCATGTCTCAAAGCTCCTCTATTGATAGCTGCCGATAAGTTCCCCTAATATATAGAAAAGCATATCTGACCCCCAAATGCAATGGCGGCACAGATATGCTTCTCTAGCTTCAAATCTGTTCAATTTCACTCTCGTCACTGCCGTGACTACACGCTGACTTTCTTCACAATGCTCAAACGATGCGCAGCACGGGAAAAATCAGATGTACTATAACCCGCCGACTCATACACAGGGAGTACGACTTCATTATGGACGTCCACCGTTACCATAATTTTGTTCACGTTCCGTTGGAGGAACCTCATTTTCATCGCTTCGATCAAAGCTTTTCCGATACCTTTACGCTGATACTCTGTGGCAACTGCAATTCGATAGTAATAGCCATTGTTGTTATCGATGGTGCCAATAATCACGCCCACGATTTCTGATTCTTCTTGTGCAACCAGCACAAGCTCCGTATCCCAAGAAAGTTGACGAGCAAATGCTTCCATCGTTTCCTCATAGCAAATTTCCGACAAAACATCCTGTAAAAGTGATGTCACCGAAGACGTATCACCAAGCTGAAATGAACGAACATGCATACGGTTCTCTCCCAATCCCCTATTCATTTTCTAGGATTAATTTTATGGTAATTTAGTAAATACGACAAAAAAGGACGGAATCCTGCTGAAAATGTGTTAAAATTCACAAAAATCTTTGTTTTTTTCTAAAAACCTCTTGAAAGCGCTTAAATGCAAGCGTTTTCAACAAATTGCGCGTTAAGCATTCACTTGTTGCTGGGTTGACAGACCTTGCACAGTGCGGAGACTTTCCGTTTCACGCTCGACAATATTCCATCGCGCGCTATTCGCCATACAGCCACTTTCCACTGGAGAGAATTCCGTTAAGGCCTAACTGCAGGAACTGGCGTCCTCTATTCGGAGGAAAACGGGCTCTTTCCCCCTACGAGCGGAACTACAGGGTCTTATGCAGTCTCGATGCGTTGTTTTTCGCTTGAACTCACAAATTAGCGGACCGTAGTTCCCCCTACAGACGGAAATTGCAGCTTTGCAAAGAAATAGCGAACTCTAGTTCCCTTCTTCACTTGCCAGCCGCAACAAATAAAAACCTGACGGATGAAATTCCGTCAGGCATTGATGTTAGCTGCTAAGTAGCTTGCGACTCTTTAACAACTGCTTGCGGACCGCGATATTTGTAGAAAAATGCCACACCAATCAGGGCAAGCCCATTGATGGCAAAAACAAGAGGAATTCCGATCCAGCCGCCCAAGAAGCCGCCGATGATCGGACCGCTCATCGTCCCAAGCTGTGTAGCGGATTGGTTCAGGCTGAAGGCCCTGCCCCGAAAGCCGGGATCCGTAAATTTCACAATCAAAGCATTTAACGCCGGATAGACGGCGGCGAAGAACAGCCCGTAGCTAAACCTCAATATGCCGAACGCCAGCAAATGATGAGTGCCCAGCTGCAGCAGATTGCCTATGCCTCCGCCTAACAGCCCGATGAACAGCGTTTTGGAGTAGCTGATCTTTTGCCCAAGCTTGCCCCATCGAGGCGCGGCTATGACAGTGGCTACGCCAACCGCTGAGAAGATGATGCCTGAGCTTAGCGACGCTGAGCTTTGGGTGCCCCCCATTTGGAGCACATAGATGGTAAGCAGCGGCTCAACGATCATGACCGAGGTAGCCACCAGCATGGTGACGCCAAGGATCATCATGAAGGATCGGTTGTGCGCAGCCGATTTCAAGTCATCCCAGACGCTGGAACGCTCGGCGGAGCGGTTGAAGTTTTTTTCCTTGGCTCCGAATAGGCCGATGAAAGCCGCCACCAAAACGACACAGCCGGAGACCAGAAAGGACTCCCTGTTCCCTACCCAATGGCTGACAAATCCGCCAACCAGCGGGCCTATCACGCTTCCTGCGGCTCCTGCGGTAGACATGACGCCGAGGGCGTAACCGACTTCTTTCTCCGGCGTGTTCGTGGCAACCAGCGCAATGGACGCCGGAACGAAGCCGGCAAGCAGCCCCTGCAGGATGCGTACAACTAAGAACAGGTACGGATCATGTACGAAAAACGTCGCAAAATAAAGAACGCTTAAACTGAACCCTGAACGAATGAGCATCGGTTTGCGACCATATTTGTCAGCAAGCGATCCCCAGTAGGGTGCAATTAAAGCGCTGGCTAGAAAAGTAATGCCAAATGTGATACCCGACCATGCTTCGAGCCCTTTATCAATCCCGAGCTCCGTGTGCAGGAATATCGGCAAGAATGGAACCGATATGGTGTAGGCCATCCCGCAGAAAAAAACGCCGATCCATAATGTAACCAGATTTCGCTTCCAAGAAAATTCCATGTCATTTCCCCTCCTAATGCTTCTTTCTGCACGTAAGTGCTCGTTCATTTCTCCTTCTCTCTCCCGATAACCGCGAAACGATAACCTTATTTTATCATCTTTCTCCCGATATTAGAATTTTTAAATCAAGAACGCAAAAAAGCCTGACGGTTTAGACACCATCAGGCAGTATATTTTCAGTGGCTCCTTGCTGCATATCCTCTCAATACCTTCTCTGTCGCATGATGGACAATGATGTACAGCGTAAACACGACAAGATAAACAAATGGTGAGTACCACAGCTTCCATCCATTAAACGTAAAAACGTGACAAAGGCAGGCTATCCATTCAAAAAACACGGATATCCCCGAAAATAAGCCCACATAAAGGATTCGGACTATGCCTTTTAATTTCCATTTATCATAAAAATACAAAAAGATGTAGGTATACGGAGGATAGTTAAAATAATAAATGACAATGTCCATCACCTCATACTTGGAACTATCACTGACGTCGTACATATCGAAAGGTTTGACGGCAATCAATGAATCAACCGACTGTGAGATAAAAACGGTGAACACGGTATACACGGTAATCGCAACAGGAGAGAAACGTTTGGGCAGCAGAAAAGCGATGGTTACGGTGACAGCGAGTGAGATCAAGGTAAACCACTCATTGATATCAAAGTGTTCAGGTGGGTAGAGGATCATGGCCATCACACTTTCCAAGCATTTTTCTGAAAACTAGGCAGAAACAGGTTAACTCAAGCAAAGCGGTATACCAGATGACCATAGAATAACCGAGATTCCACCCCGTTAAGGTCAGAATACCAAAAAACTGGAATAAGTGATAAGAACCGGTTAAGGCTGAAAACCAGATGCCTATATAGAGGATTTTGATCAGAAACCGTGTATTCGCTTGAAAAATAGGAACGAGCAGCCACAGGGTGCCAATCGGGAAAATAAAGATTTGATTGAGCTTATAAAAGTAAAAGGCCCAAAACGACTCTGCAAATTGTATCAATTTGAAATTATCTACAATCGCGGAATGCAGCTGTTCAATCGCAATTAAGATGACCATGTAGTACACCCATTTTTCGAAACGGTCAAACAGCTTTGGCATTTTGCCCAAGGAAACCACTGCGCCAACAGCAATCAAGGTCGTGCAAACATTTAATAAAAACAGGATAGAAAAAACCTCCAATCGGGAAAAGTTTTACCTTACTATTCCCCGTTGAAGGCTCCGTATGCAATAAGCTATCCTATCGTGATCTTTCCTTCCGGGTAGCGGAAATGTTCTTTCTCCGGCAGCGGAATCAAAATGTAAGCGAGTGTAACGGGTCCAAGCCGCCCAATGAACATCAGTATAACAAGAAATACTTTGCCGAATTCCGTCAGCTGTGAAGTTAATCCCATCGACATTCCTGCTGTGGCATATGCTGATGTGACCTCAAACAATACGCCAAGAAACGGATAGCTCTCTGTTATGGTCAGAACAATGGTGGCAATGACAATCAATGAAAAAGAAAGCAGCGTGAACGTAATCGCCTTATAAATCCGATCTTTTGAAATGCGGCGGCGGAACAGCACGATTTCCTCTTGGCCCCGCATCATGGCGATCACGGCACCGACAAGGATGACGAAGGTCGTCACCTTGATGCCCCCTCCGGAGGAACCGGGCGAAGCCCCGATAAACATCATGATAATGATAAAGAACTGCGTCGCCTGCCGCATCGATGGAATATCGATGGTGTTAATGCCTGCTGAACGCGATGAAACGGACTGCAGCAGCGAGCTGAGCAGCTTGCCCGTCGCGGAGAGCGGCTGCAGCGTATGCGTATTCGTGAACTCGAAGATAAGAATGACGAGAGCCCCGATGAAGATGAGCGCCGCAGAAGCGCTGAGCACCACCTTGCTGTGCAGGGTAAGCTTTTTATTCTTAGGATACGTTAGCAAATCGGAAATCACGATAAACCCGATTCCACCTAAAATGACTAGAAGCATAGAGACGATGTTCACGAAGGGATCTTCGACATAATGCATCAAACTTCCCGGCCGATCAGGCATGCTGCCGAATAGATCGAACCCGGCGTTGTTGAATATCGAGATGCTGTGAAATATGCCAAAGTATACGGCTTGGCCGATAGGCATCTCAAACGACCAACGAATCGCGTATAACACGGCGCCGGCCAGCTCAATGTAGAGCGCGTAAATCAAGACTTTTCGAACAAGCCGAACGATTCCTTCCGTAGACTCATGATTCATCGCCTCCTGCAGGATAAGACGCTCCTGGAAGGAGATGCGCCGCCGCAGAACGAGGGCAATAAGTGTGGACATGGTCATGAAACCAAGACCGCCGATTTGGACAAGAAAAATAAGTACAATTTCCCCAAAGGTTGATAAATGCTCGCCTGTGTTAATCACGGACAACCCTGTTACGCAAGTGGCGGAGGTCGCCATAAATAGGGCATCGGTCCATGTCATTTGGCCCTCCCCCGCTACGGAAACGGGCAAAGACAGCAAGATCGATCCCGAGATAATGATCAAAATAAACCCGATAGCCAGCACCTGGGGAGGACTTAAGCGAAATCTTTTTTTCGAATTATGTATCATTGCGAGCAACCCCATACCCCCATACCTATAATGAGCTTGCGACAATTGTATAATTTGATAGAAGCAATGTAAAGAACTGTCAGATTAAGAGAGATTATCGCCTAGCGCTGCGGCTTTCCGCCTAATTTATATGCCGTATAGGCAGGAATAACTCCCTTCCTGGTAGAACACTTCAGTTGGAATCTTGAGTTAAGCCCTTAGCGGAGGTAGTTTTGGCCATGTCCATAGACCAAAGATTAATAAATGAATCTTTATTTATACAAGCTTTTCAATACGCTCCGATCGGCATGGTTCTCGTTTCATTGAATGGACGCTGTCTCAAAGCTAATCCGGCTATTTGTTCCATATTAGGGTATTCGGAATTGGAGTTGTCCACCCTTACTTTTCAGGAGATCACTCATCCGGAGGACTTGATCCTTGATCTGCAATTAATGACTGAACTGCTTACTGGCAAACGCGATTCCTATCAAATGGAAAAAAGGTACATTCATAAGGACGGACATATTGTATGGTCCCTGTTGGCTGTATCTCTTGCTCAGGATGAGGAGAGTCACACCCCCTTTTTCGTCTCACAAATTATCGATATCAGCGTTCAAAAACAGATGGAAAACGAACTGCGCAAGAAAGAACGTCTTCTCTATGAAAAAGACGTCCACTATCAGAACAGCATGACGAAACATTTGGAACAAATTTATGAGCTGTATCGTATGATTTCCGATCATGTTTTGGACATTATCTCAATTTCCTCACCGGAGGGCGTAACCCGTCATATTTCTCCGGCTGTTCAAAGCTTGCTGGGCTATGAAATGGATGAAATCGTAGGAACCAAAATAATGGATCTCTGGCATCCGGATGATTTGCTTGCTTTGGGTGAGCGCTGTCTTCTTAGCCATACGGATGTCGATATGTTTATATGCCGTGTTCGCCATAAAGAGGGACATTACGTTTGGTTCGAAACGACGGTCAAAATGATTCGTAACGAAAAAGGCGAGGTCGATAAAATCGTCGCCGTCGGCCGGGATATTACAAAACGGAAACAAGCCGAAGATGAGCTCTGCGCGACCAGGGAAAGACTTGAATCCTTCATCAAAAACAATGGGGACGCGATTTGGGTCATTGACCGTGACGATAAGGTCGTTGAAATCAATGCCGCATTCGGCAAGCTTTTTCAGTGGAAGTCCGAGGAAATTATCCATCAATCTCTGCCCATTACACCACCAAATCTCGCCGATCAAACAAGGGAACTTCACAAGCAAGTCCTATCCGGTCAATCGGTCATCGGCTTCGAAACGGTTAGATTGCGCAAAGACGGATCGCTTGTTGATGTGAGTACGACGCTATCTCCTATTCATGACACGACGGGTCATATTATTGGTATCGCTGGCACGTGTCACGATATTACGGAAAAGAAACAAGCCGAACAACTGCTCATTAATTCAGAAAAACTTTCTATCGCCGGTCAATTAGCTGCCGGGATCGCCCATGAGATCCGTAATCCGATCACAGCGATTAAAGGGTTCATTCAGCTTATGAAATCGGGGGTTACCGAGAAAAAATTGTATTATGAGATTATGTCATCAGAAATCGAGCGCATTGAAATGATTCTCAGCGAGCTGCTGATTTTGGCTAAACCTCAGATGATCCACTCGGATCGTAAAGATATTCGTAACATTTTATCTCAAGTAACTACATTGCTGGAATCACAAGCGCTTCTTAATAATGTGGAAATCATCACGGAATGTGAACCCGATCTTCCTCCGATTTTGTGCGATCAGAATCAGTTGAAACAGGTTTGCATCAATTTCATTAAAAACGGGATAGAGGCGATGTCACTTGGCGGGACCCTCCTCATTCAAGTGAAAACGCAGAACGGAAACAGATTGATTCTCCGCTTTATCGATCAAGGCTGCGGAATCCCCGAGCACATTATAACTAAGCTGGGACAGCCCTTCTATACAACAAAGGAAAAAGGAACGGGCCTTGGATTCATGGTCAGCAAAAAAATTATTGAAAGCCACAACGGAACGGTAAACGTGTTCAGCAAAGATAAGGAAGGAACCACCGTTGAGGTTTGCCTTCCGACCTATAATTAAAATGGAGCCATTCTGCCAAAACAGGATGGCTCTATTTCCGCTCTACCTCACTTCCCCTGCGTCCTTCAGCTGCGTATTTACATGCACATTTACTTCCGCTTTGGCAAACGCCTCGCCCCATCGATCGTCCACCTTCTTCCATGCTTCATACTGATAAGCACGTGCGAACAAGCCTAAACCGATCGGGTCGATCTCTTGCTTTTGAAACTCGTCAATGAGTTCCTTGAATTGCTTTTCCAACTGAGTCGTAATCATCTCTTCCAGCTTCTTGCCTTCCTTGTCTATATCCAAAGTGAATAATTTTTCCGTCATAAAAATAGGCAGATTCAACAAGACCTCAAAATGAAACTGATCTTGTGAATAAGTCACCTTCACTTTCCTTGTGAAATGCATGATATAAAAAGTGACCGCTCCTTCGGAAAAAAGGTCGTCCTTGCTTTCTTCCGGCAATTGCACAGAATACGAAAGACTTCCTTCTATGCTTCCTTGAAGCAATAACAGAAGTTGATTTTCTCTCGTAGTCAACTTCGCTACATATTTTCCTTTCTTATTCAGCAATGCAGTCCCCGTAGCGACAATTTCTACATTTTTGCGTAATTGCGGCAAGTATGGCGTTATTCCCTTTTCATATATCTGGCTGTGCAGATTATGAAGTGTTGTCGCCGAAATCAGATTTCTCTCTTTTGCTGTATCAATAAGTGTAGCTACATGCAGAGGAAGCCTTCGTTTATTCAAGGGCTTGAAAAACATGATGTCCTCGACAGGACCATCAACAGCAATAACCTTCGCCAAAATATTCGATTTGGAATCTCTGAAACAAATGTCCAGCATTTTGATCCATCCCTCGTGCTCTAGAACACGCGATCCAACAAGAATACTTTGGACTTTACCGGAGCTTATCAGCGCCGAAACACGAGCATCCAATTCGTTTCTTGCTCCTCTCACGGTCTGGGAATACACCTTGCTTTGCTCATTTTTTTCCTTTGCTTCCTTGTTAAATACAGGACTTGAAGAATAGAATACAAGATTATTGTCCTTGTCCAAATCAATACCCAGCATAAGAAGAAGAGAGATGTCTTCCAAGTCCGTCCGATCATCACATCCTGGAAGTATCAACAGCACAACAATAAGGAGCAGGATTGCTCTTCGAACCCGCCGCATTAATTCCGCCACCTCACTATCCAATTCTTCATGTTAAGGAGTCCCCATAGAACAAAGGGAAGCAAGTACGCTACACCCACTCCAAGCTGATTAAAATACGCGATCCAAACTTTACTATCATGCCAACTCAGATCCCAAATGAAGGTGATTGCGATCATCCCTGCCAACAGAACGATCATATGTGCATTCGTTTTGCCTTTTGCAATCAATTGCTCGGTGCATTGCACGGCAATATGAAGAGCAGGAAACCACGTTTTACAAATGAGGAGCGTATACACAGATAAAAAAATAATATCGAATCTCTCCAGAAAACGATATTCAATGATTTTGGCAGCGGAAAGTGGTGCTAGTTGATACTGGGTGATTTCATCCGGGCTGAAGACAACAAAACAAATAATCGTCACAAATAAGTAAACCGCAAGAGTTAGGGTATTAGCGATTACCACGTTGGCCGAAGCTGTTTTCTTATTTTCCAAATAAGGGTAAAAAAACAGGACGCCTTCAAAACCCAAAAAAGAGAGAATCGTTGAGCTTACACTATGCCAGACTGGCATCCAACCCTCTTTTAGAACCGGAAGCAGGTTTATCCAATTTGCCTCCTTGAATACATATAGCAGGATGAACGGCATCCATACAGTGCTTAGTATCACAACTTCTGCGAAGCGTCCTAAACTTCGAACGCCTCCCTTTACGACCATAAAGGCAGGCACAACAAATAACAACATAAGCACATAAGTATAAGATTGCTGCATAATCCAAGTTTTAATGAGCAGAGCCATTCGGTCAAAAATTAAATAGGCGAACAGAATCATGTAGACAGCAAAAACGAGGGTCAAAAGGGTACCGGACCACTTGCCAAAGTAATGCCTCACCAGATCGATCACGGTCCCGCCAGGATATTTTTTCATGATCTGGATCATAGCCAGACTCGCCACAACCGAACATACCCAGCCCCCAATAATCGCGATCCACCCATCCGTCCCGCTAATTCCTGCCAAAGTGGAAGGCATTGTTATCACGCCTACACCCACCTGCATCCCATGAATCAAAAAGATAAACTGTAAGCGCGTTATTTTGTTATTTTCATAGGTATTCCCTGTTTGTGGCATTAGCTGTCATCACCTTCTGCCCGTTTTGAGGCCATCTTCTTTTTCTGAAGAGTTCTAACACTTTGGGGGCGCATAATCATCTTCCACAGTGGCACACGTACAAAACCATCTTTCCAATCCCCTGGGCGTATGGGGGCAAGCGGTGAGGTGTAAGACTGGCCAAGTGACTTTAAATTAATGAGGTGCGCAATCAAAACCATGTACCCGGCTACGATCCCGACAATGCCGAAAATGGATGCAATAATCATCATAGGAAACCGGATTAACCGAATGGACGAGGCCATGTCATAGTTGGGCAGGATGAAAGAGGCCACCGCCGTAGAGGCCACGATCACGACCATAAGGTTGCTGACAATACCCGCTTGAACAGCCGCTTGCCCGATGACGATCCCGCCCACAATGCCTACCGTCTGGCCTACAGGAGCTGGCAAGCGAATGCCGGCTTCACGAAGCATTTCGAGCATAATCTCCATGATTAAGGCTTCAATAAGCGGCGGATATGGAACAACAGCTCTAAACTCACCGATAGATAAAATAAGATCTAGAGGAATTACTTCATGATTGAAAGAAATGCAGGCAATATAGATCCCCGGCAGGAAAGCGGCCACAAAACAGGCCAATATGCGCAGCAGCCGAAGGAAGGTCGCCACTGGCCAACGTATGCTGTAGTCATCAATGCCTTGAAAAAAGGACACCAGGTTCATTGGTGCAACCAACACGCTGGACGAACGATCGAGCACAACGCAAATTCTTCCCTGCAAAATTTGGGAGGCCGCTGTATCAGGCCGTTCCGTCGTAATAAATTGCGGAAACAAGGAGAAGGAATTATCCTCGATATGTTCGGCAAGTTCTCCTGTATTTAATATGCAGTCTACATTTAATCCCGTAATCCTGTTCTCCAGTTCCTGCAAAAGTTCGGGCAACGCAACATCTTCCAAATATAAAAGGGAAACCTTGCTTCTCGCTCTTCGGCCTATATAATACTCTTTGATTTTCAGCTCCGTGCTGCTAATATACCGGCGAATTAACGCAATATTTTGAGCGTCCGTTTCGACAAATCCTTGATGAGCTCCTTTTAACGAGGCCTCGATCTGTGAATCTGTAATCGCTCTTTGCGGCCAGCCCTGCGTATCCATGGCATAGGCATGTGGCAGCCCATCAACGAAGAGGACGCTATACCCGTGCAAGATAGAGGTCTCTATTTGCTCCCATGTTGCTATCGTGCTCATAAGTCCAAGCGTTACAGGCAGTTCGCCTTCTGTTGTATCCGCATGGTGAAACATAAGCTGGCGCAAAACGTTGTTGTTGATTGCATTTTTATCGACAAGTCCGGACAGATACACAAGTGCCGCTTGGCTATCCATTTGTTTATAAGTGAAGGTGCGGACGACCAAATCCGGTGTTTTGTTAAAAAGCGCCTGCAGAAACTTTACATTCTCTGTAAGAGTGGTATGCAGCGAGTTGCTCCCTGGTGTAAAATGATTGTTCTGCCCCGGTTCGGGCCCTTGAATGAATATCCGGTTCGTCCAGCGAAATAATCGGCGAACAAAACTCATCATGTACACCCTCTTACCTCATCCAATCTTGTCGTCTCATTTTCCCTTGAATTTCCACGGATTATTCATGGCTTTTTGTCGGGGCCAGTGAAAATCAGCTTTTTGCGATTAGGCATGTATAAAAGGTGGTAATATTTCGGATGTTATAGGAGGAATGCGAGGTGAAACCATGTCTACCTACGAGGAATCCAATTCAGAATATCCGCGGAAAATCCGCGACTTCCAAGTACTAAGCACAATCAAGCCCAGTGAATGGACGGAGATTGAACTCCAGAGCAGCCACAGGCAAATGAGCGACTTATCCCCTTGGCTTAATGAGCAGGGCACCCATATCCACAATCAAATCATTCAGGAAATCGAACGTCGCGGCGTCTGACTTAGTAAACATAGATGTTGCTTTATTATCGAAATTCCTTCATAATGAAGAAGTTGAATCTACATAATTTTAGGAGGTATTTATACAATGGCACATCAACTACCAGCTCTTCCTTATGCGAACGATGCACTTGAGCCACACATCGATGCAAAAACGATGGAAATTCACCACGATCGTCACCATAACACTTACGTGACGAACTTGAATGCAGCTTTGGACAAGCATCCTGCTCTGCACGATAAATCCCTTAATGACCTGATCGCTGACCTGAACAGCCTTCCTGAAGATATTCGCACTGCTGTTCGCAACAATGGTGGCGGACACGCGAACCACTCCCTGTTCTGGGAAGTTATCGGACCAAACGCTGGCGGAGCACCTACTGGCGCACTTGCAGCAGCTATCGAGAGCGAGCTTGGCGGTTTTGACAAATTCAAAGCTGACTTCGCTGCAGCAGCAACAACACGCTTTGGTTCCGGCTGGGCTTTCCTGGCTGTTGACAAAGCTGGCAAATTGAAAGTATACAGCTTGCCTAACCAAGACAGCCCGATCATGGAAGGCGAAACGCCAATCCTTGGTCTTGATGTTTGGGAGCACGCTTACTACCTGAACTACCAAAACAAACGCCCTGATTACATCGCAGCGTTCTGGAACGTTGTGAACTGGGCTGAAGTTGGCAAGCGTTACGACGCTGCGAAATAAGCCAGCCATACAAGGAGCTGTCCATCGAGTAGATTTTTCTACTTGAGGGCAGCTCTTTTTTTCATTTCACCCCTGAGTGGCGACCTAGGGATATCCCCGGACATCC
Organism: Paenibacillus chondroitinus NBRC 15376; assembly: GCF_004000765.1. GTDB lineage: Bacteria > Bacillota > Bacilli > Paenibacillales > NBRC-103111 > Paenibacillus_E > Paenibacillus_E chondroitinus. The sequence continues at coordinate 8,812 of NZ_BILW01000014.1, read as the reverse complement.
TCCTTTGGGACTATTAATGGTGGAAATTGTTTACGGTTTTTCGGGAAAGTAGTACGATAACGGTAACCAATATTATCCTGAAAAGAGTTGAGAGCCCTGTGAAAACAATCGTCCCCCTACTCCAAAATGTTCCTCTTTTCCAAGAACTCTCACAAGCTGATTTATTAGGCATCTCGCCTTTGTTTATTGAAAAAAAAGTGAAGAAGGGCAGCATTCTATTCTTGGAAGGCGATGCAGGCGAGGAGTTATTCCTAATCAAATCGGGTGTCGTTAAAATATATCGGTTGGATGAAGCCAAGGAGATCATTCTGGCTTTGTTTCGGGACGGGGATTTTTTTGGTGAGATGTCTCTGATAAGCGCAGGTCTTACCCGATCGGCAACCGCTGAAACGTTGGAAGCCTGCACACTTTATGCGCTGAAGCGCACTTCGTTCGTGCAATACATGGAAAAGAGCCCTAGGCTATGCCTAAAGCTCTTGGAAACAACGATGGGCCGATTGCGTCAGGCCAATGACCAGATCTATGATCTGACGTTTCTTGGCGTGCGCTCACGCATTATTAAAACCATTATTCGCCTATCCGAACAACATGGTATCCCTGCACAGGACGGCCTTCTGATTAATGTAAAATTGACGCATCAGCAGCTCGCCAATATGGTGGGCACTGTACGGGAGTCCGTTACCAAGGTGCTGCAAGAGCTCCAGGATGACGACCTCATACAAATTGATAAAAAGTTAATCACATTAAAAAATGTGGAAGCGATTAAAGCCGAAATTCGCTAATATCCGTGGATCAGGGAGCACCTACTCGTTGCTCTCCTGCCACTCTTTCATAATCCGAATAAACACATTCGGGAAAGCATATTGCTGCAGCTCCTCCGGGCCTACCCAGCGGTAATGGAACGGGATCCATTCTCCCCCGTTGGTTGGGTGGCTCAAGCTGGTGAGCTTGGCGCGAAATACTTTCATTTTCCAGACAATATGGCTGAAAATATGCTCCGTATCCATGAACCACTCGCCAGGTTGGATCATGATTTGCTCTTGGTCGGCAAGCGCTTTGCGCAGCAAGCCCTTGTTCTCTTCGTCAGAGAGCCATCCCTCCGGCTCCCACGTCACATGAGGCAGCTCCCACATACGGGCTAGCAAACCTTCCTGCGGACGCTGTCTGATCAGCCATTTGCCTTCATTCTCACCCGTACCTTCGATCAAAGCCACTGCTCGCAGCTCAGGACGAGGCGGTTTGGCTTTCTTTTTGATGGGCAAGCCTTCTTCCATGCCGGCTTCACGCGCCGAGCAATGGGCCATGACGGGACATGTCAAGCAGTGCGGCGACCGAGGCGTACATACCATAGCCCCAAGCTCCATCAGCGCTTGATTAAAGTCACTCGCCGTGCCTTCCAGGATGAGCTCGCGCGCCAGCTTCTCCATACGGGTCCGAGTCGCCGGCTTCATGATATCTTCTTCAATGAGAAAATAACGCGACAACACGCGCATGACATTGCCGTCTACAGCCGGCTCCGGCTTATTGTAGGCAATGCTTAGTACAGCTCCGGACGTATAGGGACCGACACCTTTTAGCGACGAAATCTCTTCTTTCGTCTGCGGAACGATGCCGCCATAACGCTCGTGCACTTCACGTACCGCAGTTTGAAGATTCCTTGCGCGCGAATAATAGCCTAATCCCTCCCAGGCCTTGAGCACATTCTCCTCAGGTGCAGTCGCCAGGGCTTCTACCGTTGGGAATTGATCAATAAACCGATGGAAATAAGGAATAACCGTATCCACTCGGGTTTGCTGCAGCATGACTTCGGAAATCCATATATAATAAGGGTTTTTACTTCTTCGCCATGGTAAATCACGTTTGTGCGTATGGTACCAATCCAGTAAGTTTTTGGAAAAATAAAGCATTTGTTCTTGACTGTACATGAGCTCTCCTTCTCTATAGGGCGCGTTCCAGTTATAATGAATGAATGGACATGAGTCCATTATACGAGAATTGCGGAACATAAAACTAGAGGTGAATGTATGCAAAACGAGAAGCAAGTACATAAAAGGAAATTATGGATCGGCGAAGCGCGTGCTCTCCTCCCTCTGCTCTTCATCTGGGGCGCGGAGTGGATGTTCAGTGCGCTTATGGATATTGCGATCTATTGGCGCGACCTGGATTGGTTAAAACAAGCCGCCCTCCTTACCGCTGTCGTAGCGAGCTTGGTGCAGTTGTGGAGTCTGCGGAAGGATTTCCGCGCTGGCGGTGAGGGCATACAGGACCAAAGCGGCTGGGGGCATCCGGCACTGCTGCTGCTGCCAGGCGTGATGCTGATTGCCGCTATCGCTTTGCTTGAGGCTATTGGTGCTATCGGGCCTTTATTCGCCCCTGTGCTGCGAGCTTTCATTCTCGCCATCGGATTTGTGCAATTCGGGCTGCTGCTGGGCAGACCTTTGATTTATTTGGGACTGTGGCTGTTTGCCTTGTCCGCTGTAATGGGTGTATGGTATCTGGGCTACTCCGCCGTCATCCTCGAGGGCATGGGCGGTATCAGCCTCGTCGTATGCGGATATATGCTGCGCGTTTGGGGGCGGCAGAGTTAGGAAAGTGCAAGACATACATTCAGCGGCAAATAGGAGGACACTCACTATGAGGCAAAACAAAGAAACCATGCTGCGCACAGCATGGCGATGGAGAATCGGCGCACTCGTCCTTGCGCCGATGGTGCTCGCGTTAGCTGCATGCGGCGGGGCTTCCGGTGGCGAAGCCACACCGAAGCCTCCGGCCGCCACCGCAGCAAGCGAGAGCAACCCTGCGTTCGTGAAGGCGCAGGAGCTCTTCACAGCGAACAAGTGCATCAGCTGCCACGGCGTTGATCTGGCTGGCAGAGCCGGCGCCAAGACCAATTTGCAAAAGGTCGGCAGCCAAATGACCAAAGATCAGATCGCGAACCAGATCAAAAACGGCGGCGGCGGCATGCCCGCTTACAGCACGAAGTTGTCCGAGGATGAAATCGGACAGCTGAGCGATTGGCTCAGCTCCAAAAAATAGCAGCCTTAGAGCTGCTCTACAATCGCATAGGCGGCAGCCATCGATTCCGTATGCGTAATGCTGATATGGATGCGCAGGCTGCCTATTAAGCCTGCCCTCTGCAGCGCTTCCTCGCGCACGTGGCATATCGGCTTGCCCAGTCCGTCGGGCAGCACCTCCACATCCTGAAAGCCAATTTGCTTGCCGATCCCACAGCCGATCGCTTTGACAATCGCTTCCTTTGCCGCAAAACGGCCGGAAGCAAACTCCGCTAACCGCCCTCGGCGTTTTTGCGCAAGCTCTCTCTCCGGAGGCGTCATAATCCGCTCCAGAAACCTTTCACCCGCTGAACCCTCCAGCATCTTGCGCACTCGCGCAATTTCCACCAAATCCGTTCCGACACCAATAATCATCGCTCGTGAGCACCACTTTTCTGCTGCGTTTTGCGTCCACTGTACACGATTCACTCTTCACGGTCAAGAGGACTGTTTGCTTGCAGGGGCTATCAGTGGCTATTAGCGAGCTTCCGGGAAACTTTCAAAAGACTTCTAGTTACTTCCAGGTAAGTAAGTTACCCTATTTTCAGTTCTTATGCCACGCAGGAACTAGGCGTATACTGGACATAGATGAAAAGCTGGGAGGCCTACATAAATGAGAATCATGCCACTTGAAAAACGTGGAATATCGAACAGCCGAATTGCTTTTGGATGTATGGGCATTGGCGGGGACTGGACAGCAGCGCCCTTGACCAAGGAAGATTATGTCGTTGCCGAGAAAGCTGTAGAAGCTGCACTTTCCATTGGCATCACCATGTTCGATCATGCCGATATTTATAAAAGAGGAAAGTCGGAAATTGTTTTCGGCGAAGTCCTGAAGAAAAGGCCTGATCTTCGCGATCAAATTATCCTTCAATCCAAAGTGGGCATCCGTTTCCAGGATGATGTGAATCCACAACGTTTTGATTTTAGCAAAAATCACATGATTCCCGCAGTCGATGGCATCCTCAGCCGACTTGGCGTGGAGCATCTGGATGTTCTGCTGCTTCACCGCCCAGATCCGCTTATGGAACCGGAAGAGATCGCAGAAGCCTTTAATATATTGCGTTCTGCCGGCAAAGTGCGCCACTTCGGCGTCTCCAATATGACCGCTGCGCAAATGCGCTTCATTCAAAATTCGTTGCCGGAGCCGCTTGTGGTGAACCAGCTGGAATTGAGCCTGGCTCGCCTGGACTGGATTGAACAAGGCATCCTTGTCAATCAAAAAGCCGGCGTAGGCGTCAATTTCGCTGATGGCATCCTGGAACACTGCCAGATGGCGGACATCCAAATCCAGGCTTGGGGTCCGCTGGCCAAAGGCATCTTCTCTGGCAAAGTTTTGGAGGACGCGCCAGATAACATCGTCAAAACAGCAGCCCTCGTTAAGAAACTGGCTGCCGAACAAGAAACAAGCTTGGAAGCCGTCGTCCTTGGCTGGTTAATGAAGCACCCGGCTCGCATTCAGCCGGTCATCGGCACTTCATCTGTCGAGCGTATCCATGCTTGCCAAGATGCGATCCGCGTATCTGAAAATATGACACGCGAAGAGTGGTATACGCTGCTTGAAAGCTCACGCGGTGTGCGCGTTCCATAGGTTCGTAGGTTCGGCACTCACTCTCTCATAAACAAACAACCCCCGACCTAGACAAGGCCGGGGGTTTCATTAACGGGCTTAAATACCCGGAATCGGAATACGTTTATGCTCCGTTTTGAGATATTGCTTCTCCAGCTTCTCTTGCACAGCCGGATCAATTTGCTTGCCTTCCAAGTAGTCGCTGTTATCGCCGTATGTAATGCCAAGCTCGTTCTCATCCGTCTGTCCGTCCCAGAGACCTGCGGTCGGGGCTTTGTCCAGCACGCTTTGCGGAACGCCCAGCTTCGCTGCAAGAGCTCGCACTTGCCGCTTATTCAGCGTGCTAAGCGGTGTAATGTCGACGGCACCGTCGCCATATTTCGTAAAGAATCCGGTAATCGCTTCGGAGGCGTGATCTGTGCCCACAACGATTAGGCCCAGTTCGAAAGCAAGAGCATACTGCATCACCATGCGCGTGCGCGCTTTGATGTTGCCTTTGCCGCCACGGCTCACATGCTGGTGAACCCCGATATGCTTGAGCCCGTATTCGACTTCAATGGCGATTTCGTCGACGGCTTCTTCAATATTGTTCTCGATTTGATATTTCAAATCGAATGCTTTGGCCACCGCGTAGCTATCTTCGATATCTACTTGTTGACCGTAGGGTTGAAACACGCCGACCGTCTTGTACTCGGTGCCTTTCTCCGCAGTCAGCTCGTCCGTCGCCTGCTTGCACAACCCCGTCGCTACAGCGCTATCGATTCCGCCGCTGATTGCGATCAGCAGGCCGTTCGCTTTCGCGCCAAGCACATAATTTTTCAGAAAGTCCACACGTTTGCGGATTTCTTCGTCAATATCAATTTCCGGCTTAACGCCAAGCTTTGCGATAATTTCTGCTTGCAAACTCATGCCTCTCTCCACCTTTTCTACAGTGTAAAAACCAACCTTCTTTGAAATCTAGTATAGACTTTCACTCTCAAAATTTCAAAGAATAATCGCATTTTTCTGCCCATAAAAAGGAAAAGACCCGCCATGCATCAGCTGCAATAGCGAGTCATTATTCCTTATTTGCAATATTGATTGAAAGCACCGATCAAATCGCCTGCGATCATGTCAGCGGAACGGTCTTCAATTTGGTGACGTTGGATGAAGTGAGCAAGCTCACCATCTTTGAACAATGCGATGGATGGGGATGATGGCGGGTATGGTGCCAAATATTCACGAGCCTTCGCTGTTGCATCCTTCTCTTGACCTGCGAACACCGTGTATGTGTACGTTGGCAGTGTATCGTTTTGAAGCGCTTTGGCTACGCCTGGACGACATTGTCCTGCTGCGCATCCGCAAACGGAATTGATAACCAGCAGCATTGTGCCATCTTTGGATTTCTCCATCGCTTCGTTCACTTGCTCCGGAGTCAGAAGCTCCGTAATTCCCAGACGAGTCAAATCTTCTCTCATCGGTTTAACCATATCTTTCATGTAAGAATCAAAAGACATTGCCATATGTTCCACCCCTTAGGATTTAATAGTTACTCTCAAAACGTAATCGTTACAACTTATATTATACATCCGTTAGCGGTGAATGCAAAGTACCTATAGCCGGCTTCTGACACAAATAGAAATAAAGCGAAAGCTATTAAGCTTCCGCCTCATCCTTTTTCCTCGTACTAGAAGCCTCTCCCGGCTCAAAGGAAACATCTTTATCCGGATGCGTGAAAATCCCGCTTTGCGGCACGATGCCTTTTTCGAAATAGTCGCGATTCTCGGCGCTTTGAAAGCCAATGTCCTTATACGGGTGAACCCATTCATCGCCTGCCATGACTTCGGGATCGGTCTCAGCCGTCCACTGCTCCAGCGGGGAGTTGTCTGATTCGTATTCATGATCGCCGATGACGACACCATGTTCGTTCACGAACGCGTCACGCGGACCGCGCCCCTGCTCAAATTGCGGGAGAAAATCGATCTCGAAAGGATCGAGATTGCTTGGGTCCTGAGCGGATTGGGCTGTCTTCTTCGGATCTTTGCTCATGTTGACGGCCGGTTGGGTCCGTCCAGTTTTTTGTCCACGAAGCCCTCTTTACCTGCACCGGATTGCGACTTCTCGCGTTCTTTGTTTTGCTGCTCTTGTTGGATTTGGGTCTTGGAATCGTTTTGACTCATTGCACTCAGCTCCCTTCTGCCAGTATTATGTGCCAAAGCAGGTAGAAGCATTCCAAGCACGAGCATGAAAAGAAAGATAAGCTGCGCCAAGCTTAAATAAAGCAGTTCCGGCTGCGCAGCAGCAAAAAAGCTGGCTAACATACCGCTGGCGCCACCGTACATCAGTGAGTACTTCAGTACAATCCCGCTCCCGAAGCGATTCCGACGCCCCTCATACCCAATCTGCCAAATAAGCAGAGGGAGGAGCAGCAACGATACATAGGCATGAAAAGGATGAAAACGCGATATCGTACCCTCCACACTAATGCCCCATGGCCATGTAGTCGGCAATCCGTATCCCGGGACCAGTGCACAATATACAAATACGGCTGCAGTCAAGCCAGTAGCCAATATATCTAGAAAAACGTACAGCGGTATCCGCTGTTTTCTTATTTGAGCGTACATATAAACAGCAGCCAATAGCAGTCCAAGCATTATTTCTGTGCCAGAGCCTACTACCATAAGAAGTTTCAATGGACTTGTCCAGAGTAGCGAGGGTTGTGTGACGATAACGCCAAGCTTCCATGTGATTAGTACGATGACTGCGCCAGCAAAAACGATATCATCAATCGACTTAGTCATCGCGGTTTCTTCCCCACTGCGCACTTGCCGCGCCGCTCTCCGAATCAACCATAAGCCTATAGCGCAAGCCAAAAGCACCACTATCAGCTTTCCTTGCAGCTGCAATGGCCCTAACTGCAATACATCCGGCATCCTACCGCCTCCCTCTCTCCATTACATCCATCGTAACGAGAGGAAACGCGATGTGCAACTATCAGGGCTCCAGGAACTGAAAGGTAAAGGAGGATTTCTGCAACTTGTCAAAACGGAAGCCTGCGGCTTTCAGCTTGCGGATCACGACTGGCAGCGCCTCTACAGTCGTGGTCTTATACGTGTTATCGTGCATCAGTACGATAATACGCTTTTTCCCTTTGCTTGCGCTCAGCACAGAGTCGATGATCATGTCTCTATCCTGCACGGGGGCTGCAGCATCCGTCGAGCTAACGTTCCAATCGAAATACTGGTAACCTTGTTCTTTTGCCTTGGCCGTCACCTGATTCATTATTCCCCTGCCGCCGGATTTGCGGCTCACTTGATTGTTCGAACCGCCTGGAAACCTTAGAATCTCAGGTCGAAATCCGACCGTTTCCTCCAGAAGTCGATCGAGCTTGCGCGCATCTTTGATGAAAGCTTCTGGTGATTTATAAATACGGTTATAATCGTGCGAATACGTATGATTCCCAATTGCGTGTCCTTCCGCTGCGATTTCTTTATAGAGCGTTTTGCCCTCGCTCGTTTCTGTACCTATGACGAAAAAAGTTGCGGTTACCCCATTGGCTTTTAAAATATGTAAAATCTTCCTTGTACTATTTGACGGACCGTCATCAAAGGTCAAATAGGCGATTTTATTCCCTACTGGAGGTGGACCGTGATGTGGAGGTCCTGTATAAAAATGCCTCGTCTCCACAACCGTTATTTCTTTGTCATCATTCGGCGGGGTAGATGGGCTCACCTCTGTTACCTCACTCGCTATTTTTCCCGATAACTGTTTAGGCACTTGCGCCGCTTGCTCCGTATGTATTTGTTCGGTCCCACACCCTGCTACACTGACACTAATCATTAACCCTATTAAATAAACGCCTGCTCGTCGTTTCTGATCACCCATAGATGCTCCCCCCTCTTCGTGCGTTTCCTGTGCCATTTTAGTATGGCTATCCGCGCATTCGACATTAAATCCAATATTTCCCGGGAAATCCGACAGGAACAGCCTCGTTTCCTCCTTTCACTCTAGTAGCAAAATAAAAAAAGACCATCCACAGGTCAATTTCAACCTAAGGATGGTCCTTTCCTTACAAACCGCTTACTCAGCAGCGCTGCCGTTTAATTTCTCTCTCAGCAGGTTCATCTGCTCATCAACCTTTGCTTGCTTCGCCACATCAACAGGTGTGTAGCTGCCTACCGTACCAGCCGGTACGTATGGCTTGCGTGCG
>NZ_BILW01000013.1 GCF_004000765.1 Paenibacillus chondroitinus NBRC 15376 | reverse complement strand
AGACTTCGGCAAAAGACCGCGCTGCCTTGCAGACCGCGATAGATGCAGCGCAGGCTATTGCCGATGATGCGAAGAATCAATCTCAGACTCGATTGGATGAAGCCACCGTCAGTTTGAACGAAGCTATGGCGGTATTTGAAGCCTCTTGGGTGGGGGTGGTGCTAACGGTATCGGCCAATGATTTGTATGGAACAAACGACACACTTCGCTTTACGGTATTTTACGGATACGAAGTAACCGTGAGTGGGACACCCGCCGTTCCAATCATAATTGGAGATGATTCCGTCACTCAGACGGTATATCAGACAGTATATGCCCCGTATACAGGAGAGCGCGGCACACCATTGACAAAACTTACTTTCGAATACGAAATTCCGGCAGGGCTCGCGGATATTGACGGAATTAAAGTTGCCGCTTCGTTGGATCTCCTGAACGGTGCAAGTATCGCTCGCACCTTCAACGGACTTGCGGCTTCGCTGAATTACGCAGCACCAGACGCGAGCGGAATACGCATCGTGGCGATACCGCCCGATGTTGCTCTGAGGGCTGCATCGAACGGATCGGCAAGTAAAGCGATCAGCGTGACCGCAAGCGTGTACGGCGTGACTGCGGGAAATGCAATGACAGAGCTCCGTTGGCTACCTGGAAGCCTTAGCGCGACTGATTTTGCTAGGGGAACGAAAGGAACCGATATTTTGGCCGCATCTCAATTCACGATTACGGCCAACGGCGACTATACCGTATATGCCCTAGACAAAGCAGGCAATGAAACAGTGAAAACCATCACTGTTACTGGGATCTTAATCCCGTCTTCATCGGATAATGGCGATAGACCGATTACATTGGGGACGACTGCGACGACGGAGACGACAGTGAAGATAAATATGACCGGCGGGATTACCGCTCTTGTCGATCCTTCCAACATCAAAAAGATCACGCGTTCGGACGGCACGGTGGCCGAACAGGTTATCCTCCCTGAACGAACAAGGGAAAAGATATTGGAACTCCTGAAAGATGCGAAGGAACCGTTTGTCAGCATTAAAATTGGCAATCGGGAGCAAGCGGTACAAACACAGTTTCCGGCTGACTGGATTGCGCAAATGGTCCAAGCGTATCCTAATGCAATTATCGAGATGAGGCTGAACGACTCCAGCTATCAATTGCGGTTAAGCGCGATTGATCTGACCGGCTTGGCGGAGCGTCTCAACGCGCAAGTATCGGATTTGACCGTGAACATCATACAGGTGCAGGTCGGTGAGAATGTTCGACAAGAGATTAATCGGATTGGCGTTTCCCAAGGTTTTGCTGTTTTTGCCAACGTCATTGACTACCAGGTGACGGCAGAAGCTAAAGGGCAGACGTTGGAGGTGCATGACTTTGGCGGATCGTACACGATTCGGACCATAAAGTTAGACCGAGAGAACATGAACCGTAACCTGGTTGCCGTTCAGTATATCCCGGCAAACGGCACCGTCGTTTTTGTTCCCTCACAGCTGGAAACCGGTCCAGATGGCAAAACAGAAGCGATTTTGACCGTGCCACATAACAGCTTGTACACAGTTGTAGATGTGCAGGCACGAACATTCGCCGACTTAAACGGACATTGGGCGAAAGCGGATGTGGAGTATCTGGCGTCCAAGTTGCTGGTGAACGGCGTGGCGGCCGACCGTTTCGCGCCAGAAGGAACCATCACACGAGCGGAATTCTCAGCTTTGCTCGTTCGCGGGCTAGGGCTATCCGCAAAGGAGAACGGGGGCGGTGCCCATTTTGCGGATGTCCCTGCATCTGCATGGTATGCATCTACAGTAGATGCGGCAGTGGCTAGTGGCTTGGTTAGCGGCGTCGGTGCCGGACTTTTTGCTCCCAATGCCCCGATTACCCGTGAAGAAATGGCCGTTGTGATCGCGAGCGCCTTAACCTTGACCAGCAATGGAGCTAGCAGCAAAGGGCAAGGGCAAGCGGGCAGCCGCCTAAACGCTTTCACGGATCGAGAATCCATTTCTTCATGGGCGCAAGAGGCGGCAATCCGAGCTTCGGAAGTCGGCATTATGAATGGGATGGAAGACGGACGTTTTGCCCCGACGGAGTATGCAACGAGGGCGCAGGCAGCAGTTATACTGAAAAGGCTCTTGCAGTACGTGCATTTTATTAAATAAATATGGTTACAGAAAAAGTCGCATGTGATGCGGCTTTTTTATTTTATAGCCTCAAGTTCTTAAGCCTACTAGTTGACGAAATGTTAAGGGAGAAGGGTAGATACTCGATGAATAAGCATGTATATTGAAAAGGAGGTTTACTTAGGACTGACCCGCATGTCAGTTCCATAGTGAGGAGAGACGCTGCAGTGAGCACAGTTCAATGGTTATCCTTACTGCTTTTTTTGGCAGCGGGATTCATGATATACGTTGCGTTTTTGTCCTATCAGCAACGGCATTTACCAGTCGCTAGAACGATGATTCTGATTATGATAGGGGCGGCTTGGTACGCAACTGGTTATGCTTTCGAGTTGTTAAGCCGCAACTTATACGAAGTTAAGCTTTCGCTTCAAATCGAATATGTAGGCATTCCATTCGTCACGACGCTTTGGCTCTTCCAGGTCATCCAATTCTCTGGGACGGCCTCGCGTTACCGAAAACGCCTTGCGCTGGCACTTTTCGTTATCCCTGCAGGGGTCTTTATTTCCCATTTGACCAATGAGTGGCATCACCTTTTTTATGAGCAATATCTCTTCAATGAGTCTAGTTCATTTCCGTTGTATATAACAGTTAAAGGGCCTTGGTATAAAGCACATACGCTGTATAATTACTTCGTATTATTGTGTGGTTTTTTTCTATTTATCCCGATGTATTGGCGGTCTTCAAGCATCGTTCGCAAGCAAATTATCGTACTGACCATGGGAGCCGCAGTGCCCTTGTTGTTCAATATCACCTTGTGGTTTGGAATGGTCGTCGATTTGACGCCTTTCGGGTTCGCAGTGTCTGGAATCGTCTATGCCTGGGGAATTCTGCGATTCAATCTGCTCCGATTTACACCGCTTGCGCTGACTCAAGTGTTCGACACCATCCGGGATGGTGTTATCCTGCTCGACTACAAGGATCAAATTGTCAGTTACAACAAAGCGGCCGAAGGCGTCCTGCCGGAACTCACATTGACGAAACATTACCCTGCCTATGTAGGGGAGGTACTCTCCGCCAATCCTGAATTGATTCACCCCATTCTTGACTCTCATCATGGAAACGAACGGTTCTCGTTCTACAGATCCCAAGCTGATGGCAATAAAAATACATATTATCAATGCAGTGTATCGTTCATCTATGATTCAGGCACACCAATTGGAAAGATGATCCTCTTTAATGATATTACGGAGTTGAAAGAAAACGAGGCAAGGCTGCGTGAGAGTGCGAACCAGCTTATGGAATTAAATTCGTTTAAGGATAAGATGTTTACGGTTGTGGCACATGACGTTCGAGACCCAATCGCGCATTTGGTCAGTATAACCGAACTGCTTGGTGAAGAACTTGCTGCAGATAACAATGAGCATGCCGAATTGTTCGGAGTACTCCAAGGACAAGTACAGAACACGTTCTATCTTGTCGAGAATTTGCTCGACTGGTATCGCAACCAGAAAGGGAATGTCGTGTTTCGACCCCTAGGCTGGAATTTGCAGCAAGTCGTTCGTCAAGCCCTGTTACTAGCAGAGTCGAAGGCCGGAATGAAGCATATTGTGCTGAGAGAGCAAATTGACGAGAAGTTTACAGTTAGCGCAGATAAAGAGATGCTGGATCTCATTCTGCGGAACTTGCTATCGAATGCGATCAAGTTTACGGGAATTGGTGGATGGATTGAAATTGGGGCACATTTGGACAAGGATAAGATTGTTGTGACTATACGCGATAATGGAGAAGGAATGGACGAAGAGACAGTGGACATGCTGCGGCGTGACGATACATTTATCAAAGTGCCGGACCCAGAACAAGGTGCAGGGCATGCCAGATTTGGGCTTATGTTAACACGTGAATTTATTGCGATTCATGGAGGGAATCTGTGGTTTAACAGCGTGCCGGGAGTGGGAACGACGTTTTTCTTTACTTTACACCGTTCAAGAGACGGGATGGATGTCATTGACGAGCGGAAGGAAGGCGAGGAGGCTTGAAAGTTATTTTGGTAGATGATGACGTGACAATGCATGTAATTTTGAGCAAAATGTTGCATAAGCTGCCGGAGGTTCAAGTTGTCGGCGCCTTCACGGATACGAAATCTGCTTCCTTCTTTTTACAAGAGCATACGGACATCGGCCTCGCTTTCGTTGATATCTCAATGAAAGGTGAGAATGGGATGGAATTCGCTGCAAGGTTAGGAAACGTCGGCTCTCCAGTGCAAATTGTATTCGTCACCTCTCACAAGGATTTCGCCCTGGAAGCTTATGAACTTTCGGTGATCGACTATCTGGTCAAGCCGGTTTCTCAAGAGAGGCTGCAGCGAACCGTACACCGTGCGCTTCAGAACTGGCGGGCTTTCCATCCGTCAGCGATCCTGGTACCACCGACGCAGCAAAGAAGAGGGATTGTTATTACAGCGCTCGGAGACGTAGTTGTAAGCAAGGAAACGGGCCGAGTGAAGTGGATCTCGCGAAAATGCGCAGAGCTATTTGCCTATCTCCTGCTTTACCGAGGTAGACGTATTCCACGTTCTAAGTTGGTTACGGATATTTTTGGCGGCATGGAGCAAGCAGGTGCGGAAAGTTATTTGAATACAACGGTGTACCAACTGCGCAAGTCACTGGAACCGCTTGGTATGCGCGAGGTCATACGTTCAGAGAATGATGGGTATGCACTTGAGTGGCAGGACGCTAATATTGATTATGTAGAGTTCGAATCGCAAGTGAAAGAACTGCACACAATCGATGCCAGCCAAGTGGAAAATGCTCTAAGCGTTGAACGCCTTTATACGGGGGATTTGTTTGGCGATAAAGCGTATGTATGGGCTATTCACGAAACGGAACGTTATCGTCAAATGTACACTTCATTCGTCAAACGACTTGCCGCCGTACTGATTTCGTCGGGAGATACAGGCTCCGCTTCAAAGTTATTACTTAAGCTTAACGAGCACAATCCGTTAGATGAATCGGTCATCCACCATTTGATGATGATACGCGAAATGACGGGGGACAAAAAGGGATTGACCGTATTGTATACGGATTATGTTCGGCTGCTTCATCAGGAGCTAGGTATTCGCCCTTCTGAAGAGTTGACCGCTCTATACAGTTCGTTAATTCGTGCAATCACAGATAAAAAGCCAAAAACCGCGAAGCCTTGAGGCATCGCGGTTTTTGTCATTCTTGGCGGAAGGCAGGGAGGAATAGTGACCTTTATGTCTTGTTGTCTAATTGGGAGCTAATTTCATTCATTACTTTTCTTCGATATACGCCTGGGGTAACGCCGGTAAACTTCTTAAATAACTTATGAAAATAAGGTAAGCTCTCATAACCGCAATTGTGGGCGATCGTATCTATGCCTAAGTCGCTAGTTAAAAGCAGCTCCTTTGCAGTTGAAATTCGCTTGGCATTCACATAGTCGGTGATGTTCATCCCGGTTAATTGTTTAAACACCCTGGATAAATGAGCGGTTGAGACGGAAGCGTGCTTAGCCAAATATGAAAGTCCAGCAATTGGTTCAGTGTGAAACTGATCTAAGTGTTGAAGGATGTTCAGTAACCAGGGGGGGCCGATATCGGACGCGACCAGTTGATGATGGGATTCTTTTAAGATCAAACGATTAATGCTGATGAGAAGGCTATTTAAATGTAGTTGAACAGCGTATCTAAAACCGGCTTCGTGCCGTTCCAATTCTTCATGTATTTGTTTGAGTGTTTCTTCGAGTTGAGGGCGTATGGCTGCTGGGACTACAAGCTTATAGTTCTTATATTTGCGGGCTCGTTCAAAAACTTGCATATTCGTAAAGGAATCGCCTGCTGCATAATGTCCAATCAGTTGCGGATCGAAATAGACGGCAGTGGCGGTAATTGGAAACTCGGAATCTGGCAACGCCTGATGAACGGTATTTCCAGGAATGATGAAGAGGTCTCCCTCATTCATCTCATAAAGCATTTGGTTTAAGAAAAACGTACCATTTCCACTATAAATATAAACCAATTCAAAGCGATCATGAAGATGCTCTGGCAGTTCACGATTTGGTGTCTTTATGTCCTTAAATACAATGTCCAATGGTAGGAGGTGGTCGTTAATAAAGTTCTTGATAAGCGGTTTTTGCATATTTCGGACCTCCACAGATCATCTCACTGCGTTATTTTCATATTAATAGAATATCAAAATAGAGTATGTTTTTGCAAAGGTAAAGAATTAACAAATGACATATTCTTGATACAATATGATTGAGCAGCACTAATTTTAGAAGAAAACTCAATTTATTTTATAAGTTCGGAAAATCTTATTAAAGGAGCCAGTCATCGATGGACGTCGTTTACCAATTTGAAGAAGTAGCGAGACTTCCCTTGCCCGGGGATAACTGCGCCGTTGCGATTCAACAATTGAACTCCGGTACTGTCATTCAGTATGAAGGCCAATTCCTCGTCTTGGATTACACGGTGATGGAAGGTCATCGATTCGCGGTGAAAGCGGTTGCTCCTGGCGAAGATCTGCTTTCGTGGCACTTGCCTTTCGGTAAGGCGATTAAGCCGATTCAACCCGGCAACTATGTGATCAACAAAACGGTACGGGAAGCGCTCAGTGTGCGCCAGTTGACGTTCGCGGTGCCGGCGGAGCCCAATTTCGCTGATCAAGTTTCTCCCTATATCCTTGACGAAGAGAACTTCCAGCCGGCTCAGGCATCGCCAGCTTATGAGGATACGCGTACGTTCATGGGATATCGCCGCCATGCAGATCGCGGGGTTGGCACCAGAAACTACGTCGCACTGCTCGGTACCACCTCGCACACTGGTAGCTACGTAAAGGAACTTGCCGCTCGTCTGCAAGACGAATGGAAGAACGTTTCGAATATCGACGGGATCGTTCCCGTCGCTCATACTGAGGGCGGTACAGAGAAACTGAATAATGTGGATTTGCTGCTGCGGACGCTCGCAGGTTTCATGGTCAACCCCAACGTCGGAGCGGTATTGGTTGTTGATTATGGCAATGAATCGGTCACGAACAAGATGGTGGAGGCTTATGCACGCGAGCATAGCTATCCGATCGATGAAGTGCTGCATAAGTTCGTGTCGCTCACTGGCAGCTTCGAAGAGGAGCTTGTTAAAGGGGAAGCGATCATACGGAATTGGCTGGGGGCGGTCAGCTCGATGCAGCGGACGCCTGAATCTATCAGCCACTTGCGAATTGGCTTGCAGTGCGGCGGTTCGGACGCATTTTCCGGAGTATCCGCGAATCCGCTGCTTGGCTGGGTTTCGGAACAACTGGTGCGTTACGGTGGTGCGGCTAGTCTAGCCGAAACGGATGAGTTGATTGGCGCGGAGCCTTATGTCCTGTCAAAAGTACGCAACGTGGAAACCGCTCGCAAATTTCTGGAGCTTGTGAACCGATTTAAGGAGCGCACGTCCTGGCATGGCACCAGTGCGGAAGGTAACCCGTCGGGCGGCAACATGTATCGCGGCTTGTATAATATTTATCTCAAATCTATAGGCGCTGCCATGAAAAAAGACCCGACAACACGGATCGACTATGCTACGGAGTACGGGGAGCTCATGAAGAATGGCGGTTACTATTTCATGGATAGCCCCGGCAATGACCTGGAGAGCATCGCCGGACAAATAGCCGCAGGCTGCAACATGATCTTTTTTACAACAGGAAATGGTTCAATCACCAACTTCCCGTATGTACCTACGGTCAAGGTGGTCACGACAACTCGCCGGTTCCAATTGCTGTCGAACGATATGGATGTGAATGCGGGGCAGTATCTGGAAGGCAAGTCGATGGATGAGCTGGGCCAAGAGGTATTCGAGTTGGCGATTCAAATTGCCTCCGGTCAGCGAAGCGTCGGCGAGAAGGCGGGCCATGCGCAAGTACAAATTTGGCGCAACTGGCAGCAGAACGATGCGAGCCAGCTGGAGACGCTGCTTCACACTCCTGTACCAACAGGAGCTCCGATAGCCATTGAAGATGATGCTGTAACGACGGCTAACCCGATCCAATTCTCCTTCACTCGGCACCGCAATCGGCAGTCCAGCGATCATATCGGCTTGATCGTGCCGACCAGTCTTTGTGCCGGACAGGTAGCGGGTATGATCACACGGCGCTTGAACGAGCAAGGAGCAGGGAAACCTGAGCTCTCGCGCTTTGTCACCTTGGCGCACACGGAAGGCTGCGGCACCTCGGGGGGGCCGGCTGAATCCCTGTTTTCCCGCACGATGATCGGTTATATTACGCATCCGATGGTGGAGCATTGTTTGCTGCTGGAACATGGCTGCGAGAAAACGCATAACGACTACATGCGCCATCAGATGGACGTGATGGGTGTCGATGCGAGCCGCCTTGGTTATGCCAGTATCCAGCTCGACGGCGGAATTGCCAAGGTGAGCGAAAAGGTCGAGTCCTGGTTCGCCGAACAATTGGCCGCCGCCGAACCTGCGGAGAAGGTGACGGTCGGTCTGGAAGGGTTGCGCATCGGGATTGTAAGCGCTGGTGCCATTAACCAAGATGCCGGACAGCAGCTGGGGTTGCTAACCAAGATGATCGTCGGTGCCGGAGGCTTGGTCGTTGTTCCTGAGAACAGCGGATTGCTTACCGAGGACGGATTCAGTCAGCCTTTATTTGGCTCGTCTCCAGTTCGGCCGTCCATTGCCTATGGGGAACACGTCCGCCAAAACGGCTTCCACGTGATGGAAACGCCAACAACGCATGGCGTAGAGACGATCACAGGACTCGCCGCCACAGGTGTGGAGTTAATCATCGCGCTGATCGGTGATCGTCCGATGCAGGCGCATCCTTTTGTCCCTATGCTGCAAGTGACGTCGGAACAGGTTGATCTGCCTAACCTTAAGCAGGATGTCGATTTGGTACTCGGGGGTAACCCAAGCTTCTGGGTGAATCAAATTCTTGAGCGCAGCAAAGAAATTCTGGAACATACTTATGTACCGCGTCTCTATCAGCAAGGAAATATCGATTTTCAAATGACACGGGGCTTTTTGGGTGTGTCGTTATAATACAGACAATATCAGAAAGCGAGGAACACGCCATGACGAACGCATTATTATCCAAAAGACCGCTTGGCAGCACCGGCCTACTCATTTCACCGCTATGTTTTGGAGCCGCTCCGCTGGGGGATATGCCGGAAACCTTTCAATACAGCACGTCGGAGGAACAAGCGTTGGTGACGTTGCGCGCCGCCTTCGAAAGCCCAATCAACTTTCTGGATACGGCTGCGGCTTATGGCGAAGGCGAGAGCGAACGGAGAATCGGTAAGGCTATTCATGCAAATGGTGGTCTTCCAGCGGGGTATGTGTTGGCCACCAAAGCCGACCGCGACCTGAAGACCGGCGACTTTAGCGGCGAACAAATTAAACGTTCCATCGAAGGAAGTCTCGAACGATTAGGACTTGATCGTCTGCAATATGTTTACATCCACGATCCTGAACATACCACCTTTGAAAATGTGATGGGATCCGGCGGACCGCTAGAAGTACTGCAAAAGTTTCAAGAGCAGGGGGTCATCGATCACATCGGCATATCCGGCGGACCGATCGATATGCTCATTCGTTATGTCGAAACGGGAGCGTTTAGTGCGGTTGAAACCCACAATCGATATACGCTGCTCAATCGGGCTGCCGAGCCTTTGCTTGATGTCGCGAGCCGTATGGGCGTTGCGATTATTAATGCTGCTCCTTATGGCAGTGGAATACTCGCTAAAGGTCCGGAAGCATACGCACGTTATGCCTATAGCGAGGCCCCACCACTCTTATTGGAGAGAGCGCGTAATTTCGCTAAGGTTTGCTTGGAATACGATGTTCCGCTTGCCGCCGCCGCACTTCAATTTTCGCTCCGTGACCCGCGAATCGCGAGTACGGTCGTCGGCATGAGTAAACCGGAACGGATCGCTCAAACGCTGGAACTCGCGAATTACCCGATTGCCCCTGAGCTATGGCCGGCGCTTGATGCCTTTGGCTATGATATGGAAGATCCTGAAGAAAATCGTTTTGCTTAGAGTACCGAATGAGATAAGTTCAAGCAAAGGAGCTTTCGCCCATGATCATAGACACCCATCAGCATTTCTGGAATTTGGAAAAGGTTGCGTACCCTTGGCTGGATCCGTCTTTCGGATCGATATGCCGTACCATTGAAGCGGATGAATTGGAACCGCTGATTCGCAAGGCTGGCATTAACAAAACGGTCATCGTACAAGCTATGAACTCCTATGAGGATACCGATTATATGTTAAAGGTAGCCGCCGAAAGAGAATGGGTAGGCGCGGTTGTTGGGTGGGTACCCTTGAACATTCCGGGAGTGGCGGATAAAAAGCTGCAGGAATACGCCGCCAATCCTTACTTCAAAGGGGTTCGTCATCTGATTCACGAAGAGAAGGATCCTGATTGGGTCATCCGCGATTCGGTGATAGAGGGGCTCAAGATCCTCTCTTCTTTCGGCTTGACCTTCGATATCGTGGGCGAGTTCCCGAATCATTTGAAACATGTCCCTTATTTGGCTGAGAAAATACCGGATCTTAGAATGGTCATAGACCACTTCGCCAAACCACCGATCAAGGAAAAGCAAATGGGAGCATGGGCGGAACAATTTGCTGCTGCGGCTCAGTACCCGAATGTGTACGCAAAAGTATCTGGATTAAATACGGCAGCGGATTGGCATACCTGGAGCTCAGAGGATTTGAGACCCTATATCGACTATGCGTTAACGCATTTTGGGGCGGATCGACTCATGTTTGGAAGCGATTGGCCAGTAGCCAACCTGGCAGGGGACTATGAGAAAGTCTGGGAGCAAACCAATCGTGCAATTGCCGATTATTCAGAACACGAGAGAGCTGCCATATTAGGCGGAACAGCGGCAAAATTTTATGGCATTCAAGCTGAATCATAGAGGAGTGGAAGTATGCGATTACAAGATAAGGTAGTTTTAATCACTGGAGCCGGTTCAGGTATCGGGAAAAGCACGGCATTGCTTTTTGCACAAGAAGGCGCAACAGTTATCGTGAATGACTTGGATGAAACCAAGGGCAGAGAAACCGTGAGCGAAATTAAGGACAATGGCGGCGAAGCATTATTTCTCCACGCGGATGTAACAAATCCTGAGCACGTCAAAACGATGGTGGAAACGGCTATTGCTGAGTTTGGCCGCATCGATGTTTTGTTTAACAATGCTGGAATCAGCGGTGTCGGAGCCGTACATGAAATTGAGCCGGAAGCTTGGGACCGGATTATGAGCATTAACGTAAAAGGCGTATTCCTGCCCTCGAAATATGTATTGCCCTACATGATGGAGCGTAAAACAGGTTCAATTATTAACATGTCGTCGTGCGTAGCGGAAATTGGACTCGCGCGCAGAGTTTCTTATGCTGCAACAAAGGGAGCCGTACTCGCTTTAACCAAATCGATGCAGGTTGATTATGCAGCCTACAACATCCGGGTGAATGCCCTTCTGCCGGGTACGATTTTTACACCGTTCGTAGAAAACTATTTAAAGACTTCCTATGATGATCCTACAGCTGCCATCGAATCCCTAAAACAGCGCCAGCTCAGCGGTGAACTGGGCAAGTCAGAGGATGTTGCTAAAGCGGCATTGTTCTTGGCGTCGGATGATTCCAAGTTTATGATGGGTTCTCCGCTCTACATTGACGGTGGTGTTGTTTTCGGCAAGAACGCCTAACATTAGCTAGCTGGAGGAGAATATGTACGAATGAAACTACTGACATTTAACGACAACGGCCAATTTAAGCTTGGTATTAAAACGGATAACGGCATTTTGGATGTCGCCGCAGCAATCAAAGGAATGACATTGGACCAAACGATTAGCTTGCCGACGACGCTGCATGCTGTCATAGAAGGCGGAACGGCGGCGGTTGCGCAGCTGCAGCGTCTTGTGAACATTGTGCTTGAAGCAGGCTCAGAGGGAGAAGCTTATTGGCTGGATGAGACTCATATCCAATATGGACCCTCTGTGACGAACCCAAGCAAAATCATTTGTGTTGGGCTCAACTATCGCAAACATGCTGAAGAAACCAATGCGCCGATTCCGGAGTATCCGATTCTTTTTAATAAATTTTCGAATACGTTAACTGGACATGGCGCTGAAGTTCCATTGCCGGAGAAAGTGTCGTCGCAGGTTGATTACGAAGCGGAGCTTGTGATTGTAATCGGGAAAAAAGCGAAATATGTGGAGAAGGAGCATGCGTTAGATCACGTATTCGGCTATTGCAATGTGAACGACTTGTCCGCGCGAGATTTGCAAATGAGAACGCAACAATGGCTGCTTGGTAAATCATGCGACGGCTTCAGCCCATTAGGACCCTTCCTTGTTACCGCAGATGAAGTAGGAGATCCGAACAATCTGGACATTCGCTGTATCGTCAACGGCGAGGTTAGACAGCATTCCCATACATCCGATATGATTTTTCATTGCGACGAAATTGTCAGCTACATTTCGCAACACATGACCTTAGTTCCAGGTGATATTATCCTAACAGGAACACCTGCCGGTGTTGTGCTCGGCTATCCGAAGGAGAAGCAGATCTATTTAAAACCGGGAGATGTTGTAACCATTGAGATTGAGAAATTGGGTTCGTTAACAAATACGATGGTTGCTGAGAAATAGCAGAATAAATAGTAAGAACCTCGATCGTTGAGGTTCTTTTACTTTACATATCTGACAATCTGATAGAGATATAGGTCATAAAGATGAGAGGTGCACCATGAAAGTATCATTATTTATTACTTGTCTTAGCGATGCGATTTATCCCCGAGTAGGAGAAGCGATGGTGCGGCTTTTAGCCAAATATGGGGTTCAGTTGGAGTTTCCAAGCGTTCAAACTTGCTGCGGTCAACCCGCTTATAACAGCGGATATTGGGATGAAGCACGGACAACGGCCAAAACGATTCTCAAAGCGTTTGATGATAGCGATTTTGTTATCTCTCCCTCGGGTTCATGCACCTACATGATTCATCACTATTCGAATCTCTTTCAAGATGATCCTGTTCTCTTGGGGAAAGCGATAGAGCTTCAGAGAAAAACTTACGAGTTTACTCAATTCCTTGTGCAGGTGTTGGGGGTTACGGATCTGGGGGCGGTGTTTCCTCATAAAGTCACCTATCATCCATCCTGCCACGGAAGCAGGCTTCTTGGTGTCAAAGATGAGCCGTTGGAATTATTGGAAAATGTCCAAGGTTTACAGTTTGTTCCGCTTCCTTTTGCTGAAGATTGCTGCGGGTTCGGAGGGACTTTTGCTGTCAAGATGGCAGACATTTCAGGAGCTATGGTCTCAGAGAAAGTGAATCATGTGAAAGAAACGGAAGCGGAAGTTCTCGTCGGTCTCGACATGGCCTGCTTAATGAATATCGCCGGCAACCTGCGTTTTCGAAACGAACCCGTCAAGGTGATGCACTTGGCAGAGCTGCTGTATGAAGGAGTGAATCGAGCTTGAGTACAACTAATTCTGCTGCTTCAAGCGTGAAAGAACGTGCGGATTTGGCGCTTAACGATGAGTTTTTGCGCAATGCCGTGCGCTTTACAACAGAGCGGCTGCGTGGAGGTAAGAAGAAAGCTGCAGAAGAACACGGCAATTGGGATATGTGGAGAGAGAGAGGTCGACAAATCCGGCTCCATACGATTGCTCATCTGGATTATTATTTGAATTTGTTTGCGGATAACGCTCGTGCTAATGGTGTTCATGTCCATTTCGCTGATACATCGGCTGATGCGGTGAAAATTGCCCTGGCGATTGCGGAACGTAAATCTGCAAAGTCGGTTGTAAAATCAAAGTCCATGGTAACCGAAGAGCTTCATCTAAATCACGCGCTTGAATCAATCGGGATTGAAGCTATCGAGTCGGATCTAGGTGAGTATATCATTCAACTCGCGGGAGAAACGCCTTCCCACATTATCATTCCGGCCATCCATAAGAACAGATATCAAATTGCGGAGTTGCTATCCAAAGAAGCCGGAGAGACGCTGCCGCCGGATACGTCGATTCTAGCAGGTTTTGTTCGTAAGAAGCTGAGGGAGAAGTTTCTTGAAACCGATATCGGGATGACAGGCTGCAACTTCGCGATTGCCGAGACCGGATCCATGGTGCTGTTCGAGAATGAAGGCAACGCCCGGATGGTAACGACGGTTCCTAAGACGCAAATTACGCTAATGGGTATGGAGCGCATTATTCCTTCCTGGACCGATTTGGAAGTCATGGCAACGCTTCTGCCGCGTTCGGCGACAGGTCAGAAGCTGACGGTGTACATGTCAGGTATTACGGGTCCGAGAAGAGAACATGATGCCGATGGTCCTGAGGAAATGCATATTATTATTGTCGATAACGGACGTTCTTTGCAGCTGGGAGATCCCGAATTTCAAGAATTGCTGAATTGCATCCGCTGCGGCGCTTGCTTGAACGCTTGTCCGGTGTACCGGCATATCGGGGGACATGCATACGGGGGCACATACAGCGGCCCGATCGGCGCCGTATTGACTCCTGCATTAAAGAAAAACGTGGCCGAGTGGGACGATATTGCGAATGCCTCCAGCTTATGCGGGGCTTGTTACGAAGCGTGCCCCGTCAAGATCCCTCTGCACGATATGCTTGTTTCTTTACGGCGCCGCAAGGTGGAGAGTGGCCATGGCAATAAGCTTGAAGCGATTGGCATGAAAGGCTTCTCGGCGGTTATGGGCAATTCAGGCCGTTTCAAAAGTGTGCTGAAGCTCGGCAAGATCGGCCAGAAACTTGTCGTTCGCAATGGAGAGATCCGTACGAAGCTGGGTCCGCTCAAAGGCTGGAATTCGTATAGGGTAACACCAAGTTTGCCTGAAAAATCGTTCCGTGAGGGGTGGGGGACTTTGGAGGAGGAACTGCGCCAAGGGTTGAAAGAGCTGGATCCGGAAGTGCGCCAACGAATGGAAGCCATTGTCAAGGAAAGAAGTACCGGAGGAGGGCATGAACATGGCTGATACGCATCAGGAATGGTTAGCGCAGCTTGAAATGGAGTCACGCGCGAAACAGGAAACATTCATGAATGGCATCGCTAGTAAGCTGGGAAGAGCACGGGTGACTGAGAAACCGGTTCAGTCTTATCGAGGAGCGCCTGATTTCTGGCAAGCATTCGAATGGCCTCTTGAAGAGAGAATTACGAGATTTACAGAAAATTTCCAAGCTGCTGGCGGACATGTGGCTCGTCTATCTTCCATGGAAGATGTTCAACAATTCATAGTGAATAAAGCCCAGGAAATGAGCGTTAAATATATCATCCGGCAAAACCAATCGGAGCTTGATGCTCTTGATTTGGAAGGCGTGCTAAAAGGTACTAGCGTATCGGTTTGGAACCGTGAGCCGGAGAATCACTGGAAAGCCCGCGCCGCTGAAGCGGATTTTGGTATTGTGATGGCGGATTACGCTACAGCGTATACAGGCTCTATAACAGTCCTGTCAT
Source organism: Paenibacillus chondroitinus NBRC 15376 (assembly GCF_004000765.1). GTDB lineage: Bacteria > Bacillota > Bacilli > Paenibacillales > NBRC-103111 > Paenibacillus_E > Paenibacillus_E chondroitinus. Next base: position 158,289 of record NZ_BILW01000013.1, on the reverse strand, counting down.
CACAGGACAAAGGAAGATCGGTTAGTTTGCTCCCGACTGTATTGATGGCCATTATTCCGGTAGATAGACTGAAAACACGTTTAGGCGAAACATTGGTTCATTTCGATCGTGCGGGAAGTGAGAATTTGCCTGCGGGTATTCATTTCATCTCTGGACCAAGCCGTTCGGCTGATATTGAGAATGATTTGACCATTGGGGTTCACGGACCGGGTATTGTGTATGCGCTGATTGTAGGGTAAATAGGGCCGGGACTCCGTTGGGGTTCCGGTTTTTGATTTTTTATTATGGCTTTGGGATTAATCGAACTGGGAGGATAGTCTTATCTGATTCACGAATATGTAAAACATAGAGTGTTTACAAAGTAGCAAATGTAACGTTAGTTGAAACTTCTGCAAGTAGGGGATTAAATCCAACATGGGGGTCGAATCTGTATGCTTCTTATTTTTTGTTCAGATCCTATGAATAAAAATGCAGTTGACTTTGATTATGAGAAGGAATTCTCTATAGCTAAATCTCTTGGATTTTCTATCCTGTTAATAAGTCTTGAAGAGTTGTTGGAAGGCAATACTGACAAGTCTCTAAGTAAAATTAATGCAGTTGTATCTCATGAATCAGCGCTATATAGAGGCTGGATGATGAAGCCCAGGAACTATGAAGACTTATACAACGGTTTACAAAAGAAGAATATATTTCTCGTTAACAATCCTGATGAATATATGAATGGTCACTGGTTTCCCAATTCCTATGAAAAGATGAAAGACTTAACTCCTTATAGCAATTGGATTCATATTGAAAACCTGAAAAATGATTTCGATCAAATCTATAGGAATCTGTCTGAGTTTGGGAGCAAACCGATTATCATAAAGGACTATGTGAAATCCAGGAAGCACGAATGGAACGAATCTTTTTTCATACCGAATGCTTCGGATAGAAATCATGCAACCAAAGTCATTAAGAATTTTATTGATCGACAAGGTGAACACATGAATGAAGGCATAGTGTTTAGAGAGTTCGTGAATCTTGAAAAAATATCTATCCATTCCAAGAGTCAGATGCCGCTCTCAAAGGAATATAGATTGTTTTATTACCAAAAACAATTTCTTTTTCAATTCGATTATTGGGAAGATATTCATTACGATGATGAGAAACCTGATTTAACCATTTTTAATCATCTTGCTCAGAAGATTGAAAGCAACTTTTTTACGATGGACATCGGAAAAACAGATTCTGGTGACTGGATTGTAATTGAAATTGGGGATGGGCAAGTATCTGGCTTGCCAATTGATTCAGATATTCTGGGATTTTATACATCGATTAAAGAGTTTAAAGTTATACGAACCAAAAGCCTTTGAGCCCGCGTCCTATAAGGATTATTGTGACTGTGATACTTCGCTTTTCTCGGACTTACTTCGCCTAACTCTTTTGAAATCAGCTGGTTGGCTAGGCGCGGTAACTATTAGTAGCGGTAATGGTCGGCGCTTGTCCCCCATTACAAATTATGTCTGAATACAGCCCGTCATGAACAGCCGTCTCATTGTTGTGTTAGCATTATTATGATAAAATTATGTTACATTAATGAGGGGTGATGACATGCCACATATTAGACCGGTTTCGGATTTGCGCAATAATTTTGCTGAAATTTCAAGGGTTGTACACGAAACCTCAGAACCCGTATTTTTGACCAAGAACGGTTATGGTGATATGGTTGTGATGAGCATTGAAGCGTATGAGCGAAAGCAATTTGAAAGTGACATTTACTTCAAGCTTAAAGAAGCTGAACTTGAGGCCAAGTCTACGGATAAGCGATATTCGCATGAAGAAGTGTTTTCGGAATTAAGGGCAAATCTCGCTGCTAAGATCAATGGGAAAAATGTTTAAGTTGGACTATCTGCCTTTGGCATTACAGGATTTAAAGAATATATCCGACTACATTGTGGATACGCTACACGCACCAAAGGCTGCTGCGGATTTATTGGATGCTATGGATGAATCCATATCCAGGCTACAGCAATTCCCTTTCTCTTGCAGGGTATATCAGCCCATAGATGATATGAAGCATGAATACAGGATCTTGCCAGTCAACAATTATTTGGTATTCTACGTTGTGAGTGAACAAGTGGTTGAAATCCATAGGGTGATCTATGCGAAGATGGATTTGACCAAGATGATTAAATGATACGAAACAAGGGAGGCAGCGGTGCTCCCCTAATTAAGTTTAAGAGCCCTAGATCCCAACTCTAGCGGCTCTTATTTTTTATAACCATCTCCTTATACGCCGTTGCTAGCTTGCTAGATTTTCATATATTGATAGCAAAGGCATAAGGAGATGATCGTATGACTCAACGTAAATACACATTAAAACAAGACTTAGAAGATGTGCGGGATTTCATATTCCGCTCCCTTCACATGGATGCTGCCATGCTCCCAGAAAGTGTCGATTTACGAAAATTCACCTCACCTGTGGTGGATCAAGGCTCGCTGGGCAGCTGCACGGCCAATGCGATTGCTTCCGGGCTGCGGGAATATTATGAAGTGAAAGCCGGGCAGCCTTTAACACGGTTAAGCCGTTTATACCTCTATTGGCATGAGCGCTCGATGGAGGGCACCATTTCTTCCGATGCAGGCGCGTATATTCGCGATGGCATGAAGGTTCTGCAGACGATTGGATGCGCGCCAGAAGCTGATTTCCCTTATGATGTTTCCAAATTTGCGGAAACGCCTTCCGCCAAAGCCGAAGCGAACGCCAAAACTTTCAAAATCAACGAGTATCATCGCGTGACCTCATTTGCCGCGCTGCAATCCGCACTAGCCAGCGAATACCCGGTCGTGCTAGGCATTTCCGTGTACGACAGCTTTGAATCCGCTGATGTCGCGCGCACAGGGATGGTTCCGCTCCCTAAACATGGTGAAGCTTTGCTTGGTGGACATGCTGTTCTCGCTGTTGGCTATAAAAAAATAAATGGAACGGTCTATATCATTGTCAGAAATTCATGGGGAACAGGCTGGGGCGATCAAGGTTATTTCTATTTACCAAAATCGTTTTTTGATAAAGGCTACGTTTCCGATATGTGGACAGGCAAATAGTGAAGACCACCTATCTAAAAACCTTGCGACTAATTTCGCAAGGTTTTCTTTTTATCACAAGCAAATGTTTATTAAAAGAGAGTGAGCGGCGGTTATTTCTATGGCAAGTAACTGGCAGGATTGTGCCAACAGATGGATAATTTTTTAATAACAATGATTTTCAGAGGAGAGATGGTCAATTGAATCAAGAGATCGTCATTAATTTACCGTTAGAGACTCACGAAGTGCCAACTTTAAGAGAACTGGTGGGGTGGGATGGCAGGCATTTTGATTATCCCATTTTATTTGAACGCTGTAATTTCTGGGCCGGACTAAGGGATGAGAAAAATGAATTAATAGCATTCGGTTACATTGCTGGAATGGGATTGCAACACGGATATATGGAAGATATTATTGTGCATCCGCAACATCAGAGAAAAGGGATAGGCCAAGCCTTAGTTAAGAAATTACTTGAAGAGGCGGAACGTTTTGGGTTAGAGATTGTAACTTTGACTTACGCTTCTAAACATACTGCGTTTTACTCAGATAGTGGGTTTGTTCCTTGTCCTGGAGGGGTTTGGAGGAGGAAGGATTAAACTAACGGGGCAGTTTGGTTATAACAATTTTTGCACATTACTAAGAAAAGAGAAATATGTATTCTATAAGTTAAAGGGCAGGTAGAAACAGATAAGCTAAATTATGGAGGATGAATAAATGTCATATGAAATCGTAGCTTACCAAGATAAGGATCATGATAAATTAGTGGATATCTGGCATAAAGCTGTAGTTCATACCCATACATTTCTGACGGAAAATGATATTCAATTTTATCATGGCATCGTTAAAAACGGAGCACTAAAAGAAGTGGAAATTTGGGTGGAAATGAATGGAAATACAGAACCTGCAGGGTTTATCGGGCTTGACGGAACAAAGATAGAAATGTTGTTTGTAGACCCCAATTACCACGGAAAGGGTATAGGGAGCAGATTAATTAACCATGCTGTAAAACTAAAAGGAAGGAATCTCCAGGTTGATGTTAATGAGCAAAATGAAGGAGCGTATGCATTTTACAAAAAGATCGGATTTGATCAGGTGGGACGATCAGAAATAGACAGCTCAGGTCAACCATTTCCCCTACTTCACTTGGAGTTAAAAAGTTGATTTACCGTAGAAGGTGTTACCGTTGATAGGAGAAAGTGCTAAGAATTGGCACTATTTAGAGCCAGATTAAAGGAGCGATTTCATGCAAGACCTACTGGATAAGTGGATTATTGAGGCCGATTTCAACAGTATGCAGACAGCCATGGAGTCAGGCAATATGACATCTGAAAATCTGGTCAACGTTTATTTAGATCGTATCCAAAGGTATTCTGGGCTAAATGCGATTATCGAAATCAACCCTGATGCTATCGACATCGCGCGCGCATTAGATAAAGAAAGGGCTTGCACGGGAAGTCGAGGGCCGTTGCACGGTATTCCGCTTTTATTGAAGGATAACATTGATACTCATGACAACATGCACACAAGCGCGGGAGCTGTAGCTCTAGCGGATTCCTATGCGGTGGAAGACTCATGGGTGGCAGCGCAGCTTCGTTCAGCAGGCGCTGTTCTCCTTGGAAAGGCGAATATGACCGAGTGGGCTAATTTTATGTCTTCCACCATGTGGGCAGGCTATAGTTCAAGAGGCGGGCTAACTTTGAACCCCTATGGACCAGGGGAATTCTTTGTCGGCGGATCCAGCTCAGGTTCGGCTGCGGCTATAGCGGCAAACTTGGCAGCTGCAGCTATTGGAACAGAGACAACTGGATCCATCATTTGTCCAGCGAGCCAAAATTTCATCGTCGGATTGAAGCCGACTGTCGGTTTAATTAGTCGAGCAGGGGTCATTCCGATCTCGAATAGCCAAGATACTCCGGGTCCTATGACTAGAACGGTAAAAGACGCAGCTATTTTGTTGGGAGTACTGGCAGGCGTTGATGAACGGGATTCTAGCACCTTCGAAAGTGTAAACCGCTCGTATAAGGACTATACGCAGTTCCTCGATAATAGCTTTATAAAAAAAGCTAGAATTGGTATCCCAAGATTTTATTATCAGAACTTGGATCCAGAGAGATTAGCCATCATGGAGGCAGCCATAGCCCTATTAAAAAAGGAAGGTGCCACTGTTGTTGACCCTGTTTCTCTTCCTTGTGAGCTGGTGAACTGGAATTTTGATGTTAAGCGTCATGAGTTTAAAAAGTATGTCAATGATTACTTAGCCAGACTGCCCGCATCCATACCTGTACATAGTTTGTCGGAAGTAATAGCGTTTAATCAAAACCATACGGATGTCGCATTAAAATATGGCCAATCCCGCCTAATCTGGTGTGATGAAACATCCGGATCGTTGGAGGATACAGAATATCTGGAGAGTAAACGGAAAAATGAGGAGTATTCCCGCGCTCAAGGAATCGACGCTGTTTTAAAACAACACGATCTGGATGCTTTATTATTGCCTGGTAACTACGACGGCACGGACATCGCGGGAAGAGCGGGATACCCTTTAATTACAGTCCCAGCCGGGTTTGCATCCGTAGGAAGCACGACATCGGAGGGATGGATTACGAAAGGACCGTTCGGCGTTGTTTTTTCCGGCTCTGCTTATAGCGAACCTGTTCTAATCAAACTTGCGTATGCTTATGAACAAGCGACGAAATATCGGTTTCCTCCTTTAGTACTGTCCCAATAGGCTTCTATCACGTTCTCGCAAACCCTCCGTTGGCCGATATGTTATCATGCCGAGCTCAATGCCGAAGAAAATAAATACCAGCTGTGGCTGGAATATATCGATGGCGTATCCGGTGTAGACTTGACCGGCGACATGTATGAAAAGGCTGCGCTGGAGTTAGGGCGCTTTCAAGGCAAGTTGTATGCGGAGCAGCCTGCTGTACTGCAGAGCTTGACCAACCTGAGCCATGCGGATCTCATGAAGAATACGTACCTGCATTATCGGTCATGGCCGATCGTTTACGAATATATCCGTTCGGAGGACTGCGAATTCCCGCTGCACGTGCAGCATATGCTCATCGACATCGATGAGCAAGCAGAGGAGATATTCGCCCGTATCGAGAAATTGCCCCTCGTGCTATGCCACCGAGACTTCTGGGTAGCCAACCTGATCTATGCTGAAGGGAATATCGCGCTCATCGACTGGGATACCAGCGGATGGGGCTACCTAGGCGAGGATCTTGCAAGCCTGATCGCGGATGAACCGGATATCGATCACATGGTCGAATACTACCAGCGTTGTGTCCCCGCGTATTACAAAGGCTTTTCGGAATATGCACATGTATCCGGAATCGCTGAGCATTGTGTCTACGAGATGATTCTTCTCATATTCGGGTACAGGCTCGTAGAGGGGTATCTTCATTCCGAAGTTGAGGATGAGAAGACGAAGTATGCCCATACTCTCCAAAAAATCTATGAAATGAAGACTATGCAATTATCATGTTAACCCGATGATGTATTTGTTAAAATATTCCTTTACATTTGTGCTTTTTCATATATACTATGGAATGGTAATTATATACAAAGATGGTTAAGGGGGATTTTTGAAATGTCGATGGAAACAACAAACTATGGGCTAGATCAAAGAGAAAAGGTTATGACGGTGAAAAATTGGCTAATTACTAGCTTAATTTTGATGATTCCAATCGCCAATATCGTCATGTTATTTGTTTGGGCATTTGGTGACAGTGCCAACAAAAATAAGTCTAATTACGCCAAAGCGAGCTTAATAATGATGGCTATTTTTATTGTATTATATGCTATTTTTGCAATTGCCTTCTTTTCTTTATTCGCAGACGTACTGAGCAAAAATACTACTTTTTAGAGAATTCCAATGTAAAAACATAATCTCACCTCACACCTCTGCGATATTGCAGAGGTGTTTGTTTTACATGACGCTGAAAAATTCGATAGAAATGCTGCAGGTTATTGAAGCCAGAGCCGAGGGCAACATCAATAATGGAAAGCTCCGTTTGCTCCAATAATTTTTTGGCTTCTAATATTCTTCGGTTTAACACATATTCGAATACTGTAAAATGGGTCGTCTCTTTGAACAAATGGCTTATATAATATTTACTCAGCCCAAATTCGGCTTGAAGCTGCTCCAGGGTGATCGGCTTGGCGTAATGTTCATCGATAAAGCGGATCAGTCCCCTAATGTACGGATTAAAGGCAGGAGACGGCTGCTGCTGGTCTGCTAGTTCCTTAAATCGGATTAACAGCTGGAGTAAATTCAGCTTTACCTTGGCCTCGGCTAACGGATCGCGATCGTTCAATTCATGCGCGGACACCACCGATTTGAAAAGAGACGTCAGTGCGCTTCGCTGCTCCAGCTTCGTCTCCACCTTACGTGGACCTTGATGAATTAACCAGTCCAAGGTGGGCTCCAGCCCGGCTTCTCGAAGTATCCCTTGAATGAACTCTTTGCTGAAATTAATCACATATCTTGCATAAGGGCGGTTCGGCTGGTAGCGGATCCGATGGATCTCGTATTCGTTAATGAAAAAGAAGTCGCCATCCCGGATCGTGTAATTGTTGTCCCGTACGAAAATTTCAAGGTCCGCTTTGACAAAGAAATCAAGCTCGAAGGCATTATGATAATGGTGAATGACTGGTTTTTTCCCGATTTCCCTATCATGGGTATAACTTATGGAGAAAGGCGGGGTTCGGTCATAAGGAACATTGTAGTTCGACATGGTCGTCCGGTCCAATTGCAGGCTCCCTCCTTCAGTAACGACAGCACTCTCAATATATTATAGCAAGATAGGTGAATGTATGGGGAGAAAAACAAGATAATTGAAGACGCTCTCACGGCTCGGATGATACGCTTAATTCGAAAATATCAAGCTCTTACTCTCTGGAGGCGAAAGAGATGGATTCTATGAACTTAACGATTATCGGCGGCGGGAGCGTCAACTGGATGGTGGGGCTCATGCGGGACGTGTATTTGTTGGACGAGATTCAAGGTGGCGAAATCAGACTGGTCGACCCGAACCGAGAGCATGTTGAGGCTGTAGCCGCTATGCTGCACACTTTCAATAGGCTTCGTAACAAGGAATACCGGATCCGCATTATGGATGATCGGAAGGAAGCGCTGCAAGGAGCGGACTTCGTACTGACGACGTTCAGTCCAGGAGCGATGGATGCGTTCTGGAATGATCTGGAGCTGCCAATCCAATACGGCATCCGGCAGCCGGTATCGATGACGGTTGGACCATGCGGCATCTCCGCTTCGCTGCGTACGGCACCGGTTGCCTACGAGCTTGTGCAGGAAATGGAGGAGATATGTCCGGGTGCCTGGCTGTTCAATGTGACGAATCCCATGAGCGTCGTCACTAGGGCCATGAATAAGGCGGCCAAGAGTGTCAAGGTCGTCGGCATGTGCCATGAGCTGCATGCGGCTCCGAAATATTTCGGCCCGATGCTTGGTTTGCCCAAACCTGAGGGCATGAACGTGACTGATTATCTGTACCGTTGGCTTCCGGAGCAAGGGTTTCATTATAAGGTTGCAGGGGTCAACCATTTCATCTGGCTGACGAAGGCAGAGCTTAATGGCCAAGATGTGCTGCCTCGAATCCGCGCATATGCCCAAGAACATTGGGATATTGAAGACGAAGGAGCAGCAGGACAAAATGATTCCTTTCATAATAAAAGCGCAGCGAAGCTGGCATTATGCCGTCAGTTTGGGTACTTGCCGCTGGCAGGAGACCGCCATCTGATCGAGTTCTATCCAAGTCTGTGCAATGTGAGAAACGGGTACGGCATGAAATACGGTGTGCTCAAGACGACGGTAGACGCCAGGCGCTTGACGAAGGTGCATCAGCTGGACACGATCCGGCAGCTGGCAAACGGCGTAAAAGAGGTTTCCTGGCAGCGCTCCGGCGAAGAAATGACGGAAATCATGAAGGCTGTTGTCACTGGCGGCGAGACGCCCGCGATTGTTAACGTCCCGAACGAAGGGCAAATCGGAAACATGCCTAAGGACGTCATCGTGGAGACACTCGCCACTGTTGGATCGAGCGGGATTCACCCGTGGTCTTCGGGTGATCTGCCTGGTCCGGTCGGCAGTCTGTGCAGGCTTCATGCCGATGTACATGAGCTTACGTTGAAAGCGGCGCTGGAGGGCAGCCGGGAGACGCTGATCGAGGCGTTAAGCCTGGATCCGCTTAGCGGGCTCGCTGATTTCTCCGAGCTCGGGGAGCTGGCTGACAGCTTGCTACGGGCGAATCGGAGCTGGCTGCCGCGTTTTTTTAACTAGAGGGGAGAGGAAGCAGTGAATACGGTTAAAGGTACCATCTTCAAACATCAATTACAGAAACGCAAGGATGAGCTAACAGGGCGGACTGTGACTCAGCTCACTTCACTGCCTGGAAATCATCATCATTTATATTTTACGAGCAGCAGCTTTACCGAGGATAATCAACAAATTCTATATATCAGCGACCTGGGCAGCGGCAATCCGAATGTGTTCAAGCTGACGCTGGAAGACGGTACGGCTGTTCAACTTACGGACAATAGTGACGGCCTGATGAAAAGTTATGTGTACTATGACGGCAATCCGTACCGCGGTTTCGCCAAAGCAAGCCCTAGCTTTGCTCCTGCGGCAGGTCTTTTGCTATATATTCAAGGCAACGAGGTGCGATTGCTCGATGTAAACGGGCTGGAGGAAAGGATCGTTTATCAACTCCCGGCAAACGTGATGACCGGATTTACGCATTTGTCTGGTGACGGACGATACGCTTGCGTCCCTTATATCGATTCAGCCGCGTTTGAGGTTGGAGATGGTAATCCTTTCAGCTCCATTCGGGAAAAGGTGAAGCGGGACAACATCAGCTCACAAGTCGTCGTCATCGATACGATTTCAGGGGAAACGCTCTACAATTTTACGCACCAGGGCTGGGTTACCCACGTTCAGTTCCACCCGAACGATCCGCGAATCATTCTGTTCAACCATGAAGGCGGGATGGTCGATCAGCGTATTTGGCTGTATGATCACGGGAAGATCTCGAAGGTGAGGGATCAATCGAACGGGGGACCGTCTTTGTGGATTTGCCATGAAATGTGGGCGAATCAAAACCATGCGGTGATATATCACGGAACCCGAGGCGTACCTAACGATCCGGCGATGAAAGAAGTAGCGAAAGAGCAAGAACCGATTGTCAGCTTTGTCGGTTATATGGATTCACGGGAAGGGATGTACACGGAAGTAAGCTTTTCACCTGATATGACGGCTTATGGACATTTCACTACAAGTACAGACGACTCACTGCTTGTGACTGACGGCATTATTGATGCCCACAGTATTCATCTGTGCCGGATAGATTGGCTGAGCGCCAAGCTGGACATGACACTTCTCTGTCTCCACAACAGCAGCTTCTCTGTGCAGGACGTGCATCCGCATCCCATTTTCAGCCATAACGACCAGTACGTTCTTTTTACCTCGGATACTCATAATGAACGGACCCAAGGCAATATTTATATCGTTGATTTGCACGAAACTGTATAAGTCAAAGGGGGTTATACCATGCATCCTTTTATGGGAATAGAGCAGTGGGACAAAATTGGCATGTCAGTAGCCGAATCAGCCAACCGGCTGCACCGGCTCGCTTACATCGATAGGCAGCTGGCAAGAATCGAAGCCGGCCATCTGATTGCCAGGCCGGAATATGAGCTCAAAGGCGCATTAGCCCGGATGGTGTGGCAAGATGCTTCCTTCAATGAGCAGTGCCGCAATCGCTGCAGGCAACTGCGACTAAGCACGGCGGCATTCGATAAGTGTCCCGACATTGCGCTCGAACGGTTGACGAATCAAGTGCTCGATTCCGCAAGCACACTAACTTTGTTAGTTGCGTTGTATGAAGTGGTGAAGCCGGCTCAGCTGGAGGCCATCGACGATTATATGCAGCGAGCGCAGCCTATTGTCGACGAGCCGACCATCATGATGCTCCGGCATCAGCAACTTGACCGGCAGATGCAAATCGACTGGGGCCAATCAACCGTCACGGAGCTGCTTCAATCCGCCTCGGAAGAGGAACGCCGGGATGCCGAGAAGTGGAAATCGCTACTCGAGAATTTGCTGCAGCGAGCTGGGGGCATCAGTGGTACGGAGCCAAGGACGGAGCATGAGCCCTTAATGCCCGAAGCAGCCTTTTCGTTTGAGCTGCCGAATGTTTCGATCCGGGATAGCCGATTTAAGACAAACCGGCGCAAGTTCGACGGAATGACGTTCGAGGACAACGACGCAGGCCGGTTTGAGGCGATGATGCTGCACCGGTTTTATGAAATGACGGCAACCGAGGCGCTCGCTTACATCTATTTCAGTGCGGATAGCAAGCCATGGGCCTTTCATTACGATGTGGCTCGCCATCTGTGGGACGAGGCGCGTCATTCCTGGTTCGGGGAGGCTGCGTTACGGGCAAAAGGAAGGAATGTTTACGACATTCCAAATTGGATTGGATTTTACGAAATGTGCGTAAATGAATTTGATAGTATTGACGAAGCTTATACCCACCTTACGATTGCCATAGAAAAAGCAGCCATGAAATATCCTCCGGGGAAGCGGGAAGAGTGGGAGTTTTGTCGCGATAAGGTTCAGGATCCGTTGATGACGACGTTTCAGGATTTCGATTGGGCAGATGAGGTCGTTCATGCTGGGTTCGGACAAAAATGGATCATTCATGATGTACATCAAGGGGATCAGGATCAAGCACAGTTGGCAGCAGCCGTTACGCAGGAGAAAAGAACGAGGTTTATGGAGCGGGCGGTGGGGCAGGCGACCTCCCACAAGCAAGTCACCGACCGTTTTGCCGGTGGTTACTAGGTGTAATACTAACTAAATTGTACCCTATCGAGGAGACACCTGACTCGATAGGGTCATTTTTTTTATACAATCGAAAAAGAGAAATATAGTACATAAATATAAGCATTTATAGTATATTTAATTAGTTGTCTGAGTTTAGCAATTAGAGTGGCAGAAAGAAGTGGTACAAAAATGAAAGTTAGCCTAACCGCACTAATCCTATTTGTTATATTAGGAACGACCGGGTGCAGCCATTCCGTGCAACCTGAAAGTTTAGTTTCCTTACCTAATACACAAGTCATCTCACCTGTACACATAGAACCCCAACAAAAAGTGATAAAGAAAATAGATGATTCTAATAGTGAGCAAAAAAGTGAAAGTGCTGTAGTCATCAATAATGTGAAAAAAGACGGGCTTAAAGTGGCCTTAACTTTTGATGATGGTCCTGATGAAAAATATACGCCGCTCATCCTGGACATATTGAAGAAGGAGCAGGTGAAAGCGACTTTCTTCGTAGTCGGCGAACATGCGAAAGAGCATCCGAAAATGTTGAAAAGGGTTGTAGATGAAGGTCATGTTATCGGTAACCACTCGTGGGATCATGCCAATCTTTCTGAAGCGACTGCCGATAAGATTGAGAGTGAAATTGGATCAACGGACGATATGATTAAGCAAATTACAGGTGTAGTCCCCACTTTATTTCGAGCACCCTATGGTGCGGTTTCTCCGCAGGTTCTTAATGCATCTATGAAATCTGGCCATCAAGTGATTGGTTGGTCCGTTGATACGTTAGACTGGGATGGGAAAAGTGTTCCGCAAATTCTAAGCAATGTACGAAAAGAGGTTGGACCAGGCGCAATAATTCTTCAGCATTTTGCAGGTGGGAAGCATGGGAAACTCGGTAACACGGTAGAGGCGCTTCCTCAAATTATCTCCTATTTGAGACAAAAGGGTTATACCTTAGTGACGGTTCCAGAACTACTTGCTGCCAATTAATTTTACCTTTATTTCAAGGCTGTTAGACTGCGATATTTAGCAGGCTAACAGCCTTTTGAGTCGTGTAGGAGGCTGCCGGTTATCGCTGTTGGAGAATGGAAATCATCGTGATTTCTGAGGAGATGGAGGTATCAGCGGGGGACCTTCGTCCATTTCGGCAGTACCTCTATAGACTGATGGCGCAATCCCGATCCAACGCTTGAATTGGCGGCTGAAGTGGGCGCTTGTTTTATACCCGAGTATCATGGCTATGTGATCGATGGACAGGTCAGTCTGCAGCAGCAAGCGCTGTGCCTCGCTTAACAAAATTTCCGACATATATTTGCGGGGAGCTTTCCCGTATACCTGTTGAAATACCCGATTCACCTGGGATGGACTCAGATTCAGCGATTCGGCTATATCTTGGACGAATTTTCTCTCGTTGTCTTCCACTTGGCCATGAAGCAGGCTGCTTCGGATCGAAGATCCAATATTTTCGGCGATGCGGCTGGCCAGTAATTCCTTTTTCGTAAGCACGAAGTTGTCGGTTTGGGACAATTGTTCCACGAACGTTCCCAAAAGCTCAAACACGGCTGCGTACATTTTCATGCTTTTTGCAGCAGAAAGTGATCGATTTTTGTTTTCAGTGGCAAAATTGCATAATTCTGTTAAGAAGGGAGCCAATTCTTTGACAAGGGGAGAGGAGGACTCGTAGCATGTGGCTTGACGGCGCTCCAGCTCTTTGGAGAAAGCGGGATCTGCTACGCTGAAATGGATGCAAAAATAAGTGAAGCCACGAGAGCCTGCGGACTTGCATGAATGAATGATTCCCGGACGTATGAAAAGCAGATCTCCCTTTTTTTGATCATAAATTTGACCTTCAATCATCATCTTCATGTCCCCTTCGATCACCCAATGAAGCTCGTACATCGGATGTTCATGGGATGGATAGGTCCAACTGGGACCCACATCGCGAACATGCAGCCCCATCAGGTGAAAGGACATTCGAACGTCGGGAAGCCTGCCTATTTCAACCATATCGGCGATCATTTCAGACATTATATACGTCCCCCCTTGCTTTTCGATCTATTCTACACCATTTATACAGCGCTTTCAATCGGGAGGGAATGCAAGAAATGGGTAAATGTTGTAAACGATTAGCGCATCGTCAACTCCAATATAGTAGTGGTATGTTAGTATTATCACAGGTCAAAGGCAGCTAATTATGCAATTTCAAGGCGTCGTCAGCATATGCTGGCTGAATGAATGAATCAGAGGGTGGCCGATTTATTAAAGCGATCCGGCTCACTGCAATCAAGCTGGTATACTAGGGTAACTAGTCATCTTATATTTTTGTAAGCGCTTTTTTGGAAGTGCTTCAAAGATGAATGGCGGCTCGTCGGGCTGGAGGAATCTTATGAGTATTCAAATTGACATTTCAAGAGACAAAAGAGGACTAATCCGGGATTTCGTTTATGAAACCTTGAAGAAAAACATCATGGAGCTGCGACTCGAACCGGGGCGGTTTATCTCGGAGAAAGAACTGGTCGAAATGCTCCAAGTGAGCAGAACACCGATTCGGGAAGCATTGGTTAAACTGACTCAGGAAGAATTGATTGAAACGACTCCTCAGAAGGGCTCCATCATATCGCTTATCGATTTGCAGCATGCGGAAGAATCCAGATTTGTCCGAAAAACCTTGGAATCCGCCGTTGTTAGAGAAGCATGTGAGCTGCTTGACAAGGAACAGGTGCTTCATCTGCAAAATCTTATCTCGCTGCAAGAACTATGCGAATCCGAACAAAATTATGGGCGTCTGTTTGAGCTTGATGAAGAGTTTCACAAATCGATTATGATTGGCTGCGGCCGGGGACGTACATGGGGACTCATTCAGCAAATGGCAACGCATGACAACCGCATTCGTATTTTACGGCTGGCTTCCGATTCCGACTGGAAAATTATACTTGCCCAGCATCATGGCATTGTTCGTGCCATCAAGGAGAAAGATCCCGACCAAGCGGAAAAAATGATAAGAGATCATTTGGAGCTGCTCTTGATTGAAAAAGAAAATTTGAAGCTGAAGCACACCAAATTTTTCAAATAAATCAAAGGAGTGAAAGACGATGATAAAAGTAGCCGTGATCGGTGCCGGCGGTATCGCAAATGCGCATTTGGAAGCGTATGCAAACTCGTTCAAAGGAAGATGCGAAGTCGTTGCGTTATGTGATATTTACAAGGAAAAGACAGCCGGGCATAAAGAGAAATTTCAGCTCGATTGCAGGGTCGAAGAGGACTATCGTGAGCTGCTGGACAGCGACATTGATCTGGTGTCGATCTGCACTCCGCCGTATACGCATGCGCAAATCGCTATCGACTTTTTGAGAGCTGGCAAGCATGTATTGGTAGAGAAGCCGATGTCATCTTCCTTGGAAGAATGCGATCGCATGTTGGAAGCGGCTTCAGAATCGCAGCGTATACTGTCCGTTATCGGGCAAAACCGGTTCAGGGATCCTATCATGAGGCTGAAGCGCACGCTCGACACCGGAAAGGCAGGCAAAATCGTGCATGCACAGGTTGATTCCCACTGGTGGAGAGGGCACTGCTATTACGATTTGTGGTGGAGAGGCACTTGGGAAAAGGAAGGCGGCGGCTGTACGCTGAACCATGCCGTTCATCATATTGACATGCTGCAGTGGACGATGGGGATGCCGGATAAAGTTCAAGCAGTGATGAGTAATACTTCGCATGATAATGCGGAAGTCGAGGACATCTCCATAGCTATTCTTTCTTACGGTAATGGAAGTCTGGCACAAATAACAAGCTCTGTCGTGCATCACGGAGAAGAACAGCAGCTTATATTCCAAGGGGAAAAGGCGAGAATTTCCGCACCCTGGAAAGTTTATGCCTCCACGTCCAAGGAAAATGGATTTCCGATTCGGAACACTGATCTCGAGGAAGAGCTTGAGAACAATTACAACAGTATGGAAGACCTCCCGTACACCGGGCACGCCGGACAAATTGACGATGTGATGAAGGCGATCGAAAGCGGATCACTGGAGGTACTCATTGACGGTCGTGAAGGACGCAAAACGCTTGAACTGATTACGGCCATCTATGAAGCGGCTACTACAGGCAAGAGTGTAAGCCTGCCACTAACGAAAGACAGCTTATTCTATTCAAGAGACAGCTTGCTCGCGAACGCACCGCATTTTTACGAGAAGACCGCATCGGTTGTTTCCTTCTCGAAGAACGACATTACTCTCGGCAGCGATTATAAGAAGTAACTGCTCTGGGCAAGTTGAGAAACCAGTGAAATGGAGGTAGTCGTTTATGCAGGCAATGAACAGTAGTGTTGTTCTGGATAAGAAGGAAAGCGTCGCAATACCGCAGCAAAAAAAGAAAGGCTTATCGTATTATATAAGACTTGATTACATGCTTTACCTGATGTTGCTAGTTCCTATTGCATATATCGTGACATTTAAATATGCACCTATGTATGGCATACAAATTGCTTTTAAGGATTACAACATTTTTCAGGGCGTCAGCATGAGTCCATGGAATAATTTTGAAACCTTCAGGCAAATCTTTTCCTCGCCACAATTTTTTCAAGTTGTTAGAAATACGTTGATGCTGAACTTTTTGGATTTGCTGCTGGGATTTCCAGCACCGATTATCTTGGCCATTTTATTAAATGAACTGGTATGGAATAAGTTCAAAAAGATTAGCCAGACCGTCTTGTATCTGCCGCATTTCCTTTCCTGGGTTATTATTGGCGGCATTGTTACTCAGCTGCTTTCTCCCACAGGTATGTTAAACTCCTTAATTGGCCATATGGGTGGGCAAGCGTTACCGTTCCTCACGAACAAATTTGCATGGGTTGCAACTTATTCTTTAATTGGCGTATGGCAGAACGCAGGATGGGGAACAATTCTGTATCTTGCTGCTATGACAGGAATCGACAAACAGTTGTATGAAGCTGCGGACGCAGACGGAGCAGGAAGATTAAGAAAAATATGGCATATTACGCTGCCGGGTATCCGACCAACCATTGCAATTCTTCTGATTCTGCAGCTCGGTAACATTATGGCTATTAATTTCGATCGTCCATTCAACATTCAAAACAACCTTGTTATGGATTATGGGGACGTTATCAGCACCTATGTTTATCGTGTAGGGATTCAATCTGCGAACTTTTCAATTGGTGCAGCTGTGGGCTTGTTCCAGTCTGTTATTTGCTTAATATTCTTGGTAACCTCTAATTTTATTTCCCGTAAATTAGGGGAAAACGGAATATGGTGAGGAGGCATCGACAATGTCACATACGTTTAAGAATAGAATGATTGACTATACTGCAGCAACGGTTATTTTAATTGCGGTTTTTATATGTCTGGTTCCTTTTCTTTATATTCTCTCCCAATCACTTAGCTCTAACACGGCGATTATATCCCAAGCTGTTACCATCTACCCCATAGACTTTAATATAGAAGCTTATAAAGTTGTTTTCAGGGATGCTGGTATGTTGTACTCCTTGTTTTATACGATAATTCTGACGGCCGTATTTGTGCTCGTATCTTTGACTGTTACTATATTGGCAGCGTATCCGTTGACCAAAAAGAGGCTTAAAGGCAGAAATGTTTTATTGTTATTGATGGTGTTTACCATGTATTTTAGCGGCGGGTTGATTCCGGACTATCTCAATGTAAAGAATCTGAGCCTCTTGGACTCGCCATTATCATTGATTCTCCCGGGTATGATGAGCGTATACTACATGATCATATTGAAATCGTTTTTTCAAAGCTTGCCTGAAAGTCTGGAGGAAGCTGCACACTTGGACGGATGCAATGAGCTGCAGATTTTGATCAAGATCGTGCTGCCTCTTTCCAAGCCGGCACTTGCCACAGTCAGTTTACTGTATGCCGTATTCCGGTGGAACTATTTTCAGGATGCTCTTTTCTACATTACAGACCAGAAATTCTATACGATACAGCTTAAGCTGTATAACGTTATCAATCTCTCACAGCAGATGTCCGGCGAGAACCTCATTGTAAATCTGCCTTCCGAGGCGTTGAAAGCGGCAAGTATTATGTTTGGCACAATTCCGATTCTTCTTGTGTATCCGTGGCTTCAGAAGTACTTTGTATCCGGTATTATGATTGGTGCCGTTAAAGGCTGATATGGGTTTGTGAAATGGATGATTTCATCTATTTCGCGAGTTTATATACGATTAATTTAAAAAAGGGAGTTGGGTTCTTTGAAGGTAAAGACAGGAAGATCTATCGGTTTTTCTTTGGCCGCCCTATTACTTGCTTCTACATTATCCGCCTGCACGAGTAGTTCACCAGCGGGCACAAACGCCACTGCTACAGCAAGCGCTGGTACACAAACGGCTGCAGCAGGTGCTGCAAAAGAACATCGAACATTAACTGTTGAAGTTTTCGACAGAGGTAAACCCGGACAGCCGGATTTGAATGATAACTTCTGGACGAAGTATATCAACGATAATTTCGGCAAGCAGTTTAATGCCACAGTAAAATTTGTTTCCGTTCCTAGAGCCCAGGAAGTAGACAAATTGAACGTATTGATGGCATCCGGCCAGGCACCTGACATTACGTTCACGTACAACCAGGGTGTTGTTTACAATTATGTACAACAAGGTGGCTTGGCAGAACTTGATCCAGTTCTCAAGCAATATGGATCTACACTTACCAAGTATCTTGGTGATGATGTATTAAAATATGGAAAGTTTAATGGCAAGCAATATTCTATACCGGGCAAGAGGACCGTTCTTGCAAGTTCAAACACTTTTATCCGTAAAGATTGGCTTGATAAATTGGGGCTTCCTGTTCCTACTACACCGCAACAATTCTATGACACCATGGTTGCCTTCAAAGAGAAGAATCCCGGAAATGTAAGCGGTGTCATACCGTACGGTTATTCCCTGCAGCCATTAAATCCCGGATTAAGTTTCATACCAGAAGCCTTTAAACCATCTAATCTTACGGAAGAACAGTTTGCTACCCTTCAGCCGCAATCGATCTGGTTGGCCAACTGGAGCATGCCGGGATTTGATAAAGCGGTTGGGTATGTCAACAAAATGTATAATGCCGGTTTAATTAGCCCGAATTTCGCAACGGATAAAGATGGAAAACTGCTGGACGCAGATATTTCCAACGGAAAAGTGGGAGCATTCCAAACAAACTGGGATGGTCCGTACAGAACGGCTCCCGGCACCTATGCCAACCTGGCTAAAAATGTTCCTGGTGCTCAGCTTGTTCCAATCGATCCATGGCAAAATGATGCGGGCAAACATCCTAAAAACGGGTACAGCCCAAATGGTATGTATATCATCATCCCTAAAACAAGTAAAAACGTTGACCTTGCCATTCAATACCTCAACTGGATGAGTGACCCTAAGGTAACCCTTTTCCTCCAAAACGGTCAGGAAGGCGTAGACTACAACATGGTGGATGGCGTTCCAAAACAAACAGGAACGACAAATACAGGAGATAAGATGATGACGGTTGCTAACAACCTGGACTATGACATCCTATCCAATGGTATTGAACTTGGGGATCAGAAAAAGAATGATGCAGCTATTTCTTCAGGATATCCCGGTTATGAAAAGGATGCAGAAAATGCTTTGAAGGTAAGTATGGTGGACTATTATGCCGGCTACTTCTATTCCATCCCGAATGCGGCTGATGCCAAAAACAACGCAGCGCTTAAGAATCTTTCCGCACAAATGCTTGCAAAACTAATTGTTGCTAAGCCGGCTGAAGTTGATGGCTTGTACAAATCATTGGTTCAACAGTACATGGATCAGGGTGGGAAGGCCGTTGAAGACGAATTTATAAAGAATTATAAGGCTCAGAATGGTAAATAGGTGAGAGTCTAAACGAGATAAAAGCCGGACAAGGGATTTACCCAAGTCCGGCTTTTTATTATGTTGTACTTACTTCTGGATCTATGCAAGCAAGAGAAGAAGACAACGGAACAGTGAAATTGTTAGGAGTTTTTGAGTTGCTTCTGTCCAGTGCGATATTCGAATAATTTAGATCGAAAATGGAAAATATAGGGTTCTAAGATTCTTGCATTTTATCCGTAGCGTATAAGTGGTTCGACATCATCGAGTCGGAATATAAAGGAGACGTATACATGCCAACTGTAAAGAACTTTGACCCTAAAGTGATTTCGCTCTTACAAGAGAAAATAAAACGAATCCAAACAAACAAAGGAGCTATCTATCTAGTTGGCCCCATAAAATTACCCGTTAATTTACAGGGAGAAACCGTCGAGTTTAAATGGTATTGCTGGCTGAACTGCAATGAGGTGACGGACGATTTTGAGCGTATAGTGACCAAATTATCTGCTGCTAATTTAGCTGAGCTTCAACAATCGAGTGTACTTGTCCATGGGGATTTTTCAAATGCCGATCATGCCTTGATCCGTTTTCACTCGATCTGTCATACCGGAGATATATTTGGCAGCAAGCGATGTGACTGCGGATACCAGCTCAAACAGTCAATGAAACATATTGCCGAACATGGAAACGGAGCGTTATTTTATCTGGCAAACCATGAAGGAAGAGGCATCGGGCTCTTTAGTAAAGCACTTGCTTATATACTTCAAGAAAATGGATTTGATACGGTAGATGCGAATCTTCAGCTTGGTTTCGTGGATGACTCCCGTGATTACAGTGATGCCATCAAGGTTTTGCAGACGCTTAGAACAAAGCCCGTCACCTTGATTACGAATAATCCGAGGAAATTGGCTGCGCTTAGGAAGGCTGGGCTGGATGTAGAGGATCGTGTTCAGCTTTGGGGAGATGTCTCTGAATATAATGAGAAGTATTTGAAAACGAAAATCGAGCGATCAGGACACCTAAACGAAGGTGAAGACTGCTGTAACAATGACTAACTGGGAGTATTAGCTGGATTACACTTTACAATTTCTTATTGCATAGATAAGACCTAATAAACAATCACTCGCTAGTATTGTTTATAGGACAACCGAATTGAATAGGCAGGGGTAGGAGACCAGGAGAAAACCCTTTAGGCAGCAATGGATTGGCTAGTGGAAGCTAGCTGTATCATTTGTTTGCTTGAAGGGTTTTTTGTGTTCTCAAAAAACAGAAAGGAGCAGTGAGGCAAGAGGAAAATGCTAGATGGAACACGGATTTATGCCATACCTATCTGAAGAGAGGATTGATTCTATGAAACGATATAAAAGAGTTATTAATCGTCTTATCGTAGCTGCATTAGTCGCCAGTTTCGTACCGCTTGGTCTCTCGCCTGAGCAGCAGGCTCACGCAGCAGATGACGTTAGAAATACATTAAATGTGAGGAAAACGGTGAATGCTCCGGTTATTGACGGGAAGTTGGATGAGTCACTATGGTCAATTAACCAAAGCTTAACCAAACAAACAGGCAGCGGTACGTTTAAAGATAGTAAATTCGGCATGCTCTGGGATAATAAGTATCTATACATAGGAGTCAAAGCGGATGATGATAGTCTGACTGCGGCGGGATCAGGCAATTGGTTTGACCAGGATAATATTAATTTCTTTCTAGATCCTACGATGCACCAATCTTCCCCTTACGTGGCAGATGATATGCAGCTCGGATTTGTGTACCAAGCGGATTCTACGACACCAGAGTTTCATTTCGGTGCTGCAGCAAACGGCCAAAATAGTAAAGATGCAAACAAGATTCTGAGAGCCATGCAGAAGACGGCGACGGGGTGGTCCTTGGAGACGGCTATACCATGGGATATGTTGAAGATGGATCCTAATCTCACCAAGAAGTTGGGTTTGGAAATTGGAGTAACGGATCGCTATGGGGCGGACGCAACACAGCAAAGAAACAGCTACTGGAGTGCCTATCAGTCAAGTTCGTTCTGGAATGATACCTCCGGCTTCGGTGTGATCAACTTGATCGATAGCAATCCTGTGACAGATCCGGTGAATCCGGTACTGCTTGAGGAAAATTTTGATACGATTCCGGCAGGAACCCTACCTTATGGATGGATTAGTGATGTGAACGCAGGAAGTCCCGCGTTTACAGTCGTGCAGGATACTTATGGCAATGGCAGAGTCACTTTTGATGGGAAAGCTTCGGGTAAACAAGCTCGAGTTGTGGCGCCAGTCCAATGGGACAATTACACGGTAGAAGCTGATATCCGATTTGAATCTGTGCTGGATTCGGCAAGATGGGCTTCATTGATGTTCAGGGTGCCTTCTTCGGGAAAAGTGCCTTACAATCAAATGGCCATCCGTCAAAATGGCACCTATGAATTCGCCTATCGGAAAGCGGACGGCAACTGGTATTCACCGACGCCAATCTCCGGCACTTGGAGAGCGTTGACCTTGAATGCCGACTATTCGATGAAGGTTCGCGTTTTTGATAACAATGTCAAAGAATACATGAAAGCCAAGTCAGATCCAGGTTATACCATGGTAACGGACACCACCCTGCCAACAACGGTCGTGATGGAGAAAGGCAAGGTAGGGCTGCAAGCGGATCAAAACAAGGTGTCATTCGACAACTTGAAGGTGACGCGAATTACAGCAGATCGCCTTAACCTCGTTGTGCCTGGCTCGATCGAAGCCTTGACTGGACCGATAAGTGTAACCGGCAGTGTGTACTATTCGGACGGTATTACGGAATCCATTTTAAATAAACCGCTAAAATATTACTCCTCGGATGAGTCAATCATCAAAGTCTCAAACAATGTGCTTTACCCTGTGAAAGCAGGGAGTGCAGAAGTTAGAGTCATTTATGAAAATGCGGAATACGTGCAACAAGTAACCGTAACACCTAGTACGGTGCCGGCAAAAGTTAGTTCCCTGAAACACAATGACAATTATTTTTTGGCCACAGTGAATCAGCCGGTAGATTTAACTTCAATTACGTTTAAAGCAGATTTTACTGATTTTACTTCAGGTACCGTGACAGGAAATGATTTGACCTGGACGTCCAGCAGCCCTTCCGTTGTGGTGAATAACGGCAGCCTGACTGTTCTTCAGAAAGGTGTATACGCCTTAACTGCCCAAAAAGACGGTGTTTCCATTTCTATGCTAGTCGTAGCGAAAGAAACAACGGATAGGGAATATGTCCTCTATGAAGAGAATTTTGATCAGCTAACGGAAGGAATACTTCCTGCAGGTTGGACTCGCAAAGAAGGGACGACAGCCAGTAAAGCCGTTGTTAAAGCCGGAAGCTTTGAAATGGATGCGGCGGCATCGCCGGACAATCCTTCGCGCGTACTTTTGCCAGACTATCTAGGGACATTTGGCAATTATAAAATCGAAGCCGATGTCACGCATTTGCAAGCGAACGATACGGCCAGATGGCATTCCATCATGTATCGCATTCAAAATAATGATTATCCGTATTATCAAATGGCGGTCAGAAAAGACGCTACAGCGGCCAATGGCGTAGAGTTTGCTGAAAGAACCACGGCTAATGCCTGGAATGTTATGGATACAGGTGCTTTTACGGAAGCCATAGATCCGAGCAAAATGTACCACTATACGGTAAAAGCTTTCAACAATCGTGTAATGGAAATGATTAACGACAAGGTTGTCGTGGATACAGATAATGCAGGTTCTCTATTTGCCTTCCGCCAAGTCAACTTATTTGGCCTTTGACTTAATCTCCGTCAGTGCGCATTGGAATGATTTCATGTGGCCGCTCATCGTAACGAATTCCATTGAAACGAGACCGTTGACGGTAGGGATTGCGATTTTTGCCCAATCGTTTGAGACGGGCGCGCAATGGGGGACTGTAACAGCGGCTACGGTACTGGTGATTCTGCCTCTTCTAACGGCCTTTTTCGTGTTCCAGCGTCAGTTTGTGGAAAGCTTCATGCATTCGGGGATTAAATAAAAAAATCGACAGTCTAGAACTTTTTACAAGTCTCTAGCTGCCGTTTTTTTATTATGCGGATTGGTCTGACTAAGTTTCGCTGCAGCACGGTATCTCCTGGTTGCGGGGTGAAAGGAGTATTCGTAACACCTGTTACATTCGTAATCAGTTTTGGATCTTCGTTTTGTTGACATTTCCAAATTTATGAATAAATAACTCCGTTATATTGCATGCTAAAAAGAAAAAACTTGGAGTATCTATGCGCTTCCCCAGTTGGTTAAAAAAGCAGCGAAGTGTACGGCCAACCCTTTCACTCGCTAATTTGACTCCTATACCTAATGTAGAGGTTGAGTTGTCTTTAAGGCGACAATGGTTCCAAGATCAATTGAAAAATTGTGCTGATATTTGTTTTCATGAATGCCTGATCGGTGACATCTCTTGTGTATTTATTTTTATTGAGGGCCTTGTCGATCAACAAATGCTTCAGGAACAAGTTATTGCACCGATGTTATATGAATTGAGCGTCGTGTCGACAGAGGAACTCGTTCAGCACATTCTTCAATTTAAACAAATTCCGGTTTCCGCCATAAACAGCAGTAAAGAAGTAGGTACTGCATTACAGAGCTTGTTTGAAGGCACGATTGTTTTATTAATTGAAAATGAGCCCCTGATGGTTTTATTTCCAATGAAATCCGTAGAGAAAAGGGCGATTCAACAAGCGGAAAATGAGAATGTCATTCGCGGACCGAAGCAGGCATTCGTTGAGGATTTATCGGTTAATCTTACAATGATCCGCAGAATCATTAAGCATCCAGCTTTGAAGGTTGAGAAGTTTCAATTCGGTGAGTACACCAACACATTTGTAACTGTATGTTATATCGAAGGAATCTGCCAACAGAAATTGGTGGAGGAAGTAAGGAAACGCATATCGAGAGTAGAGATAGACGGTGTATTAGGAAGCAGTTATATTGAGGAATTTATTGAGGACAATCCCTTTTCGCCGTTTCCTCAAGTGCAGTATACAGAAAGGCCGGATACCGTGTGTGCGGCGCTTCTTGAAGGAAGAGTTGCTATTCTTGTCGATGGAACACCTGTACCGATTTTGATCCCTGTTACCTTGTATATGCTGCTCCAATCCGCTGAGGACTACTATCAAAGATTTGTAGCAAGTACATGGATACGATGGATTCGGTACTTCTTTCTGCTTATTTCTTTTTTGCTTCCCTCCGTATACATTGCGGTCACAACGTTCCATCCTGAAATGCTTCCGCCAAATCTATTGATTGCTGTAGCGGCAGCAAGGGAAAATGTACCTTTTCCCGCTATTATTGAAGCGATTATTATGGAAATTACCTTTGAGGCGCTGAGGGAAGCGGGCTTGCGTATTCCGAAACCAATAGGACAAACGGTATCCATTATCGGGGCATTAGTCATTGGACAGGCGGCTGTGCAGGCAGGAATTGTTTCCGCTCCAATGGTCATTGTAGTCTCTATTACGGGTATCGCTTCTTTCATTATTCCGCATTTTGATTTGGGTTTGACTTTCCGTTTATTGAGGTTTCCGGTGATGATTCTTGCGGCATCCCTAGGACTTTACGGCGTCATTCTAAGCATTATCCTTATTTATCTTCACTTGGTGACCCTTCGTTCCTTTGGTACATCGTACCTCTCCCCAACAGCACCGATTGTATTTCGTGATTGGAAGGATGTGCTGATTCGGGTTCCCATGTGGATGATGAAGAGAAGGCCGGCGTTATACGGTACAAAAGGCGATCAAAGATTAACGTACAAACCTAGGCCGCAAATTCCTGAAGATGATGGTGATTAAACTGTGCTCGAAATTAAAAAGTGTAAGGTATTTTGTCACGTTTATCTCTTTATTGCTTCTAACTGGCTGCTGGTCCAGGATTGAAATCAATGATCATGCCTTTGTTACGGCCATGTATATTGATTATCCGGAAGAGGGGGTTTATGAAGTTTCATTAGGATTTCCTCTGCCCAATCGAATGTCTACGGGTATGGGACTTAGTGGTACGGCCAAAGGCAACCCCTATTCCATTGTGACGAAAAGAGGCGAGAGCATCCCCGTAGCGATTCGTAAAATCCGATCGGATCTATCGAGGGAAATATCCTGGGGCCATTGTCGCGTCATTGTTGTTGGCCGGAAAATGGCGGAATTCGGGATCAATCAATTGTTAGAGTTTACTGCTCGTGAGCCGAATTTCCATACGAAATCTTTCCTTTTTGTTTCGCCAACAAGTGGCCGTGATATTGGCAACTTGACGCCTGTGTTTGAGCGGCTGCCGTCAGAAGTGTTGCGTGAGTATGCCCAGAGAAATGTGACATTGGGCGCGACAATCAAAGACTTTTTGGAAGCGGAGGCATCCGGCGGGGATATGGTGACCGGACTTCTGACAATAGGGCAAACGGAAATGGTCAGCGAAGAAGGCAAGATGAGCACATGGGTTGGGACGGATGGTGCAGCACTGTTCAGAAGCGGTGTCATGGTAGGAACGCTAGATGTTATAGGTATGCGGGCAGGGCTATGGTTAAATGGAAAAATGAAGAGCTCAATGAACTCAATCAAATCCCCAACGGATGGCAAAACGATCTCTTTTCTCATTCAAACGTCCAATTCTTCCATTAAACCATGGATCAATGGTGATCAGTTTGGTTTTGATATTCATATTGAAGCTGATAATGATGTTCTGTCGTCTGAATCCAATATTGATCTCATGGATCCTGAACAATTAAAAGTTCTCGAGGAGCTGCTGTCAGAACAATTGAAGGGCAGAATTTTACGAACGCTGCAAACTACGCAATCTGAAGAGGTGGACGTCTTTAACTTTGGAAGAATTCTTGGCTGGAGATACCCCAAAGTATGGCAGCAAATGAAGGGGAATTGGCGTGAACACTATAAGAAATGCGAGTTTCATGTGTCTACCCAAATTTTTGTTAAACGGACCGGTGCTGAAAAGAATGCAGTCATTAGGAACATCAAGGAATAGGAGGGGAGCCCTGGTGATTGGCATAACTATTGTATTTATAGGGATAACATCTTATGAGCTGAGTTTCTTGATTCGGCACAAGCGTAAACCGAGAACCTACTGGATTACGGGCTCATTTATAGCAGCGGCTTATTTGTATCAGGCGGCTATTCATATGTATCAAGATTTACCTAGTACGAACCAATTTATTGAATACATATTTAATTTTCAATAAATAAAGCTGTTGACGAGAGGATGAAAGCAAGCATGCAACGGATTAGTCAAGTGGAGCTAGGTTTAATGCTTGTTTTATTTAATTTCTCAACAGCCGCCGGGTTCCTGATGGGTCCTCTTACGGGTTTGGCTGGTTATCAAGGGTGGTTAAGCGTATTGATCGCTCATGCCGGTGGACTTCTTATCACATGCTTATCGGTTTGGTATACCAAGAAGCGCCCAAATGAGTTTATCATTCATTATGGGAAAGAAGTTCTTGGCAAATGGCTTAATCTCATCATGATGGTCATTTATTGTTTTTTCTTTATTCACCTCGCAGGTATTGTCCTTCGACAAGCCACGGACTTCTTGGTCCAGATCTATTTGCCTTCTACCCCAAGTTGGGTGATCGCAAGCTCATTTGGACTCGTCATCTCCATAGCTGTGAGATCAGGGATCGAAGCCATATTTCGATGTGCCGCGGGGTTCTTTTTTGTTATATTTTCCACAGCTTCGATTATCCCTCTATTAGTAGGAAAAGAATTAAACTATGAGCGGACCATTGCCTTAATAACAAGCCTTAGTTGGAGAGATATGATTCAAACGAGTTACCCATTCGTACCTTGGTTTGGCGAAATGTTTTTAGTGATTTTCATCTTTCCCTTTCTTGCGAAGGCAGAGAAAACGGTTCGGACATTATTATGGTCCTCGTTAATAAGTACCCTATTTTTTGAAGTCTACTTTTTATTATGTATTTTGTTATTTGATGCACCGTTAATGGCTCATTTCACCTATCCTATTTTAGAAATGCTGCGATTTATCCGGATTGGAGATTTCCTGGAAAATTTGGACCCCATTGTCGTTGCCATTTGGATTGCAGGACTATTTATAAAAATCAGTATTCTACTGTACATGGCGGTTTTCATCTCCTCCCAACTGTTGAAGCTCAAAGACTCACGGCCGTTATCCATCTCGTTTGGCGCGATAGCGGTGGGCATGGCGATGCATTCCGTAAAAAACTTAATCGAGCTTAATGATTTCATTTTGCATTCCTGGGCGAACTTTGCTTATTTTGTTGAATGTTCCCCGCTCGTTTATTGGGGAATTTCCATCATGAAAAAGTACGTACAACGTTCGCGGACGAGCCAAAATGTAATGGAAGAATAGCGTTACTTTTTGTTGAAAACAGAGCCAAGAGTTGCATTCTCTTCTATCATGACACTCCTGCTTTTTGAAATACCGATCCTTTGAGCTGTATAAATGCCGGTGTGACCTGAAAACAAGAAGCTAATGATGCAGCCGATGAACATGTACACAGCACCTTCCGCCCCGAAGAGTTCGATGCCCATAAGAAAACAAGCAATAGGCGTGTTGGTTGCGCCGCTGAAAACAGAGATAAATCCAATTGCCGCCAGGAACGGAGCAGATAGATGTAAATATTGAGCTAACGCGCTTCCCAGAGTCGAGCCAATTGCAAATAATGGGGTGACCTCTCCGCCTTGAAAACCTGCGCCTAAAGTAACCGAGGTGAAGATGGTTTTAAGCAAGAACGTAAGAGGGGCTACACTTTCACTGAATGACTGCTGGATCAGCGGAATCCCTAAGCCAAGATAATCTCTAGTACCAAAAAGGTAGACCATTCCGATAATGATAAATCCTCCGCAAAAGCTCTTGATGACGGGATTCTTGAAAATTTTCGTAAACAGTGCCTTTAGACGATGGGTTAGTTCACTGAAGAATAAGCCTGCCAATCCAAACAAGACGGAAGCCATCACGATTTTCAACAAGAGAAGTGTACTAAAATCCGGTACTGCACCCATGGAATAATGAAGATGATGGATTCCCCAAGATGTAGTAACTTTATCCCCTACGAAGCTTGCAATAAAACAAGGAATCAGCGCCTCGTACCGGACAAGGCCGATAACAAGAACTTCAAGGCCGAATACGGTGCCGGCTAGGGGGGTACCGAAAACAGAGCCGAAGCCGCTGCTTATTCCACACATTAAAATGATTTTACGGTCGAGTGGATGGAGTTTGAGGACTTTACTAATCCATTCGGATATACTTCCCCCCATTTGCACCGCTGTTCCCTCCCGGCCTGCCGAACCTCCGAACAAATGGGTGACGAGGGTTCCAAATAGAACGAGCGGCGCCATTCGGAAAGGAATCTTCCCATTGCCTTCGTGTATTTGCTCTAAGATGAGGTTATTGCCTTTAGACGAATCTTTGCCAAATTTAACGTATAGGTAACTGACCACAGCTCCACCGATAGGCAAAAGCCATAACAACCACGAATGGTTCGTCCGTGTATTCGTTGCCCAATCCAAACTCGCCAAGAAAAGGGCAGACGCAGAACCTGTAAAGATACCGACAAGTCCACCAATGACAATCCACTTGAGCATGGAAGCAAGGATGCCAAAATGAATCCACCTTTCTGCATAGCCCTTCATCCTTAATGTATGACCTTGGAAATAACGTTTCAACTGCTGTCTCTCCTTTATCGTGCAGGTATAAACAAAAAACTCCTACCAGTTTCATGCCAAATAAACTGGTAGGAGTTATTAGCGCAAAGGCGGTTAATGGCGAACTCCATCGCCTATAAAATTATTAGTGCTTTTATTAGTATACGCATATCCGGTATTTATATCAAGGTGTTGTTGTTTTAAGCTAACGGGGCATGGTGTAACCACTTGCAGAACAACTATTTATTCATTATAGTCCATGTAAGAACATGCAAGTGCGAAGCTGGAGGTCAGAGGATGTATGGACTTATTGAAAAGTACAATAAGTTAAGTTTAAGGGTGAGGTTAACAATATCCTATATCGTGCTCATCGTTGTATCAATGACAGTGCTGGGAATAGGCTATTACATTAAGAGCTCTCAAGTGATTCTTCAGAATGCCAGCGGCACCTATCTTGGATTAGTGAAAACGAGTAATAAGTCCTTAGATGCCAAATTTGCCACCGTCGAGCAAAGTGCAATCAACATGCATCTGGATGAAGAGTTGTTCGAGCTTTTTAATACGACTGACTTGCAAGCCAGACAGTTAGATTATGAAACTGATCGGAAAATCACTAGAATTTTACAAAAATATTTCCCTTCATCGGAGGATTTCTTTTCCGTCAATTTGGCGACGAAGGATTACATGTTTGGCGGAAACCCTAATTTCTGGATTCCAAAGAAAGATTTCTCCTCCTCTGACATTTACCAAACCGGTCTGAAGGCTATAGATAAAACAATCTGGATTCCAACCTACAATTTGCTTGAAAAGTACTTCGCCTCTACCCCGGCAGCAAGTAGGAAAGATCAGAATGTTTTTACGGCTGCGCGATTTATTAACTTATCCCGTGTCACGAATAACCTGCTGAAAGGCATGGATAAAGGTGCTGAGCGCCCAATTCTCCTCGTTAATTTTCAAGAATCAATGATTAGTAGAGCATTCAAGGAAAGCTTGGTTGTAAAGGACTCGTATTATTATGTATTTACGAAGGATATGAAAGTCATTTCGACTTCCGACCATTCCGGTGACAAGCTGTTAAATCAAGAATGGACGCGCAGTTTGTTGGACTCTGAAAGTGGCACACGTTATGTTCGGATTAACGGTGAAAAAATGGTCGTCTGCTTCGATCAGATTGCCACTACAGGCTGGATTTCGGCGGTATTCATTCCGTATGACAATTTGCTGAAAACGGTGCCTAATATGTTCAGTTACACCTTCTATTCCACTGTGTTGATTCTGATTCTGTCCATCTTTCTGGCATCTTTCTTCTCAAACCGGATTACAATGCCTCTCAAAAAATTGCTGTGGGGGATTAAACAGATCGGGGAGGGGAATTTTAACGCGAGAATTGAAACGCACGGGACTAGTGAAGTAAATCTCATTATTCATAAATTTAATCACATGAACGATAAAATTCAGACTCTGATAAAAGAAAATTATGAGACAAGTCTGAAAGAAATCGAGGCGGAGCTCAAAGCGTTAAATTTTCAATTTAATCCGCATTTTCTATACAATACGTTGAACATCATTAATTATTTAGCCATTGAGAACAAGCAAGCGGTTATCAGTAATATGCTCGTGGATCTGTCAGAAATGCTGGAATACACCGCCAAGAAGTCCGGCGAAGTTACTCTTGGTGAAGATGTGAGTTATCTAAAAAGTTATGATTATATCATGAAGCAGCGGTTTGAAGACAAATTTCAAATTCAGTATGATATTGACCCAGCGCTTTATCGTTACACAGTGCCTAAATTTTTCTTGCAGCCTTTCATTGAAAATGCCATTATTCATGGATTGGAGGATTGCGAGGAAGGCGGCTGTATTCGTGTTTCGGGTCAAATTGCGGGTAAATTGAGGGTTTTCACCATTGAAGACAATGGCAAGGGGATGGAGGAGTCGGTGTTGTCTCGCATTTTAGCCATTTCGGATACGGATACTACGGGAAATAGCAAATCTATTGGAATAGAAAATGTGAATAAACGGGTTAAACTGATATATGGGGAGCCGTATGGCGTAACCATTGAATCGCAAGTGTTGACAGGTACGAAAGTGACGATTATTTTACCTATGCCATAACAATTTTGCCTCTAGCGCGGTCGCTCGGTTTGCGATCCTGCTAGAGGTTTTTGCAATAAAGAAGTGGACATGAAACTGTTTTCATTGCAAAAGTCCACCATTTTACGATTTTTAGAGTAGGATCTGCGGTATTGGTCACGATATGATGAAAGCGTAAACAAGAAAACGCTTCAGGAGGGGTAAGCATGAATAGAAACATAAAAACGATATCCGGTATACTAGCCATCTCATTTCTTGCTGGATGCTCAACAGGCGGATCAGCTGGAAGTGCAGGATCAACGGGAGACAGTTCCCAGACTGGACAGAAGGAAATTGAAATTTCCTACTGGAGACCACAAGCCAGCGGGCCGGAAGACGAATTTTACGTAAGAAGAGTTGAAGAGTTTAATAAGGCCAATCAAGGCAAGATTAAGTTGAAGATGGAGCCGATTACCCGAGGAAACTCCTTTGCTTACGAGGATAAAATCAACGCTGCCGTAGCTTCCCACACGCTGCCGGACGTCGTATCCATGGATGGTCCGAACGTTGCCAACTATGCCGCATCCAATATCATCATTCCACTTGATGAGTATTTTACCAAAGAAGACTTGAACGATTTCGTGCCATCCATTATCCAGCAGGGCACTTATAAAGAGAAGTTTTATGCAGCAGGTCTGTCCGAATCCTCCGTGGTGCTATTCTACAACAAGAAAATCATGAAACAGTTCGGCATCGAACCCCCGACGAAAATTGAAAATGCCTGGACCTGGGACCAGTTGTACGATGTGATGAAAAAGACGGCTTCCAAAGAGATGTTCGGCACCAATATGATTAACGACAAAGGTGAGTGGATGACGTACGCATTCGAACAGCTGTGGATCTCTGCAGGTACCGATATTGTCAATAAGGAAGGCACAACCTCGCAAGGCTGGGTAAACAGCGATAAGGGGGTGGATGCAGCGAAATTTCTACAGAAATTGGCGAACGAGAAGCTGTTCAATATCGACCCGAAACCGACGGAATTTGAAGAGGGCAAAGCGGCAACGAAACTTGGAGGTCCATGGAATATTCCAGGGTTCAAAAATTATCCGGATTTGGAATGGGGGATTACGTACTTTCCCAAGAAGGACGGCGGCAGCTTAAGCTCGCCATCAGGCAGC
This sequence comes from Paenibacillus chondroitinus NBRC 15376, assembly GCF_004000765.1. GTDB lineage: Bacteria > Bacillota > Bacilli > Paenibacillales > NBRC-103111 > Paenibacillus_E > Paenibacillus_E chondroitinus. The sequence continues at coordinate 125,625 of NZ_BILW01000013.1, read as the reverse complement.
TGGGCGATTGGCGTAACAACGGATAGCAAGCATCCGAAGGAGGCGGCTGAAGTTGTGAAATGGATGACGAACAAGGATAGCTCCTCGCAGCTTGCCAAAGCGACCAGTATGCCCGCTAGCCGAAAATCAGCATACGACAGCTTGCCGGAATACAATGATCTGCCGATGAGAGTGATTAAAGAACAAGTAACAACCGTTTCTCATGCCAGACCCGTGACACCTGCTTATCCGGTATTAACTCAGAAATTTGCGGAAGCCTTGACGGACATCATGATGGGAGCAGATGTGAAGAAATCGCTCGATCAGGTGGCATCCTCTTATGATGCGGAGTACAAGCGTAATTTTAAGTAACTTTTAAGAAGGAGGCTCTTGCGGCACTTGGATATCCGAACTTAGGAAAAGGTGCCGCATGACGCTTGCAATATATAAAGCAAATCTTAATTGGAGAGGAGTGAGGGTGAGCCCATGCAAAGTGCCAGTTCACAAATTCAAATTCAGAGCAGCAAGAAGTCCAGGCTTTCGTCCATCGGGCATCAGAAGCGGAGAGAAGCGTTAACGGGTTATTCCTTCATTCTACCAGCTGTTATCCTGCTCATCCTGTTTTTACTATTGCCTTTCATGCTGGCTGTTGTATTCGGTTTTACGAAGTTTAACTTGCTGAGACCGGATCAAATTAAATTTATCGGCTTGGACAATTACCTCATGTTGTTCAAAGATAAGCTTTTCTATAAATCGCTGTACAATACACTTTATTTCACCATTATTGTTGTTCCTGTTCAATCCGCAGTAGCGCTTATGCTCGCTTTGCTAGTCAATAATCAATTGAAGCTTAGAAATGTGTTTCGGATTGCTTACTTCAGTCCGGTGATTACTTCCATGACGGTGATCGCCATCCTCTGGATCTCACTGTATAACCCAAATGAAGGCTTAATTAACTCCGCCTTACAGTTTTTCGGCATCCCGAAGCAGCCTTTCCTGCGCAGTGCGGATCAAGCCATGAACGCCATTATCTTCATGTCCGTTTGGCAAGCAGCCGGTTATCAAATGATGATTTTTCTGGCAGGATTGCAGAGCATTCCTAAGGATCTATATGAAGCGTCTGCGATGGACGGGGCGAATAGGGTACAGCAGCTGCGTTTTATAACCATTCCAAGCTTATACAATGTAATTGTGTTCGTATTAACCATTACGACGATTCAAGCCGTAAAACTGTTTACACAACCTTATGTTATGACGAACGGCGGACCTGAGAATTCAACACGAACGCTTGCGCTTTTGATTTACCAGCAAGGATTTCAATTCAGAAATGCCGGATATGCTTCAGCCGTATCCGTTATTTTTTTCCTGATTGTCATTGCCATTTCATTTTCTATGAGAAAGTTTTTTAAAGACAGAGGATAGGAAAGAGGAGAGACACGTGACTGATCGTAAGTTAAAAGTATTCATCTATGCATCCAATCTTGTCATGACGTTGCTCTTCATTATTCCGCTTTTGTGGATGGTAGTCTCATCCCTTAAACCGGAGAATCAGATTTTTGCGGATTTAGGCTCACTCAAATCTTTACTTCCTACGCATATTACGTTTGATAATTATATACGTGCATTTGATCGAATTCCGATGATGAAATACTTGTTTAATAGCTTATTTTACGTCTCGATTATTGGAATAAGCGGTCTAGGAGTCAATTCAATATGCGGTTACGCCTTGGCAAAGCTTCAATTTAAAGGAAAAAGTATCATTCTAACCGCCATTATCGCATTGATGATCGTTCCTTTTGAAAGCATTGTGATGCCGCTTTATTTTGTCGTCAACAGCTTAAGTTGGGTGAACACATGGTATGCCTTGATCGTTCCTTTCATTGCAAACTGCTTCAGCATCTTCATGTTCCGTCAATTTTTCATGGATATTCCAAATGAACTTCTGGAGTCCGCAGCGATGGATGGTTCATCACCGATCAAAACTTTTTTCAAAATCGTCGTGCCCTTGTCCGGGCCAGTATTTACAACGGTATTTATTCTGGATTTCATTTCTCACTGGGGCGATTTCATGTGGCCTATCCTGGTTACTACAGGCGAATCGCTGCGGAACATCCAACTGGGGATTCAAACCTTTTTTACCTTGCCGCCTATTTTCTATGGACAGATTATGGCGACGCTCACGTTCACTACCCTGCCCATCGTACTCATTTTTCTGCTTCTTCAGAAGTACTATGTACAGGGCATTACGAGCACGGGGATTAAAGGTTAACCGGTTCGTGTAAAAGTCAAAGGAAGAAAATAAATGTGAATAAAGCGAGGGAATCTAATGTTAAAAGATTGTTATAGACCTAATTTTCATTTTACGCCGCAGCAGATGTGGATGAATGATCCGAACGGTCTCGTGTATTTCCAAGGCGAGTATCATCTGTTCTACCAGTATCACCCGGATGGGACAACATGGGGACCTATGCACTGGGGGCATGCGATCTCCAAGGATCTAGTTTCTTGGGAACATATGCCGGTCGCACTGGAGCCTGACGAGCACGGTTATATTTTCTCCGGGAGCGCCGTCGTTGATTGGGAGGATACATCCGGGTTCTTTGGTGGCGGAGCCGGTTTGGTCGCGATTTTTACGCATCATGACAATGAGGGAGAGAACGGATCCGTCAGGGAGAGCCAAAGCTTGGCTTACAGCTCTGATGCGGGAAGAACCTGGACCAAATACAGCGGAAACCCGGTGTTAGCAGATGCGCGGTTTCCGGATTTCCGGGATCCCAAAGTTTTCTGGCATACTGAATCCAAGCGATGGATCATGATTTTGGCATCAGGGCAAACCGTAAGCATCTATCACTCTCCAAACTTGAAGGATTGGACTTTCGCGAGTCAGTTTGGAGAAGGGGAGGGCTCGCACATTGGCGTTTGGGAATGCCCGGATTTATTCCAGCTTCCGGTTGACGGCGATCCTTCCCATACCAAATGGGTGATGTTGGTTAGTATCGGAAATTCGCCGGAATACTCGGAAGGTTCCAGAACGCAGTATTTTATCGGGCAGTTTAACGGCACCGAGTTTAAGAATGCTGACACTCCCGAGTCGGTTAGGTGGCTTGATGGCGGGAGAGATAATTACGCCGGGGTCAGCTGGTCGGACCTGCCGGCCGAAGATGGGCGCCGCATCTATATCGGGTGGCTCAGCAATTGGAAATACGCACAGGTAACGCCGACAGAAGGATGGCGCAGTGCCATGACGCTTCCCAGAACGTTGGGCCTACGGAGTCGGGAGAATAGCATCCTGCTGGTTCAACGGCCTATTCAGGAACTGGATCAGTGGAAGACAGACACGATGCAGTGGAATGATCTTCTCATCGAACCGGGATACAATCCGTTGTCTGGGCTTGCCCTAACCAGCTTTATGTTGGAAGCAGAGTTTGAGTTGCAGACGGCAACGGAATTCGGTTTTAAAGTGCGGACATCAAATGAATATGAAACTGTGGTAGCTTATTCGGTAGAAGCGCAGGAGCTCTTCGTCGATCGAACACGATCTGGAAAAACAGACTTCCATGCAGATTTTCCCGGGAGGCATGCTGCCAAAGCGGAAGCGGTTGACGGTCGACTTGTGCTTCGGGTTTGGGTGGACCGCTGCTCTGTTGAAGTATTCGCTGGAGAGGGAGAAGCGGTGATTACAGATTTGCTATTCCCGATAGAAGAGCAATCCGGCTTGGCGGTTTATGCAAAGCATGGTAACGTTAGGCTAGCGTCGCTGAGCATTTCCTCATTATTCGTATAGGCGTATTTAGGTAGGAGGTTTACATGCATAACATTCTGGTCGTGGATGATGAAGTCATACAACGAAGAGTACTCGCCAAAATGATCAGGAATGCAAGACCCGAGTGCAGCGTCTTGGAAGCCAAGAATGGCCAAGAAGCTCTGGATGTCATCCATACTAGCAACATTGACATTGTTTTTACCGATATTAAGATGCCCGTTCTAGACGGATTGACTTTCATTGAGAAAATGAACGACTTGCCACATAAGATTAGAGTGATTATTCTTAGCGGCTATCGGTATTTTGAATATGCTCAAAAGGCCATTCAATTAGGTGCATTCGATTATTTGGTCAAGCCGCTTAAAGAAGAGAGCATAAGTGCGGTTCTGGATAAGGTTGATCAAAGCATTCAGCAAGAAACTATGCATGTGCTGGCCAATGAGCAGATTAAAAAGCAGCTGGATCGGACATTAACCGCATATTATGAGAATTTGCTTACCGATTGGGTGTATGGAGGTGTCTCTGCCTCTCAATGTAAGGAGCTGCGAGAGCAGTTCGACTTGGCGGACATAGGGATTATTGCTGTTGCCAGAGTCCGACAGAACAGTTCTCTGCTGGAGTTACTGGATATCGAGAACCGCACAAAATGCGCTTTGCTCAGCAGTTTGGAGGCGAAAGCAGCGTTATTCGGATCATCGATCTCCTTCTTCTCAAGAAAGGATAAGGAGTTGCTGATTATCGTCATGACATCGTCAAGCATGCATGATAGTGATTATCAACGTATTGCCCAAGAGATGGAAGAACTTGCCCTAAACGTGTCTCAGCAGTATGACGTCGAGCTGACGATTGGCATTGGAGAGTGCCGCGAAGAAATGATGCATGAAGCAAAACATTCCTTTAAAGAGGCACTAACAGCGGTGCCATTTCGATATTTTCTGCCTGAACGCTATGTTATTCCATACTCCGAAGTCCGGGCGCTTGTCCGGCCTATGCATTATGATTATGCAAGAGAGGAAGAGTTGTTCAAAGAGGCGATTCGTAAAAACAGAAGCGAGGACATCTTGAGGCTAGCCGACGATTGGTTCGATTTGGTCGTAACTGGAGGATTTCCTCATCCGGATCAATGGCAGCAAACGGTGCTTCGGATGGTTTCGGCCATAGCGGTGGTTATCAAAGATTTTGTCACGGACCTCGACTACAAGCAAGTGTTGTCGGATACCGAAGAGGAGCTCTCTTCAAGTCCGAATTTTCACATTTGCAGGAGCCGGTTCGGGAAAGTTCTGCTGCAATGGTCGGAACTGCTGAAGATGAGCCGATCCAGAAAACATGAGTCTGTCGTGGATACTTGTATGAAATATATCGACACGCATTATATGGAAGACTTATCGCTTGATGCAGTGGCTGCGCACTTATTTTTCAGCCCGAATTATGTCAGCATGATGTTGAAAAATCATTTAGGCGTAACATTCAGCAAATATTTATCGGATGTTCGGATTAAGAAAGGAATTGAACTGCTGGAAAACAGTGATATGAAAGTATACGAAATTGCTTCAAATGTTGGCTTCAAAGATGACAAGTACTTTTACCGCGTATTTAAAAGCAGATTCGGGATGACACCCGACGAGTACCGGAGGCATCAACATTTGATTCATCTGACAAAGGATTGACATTTTCATAAGGGCATAGGGGGATAAACATGAGAACGGTATACACAATCGGGGAAGCATTAATCGACTTTATCCCTGCGGAAACGGGCGTTCCGCTGCATGCGGTCAACTCTTTCAGCAAGGCAGCGGGCGGTGCCCCGGCCAATGCCGCTTGTACCGTTGCGAAGCTTGGAGGGAGAAGCTCCTTTATTGGCAAGCTGGGAGAGGATGCATTCGGCGACTTTTTGGTAGAAACGATGAGGCAGACAGGTGTGGATACCCGGTGTGTTTCCCGCACATCGGAGGCGAATACGGCACTAGCGTTTGTTAGTCTGCAAAACGATGGCAGCCGTGATTTTGCGTTTTATCGTAAGCCAAGTGCAGATATGTTGTTGAATGAAGCGGATATTGAAGCTTGCAGGTTTGAGCATGGGAGTTTGCTGCACTATGGTTCCGTTGACTTGATCGAGGCACCGGTAAAGTACGCACACATTCGCGCTATAGAATCCGTCAAGCGTGCAGGTGGCTTCATCAGCTTCGATCCGAACGTGAGGCTCCCGCTATGGGAAAGCGCAGAACTGTGCAGGCAAACGATTCTGGCCTTTATCCCATACAGCCATTTGATTAAAATTAGCGACGAAGAGTTGACCTTTATCACCGGTATTCGTGAAGAGGCAGAAGCGATCGCTTCCTTGTTTGTCGGTGATGTTGGGAACGTGCTGTTGACGCGTGGTTCACGAGGCGCCACTTGGTTCACGAAGGGCGGCTCAAGCAGTGTGTCCGTGCCTGGACATCGGATTAAAGCAATCGATACAACGGGGGCTGGGGATTCTTTCATCGGAGCGCTGTTATTTCAGTTAAGTCGAGAATTAAATGACCCCGTACGGATAACTAAAAAACGAATGCATGAAATACTTGTGTTTGCGAATGCAGCGGCGGCTTTGACAACGACACGTAATGGCGCAATACCGGCGCTACCCACTAATGACGAAGTGGCTCATTTTATGGAGCAAGCCCCCTTTGGAACTGATGAATAGTTCAAAGGCTTGTGCAGGCAGTTTTTGTAAGCGATTTAAAAATTGTTTGACAAATCCTGCACAGGCGACTATTCTAAAACTACTTAAACGTTTACGTAATCCATTAGATGTTATGCAAAGTAGGGAATTTACCGTATGAATCCTCCGACAATTAAAGATGTGGCCAAGGCAGCGAATGTTTCTGTCGCTACGGTTTCCCGGGTGCTTCATAACCTCGCTGGCTATTCGGACAGAACCAGACAGAAGGTTATGCAAGCGGTGGAAGAACTGGGTTATCAACCTAACGCAATTGCAAGAGGTCTCGTTAATAAGAGGACTCAGACCATTGGCGTCTTGTTTCCGCATGTGTCCAGCAGCTTCTCATCCGATATTCTTCATGGGATTGAGGAGACTGCTCAAGAAAAAGGGTTCAGTGTCATTGTGTGCAACACGGCTGAAGAAGGCAAGCGGACCTTGAAGTATCTGCAAGTTCTAAGGGAGAAGCAGGTAGATGGCATTGTTTTCACAAGCGAAGTGCTTAAGGATGAATACTATCAAGCAATCAAGGAAATGCGAGTTCCCGTTATACTTGTAAATACAATGTCTCAAAAACATATGATCCCGTATGTCAAAGTCGATGATCGACAAGCGGCTTACCATGCGACCAACTATCTTATTCAGAAGGGACACCGGGAGATCGCCATGATCAGCGGTTCGCTTAAGGATCAGATAGCGGGTTATCCTCGCTTGGAGGGATACCGTCAGGCTTTGGCTGACAATGGCATTGAATACCTCGAATCGCGAGTAGCCATTGGCGGTTTTCAATTGGAGCGCAGCAGGGATGCTATGAAGAAGCTGCTGACTGAAGCGCCTCCATTTACAGCTGTGTTCGCGGCAAGCGATGAAATGGCCATCGGCGCCATGAATTATGCCTTTGAACAAGGGATCAAGATTCCGGATGATCTTTCGATCATAGGGTATGATGATTTAAAATTTGCGAGAATGGTCTACCCGCCGCTGACGACCATCCATCAACCGCTGACAATGATGGGGCGTTTGGCCTCAGAAAAGCTGATTTCTTTGATTGAACAAAGTGAAATGCAAGTGTCAAGCAGCATCGTAAGCCATCAATTGGTGGAGAGACAAACCGTGCGATCCAAGCCTTGAAAAGGGCTTCTTTTTCAGAATTTTAAGTAAACGTTTAACCTAAATGACTGCTTTATGAAGGTTTTAGAGCCATGAAATTGAACAAGACTCATTTCTTATGGGTGGTGATGTGAAGCAAGTTGGTTCGTTCTTTTTTTTTCTCCCTTAAGTAAACGTTTACTCTTATTAAAGCTTAGTCTTACTCATATTTATTCTTTTATAAAATGGAGGTTTCTTCGATGAAAAAAACAGTTACAACGATTTGTACAAGCGTCCTTGCTCTTTCCGTCCTTGCAGGCTGTGGTGGAGGGAAAACGAACAGTGAATCTGCTGCCAATCCGGCAACTTCAGCTGCATCCGGAGAGAAAGTGAAACTCGAGTTCTTCCAGAATAAAGCGGAAGCGAAAGCCTCCTTCGATGAGCTGGTGAAAAAGTTTAACGATGCGAATCCGAACATCGTCGTGACGCAAGTCAACCCGCCGGATGCGGAAACGGTTCTGAAAACGCGCGTTGCCAAAAAAGATGTGCCAGATATTATTGGTCTCGGAGCAACGGATACGTTCGCTCAGCTATCCAAGAGCGGATTGTTTGCAGATTTTTCGAACGATGCTCTGACAGCCAATATCCAGCCTTCCTACATAAACATGTTGAAGAAACTGACAGGCAGCGAGCAGCTCAGCGCGATTCCTTTTACAGCGAATGCAAGTGGTGTGATTTACAATAAAACGATGTTTAAAGAGCTGGGTCTAAGCGTTCCGAAAACCTGGGATGAATTCTTGGCTACTGCGCAAAAAGTGAAAGATGCCGGTAAAACTCCGATCTATTTGACGATCAAAGACTCCTGGACGGTAATGGTGCCATTTAACTCCTTGTCAACCAACATCTTGGGTATTGATTTTTATGACAAAAGATCAAAAGGCTCAGTGAAGTTTGATAGCCCGGAATTCCGTGAAGTAGCGGACAAGCAATTAAAGCTTCTGGATTTTGGCCAAAAGGATATGATGGGCAAGGGCTACAACGATGGTAACACGGCATTCGCTAAAGGTGAATCCGCTATGTATCTGCAAGGTGTATGGGCTATTCCAGAAATCAAAAAAGCGAATCCTAGCATAGATTTGGGTGTATTCCCATTCCCGGCGACGAACGACCCGGCTAAAAATAAAGTTATTTCCGGCGTGGATACGCTGTTGACCATTTCCAAAAGCAGCAAGCACCCTGAAGAGGCCAAGAAATTTATTGCATTCATGCTAAAAACGGAAAACGTTCAAACTTACATTGATGAGCAAAAAGCGTTCTCTGCCGTAAAAAATGTGAATCAAACCGATGCCAGTGTACAGGATCTGAATGCTTCGTTCACGAGCGGCGCTATTGAAGACTTCTCCGATCACTACATTCCTGGTGCTGTTAAAGCGGATACGATTATCCAAAGCTACCTGCAGAAGAAAGATGTCAATGCTTATGTGAAACAATTTGATACCGAGTGGGATAAAGTTGCTAACCGCAAGTAAGCGCCGACACACATAGAAGAGAGCGCCGCAAGGTGCTCTCTCCCTATTTATAAAGGAGGTTCATCATGGTTTCAAAAAAAGCGGCGTATTACAGTATGGCAATACCAGCGTTGCTGCTGTTTTTCGCTTTTCATACCTTTCCTGCTCTACAAGGCATCTATTACGCATTCACGAATTGGGATGGGTATAGCGAAGGGTACGATTTTATAGGTTTTAAAAACTTTATCAATCTCTTTCAAGACGTCAATGTCATTAACTCCTATTTGTTTACGTTTAAATATGCAATCGTCGTTACGATTCTCATTAATGTAATAAGTTTGCTCATTGCTCTAGGTCTTAATTCACGTATTAAATACCGTAATTTCTTCCGGGGGGTTTATTTTCTCCCTAACGTGCTTGGCGTACTGATTGTCAGTTATATCTTCAACTACCTATTTTCCAACGTTGTTCCTACCATGGGGGAGAAATTAGGAATCGAGTTCCTTTCCACCAACATCCTGGGCAATGAACAATGGGCGTGGATCGGGATCGTGATTGTAGCTGTATGGCAAGGCATTGCGTTTAATACGATTCTATATCTTTCTGGACTTCAAACGATTCCACAAGATATCTATGAAGCCTCCTCTTTGGATGGGGCCGGCAAATGGCAGACGTTTTGGAAAATTACGTTTCCCATGATCTCCTCCTTTTTCACGATCAATATGGTACTTGCCATGAAGGGATCCCTGATGGTTTTTGACCAGATCGTTGCATTGACAGGAGGCGGACCTGGTCGCGCGACGCAATCCATTGCTTTCTTGATTTATCAAGGCGGCTTCCAAGGCGGAGAATTTGCATACCAATCCGCGAATGCCGTCATCTACTTTATCGTGATTGTCGTCATCTCTGTCCTACAGCTTAAATTTTTGCAGAAACGGGAGATGGAAGCATAATGACCAAACACTCCACGAACTGGATCGTCACAACTTTGATCGCACTGGGATCCTTGCTTATTTTGTTCCCTTTATATATGGCGGTCGCCATTGCCCTCAAGAATCCGGAGGAAATGGCAATATCGGTCTTTTCGCTGCCGACGGGATTGCATGTTGAAAACTTCGCAAATGCTATTGAAGCAACCGACTTTTTCACGGCTTTTGGGAACAGCTTTGTGATCACCGTATGTTCCGTTGGTTTCATACTCTTGACCAATTCACTCGTTTCCTATGCGATTGCGCGAAATATGAACAACAAGTTTTTTAAAGGCTTATATTTTTATTTCATCAGTGCGATGTTCATTCCTTTTCAGATTATTATGCTTCCAATCGTAAAGCTGACAACGAATCTGCATATGAACAATATGCCTGGATTAATTATTCTCTATATCGTGTACGGACTTGCTTTTAACATTTTTGTGTATGTCGGGTATATCCGTACCATACCGATTGAATTGGAAGAAGCCGCTACGGTTGACGGTGCTTCCACGTATGGTACCTTCTGGCGCATTATATTCCCTCTTCTTGCACCGATTAATGCCACAATCGCCATATTAAGCTGCTTGTCGACGTGGAACGATTTTATGCTGCCGCTTATTATTTTAGGCAAACCGGAATCTTACACGCTTCCTCTTGTGCAGTACGTGTTTCAAGGCCAATTCAGCACGGATTTCAACTTGGCTTTTGCCTCGTACCTGCTTGCGCTTGCCCCAATGGTCATCGTCTATCTCATTGCCCAAAAGTGGATTATTAATGGGATTACGCAAGGCGCTGTGAAGTAGAAAAAGATATAGAAAAAGGCAGTGTCCCTACTTCGGGCACCGTCTTTTTTTTCGATGGGCGTACATTCTTTCACGGGGTTACCGTTTGCTGGAAATAACTTTATCAAGAAATTTATCTGCGTCACTATTGAACTTCCAAGTAACTCCAAACTTATCAACCAACATTCCGAAGCAGGAAGACCAAAGCATTTCTGATAAAGCCTTCGAATAAAATTCAATGGCTTGTTCTGTGATTCCATCAAAGTTTAAATAGGCAATAGCTGCCATAAAACCACTCCTCTATCTTGTGATAAATGAAGTATACTAGATAAGTGAAAGCCTCTGTTGAAGAGTTTCGAGATTATTTGAAAGAGATGGTAGAGAGGTATACGTTAAAAGATTTAAAGGAGGATTACTATGTATGAACATATCAATCAAAGTTATGAAGGAATAGACTTTAGCAATCAAGATTTAAGATATGGGGAGCTAATCAGCTGCACTTTTCATCGGTGCATATTTGCTAACGGATCGTTAGAAGAGATTACAACGAGGAACTGCCGTTTTATTGAATGTAATTTTCGGGGGGCCTCGTTAAATAGCTCCATTCATAAGGAAACCGCGTTCGAGAATTGTAACTTTACCGAAGCAAATTTATTTGTCGCGAAGTTTGAAACATGCAAAATGACAGGTTCAGATTTTTCCAGCGCCCAATTGGATGGAATCACCTTCTTCCAAGGAGATTGGTCTTATACGAATTTGAGAAGAGCCAGATTGGTTAAGCAAGATTTACGTGGGATTAAATTTTTAGAATCAGATTTAACGGAAGCCAATTTAGAAAAAGCTGACTTAAGAAATTGCGATCTTACGAGAACATTGTTAGCTAGAGCGAAATTACAGGGAGCCGACGTAAGGGGAGCTAAAATGGATGGCGTGGATTTCAAAAGCATTACGCTCAAGGGGTTACGAATGGATACAGAACAAGCCGTGTTGTTCGCAATCTCGCATGGGGCCAAAGTGAATTGATCAATGGACAAAATTCAATCAAAACTATTGACGAGATAACCTACCGATGCTAATATAAATTAATTCCTACTGGATAACTTGGTATATTTTATCCGACAATTGATAGGGGAAATAGGAGAAGTAAGGATCGGGAGGGTAATCATGAAAAAAACAAGATTGGTCAGTTTATTTGTTATTTTAGCTGTGTTCGGTAGTTTGCTTGCAGCCTGCGGACAAAAAGAGAGCAGCAGTGCGACAGCAAGCCCAGCGGCAAGCGCGAAAGCAACGGAAGCGACGAAAGGTGCTGCGGATTTAAGCGGAAAGAAAATTGCACTTATTATGCAATTCAATACAGGCACGTTCTCATCTCAATATGTTGAAGGTGTGAAAGAGCAAGTGGAAAAGCTAGGCGGGAAAGTTACGGTATTCGTTGCCGATACGGACCTTGCCAAAATGGCTTCCAATCTGGATGCAGCCATTAACCAAAAATTCGATGGTATTTTAATTGACCACGGTACAGCTGAAGCACTTGAGGCTGGTGTGAAAAAAGCTGTCGAGAAGAAAATTCCGGTTGTTAGCTTTGATTCTATCCTCACTGTCCCAGGCGTAACTTCCCTGGAGCAAGGCGACCAAAAAATGGCCGAAGCAACCTTGGAGCAGTTGGCTAAAGATGCAGGCGGCAAAGGAAATATCGTGAAAGTATGGGTAGCCGGTTTCGCCCCAATGGAGCGCAGACAAGAAGCATATCAAGCTTTCCAGAAGAAATATCCGGATATTAAAGAAGTAGCGGCATTCGGAACGGCCAAAGACCCTGCTTTGGATACCCAAACACAAATGGAAGCGATTCTTAAAAAGTATCCGAACAAAGGTGATATTACAGCGGTATGGGCAGCTTGGGATGAGTTTGCGAAAGGTGCTACCCGTGCGATTCAACAAGCAGGCCGTACGGAAATTAAAGTATACGGTATCGACCTTAGCGATGAAGATTTGCAGCTTCTGCAAGATCCAAAAAGTCCTTGGGTAGCATCTGCTGCCGTAGATCCAAAAGATATCGGGCGCGTTCAAGTCCGTTACTTGTACCAAAAGCTGCACGGTGATCAAACGCCAGAGAAAGTTGTTTTGGATCCTGTATATGTTTCCAGAGAGCAACTGCCGAAAGACAAACAAGTGAATACAACGCAGCTTAGCGAATATGTAAAAGGCTGGGGCGGAAGCCAACAAGGCTACACGGATTGGTTGAAAGCAGCAGAAAAAAAATAATCGGAACAACGGGGTCCCATCGCCAAATCTGCGATGGGACTTTCAGATTGCCAAGAGAGGTGAAGGCGGATGTCGATGAAGGATAGCGCAGCTTTATTACAGATGAGTGGCATCTCCAAATCGTTTGCCGGCGTGAAGGCGCTGCAGGAGGTTGATTTTGACCTGCGTGCAGGTGAAATTCATGCCTTGCTGGGTGCGAATGGAGCTGGGAAGAGCACATTGATGAAGGTTTTGTCCGGTGCCTACACGTACGACATCGGCCAAATTGCCATAGGCGGTCAAACGCTAACGATCCAAACGCCTAAGGAAGCCATGGCTCAGGGCATCTATTGCGTCTATCAAGAAGTGGATACGGCACTTGTACCTGAGCTTACTGTCACCGAAAACGTGATGATGGACCGAATGGTTCATGGCAGCGCTTGGGTTAGCTGGCGCAAGCTGCATAGCGAAGCTGAAGCGATTCTTGCGAAGATCGGCGCAACGTTCTCGGTGCGGCGTAAAGTGGATGAGCTGAGCATTTCGCAGAAGCAGCTTGTTTTGATTGCCAGAGCGATGGCGCACAAGGCGAAGATCATGATCTTCGATGAGCCGACGGCGCCTCTCAGTCTGGAGGAATCAGAGCGGCTATTCCAGATTATGGATAGCCTGAAGCAGGAGGGGGTGGGAATTGTCTTCATCTCCCACCGATTGCAGGAAGTGTTCCGGGTGTCCGACCGGATCACGATTATGCGCGACGGCCGCCAGGTGCTCACGCAGGCGGCCGCTGCCATGGACATCGCCGGCGTGATCGAGGCGATGCTGGGCAAGACCTTCACCGAGGAGTTTCCCAAAGCCAATGTCCCCATTGGCGAAACGCTCCTCGAGGTGAAGGGACTGCGCCGCGGCACGAAGGTGCGCGGCGTCAGCTTTGCCCTCCGCCGAGGTGAAATCCTCGGCGTCGTGGGGTTGGTCGGCGCCGGCAAGACGGAGCTGAGCCGGCTGATCTTCGGCGCCGATGCCGCGGACGGCGGCGAGGTGTGGCTCAGCGGCCGCAAGCTCGCGCTGCGCCAGCCGGAGGATGCCGTGCGCGCCGGCATCGCGCTTGTGCCCGAGGAGCGCCGCAAGCAGGGCGTCCTCGTAGAGGAGACCGTGAAGCGCAATCTGTCGCTGCCGATATTGCGCAAGCTGAGCTCGCTGGGCTTCGTGCGGCAGCGCGAGGAAAGCGAACACGCCGCGAAGATGGTAGTGCAGCTCGGCGTGCAGCCGGGCGACCCGAACCGCGTCGTCAAACATTTGAGCGGAGGCAACCAGCAGAAGGTTGCCGTAGGCAAATGGCTGCCGACGAATGCCGACGTCTATATGTTTGACGAGCCGACCAAAGGTGTTGACGTTGGCGCGAAAAGCGATATTTTTCGCCTCATTGGGCAGCTGGCGGCAGAAGGCAAAGGCATTATTTATTTATCTTGCGAGCTAAATGAAATTATAGGAATTGCTGATCGCATTATAGTGATGAGTTATGGTTCGGTCGTGAAGGAGCTCACCCGAGAGGAAGCGACGCAGGATCTCATTTTAACGTATGCGAGTGCGGGGGAGGCCGAATAACATGAAAGAAAAAAGCTTGGATTTTTCCTTTAAATATGGCGCATTATTCATTATTGCTTTGGTCATCATCGTCTTTTCGATTATTAATGAAAATTTCATGACCTACGATAATATCGCCGATATTTTGCGTTCCATTTCCATTGTTATGTTCGTTGCTATCGGGGTGACGTTATCGCAAATTGTAGACGGCTTTGATTTGTCCGTAGGCTCGACAGTTTCGTTGGCGACGGTAGGTGCGGCGGCGTTGATGGTCTGGTACCAACAGCCTTTGATTATTGTTATTATCGTTCCGATTATCATTGGAGCCGTTATCGGGCTTTTGAATGCGCTCTTGATTGTGAAGGTGCGGATTCCGGATTTGCTCGCGACTTTGGCTGTGATGTACATCATCGGCGGTGTCCAAAAGACCTATACGAAAGGGTTCTCCATTTATAACAATATGCGTTTCCAAGATGGGACCGTAGCCAAAGGTAAATTCACGCCGGAGTTTCTATGGATTGGCCAAGGCAAGCTGCTCGGGGTACCTGTGCCGGTTATTCTCATGTTGGTGGCTGTAATCGCCGTTCATATTTTTCTGACATATACGCGTTGGGGTCGGCAAATGTACATGACAGGCGGAAATCGTGAAGCTGCCCGTTTATCAGGCATTTCTGTAAATAAAATTCGTCTGGCTGCGTATGTGCTATCGGGTATTTTTGCCGCGTTCGGAGGGATTCTCTATGCTTCTCGTGTAGGTTCCGGTCAAATTGACGCGGGTGCTCCTTTGCTGATGGAAGCTGTTGCTTCCGTATTTGTGGGTTATTCCGTGCTTGGCGCTGGAAAGCCGAATGTGATCGGGACGTTTTTTGGAGCGGTTTTGATCGGAATTTTGCTGAATGGTTTGACGATGCTGAATGTCCCTTATTTTGGCTTCGACATTGTCAAAGGCGGCGTGCTGGTGCTTGCGTTGGCGATTACGTTTGTTCATTTAAATCGCAAGAAAGCGTAAGAGGTTACCTCCTCCGCCAAATGTCTCAGTAACGCTGGTGTTCTTTTCTTAACAAGCTGAATGACAGAGGAGAAGTTAACTCCTCCAACGATTCCTCCCCAGTGGGAACTACAGGGTGCTATTTCATCGAAATAGCGCCTTTTTCGCGTGGAAGGGAACTGTGGGCCGTTATTTGTCCGTTTTCTTAAGGAAAACGGGTTAGACGGTCAAATAAGGACCTGTAGTTCCGCTTAACGCGGAAACGGGCTGAATTTGCTAGCATAGCGGCCTGTAGTTCCTCAAAGGTGGCGACGAAGTCAGATACCCTATTAAATTATATAATTCCAATTGATTAACTGTGAATTATATTCTATGATAACTTATAACAAATTCAGGAAAGGAACATAATTCCAGGAAATGTCCGATATCGGACAAAAATCGCTAAAGTGTCGACTATTTATATGTAAAGGGGGGAGATGAGCATGACTACTTTACGATCAGATCGCCGAGTTCATAAAACGAGACAACATATTACCCATGCATTCTTGACGCTTTGTGATAAGAGAGATTTCGAGGATATTGTCGTGAGGGATATTACAGAGGCTGCGGATATTAGTCGATCCACCTTTTATACCCATTTTCAAGACAAATACGATCTACTTGAACAAATCATGAAAGATAAGCTTGTTGAGTTATTCCGTTTATACGAAAACAATAAAACGCAAATATTGAAATATGTACCGCATCATGAAGTCCCTGATCCCTACTTCCTGCTGCTTTTCATGCACTTGTCCGAGCAAGCAACCATTTATCGTGTTCTGCTTTTCCGTTTGCCGCATTCACGGTTTGAAGATCGTATGAGTGAAACGATCCAGCACACGATAGGTCAGAGGGTTGACAATAATCGAATGGATCAGAAGCAGCCGATTCCATTGGATATTTTGCTGGTAAGCATGGCATCTTGGATTGTAGGTATAATCCTAAACTGGTTAAAACAAGGGATGATTTATTCACCCAACTATATGGCGATTCAATTAAGCAGGATAGCATCAATTGGCTTCTATCAGGCTATGAGTTTATAGGTGCACAATTGAACGGATTGTGTTTGGTTTAATGAAATAAACGAATCAAAATGATTCAATATGTCCGAAAAGCTTCATTTTATTCCTTTTTGTTTGTTGACCGGGCTGCGTTGGATGGATATGATGAAGTTAATACCTGAGTTAATTCATCGGAATTATGGAATTTCAAGAAGGTAGGAGTGAGAGCTTGAGAGGCGAAAGGTTTATAAAAAGTTTGAATGATGGGCGAACGGTATGGCTGGGTGGCAATAATGTCACTCATCTCGACACGCATCCTGCCTTTCGCGGAACATTATCAACAATACGAAGTTTGTTTGATTCGCTTGACGACCTCCGACTTCGAGAACAAGTAGGTTATCAAGTCAAGGGCAGGGAGGCCTATGCCCACAGTTCTTTCCTTGTACCCTATACCCCTGAGCAGCTTGCAAAAAGAAGCCAATCCTTCGCCTTTTGGTCCAAACAATGCAATGGCATGATGAGCCGGCTCTCTGACTATGCGCGTTCTTTCATCACGGGATGGTATGCTGCACGCCACGAGCTTGATCGAATAGAACCGGGTTTTGCACAAAAAATTACGACATACTATGAAACGGCAAGGGACAACGATCTTTTTTTGACGACAGCCATCATTGATCCCCAAATTGATAGATCGAGCGGATTGGACGATAACAGAATCGCATCCCGGTTTCTGCATGTGGTTAGGGAGACAAGCGAAGGAATTGTAGTCAGAGGAGCCAAGATGATTGCGACTGGTGCGCCGTATACGCATGACTTTGTTATTTTCTCCTTTCTCAAATTGGAACAAGCCCATCGAGAGCATGCTCATGTCCTAATAGTGCCGGCGAATTCTACAGGCCTTCATATCGTTTGTCGGCAATCCTATGCGAGCGATAAAGCGCATGATGCGCCTCTAAGCGCAAGATACGACGAAATGGATGCCGTCTTGTTTTTCGATGATGTCTTGATTCCTTGGGAACGCGTACTCATGTACGGTGATGCCGATAAAGTCATGGCGCTTAGAGCGAATACAACGGCCAATGCGCTAGCCTTTCATCAGAATGTCGTGCGCTATGTTGCGAAGCTTGAATTTATCACCGGTGTCACATTTGCTGTTGCGGAAGCGATTGGTGTAGGCGGGTTTCTCCACATTCAAGAGAAGCTTGGTGAGTTGTTGACGCAAATCGATACCATGAAGGCGCTTGTCATTGCTTCTGAGGCACAAGCGAAATATGATGAGAACGGCGTTTTGGCCCCAGAGCTGTCCTATATAAACACAGCTAGAAATATAGGAACAAAGTTTTATCCACGCGCTGTTGAGATCTTACAGCAGATTGGCGGTGGCGGGTTTGTCCAAGTCCCCTCTAGTATTGAAGATTTCTATGGCACCATATCCGAGTTAATGAGCGAGTATTTCGAGGGAGCCACGGTCAGCGCTGAGAAAAAGGTACAGTTGTTCAAGCTTGCATGGGATTTGGTGGGTAGCCCGCTTGGCTCCCGACATGAGCTGTATGAGAGATTTTACGCCGGGGATCCTGTACGAGGTTATGCGAATCAATATTTAACTCACGATAAAGAAAGTTTAACCGCTCCGATTTGGAAACTCATTAAAGAGTCCGCAAAGCGGGGAGCAGCGAATGGAAATTAGTTGATTGTATGAATTGTCAACCGGACAACCGGAGACCTTCTGCCTTATAGGGCGGATTAGGTCTCCTTTTTAATTTGATGAAAGGATGGATTGTAAAATGGAAATTTTCTGGTTTATACCGACACATGGAGACGGACGGTACTTGGGGACGGGAGAGGGAGCAAGAGAGGTGGATTTGGACTATGCTACCCAGATTGCCAAGGCGGCTGACACGCTTGGCTTCAGCGGAGTATTGCTGCCAACCGGAAGATCATGCGAGGATGCGTGGGTGACAGCCTCTGCGCTAATCCCGGCTACAAAACGGCTAAAGTTTCTTATCGCACTGAGGCCAGGTCTGATGTCACCGACTTTATCGGCAAGGATGGCGGCCACTTTTGACAGGTTGTCTCAAGGGAGATTGCTCATCAATATCGTAACCGGCGGAGATACCTCCGAAGCAAGAGGCGACGGACTGCTGCTTGACCATGATACTCGCTATGAGCTAACCGATGAATATTTGACGATCTGGAGACAGCTTATGCAGGGGAAGCAGATCGACTTCGAGGGATCTCATATCACGGTGGAAAATGCCAAAATTTTATATCCGCCGGTTCAAACGCCTTATCCGCCACTTTATTTCGGAGGTTCATCGCCTGTCGCTCAACAAATCGCAGCGGATCATGTAGATGTATATTTAACGTGGGGTGAAACGCCTAAACAAGTCAAAGAAAAAATTGAGACGGTTCGGGAACTCGCTGCAAAAAGCGGAAGAAAAGTCCGCTTCGGAATAAGGCTGCATGTCATTGTCCGAGAAACGGAAGAGGAGGCTTGGGCGGCTGCAGACCGTTTAATTTCGAACTTGGATGACGCGACAATTGCTAAAGCACAAGCGTCCTTCGCCAAGATGGACTCCGTCGGACAAAGGCGTATGTCAGAGCTTCATGGAGGAGATCGCAGCAAACTGGAGATCAGCCCTAATCTCTGGGCAGGTGTCGGCCTTGTCAGAGGCGGGGCAGGGACGGCGTTGGTTGGCGATCCGGACACGGTAGCGAAGCGGATGTTGGAGTACCGTGAGCTCGGGATAGAAACATTCATTATGTCCGGATATCCTCACTTGGAAGAAGCCTACCGGGTGGAAGAACTGCTTTTTCCCAGACTTCCGCTTAGCAACAGGGAGGCGCCTAAAGAGAAATATGCGTTCGTAAGTCCATTCGGCGAAATGGTGGCAAACGATATTTTGCCGAATGCGGAAAATAGGTCGGTAGCATCCTCTTAAAAAGCCTGAGGGCATCGTATAGATTGGGAAACAAGGAGGAAGAAAATGGGTAGAACCGAAGGTGTTTGGGGCAGCAGCCCGTCGGACAACTACGAGAGACTGGCTGAGCGTTTCCGTCCGACCTTTCAACGAATTCGCGAAGGGGCTGTCAATCGGGAAATGAGCCGTAAACTTCTATATGAAGAGATGGAATGGCTAAGGGAGAGCGGCTTCGGAACCGTTCGTATTTCGCAGGAGGATGGCGGGTTCGGTGCTACGCTTCCGGAATTATTTGGACTGCTGATCGAATTGTCAGAAGCGGATTCCAATGTCACGCAAGCGCTGCGGATTCATTTCGGCTTCGTCGAAAGAGTATTAAACTTGCCGGATGGAGAACGAAGGCAACGATGGTTAAAGCGTATCGCAGACGGTGCAATCGTTGGGAATGCTTTGACGGAGATTGGAGAGAACAAGGTGGGAAGCTACGCGACCGCATTGTCCGAGACGGAGGATCGACTTCGTTTAAATGGTGTTAAATATTACTCTACAGGCACGATTTATGCAGATTGGATCGTAGTTAGCGCGACGGCTGGAAAAGACGAGATCGTCTCAGCTATGGTTCCGGCTGAGGCGGAAGGCGTTGACATTGTGGATGATTGGGCAGGCTTTGGGCAAACGCTGACGGGCAGCGGCACGACGAAGTTCGTCAATACACCTGTCGAGAGAGAGGATGTATTCGACCGGGAAACCTACACAAAGTATGGCACCGCGTTCGCCCAAATGGTTCATCTTGCAACGTTGTCAGGCATATCCCGGGCGGCTGCGAGGGACGTTGCAGTCGCGGTTGCTGACCGGCGGAGAACGTACTCGCACGCATCAGCCGCCCGGGCTGGCGACGATCCTCAAGTGCTGCAAGTTGTAGGACGTACGCACAGTCAGGCTTACGCTGCAGGAGTGATCGTGCTGAAAGCGGCCGAAGCTGTGCAGCGAGCGTGCGATGCCCAGTCGTCGGAAGACACCGGATACGCGGATAAGGCGAATGTCGAAGCAGAGGTGGAAGTAGCTCAAGCGCAGACGATTGTCGCGAGGCTGACACTTGAGGCCACTGCCGCCATATTCGATGCACTGGGCGCTTCGGCGACAGCCAGATCGAAGGCGCTTGATCGCTATTGGCGAAACGCCCGGACGATTGCTTCGCATAACCCCTTGATCTATAAAGAACGTATTGTAGGTGATTACGTTGTTAATGGCATGCGGCCGCCATTCGCTTGGCAAACAGGTATAGGTGAACCATCAAATACCGACCAGACAACTGGGGACAACGACGTTCGGCTGAAGCCGCCGTCCTAGTCTCTTTTTTAAAATAAAAATCTCAGATCAAAGGAGTGGTAAAAAAAGATGAAAAAACCAGCCATACGCACCACCATGTTCGTTATCCTCGCCCTCACGTTCCTTCTTGCAGCTTGCTCGAAAACGGATAAGGCAAGCACGAACGCAGCTGCTCAGCCTGCTGCCAGCTCGAAAGCTGCAGCGACCGCTAATCCCGAAGATAAGGTGATTCATCACGTGATGAGTGATGCGGGGTTCAACGGAGAGATTGTCAAAATATTAAAGGCGGAATTAGCCAAGGACGGTTATACGCTTGATTATGTCGTTGTAAACGACATTATCCAACCTAATAAAATCGTCAACGACGGCCAAGCGGATACGAATTCTTTTCAGCACGAGGCGTATTTTAATCAATTCGTGAAGGATCAGGGTCTCAAGAACATCTCGAGAGCTTTTTACACAACGTTCACCCCCTCAGGCTTATATTCTAAGAAATATAAATCTTTCAAAGAGGTTCCCGACGGCGCCATTATCGGTATTCCTGTCGATCCCGCAAACAATGGACGCGCGCTTTTCAT
Organism: Paenibacillus chondroitinus NBRC 15376; assembly: GCF_004000765.1. Classification (GTDB taxonomy): domain Bacteria; phylum Bacillota; class Bacilli; order Paenibacillales; family NBRC-103111; genus Paenibacillus_E; species Paenibacillus_E chondroitinus. Next base: position 104,157 of record NZ_BILW01000013.1, on the reverse strand, counting down.
GCTTCGCGATCTGGGGCTCTTGAAATTGAAGGATGGCGTGGATGTCATCCATGCGACGCTTAAAGATATTACGGATAATCCCCATAAGTACAAATTTAAAGAAGTCGACCAATTGATGCTGCAAAGGACGCTTGACGACGTTGACGTAGGTTTCTTGTTCGCCGGAACGGCGGTTCAGATTGGGTATAAGCCAAAACAGGACGCGTTGGCGTTGGAGACAGGAAAAGACTTGCCTTATAAAGGAATCGTAGCAGTGAATAACAAGCTGTTAGGCACTCCCAAAGTCAAAGCACTGCAAAAGGCTTATGAGAGCCAGGCAATAAAAGATTTTTATAAGGAAAAATACGGAGATGCCATTGAAACATTGGAAAGTTTGAATAAATGATGAAGGGGAGGGTTGTCCATGATCACCCTGCAAAATATAAGCAAAACGTTCACCACTGCCGGAGGACCGCTGCATGCGGTATCCTCCGCTTCGCTGCAAATTGAAGAAGGCGATATTTATGGACTGATTGGGTTTAGTGGAGCGGGGAAGTCCACTCTGCTGCGCACGATCAATCTGTTGGAGCGGCCTGACGAAGGGAATGTCATTGTTGACGGCGAGGAATTGACGAAGCTTCATCTGCGCGAGCTGCGGAAGAAAAGACTTTCAATTGGAATGATTTTTCAGCATTTCAATTTGCTTAACAATCTAAATGTGTATGACAATGTGAGCTTCCCGCTTGAAATTGCGAAGGTGCCTAAGGCCGAACGGCATAAACGCATTGAGACCTGCCTCGAAATGGTCGGTTTATCTGACAAGACGAAGGCGTACCCAGCTAAGCTTAGCGGAGGACAGAAGCAGCGGGTCGCAATCGCCCGGGCGCTAGCCAATAACCCGAAAATTCTACTTTGCGACGAGCCGACTTCTTCGGTGGACCCTCAGACGACAGGCAGTATTTTGGCTGCATTGAAGGAAATTAACCGCAATTTGGGCATCACAATTGTCATTGTTACTCATGAGATGAACGTCGTGAAAGCGATCTGCAATAAAGTGGCGGTCATGGAGCATGGGAAAATTGTGGAGAAGTTTGATTTAAGCGAAAAAAATATTGTACCTCAATCCAACATCGCGCAGTATTTGTTCAACAACGAGATCTCGCTGGAGAGAGAACTGGAGGCCAATTATGTTTGATAATATAGCAACTGCTTGGCCTGAACTTATTGAGGCGCTTCTGGAAACACTATACATGCTTATTTTGACAATCCCAATTGCCGTTGCCATCGGTACACCGCTAGGGACGATCTTATTCCTGACACGGCCCGATTCTTTTCTCAAATGGCCTAAGTTTTATCTCATCTTGAATGGATTCGTCAACCTGATTCGTTCGTTTCCTTTTTTAATCCTGATGATTGCGATCATTCCTTTTACCCGGCTTGTCGTCGGTACGGCGCTTGGTACAACAGCGGCCACCGTCCCGATGATCATCAATGCGGTACCATATTTTGCAAGATTTATTGAGCAAATTTTGCTTGAAGTCAATCGCGGTGTGGTAGAAGCAGCTGAGTCGATGGGGGCAAACAAATTCCAAATCGTTTGGAAAGTGTTATATACAGAAGCTCGTTCCGGTATTGCAAATGCGATAACGATTGTTACCGTCAGTTTCCTTTCCTATTCTACGGTTGCGGGACTAGTCGGCGGCGGCGGTATCGGTGACTTTGCTATCCGGTACGGATACTACCGTTATCAAACGGATGTGATGTTCGTTACGATCGTCATTATGGTGTTGTTCGTGCAAGTTTTTCAATTCACTGGCAACTATATTGTACGCAAGCTGGATAAACGGTTGTAAAGAAGGGGGGAAATCAGCATGCCCAAAAAAATCCACCTCAATGCCTTTGAAATGAACTGCGTCGGCCATATCGTACACGGCTTATGGCGGCATCCCGACAGCAACCGGCATCGCTACACAGATATCCGTTATTGGACGGAGTTGGCGCAATTGCTGGAACGTGGGAAGTTTGACGCCTTATTTTTAGCTGACGTTGTAGGGGTTTATGATGTTTACAAGCAAGGACCGGAGACGGCGATTCGTGAAGCCGTGCAAATTCCTTGCAACGATCCATTTCTTGTTGTGCCGCCGATGGCGCTTGTTACCAAACATCTAGCCTTCGCCGTCACCTTTTCCACGACATACGAGAAGCCCTTCAGCCATGCTAGGCGGATGTCGACACTCGATCACTTAACGAAGGGCAGAATCGCATGGAACGTGGTAACCTCGTATTTGCCGAGCGCTGCGCGTAACTTCGGGTTGGATCAAATGATCAAGCATGACGATCGCTACGAAATGGCGGAAGAATATTTAGACGTTTCCTATAAGCTTTGGGAAAGCAGCTGGGAAGACGATGCAGTTATTCGCGATGTCGAAAATGGCGTATACACGGATCCGAATAAAGTGCATCACATTCATCATGAAGGGAAATTTTTCAAAGTTCCCGGACCGCACTTAAGCGAGCCTTCCATACAGCGGACACCGGTTATTTATCAGGCCGGCAGTTCAGCACGCGGGCGCGCATTTGCAGCGAAACATGCGGAGGCCGTTTTTCTTGGCGGTGGGAACGTGCAAACGCTGAAACGATATGCAGCGGATATTCGCGCACAGGCCGTCGCCTTCGGCCGTGATCCGGATCATATTAAACTGATGACCGGTTTGCTGGCCATTGTAGGACGAACGCATGAGGAAGCGTGGAGTAAGTTTGAGAGCTTCCAAAAACTGTACAGTTTGGAAGGCGTATTGGCTCATTATGGGGGAGGAAGCGGCTATGATTTGTCCGCTTACGAACCGGGAGACGTGCTAGCCTACACGGAAACGGACCATGGGCAGACAGCAGCAGCACAATTTACGAAGGACAGCCCGCGTCCGAAGACAGTTCGTGAAGTCATGGAAACATTAGGGACGCTTGGCGGGCGGGGATTGTTTGTCGTCGGGACGCCGGAAGAGGTAGCCGACAAAATGCAATTTTGGATAGAGGAGACGGGGATCGACGGGTTTAATGTCACGCAGATTATCTCCCCGGATACATTGCGCGATTTTGTGGAGCTTGTCGTTCCCGAACTGCAGCGTAGAGGTTTGTTTCGGGAAGAGTATGAGGAATCGACATTGAGGGAACGTTTGTTTGGTGTGGGTGTAAGCAGATTGCCTGAAGATCATCCCGGCGCCGTCTACCGTAAGCAGCCTACTTTGACCTGATAGGAGGATAAGTATGTCAATAAAAATAGATGCTCTACCGCAGCCAGCGACTGACAATCCGAATGCCATCGATCTCGCGTATGAGTTGGGAGAGCTGCCATTCGATTTGCGGCGAAGAGGCATTCCGGTCTTGCGGGATGCTGGATCCGGCAGGCTCCGGATAAAGGCAGGGACAGCTGATGAATTGGAGCTTCGAATGGAACCGGCGTCGGTTGTTCTGCAGCGGTTAGCCTTGAAAGAGGAGCTCCGCATTATCGGACTCCAGGAGCAGGAGCGGCGAAGTGTCATTCTCGTGCATTCGGATTCACGGTTACGAACAGCTGCCGATTTAAAGGGGGCGAAGCTAGGGATCGCTGCAAGGATCAACCCGGATGACAGCCTTCGAAAACGCCATGCGGCAAAGCTCGTGGACGCTGCACTGCAGAAAGTGGGAATTGCGGCAGCACGGCCGAAATGGATTGAACTTCAAAGCGAGAAGGCTGCGGACGGAGTCCATCCTGGGAGGAGGGAGCTCCGCGCTCTGCTGAGCAATGAAGTCGATGCCGTGTATGCCGACCGGGCACTCCCCGAAGAGTCCCGACGGCTTTTGGGCCTTCGTGAACTGGAAGGCTTCAGCTTGTATACTCCCGTGTTGACAGTACTGACTGTCTCGGCGGGGGGGATTCTGATTCAAGAGCCTTCCGTTGAGGTTGAACGTTTGCTCGCCCACATATCCTTAGCTTCCGATTGGGCCATCGATCATCCGACGGAAGCACATCGGCTTGCAGCCAAACAGCTCGGAATATCCGAGAATGCCATCCCATTCATTTTTTCCGAAGACTTGCATAAGCAATTAGGAGTTAACGTTTCGGACGATAAATGGAGCAAACTTGTTAATCTCAAGAAGGAGATGCAAGATCACGGATGTTTGCAAGGCGATTTTCCTTTAGAAGAATCGCTTGATCGGGCTATCCTTCAAAACGCCCAATTGCTTGCTGATAGCGGGGAACTCGAGCGTCCTCAAAGGGAGTCGCTCTCGCAATATGCTGAGCGGGATCTGCCGCTTTCTTTTTTCAATGAGCGCCCAAGGGCTCATCGGCTCCAAGGTGACGAGGAAGCGCTGGAGGCTGCGCGATTGTTTGCGGAGGAAATTCGCCCCGGCGCCTCGGACAGGGACCGCGGGCGAAAGCTGCCTTTGCGCGAGATACGGCGTTTGGCTGAATTAGGTTTGCTTGGACTCGTCGTGCCGAAGGAATACGGAGGTCCGGATGTCTCCACTCGAACGCTTGTGGACATCTTTAAGATCATCTCGCACGCTGACGGTTCCATCGGGCAAATCCCACAAAATCATCATTTTTTCGTAAAAACAATAGATTTAATTGGCAGTAAGGAGCAGAAAAGCTTTTTCTTTCAGGAAGTATTGAATGGTGCCCAGTTTGGCAATGGTTTAGCGGAACGCAGCAGCAGCAAAGGTGCTAGAAAGATCACGACAACAATTCGTAAACACGATGGCGAGCAAGGCTTCGTATTAAACGGAAATAAATATTATACGACGGGTGCACTCTATTCGCACTGGATTCCGGTTACGGCACTGAACGAAGACGAACAAAGAATGACCGCTTTCGTTCCGAGGCACGCGCCCGGGGTAACGGTGCTCGACGACTGGTCGGGTATCGGCCAGCGGACGACAGCAAGCGGCAGTGTTGTGCTTAGAAACGTGAAAGTGCCGGAGAGCTGCTTATTGCCCCATTTTCAAATATTTGAAGGTCCTCAATACTTCTCTGCGTTCGGGCAAATCATGCACGCCGCCATTGATATCGGTATTGCGCAAGCAGCCTTGGAGGACGCAGCGGCGTTCGTTCGCGAATACACGCGTCCGGCTTTCGGCAGCGGCGTAACGCGAGCTAACGAGGAACCCGATCTGATTCGCCGCTTCGGCGAGCTAGGCATTCGTTTGCAAGCGGCGGAAGCTTTGCTGGATCGGGCCGCCGATGCGATTGACCACGCGCGCAAGGATCTGAATGCGGAAACCGCCGGCAAGGCCGCACTGACGGTTGATTCGGCGAAATGGCTCGTTACGGAAACGGCGATCGAGATCACAAACGCGCTTTTCGAGGTTGCAGGTACTTCCTCGATGGATCGCAAGCATAATTACGACCGCCACTGGCGGAATGTTCGCATTCATACTCTGCACGATCCGGCTCGGTTGAAGCTGCATCATGTCGGCAAGTGGTTTCTCAACGGGGTTTATCATGAATACAAGATGTAATGGTAATAATGGAAGGAGGGAAACACGGGACTATGGCCAAGCGAATCATCATGAACGCATTCGATATGAACAGTGCGATGCACAATTCACACGGTTTATGGAAACATCCAGATAGTGAAAGGCATCGCTATACGGATTTGGAATACTGGGCGGAGATGGCCAGGCTGCTTGAACGCGGTAAATTCGATGCGCTGTTTCTTGCGGATGTCGTCGGTATCTATGACGTCTATAAGGCGAGCGCGGATCCGGCTATTAGAGATGCCGTTCAAGTGCCGCTAAACGATCCGGCACTCATCGTTCCTGCGATGGCGAGTGTCACGGAGAATCTGAGTTTTGCCGTTACGGTGACGACCACTTATGAGCATCCCTATGCGCATGCCAGGAGGTTCACTACACTTGATCATCTGACTAACGGGCGAATCGCGTGGAATGTCGTTACCTCCTATTTGCCCAATGCAGCTTTGAATCATGGTCTGGATAAAATGATCAAGCACGACGACCGGTACGAGGTTGCGGATGAATTCTTGGAAGTTGCCTATAAACTTTGGGAAGGCAGTTGGGAAGACGGAGCCGTGGTACGTGACATTGCCCGTAGTGTATACGCAGAGCCGGCGAAGGTTCACCGCATTAATCACGAAGGCCGATTTTTTCGTGTGCCTGGACCGCATCTAAGCGAGCCTTCCTTGCAGCGTACGCCTGTTCTGTACCAGGCGGGGAGCTCGGAGAAAGGTCGGGAGTTTGCCGCTAAGCATGCGGAATGTGTTTTCGTAGGCGGCAACTCGAAGGAATCGCTTAAAGCCAACATTCAAGATATAAGGAACAAAGCGGAGCGAATAGGCAGGGATCCGGAGAGTATCAAAATGTTTACGGGCTTGAACGTTATCGTTGGAGCAACGCAGGAGGAAGCGGAGGCGAAGCTGCGGGAATACGCTGGCATGTGGAGCGGGGAGGCGGCGCTTGCGCAATTTGGCGGCTCCAGCGGCTATGATTTATCGGCCTACGATCCTGATTCGTATCTGGAGTACCGGGCAACCGACCACGGCCAGAGCCGTGCGGCACAGTTTACTAAACATGTCCAGAATCGCCTTACCGTGAAGGAAGTCATGGAACGTATCGGGACATTGGACAAAGGACAAGGCCGCTTGCTGGTAGGAACGCCTGAGCAAATCGCTGACTACATGCAGGAGCAAGTAGAGGAGACCGGTCTCGACGGTTTTAATCTTGCGCATCTGATTACTCCAGGCAGCCTGCGTGAGTTTGTTGATCAAGTCGTTCCAGAACTGCAGCGTCGTGGCGTATATCAACTAGACTACGAAGCGGGAACGCTGAGGGAGAAGCTGTTTGGATCGGGGAAACGCCTGCTCCCGGCGAACCATCCTGCGGCGCAGTACAGGAGAAACCTTGAATATACGAGATAGATCCAAGGAGGGCAAGAAAATCGCATGAAGTACAAGACAGTTGGAAAAACGGGTATTCAAGTTTCGGAGCTCTGCTTCGGAACGATGTCTTTTGGCGGCAACGCCGACAAGGAAACATCGAAGCAATTGTTCTATCGCTGTTTGGACAAAGGCATTAATTTCTTTGATACCGCCGACGTTTACAGCAGCGGGGCGGCTGAAGAGATATTAGGAGAACTGATTGTGGGCAAACGAGACGAACTGGTTCTTACGTCAAAGGCCGGCTTTCCGTTCGGCTCTGATCCTAACGCACGCGGATCCTCGCGCAGACACTTGTTTTTATCCGTAGAACAAAGCTTGAAACGGCTTCGAACAGACCGCATTGAATTTTATTTCATTCATCGCTTTGATTCCCTGACCTCCATTGAGGAAACTGTGCGTGCTTTGGATGACTTGCGGAAGCAAGGGAAAATCTTGTATCCCGCCGTCAGCAATTGGGCTGCTTGGCAAATAGCGAAGGCGCTTGGCATTTCCGCCAAAGAAGGCTTGGCAAGCTTTGAGCTGATTCAGCCGATGTACAATCTCGTCAAACGACAAGTAGAAGTCGAGATTCTGCCGCTGGCTGAATCGGAGAAACTTGGAGTCATTAGTTATAGCCCGCTTGGCGGGGGGCTGTTGACAGGGAAGTATGGACATGGCAAGAAGCCCGCTGCCGGCAGGCTGGTGGATCAAGGCAACTACACGAAGCGTTACGGTGACGAAGCCTATTACGATATTGCAGATAGATTCACAGCGCATTCGCGTGAGAAGGGGATTCATCCAGCTACCTTAGCGGTTGCTTGGGTGCTTAGCAACCCGGCCATTACGTCGCCGATTATCGGTGCGCGCAGTGTGGAACAGTTAGAGCCCTCTCTAGCTGCGGTGGATCTGGATTTCACGAACGAATGGCGTAAAGAAGTTACGGCATTGTCGATTGATCCTCCGATCGCAACAGACCGCAGCGAAGAGGCTTCTATCAGTTAGTTTTAAAGTCCTGACTTCTTGAGGGTTCTTGAGGAGTCAGGCTTTCTCTTTTTAAAAATAATTCCGAGTAAACCTATTGACATTATTGTATAATCGGTTAGGATATTTATAACAGATAGTGAAATCGTGGAACAAAGATTCGAATTGAATGGAGGAGTCGAACATGAAGACGGTTGCGATTATTGGCGGAAGTCAAACGAATACGTTCAAAAAAATGGGTGAAAAGCGAGGTCTGATTGTTGAGCACCATACGGGGAAAACGGGTGGAGGCTCCGTTGAGAATCATTTCAAACGAATCATTCATCAGGCGGATGTTATTATTATTTTAAAAGGCGCAATCAAACATACTTCGATGTGGGCGGTGAGAGAGCTCGCAGAAAAAATGGGCAAAAAGATTGATTACCATGATGGTTTTGGGGCAACCGGAGCGATCGAGAAGGCTTTACAGTTAAGTTGAGTTAGTAATTCTTAGTCTATCTATATATCTGATTCTGACCGGAAAACCGGAAGCATGGATGCTGAATCCATGCTTTTTTTCATTCAAACGAAGGGTGGAGTAACAATGGGAATATTACTGGATTCCGTTAAGTTTCTCAAAAAGCAAAAATCCGACTTGAAGACAAAGCCGGTACTTGTATACCATGTTGATGCGTTATTTGATGAGGATCATGGACCGTCGATTCAATCTATTATCAATTCTGAATTTTGGTATATGAAAGATCCAAAAGGATCCACTATGGAGGAGTGAATATCTAACGGAATCCCTTTTTTTGAAAAAGTCACACATACTATCAAGGCTGCAAAGAAAAAGGTGCATGTTCTCCTGTTCGCATGGAGAGAATGTACTTTTTTGCGTCTAAACGCTAGAAAGATGTTAAGTTTTGTTTTCAACTATTCGAACTTGTAGCTATAATAGAATTTAAAATAGAAAATAGGGGTGTATGACAGTGGATTACAAAATAGATACAACATTTGAACCATTACACGAGCTCATCAACAGTCTACATACCTATATTTGTCGTAAATCATATAAGAAGATTGATTTAACGTCAGCATGGGCAAAGGAAACTCGCAAGCGCTTAACGCCTGAATTCGCCTCGCTGTTGGATCAAACGGAGGTCGATTCGAATTGGAAATTGACGTATCTTCTTGTTCACTTGTGCCCGGAAAAACAGCACGTTCATCAATTTCTTTCTTGGCTGGAGGGTTTGGGCGCTGGTGACTTATATGAGTTGATGTCGGAGTACAGCAGTCAATTTCCGGACAATATGGCTGCCTTTAAATCAAGAACGCTATCCCTTTTTTCAGAGTGGAATGAGCTATATTTTCAGCATATTGACCCCGTAATCATACAGAGACTGCAAAATGAGGCTGAAAATCGTAAAGCCTTGCAGCCAGCAATGGATTCTAATACATTTGTCGATGAAACAACGAATGGGTTATGCTTTAAGCCAATGAAAGGGTTGGAAAAATTACTGTTAATTCCCCAATACCATTTTCAGCCTATTAATGTCGTTTCTTCGTTTCGCCAATTAACGATCTGCAATTATGCGGCAAGAATCTATTTCAATGACGAGGAGGATTTACCCCCTCATGAATACCGAATTATTCGAAGCTTGGCGGAGATGAGCCGTTTGAAAATTTTAAGATATTTGCATCAGGGGCCGCGAAGTTTTATTGAAATTGTCCGTCATCTTCAATTATCCAAAGGCATTACGCACGATCACATCTCGAAGCTGCGAAGTGCAGGGCTCATTTACGCACATTTCGAAGGCGAGACATTAACGGAGTACAGTTTAAGAGAGGGTGCTCTGCTGCATCTACAGAACAAACTAACTTCTTATATCAAAAACCAGTAATAGGAATAGAAAACATAAAGAAATCATTTTCACTTCGGCATTCGAAGAGGAAATGATTTTTTTTTAGCTAATTGCGTTTCTTCTTTATGAGAAATATTTGTTAGTTCTCTCTTTACAGAACTGCATTTCGTTTCTATAATATGAGTATTAACTTATTCATATCGTTTTAGTCGGAATTAATCTGAGGAGGGTTTTATTATGAAAAAAAGCTTTATTGTTTTATCTACCTTATTAACCGTAGGTTCACTTCTTTTATCCGCTTGCTCGAACAATCAAGAGACTACGACGCCAACTCAGGGCGGCAGCACACCTGCAGCGGCAGGCGTGAGCCAAACCGCCGCACCGGCAAGTTCGCTGGCTGAGATCAAAGCATCGGATTTGTCCAAATTGCCAAGCAGCGCCAAACAGCGTACGGATACGATTATCGTCGGCCTGACAGATCCAAGCGGCGCATTTACGCCATATTTCCATCAAAGCGGATATGACGGGAATGTTTCATCTCTGCTATACACGCCACTAGTCACAGTTGACAACAAAGGTGTTCCTACGCCTGGACTAGCGGAAAAATGGGATGTTTCCCCCGATAACTTGACTTACACGTTTCATCTTCGCAAAGACTTGAAATTCAGCGACGGTACGCCGCTAACCGCAGATGATGTTGCATTTACTTGGACTATTTTGCACGACAAAGCCTATGATGGTGATATGCAAGTTGATGTTTTGCACGTGAAAGGCGGCAAAGAATATAAAGAAGGGAAAGCCAATAACATTGAGGGAATTAAAGTCATTGATCCCCAAACGATCTCTGTGACTTTAGAACAACCGAATGCCACAGCGCTTTTGACGCTCGGCTCCGATGTCCTATCTAAGGCCTACTATGGCAAGGATTATCACTTCGGTCAGCTGGATTACATTAAGAAGCTTCATGAAAAGCCAGTAGGCAATGGTCCGTACAAGCTAGAGAAATTCATGCCAGGGCAGGAAGTGCGCTTCGTGGCGAACGAGAATTATTATGGCGGCAAGCCGAAAACGGAACATTTTATTTATAAAACATCGCAAGGCGACGCCTGGCAGTTCCTTGAAACCGGCGAAGTGGACTACGCTTCTTTCAGCGCAACGAAGGAAAACGTGGATAAGCTGAAAAAAATGGGCTTTGTCAACATTATTCCTTATACACCGAGCACGTATGGCTACATCCAAGTGAATTTGGAGCATGATCAGCTCAAGGACAAAAAGGTCAGACAAGCGTTTGCCTACGGTATCGATCGCCAAAGTATTTATGTCGACGCCAATCAAGGCGCAGGCCAAATTGCCAATATCCCATCATCGCCGATTTCATGGTCCTACACAGAAGAGGGGATTAACCCTTATAAATTCGATATTGAAAAGGCGAAGCAATTGCTCGACGAAGCGGGCTGGAAGCCTGGCGCAGACGGAATTCGCGAGAAGGACGGCAAACAATTGTCCATTCATTTCCTCGGTTCCAAAAGTGCGCAAACTGACAATTTTATTGCTGTAACGACGGAATCCTTTAAAACGCTTGGCGTCAAGTTCCAGCCGGAGGTATTTGCCGATTTCAACGCACTTGTTTCCAAAGTAGAAGGCGGGGATTACGATATGGTTAGTTTCTCTACTTCGTTGATTACCGATCCATCCGACGGTTTACAACCATTCGTAGATGGAGAAATTAAAGGTTATAATAATCCAAAATTCAAAGAATTATACGATAAAGGCTTGGCTACTATCGATATCGAAGAGCGCAAGAAAGTGTACAAAGAAATTTATCAACTGATGAATGACGAGTTGCCGGTCATCTTCACGAACTACAAGAAAACGGTCTATGGCTATAACGGAAGAATCGAGAATCTGTCTGTAAGTCCATTTAATGGACTTTCCACGAGCTTACCGAACTGGTCATTGAGTAAACAACCATGAGCACTTATTTAACGAAGAGATTTGTCTACATGCTCGTGATTCTGATCGCTGCATCCTTTCTGATTTTTAGCTTGTACGCCCTGACCCCGGGGGATTTCATAAGCGGTAATATCAAATTATCGCCAGAACGGAAAGCGGAGCTGCGGGAAATTTATGGATTGAACAAACCTCTGCTGGAGCGTTACGGCTTATGGATGAAGAATGCGTTCCATGGCGACTTTGGATTCTCACTGGCACAGCAGAAGCCGGTTCTCAAACTTTTCAATGATTATATATGGAATTCATTCTTGTTAGCTATCGTCTCTACATTCCTGACATGGTTTATTGCAGTCATTATCGGTGTTGTTGCCGCGTATAAACAGTACTCCTGGTTTGATACGCTGGTGATGATTGCAATCTTTGCAGCTATGTCGATTCCATCGTTTTTTATCGGGCTGTATTTAATTAAAATATTGGCAGTAGACCTGAAATGGCTGCCGCCTGGAGGCATGTTAACGACGGGGAGCAATGCGACCGGTTTCGCTTACCTCACAGAAGTCCTTCATCATATGCTATTGCCGGTAATTGTCTTGACGCTGCTAGGTCTCGGCTCACTGACCCGTTATTTCCGCAGCAATATGATTGAAGTTATTAAGCAAGACTATATCCGCACGGCTCGGGCAAAAGGCTTGAAAGAAGGGAAAGTCCTGTTTACCCATGCACTTCGCAACGCGCTGCTTCCGGCCATCACACTCGTTGGCTTTGAACTGCCGGCTTTGTTCGGGGGCTCGCTAATTACGGAGAAAATATTCAATTGGCCTGGCATCGGTCAACTTTATATTCAATCCTTTTCGTTGCGAGATTATCCGCTTCTTATGGGCTTCACGATGTTCATCGCTGTTCTCACCGTCATCGGGACACTGATATCGGATATTCTATACCACATCGCCGATCCGCGAGTGCGGTTGTAGAGGAGGAACATCGTTATGCCGACATCATTATGGAAACAGTCTTTCAAGCGTTTACTAAGAAATAAATTAGCTGTCTTCGGATTAATTGTAGTTGTGATTATGTTCTTGGCTTGTTTTGCAGGGCCTCTGTTCTCTCCTTATACGAATGGCAAGATTAATATGGCGATGATGAATAAAGCCCCGAGCATGAAGCATTGGCTTGGAACCGACGGGCTAGGTCGTGATGTTTTGACTCGAGTGCTGCAAGCCGGACGCATTTCGTTAACGGTGGGACTAGCTTCTATGGTCCTATCCGTAGCAATCGGTACGCTGCTCGGAACGATAGCGGGTTACTACAGAGGGATAGCAGATCAAATCATTATGCGCATTTCCGATTTGCTGTTAACCATTCCCCATTTACCCTTGTTATTTATTTTTGGAGCGCTGCTTTCGGAGTGGAAGGTGCCTACGGGCAGCCGTATGTATATTGTGATGCTAATGCTTAGCATTGTAGGCTGGCCGAGTCTTGCACGCATGATTCGTGGGCAAATGCTCAGTCTTCGGGAAAGGGAATTCATGCAGGCGACGGTCGTTCTTGGTTTGCGTGATCGCCGCAAATTGTTTCATCATCTGCTGCCTAATTTAATTCCACTGCTCATCGTTATCGCAACGCTGAACATCGGTGGAGCGATACTAAGCGAATCGGTGCTTAGTTTCTTCGGACTCGGGGTCATGCCGCCAACGCCAACCTGGGGCAATATGATTGACGCAGCGAACAACTTGATCGATTTTCAAGAGCGGCCATGGTTATGGATTCCGCCAGGTTTCTCGATTTTTATAACAGTTATAGCAATTAACATATTCGGTGACGGTTTGCGTGATGTGCTGGATCCGAAACAGAAAAGGTAGGTGACTGACATCCGATGAGAGATCTGCTTGAGATTGAACACCTACGCACTTATTTTCAGACAGAAGGCGGTGTCGTCAAAGCGGTTGACGATGTGAGCCTGCATGTAAGGCAAGGAGAAACCGTTTGTATTGTCGGAGAATCCGGAAGCGGGAAAAGCATTACCGCGCTGTCGGTCATGGGGTTAATAGAAGGACCGGCGGGCAAGGTAACGGGCGGTAGGATTAGTTTCCAAGGCGAGGATATGCTGAGTTTTAACAAGAGTCAGCTTCGCGCGATCCGAGGCAAAGAAATCGCCATGATTTTTCAAGAACCAATGACCTCACTCAATCCGGTGTTGACCATTGGTCAACAACTGATGGAGCCACTTATTGAACATCTGAAGCTAAGCAAGAAGCAAGCCAAACAGAGAACGATAGAGCTGATCGACAAGGTCGGCATCTCACGGGCTGAGCAGATATTCAGCAGCTATCCGCACGAGTTAAGCGGCGGGATGCTGCAGCGCATCATGATTGCGATTGCTATTTCCTGCGGTCCCAAATTGCTTATCGCCGATGAACCAACAACTGCGCTTGATGTAACCATCCAAGCGCAAATCCTGGATTTGCTCAGGCTTTTCAAAGAAGACACGCAAATGTCTATTTTACTCATTACGCATGATCTGGGTGTTGTTGCGGAGATGGCGGATTACGTCGTTGTTATGTACGCTGGCAAAGTCGTGGAAGAAGGCGAGGTTGTCGAGTTGTTTCAAAACCCGCAGCATCCTTACACACGAGGGCTTTTAAAGTCGAAGCCAATTATTAATCAACGGCAGGACGAACTGTACTCCATTCCCGGTCAGGTGCCTAATCCGCTGGAGCTGAGAGAGTCGTGTTATTTTCACGACAGGTGTGAGCACTGCATGGACATCTGCCGGACCCAATCTCCTCCTTTAAAAGAAGTGGCAAAAGGGCAAAAAGCCGCCTGCTGGTTGTATGAGGAGGCGATGAACGTTGGCTGAGCCATTGTTAAGCGTACATGATTTGAAAAAATACTTTCCAATTAAATCTGGATTATTGAACCGAACTGTCGGACATGTGAAAGCAGTTGATGGCATCAGTCTAAATATTCAAGCGGGAGAAACGTTCGGTCTAGTCGGCGAGTCAGGCAGTGGGAAAAGTACGGTTGGACGTACCATTCTTCGTCTGACAGAGAAGACGGCCGGGGAAGTGAAATTCAAGGGTATTGATCTGTATAAGCTCCCAAGCGATGAACTGCGGCAACTGCGCCCCAAGATGCAACTGATCTTTCAAGACCCGTACAGCTCACTGAATCCTCGTGTCAGGGTTGGCGATGCAATTGGAGAAGCACTGCTTGATCATGGTCTCGTTCCGAAGGAAGAGGTCAGGGATCGCGTGCTCGAAGTGCTGGAATCCTGCGGTCTGTCGAGCTATCATGTGGATCGCTTTCCGCATGAGTTCTCCGGAGGGCAGCGTCAGCGGATCGGCATTGCTCGTGCGCTTGTGCTGAAACCGGAGCTGATTATAGCCGATGAACCCGTTTCAGCCTTAGACGTATCGATTCAAGCACAGATCATTAATTTGTTTCGCAAGCTGCAGGAGGAACGGGAGTTATCTTACTTATTCATTTCTCATGATTTAAGTGTAGTCGAGCATCTTTGCAACCGAATCGGCGTTATGTATCTTGGCTCCATGGTGGAGACAGCTTCACGCGACGAATTGTTCCGTAATCCGCTGCATCCTTATACCAAAGCGCTGCTATCCGCTGTTCCCATCCCGATTCCTAAACTGAAGCGGGAGAGAATCCTATTAAAGGGGGATATTCCAAACCCGGCGAATCCGCCTTCAGGCTGCAAATTTCATACAAGATGCCCTTTTGCAACTGCTGTTTGTAAGGAACAAGTGCCCGCTTTCAGAGACGTGGGGGGAAAGCATTTTGTTGCTTGCCATCTCGTTTAAATGATCTAATTCCAGCATGAGAAATGAGGGGGATACATGTCGGTCGTTAAACTTCCGCAGCCTTATGCGCTGCGACTGGAAATGATAAGCGCAAAAGGTTATTTGAAAACGGAAATAACAGAGATTGTAGTTAGGTATAAGGAAGCGGAGCTGAAGGAATTAGTCCGTTCAGACGTCGATTGGAAAGGATTCGTGACTTACCGAGACGAGCATTTGGAAACCTTATTATCGGCTATTAACGATGGATATCAATTCAGTTTTATAACGTTCGGCGGTATCAAAAACTTACTTGCCATCAAATTTAATAAATTAGAAGGTGCTGACTACGATATTGTAGAGTCTTCCTTTCTAAATTTGACCCTTAGCCCTGAGCAATTCCAGCTGCTTAGATTTCTTGTCCCGAACCATTGGAACATGAGCCTTACTCCATTTGTCAGTGAAACGGGTGAGGAAATAGATAGGGTTCACATTGAGCTCCAGCATCGTTGAAAAAGGCGAGGAAGATGTATTCTTGCATGATTCATATAAACCGGTAACTTGCCTACGGGCAGGTTGCCGGTTTTTCAGTTCGTAAAGCTGAACCGGAGAAAGACCCTAGGCTTGACTGATCAGTCAAGTTTCGTTAGAATAAACTTAGTTGAATGACATGAAAATAGGGGACAACTATATGATGGATTTAGGGAATAAAATCAAAAAGCTCAGGACGGAACAAAACCGAAACTTGATGGATATTGCCAATGTTTGCGGGTTCTCCAAAAGTTTATTATCCAAAATAGAGAACGGGAAAACCATCCCGCCCATCTCAACGTTAGTGAAAATTGCTGATGCATTAGGTACAAAAGTGTCCATTCTATTGGACGACCAGGAGCAAGCGGGAACGATTTATACGAAAAAGGAAACATGCGAAGCAAGAATGACCAAAACGGATAAAGGGTATTCATTTTTTACTTTTGCCGTTGAACGTGGAGAAAAGCTGATGCAGCCTTTTTTGTTCATATCCCGGAAGGAAGATAATGATAGCAAAAATGAATACAGCCACAATGGTGAAGAGTTTATTTACATTTTGGAAGGCGAAATGAAGTACAAAGTGGGCAGCGTGGAGTATACATTGAAGCCGGGAGATAGTCTTTACTTCGATTCTATTGAGAAACATTCGTTAATGGCCATCACAGACGAAGTGAAATATGTGGCTGTGTTTACGCAATCGAAGGTAAGCGATACTTAGTAGTCATTTTCTGAATGTCAGTTTGATAAGAAGCCAGGTTTTCCAATAAAACAAGAGATGACGGACTATGTATTCTACCTTAGAGTATGTGGTCTTTTTTTCTGCCCTAAATTTTAAATTTTTGAAAAGAAAGCGATTGCAATAATTGGCAGGGTGATGTATACTGAGCTTATTCAACCAAGTTGAATTTAATACAATTAAGGTGACTAAAAGTAAAATCGTTTAACTTACAGGCAGCGTTGTTTCTTCACATGAAGTGGTTAGAAGGGTTAGTCATGGATTGCTGTTCAAAACCAAATCAGGAGGCTGGAACGAAATGAAAAAGTACAAAGTTGGTATTGTTGGTGCTGGTGGAGTAACTGAATTGCATTTTGTGGGGTATAAAGATCATCCGGAACGAATCGAGGTAACGGCACTTTGTGATCCGAATCCCGAGGCGTTACATGCCAAAGCTGATAAATATGGTGTTGCTCAGCGATTTACGGAGTTGAACGATTTTATCCAGAATAGTGGTGTTGATGCTGTTGTCGTGTGTACACCTACTTCTATCCGCAAAGAAATCCTATTCCCGATTATTGAAGCAGGAATTCCCATCTTCTGTGAAAAACCTTTTTCAGATACATTGGCTGAAGCAAAAGAGATTACAGAAAAGGCGAAGCGGCATGGCGTACCTATCTCGATTAACCAAAATTTCCGGCGCCATTTTCCTTTTGAACTGGTAAAGGGGATTGTTGCCGAGGATCGGATTGGGAAAGTAACGTCCATCTTGTTTACAAATCTCATGTTTAGACAGGACGCAGGTTGGAGGTTGGAAGAAAGCCGCCATGCATTATCTGTTATGGGAATTCACTGGTTTGACGGGTTTCGGTTAATTCTCGGATCTGAAGCCAAGTCCGTTGTTGCTCAGAACCGTTCTTCTTCCGCAATCCAATGTGTCGGGGAAACCGATGGCACTGTGCAAGTTGTGTTCGAGAACGACGCGGTCGTGACTTACATTCAAAGTTTCTCTAGTGCTATAGGCAGAACGGAAATGATTGTTATTGGCGAAAAAGGGACGATCATTGCCGTTGACGGAAAAATTCATTTGTATCGCCCTCGTGAAAAAACACCTGAGCAAACATGGGAAAACCATGTTTCCAGAGAAACGGCAACGTTCGAAGGGATTAACCATCTGTTCACCTCCATTGAAACAGGTGTGGAAGCACCGAACAGTTCTCAAGATAATTTGAAAACGGTTTCTCTTCTCGATGCTGCCTATGTATCTGCTGAAGAACAGCGCATTGTTCATTTCATATGACTACACAGTCCTCATCTTTGAAAACATCCGTTAGTGTGGATACTCGCAAAAAATCCAGGCCTTTTATATTAGATATTAAACGAGATCGATACCTTTATTTGTTGGTTTTACCGGGTGTGCTTTTCTTTCTTATTTTCAAATATCTTCCCATGTGGGGCATCCTTATTGCTTTTCAGGAATACTCGCCTTATGCGGGAGTTTGGAAGAGCGAGTGGGTAGGATTGGAGCATTTTATACGTTTTTTCTCCAATCCTGATTTCTATCTTCTTTTTCGAAATACAATGGTCATTAGCTTATTAAATCTGGTGTTTTTCTTTCCGCTGCCTATTGTGCTGTCCTTGCTATTGAACGAGGTGAACAATCAATTTTTCAAAAGAATCATTCAATCGATTGTCTACCTCCCGCACTTCCTGTCATGGGTCATTATTGTAGGAATCTCATTCCTGCTCCTGTCTCAGTCGAACGGCATTATAAACCTGATGATCGAATCCTTGGGCTTTCACAAATATGATTTTCTGACAAATACAGATACATTCTGGGGCATGCTCGTTGCACAAAATATTTGGAAAGAAACCGGCTGGGGAACCATTATCATTTTGGCGGCGATTACAGGTGTAGACACGCAGCTATACGAAGCTGCCAAAATAGACGGTGCCAACAGATGGCTGCAAGCCTGGCATGTAACACTCCCCGGAATCCGAAGCGTCATCCTGGTTCTGCTTATCTTAAGACTCGGACATATTATGGACGTAGGCTTCGAGCAAGTTTTCCTGATGAATAATGGGGCTGTCGCCAAGTATGCGGATGTTTTTGAGACGTATGTATACCGCAATGGCATCCAGAGTGGGCAATTCAGTTACAGCACGGCCGTTGGTTTGTTCAAATCAGTGGTAGGTCTTGTGCTCGTTGTCTTGGCCAACAAGATGGCCAAACGGATTGGTGAGGAAGGTGTCTATTAATGAAAGTAAGCCTCGCAGGACGGCTGTTTAACGGTTTTAATACGATCTTGCTAGTTGTCATTGGACTCGTCACATTGTTCCCGCTGTATTATGTTTTCGTCATTTCTTTCACCGAACCTCATGAATATTTGATGAAAAATGGTTTTGTTTTGTTTCCCCAGCACTGGTCGCTTGTATCCTACAAATATTTGTTGAATACCGATGCATTTAAAGTTGCGATGTTAAACAGTACTTTTCTTGCCACTGTCGGAACCGGTTTAAGTTTAATTTTTTCAGCAGCAATGGCGTTCGGGATGTCTCGGAAAAGGCTAAGAGGCAGAAAAATCATGATGATGATGGTTTTATTGACGATTTTGTTCAATCCGGGCATTATTCCGAACTATATTGTGGTCCGTGATTTTGGCTTAATCAACAGTATTTGGTCACTTATTATTCCGGTGCTGGTTAGCGGATGGAATGTCATCCTGATGAAAAGCTTTTTTGACAGCATTCCGGTAGAGCTGGAGGATGCGGCCATGATTGATGGCTGCACGGACCTGGGTACATTTTTCCGTGTTGTGCTTCCCCTATCGGCTCCGGCTTTAGCTGCTTTCGGTTTGTTCTACGCAGTGGCGTACTGGAACACGTTCTTCAATGCTATTTTGT
This sequence comes from Paenibacillus chondroitinus NBRC 15376, assembly GCF_004000765.1. Lineage (GTDB taxonomy): Bacteria > Bacillota > Bacilli > Paenibacillales > NBRC-103111 > Paenibacillus_E > Paenibacillus_E chondroitinus. Next base: position 84,545 of record NZ_BILW01000013.1, on the reverse strand, counting down.
ATATCAATGATTTCGCAAAAGTGCCTTTACAAGTTGTACTGAGGAATATGTTAATTGAATCGGATACAACGACAGGCGGAGCAGCAGCAGTTGAAATGATGTCCGAGAATCAACTGCCGACCCAGACGCTTAAGATGGCGGCGGTGGTTATTGCGACGGTTCCTATTTTGGCGGTGTATCCGTTCCTACAGAAGCATTTCGCCAAAGGCGTCATGCTCGGTTCAGTCAAAGGCTAACCCAAGTTTATATTTATTAAGGGGGTTTAGGCGGCATGAAGATGGTTCAAAAAAAGAGTGTGTTTATCGCTATGCTATCGCTTTTAGCGGTAGTGACTACAGCGTGTACCGGCAATAGTACAGAAGTTTCGGCACCGAAACCGGGTGAAACCGGTAAGGAGTCGGCACCTGTAGCTCTCAATATTTTCGCTAATTTCTCGATTACTCAGCCTCCGGGGCCGGATAATCCGGTTATAAAAGAATTCGAAAAAAAGACGAATACGAAACTTAATATTACATGGGTTTCAGATCCTGTATTTGATGACAAGTTAAACGTACTGTTGGCCTCAGGAGACCTTCCGGACGCGATCCGTCTTCCAGATTCGACCGTTCCCCAGTTCCAAACGATGGTGAAACAAGGTGCATTTTGGGACTTAACCCCTTATCTCAAGGACTACAAGAACTTGATGGATTCTCCAAAGGCGATTTGGGACAATACGAAAATTGGCGGCAAAAGTTATGTCGTGCCCATTGTACGCCCGCTGGAGGGTGGGACTACCTTCTACATTCGCCGGGATTGGCTGGATAAGCTTGGATTGAAGATGCCTACAACCTTAGATGAGTTATACAACGTAATGAAGGTCTTTAAAGAGAAAGATCCTGATGGCACGAATAATCCGGTTGGCTATACGATGCGCACACACGATCAAATTGAATTTATTTATGCAGGAGCCAGCAGCAAGTGGAAACCTGTGAATGGAAACCTGATTGATATTACATTAGAGCCTGAGATGAGAGAAGCGCTGCTTTATAAGAAAAAGCTGTATGACGAAAAGCTGATTCCAGCGGATTTCGCCGTGATGAAAAGTAATGACATTACAGATCTGGCGACAAGCGGAAAGTCAGGCATAACGACGGAAACGATCGAGGCCATGTGGCGTTGGCAATTCGATCAATGGAAGCGGAATCCGAAGGTAAATTGGGAACCGATCGTTTCGTTGGAAGCGAATAAAGGACCTTTCCAACAGCAAAATAGCGGCTTCATAGGCGTTTATGCGATTCCGAAAAGTGTTCCGGAAGCGAAAATGCGTAAAATTTTATCGCTGCTTGATTTCGGCGCTTCCGAAGAAGGCCACATTTTATCCAATTATGGTATTGAAGGTACTCATTACAAAAAAGAAGACGGATTTTATGTCACCAATGACCAAGCGGTTAAAGATAGCCTGGGGCCTGGAGCAATGGGCAAGCTGTTTATGAAGCATGACCCTTATATGTATGCCTATGCACCTGGCATGCCGAAGGAAATATTTGAAAGAAACAAAAAAATTATTGATGCCAAAGCAAAAATCAGCACACCAAGAGTGGATATCGGACTGTACTCGGAAACGAATATTAAATACGGAGCCGATTATACCAAGAAGATTAACGATATTAAAACACAGGTTGTCATGGGCAAGGTAAGTATAGAGGAATGGGATAAATTCGTTGCAGGTCTAAAAACAGATGCCAATTATCAGAAAATAATACAAGAAATGAATGCTTCCTATAAGGAGCGTCTGGCAGCTAAGTAAACCAACAAAAGGAGAATGAGCGAATGGCGACTATAACAGATTTGAGAAAACAGGATGAATCACGTGTATTGAACCAAAGTTGGGGGAAAATTCAATGGCTTTGCGGCCAGGATATTGATCCAGCCAGTGAAATGACCTTCGGCATGGTCTATATTCATGCGGGGGATTCCAATCCAAGACACGTACACCCTAATTGTGAAGAAGTCATTTTCATTCTTTCCGGTGAGTGTGATCATACACTTGGCGATGAGACCTTCCATCTGGAGCCTGGCATGATGCTGCGCATCCCACGGAATGTCCCTCATAATGCAACAACCACAAGTTGGGAGCCATGCCGTATGATTATCGCTTATTCGGCTCCTGACCGCCAGACGGTAGGGGAATAATTCCTTTTAACGGAGTAAATCGATGTTTGAACTGACCTATCTGCAGATTGTAATCCTTATTTTCGCCGGAATATTTGTCGGATTCGCGAAAACCGGTATTTCGACCATGGGCATCTTCAATGCGATGTTATTGACCATTATTTTTCCAACAAAAATGTCTGTAGGCATCTTGCTGCCGATGCTAATTATAGGTGATATCATAGCGGTTGCGTATTACCGTAAAAAAGTGATAAAGAATCATCTGATCAGCCTGATGCCTTGGGCACTTATCGGAGTAATAGGTGGTTATGTCGTACTGCTAAAGGTCGATAACAATCAATTGAAGCTTCTCTTGGGTGCGCTTATATGCGGATTGATCCTTCTTCAACTCCTTAGGGATTTCATGGGAGCAAGATTTGATTCCAAGTTTCCATCTTCCATGTGGTTTATTGCATCGATGGGGATCCTTGCTGGTTTTGCAACGACAATTGGTAATGTTTCCGGCGCGATCATTGCCATTTACCTCTTTGCCAAGCAAGTACCCAAACAAGAATTTATAGGCACGGGTGCTTGGTTTTTTTTACTCGTGAACCTCGTGAAAGTACCCTTTTTCATCCATCTGGGTATGATCACGTCCGATTCTCTCCTTATAGGTATTTGGACCCTTCCCTTAATAGCAATTGGAGCTTATGCAGGTATCAAGCTGCTGCCTTTAATTCCTCAGGTATACTTTCAGCGGCTTGTTCTTTTACTTGGTGCTTTTGGAGCACTGAAGTTGCTCGCTGAGGGTATCGTAATCAATTGAATCGATGAGATCTAGCTAGAAGGAGAATAGATATGACGATCAAATTGGCGTTTTCAAGACCTACCTCCACGATGGAGGAGCAAACTTTGCTTTTTGAACAGTACAGAGCCTTTGGTTATGACGGACTTCAATTAAAGGAAGCGCAATATGCCCCTTTTTTGCTAAAACCGGAAAACTTCATAGAAGCTTGGGGCGGTTTATCAGGCAGCAGTTCGGCTTTAATAACAGGCGGCAATTTGGATGATGCCAGTGTTGAGAAACTGCGTAATGTCTTTCGTTTCGCTTCGACGGTCGGCACGGAACTTATTGTTTACTGCCATGGGATTCCTAGAGCCAATGTGACCCCGGCAGACATTCGCAGATATGCGGACGTTCTTTCGGATTTGGGACTTGAGGCGCAGCAGCAGGGGCTGAAGCTATCACTTCACCATCATTTTAATAATCCCGTTATGCATCGCGATGATTTTGATATCTTTTTCAATCAAATCAAAGAGCACTCTATTGGACTCACTGTCGATACGGCTCATTTGGTGAAATCCGGTATCCATGATGCAGCAGAAATTATACGCAGCTTTGGACACGTCATCGATAACTTTCACCTTAAGGACTTTGATCAAGGGGAATGGAAAGTGCTCGGTCAAGGGTCTATTGACTTTGGCCCTATTTTCGAAGCGATTCGTGAGATCGGCTATCAAGGATGGATTTCTGCGGATGAGGAAAGCGGTGGCAGTGTGACTGAGGGTATGAAGGACTGCTACGCATATATGAAGAGCCGATTGAACTGAAAATCAGAGCCTGGAGGTGCTGGTAACGATGGGTAAAAAGGCAGTTCTTATCGGAGCCTTGGATACGAAAGGTCAAGAGTTTCTATTTGTAAAAGAAAAACTGGAAGCTTGCGGGGTGGAAACGTTCACGGTAGATACCGGTGTACTTGGCAATCCGTTGTTTCAACCCGATGTATCCGCCGATGAGGTTGCAAGAGCTGGCGGTTCGAGCATTGAGGAGCTCAGAAGTGGTAAAGATCGGGGAACGGCTATTGCGGTTATGACCCGAGGCGCTGCTGAAATCGTTATTGGCCTCGAAAAACAGGGAATAGTAGGCGCAGCCTTCGGAATGGGGGGGACGGCGGGTACGACAGTGGCGGCATCTGCCTTGCAGGGATTACCCATCGGGGTTCCTAAACTGATGGTTTCCACTGTGGCATCGGGCAATACGAAACCCTATATAGGCATCAAAGATGTAACCATGATGTACTCCGTCGTTGATATAGCCGGAATCAATCAGTTATCCCGTCGAATACTGAGCAATGCAGCTCACGCGTTGGCTGGAATGATCAATTATACGGAAGCGGATCAGGGGATTGCTGAAGATAAGGTTACACTCGGCATCACGATGTTCGGCGTAACGACTCCATGCGCGACACGCGTACGAGAAATTCTGGAGGAGCGTGGTTACGATCTGCTTGTCTTCCATGCCACCGGAACAGGTGGCTTGGCAATGGAGGAGCTAATCAAAGCGGGGTATATCCAGGGCGTTGCGGATATAACGACCACGGAATTGGCGGATCATTTGGTTGGCGGTATATTCGATGCCGGACCAAACCGTCTGGAAGCAGCGGGAATAGCGGGTATTCCACAGGTTGTTTCGGTTGGGGCGCTCGATATGGTCAATTTCGGTCCACCGGAGACCGTACAGGCACAATTCAAGGAGCGAACCTTTTACCAGCACAACCCGACAACAACCTTGATGAGAACTACCATTGATGAGAACAGAGAATTGGGCCGGTTATTGGCGACAAAACTGAACGCGGGTACAGCTCCGACCATTGTCGTGTTTCCAAAAGGCGGTGTTTCTTTGCTGGATATGGATGCCAAACCTTTTGAAGGTAAGGAAGAACGTCAGGCGTTGTATGAAGGAATAAAAGAGCATCTCAGATCGAACATTCCGATGATTGATATGGAGCAAGACATTAATAATCCGGCGGTAGCTGATGTAATTGCGGAAAACTTACTTCAGTTATTAGAACGAAATAAGAGAGGGTAAGCAAACAATGGCGATGCAAAGGCAGGAAATCGTAAGCAGATTGCGGTCGCAAATTGAACAGGGCCGTTTCATAGTAGGAGCAGGAGCGGGAACGGGGTTATCGGCGAAATGTGCGGAAGAGGGCGGCGTCGATCTGATTATTATTTACAATTCCGGGCGTTATCGAATGGCAGGACGGGGATCATTAGCTGGATTAATGCCATATGGGGATGCCAATCAGATTGTTATGGAGATGGGTGGCGAGGTTCTGCCTATTGTCAAGAATACTCCTGTATTGGCCGGGGTATGCGGGACAGATCCTTTCCGTTTGATGGATGTCTATCTGAAGCAGTTGAAAGAAATGGGTTTCTCGGGTGTGCAAAACTTTCCTACCGTAGGTTTGATCGACGGCACCTTCAGGCAAAACCTGGAGGAAACGGGGATGGGCTATGAGCTGGAGGTCGATATGATCCGTAAGGCTCATGCCTTGGATTTATTGACAACCCCGTATGTCTTTAGTGAGGACGATGCGATTCAAATGGCGAAGGCCGGCGCGGACGTGCTTGTCGCTCATGTCGGACTAACGACGAAGGGCAGCATCGGAGCCAAGACGGCGCTTTCACTAGATGAATCGGCGGAGCTCATTCAACGTATTTATGATGCCGGTAAGTCTATTAATCCGGATATATTGGTCATCTGTCATGGTGGTCCGATATCTGAACCGGCAGATGTTGAGTATGTGTTAGGTAAAACTAACGGGATAGCGGGTTTCTTCGGAGCCTCCAGCGTGGAGCGCTTGCCTACCGAGATTGCCATTACCGAGCAGGTAAAAAGATTTAAGAGTTTAAGTAAGTCATAAATATCAGATTGAGAAAAAATAATTACCATTTATGTAATATATTTACTTGAATATTGAAAGCCCAAGGAAAAAAATCCTCGGGCTTTTCGCCATCCAGTAAAAATGTAGTTAAAACGTGCCTCGGTTACTCATTCTCCCTATACTCAATCGTTATCCCCTCAACATGACGTTTACTCATCTGCTTACGCTTCTTTCGGTTGTCTTTCGATTCGAACACGATGTCCATATCGTAGTCTCCTTCCGGATATAGCTTGCTGCGCTCGATATAAAGCGAAATTCTCTTGCGGTGTATGCGCACTTTCTCCTTCTGGATTTGCACCGTAATGTTTCCGCGATGATCCGGCTCGCTGCACACAATGCCTGTACGGCGCAGCGAGTGCACCCAGACGCAGTCGCCAATAGCGAAATCCGGCATAGGCGCTCGCTCTTTTTTTTCTTTCAACGGGGCGTTTAGAGGAGGTGTTTCTCCTGTAAACGCCGCAGCTATTGCAGGCGCTTCGGGCGAGCGCTGCGTCGCCTCGTAGGTGATCATCTTTGATCTCTCGATGAGCGCTGGCGGCATACCGAGCTTTTGCGCGATATAGAAGGCATAAGAGGAGCCGGCTTGACCAATTGTTAGCTTGTAAAGGGGCTCAAGCGTTTCCGTATCAAATTCCATACGCGCATTCTCGAAGCCGGGCGCAGCGCCGGCAAATTTTTTGATCTCGTTAAAATGTGTCGTCGCCATGACCGTAGCTCCCCGGCGGTACAGTTCCTCCAACACAGCGATCGATAGGCCAATTCCTTCGCCAGGGTCGGTTCCTGAGGCAAGCTCGTCGAGAAGGACCAGCGACGAGGGGGCAGCCTCTTTGAGAATGCCGATCACGTTTTTGACATGCGAGGAGAAGGTGCTGAGCGAATTCTCAAGACTTTGTCCGTCCCCGATATCGACCATAACGGATCTGTACACAGCGAATTCGCTTCCTTCTCCTACCGGAACGAGCAGACCCGACTGCACCATAAGTGTTAGCAGTCCGACGGTTTTCAGCGAAACGGTTTTGCCTCCCGTATTCGGTCCTGTAATAACAAGCGCGCGATAATCGCCGCCGATGCGGATATCAAGCGGAACGGAATGCCTGCCGAGCAGCGGATGACGGCCGCCATGTATGGAGATCCGGCCGCGATCGTTTAGCTTGACCGTTCGCCCGTCGATTGTTTTCGCGTATTTGGCTTTTGCGAACATAAAGTCGTAATGGCCAATCGTTTCCAAGTTGATTGAAATTTCATACTTGCTATGCTCGATCAGATCCGTTAGATCGCTAAGCACCCTTGTTACCTCCGCAGCTTCCTCGGCCTGCAGGTGTAAATGCTCGCCATGCAGATCAGCGATATCAGCCGGCTCAATAAAGACAGTCTGCCCGCTTGCCGACTCGTCCAGCGCCGCGCCGCCAACTTGTTTGCGGTGTTCCTTCTTCACGGACAACACGTACCGGCCTCCCCTTGTCGAGATGACGTTATCCTGCAAATAGCTGCGATATTTGGACAAAGCGGTGTCCAGTTTCTTGCGCATGCGGTCGTCGAGGATGTTCATTTTTTTGCGGATACGCGACAAAGCAGCGCTCGCCTCGTTATCGACTTGACCGTTGCGGATACAGCGCCGAATCTCGGTTAGCGGTTCATGCAATTCGTATAAGGATAGCGCGTAGGAAGCGACGCGCGGACTGACGGATTCCTTCTTTTTCATAAAGTTCTTAAGCTGTTGTGAACTTTCGATGAATCTGGCGAAGTGCATAAAGTCCTGCGGTGTAAGAATAAATCCTTTCCCGAAAGTGCCTATAAGCGGCTCAATGCCTTCCAGGGACGGGATCGGCACGCTGGCTCCGTGGGCAATAACACTTAGCGCTTCTTCGGTTTCTTGAAGCAGAGTTGCCACGAGGACCATTTCAATGACTGGTTCCATGTTCTGAATGTGGGCGCGGCCCAAATAACTCATGGCAAAGTCGGCCAAACGCTGTTTAATGCGGTCGTATTCCAAACGTTGATAAGTGGACTTGTTCACATGAATGCCTCCTTTTGGGTACAAAAAAAAGCGGACTGGAAACAACGATCGTTTCCAGTCCGCTTAGGGAGAAAATGATGTTCTTAACAGCATCACATGCAACCTGCCCGTAGTGCACGACAAAACAAACCTGTCCAATTGAACGGTTTACTCGCGTACGCCAAACAAAACGGGTTGCACTATGAAATTACTGGTTAAGAACGACCTCAGACATTAAAATCTCTCCTTTGTACATCTATACGGCTAATATACCCTTATCTTATGCGAATTCAGTCTGAAAATCGTGGGATAAAATAGCTTAAATCAAACTTTCCACAAGAAGTTTGAATGGTATAAAAAAGGAACTGATGGAGGAATATGTACAAGCGTGACGAATTAATTGTTCAATACAACCAAAATTGGCGATGGGTGTGAAGATGAACGGATGAATAAGCAAATGAGTAAAAGCAGGGGAACTATATTTTGGAAAAATTTAGGCATTGTACTGTTAATTACTTGCATTCCTATTGCTTTTATAGGCGTCATTATTTACTATATCGGAACAGATCGGATCGAAACCGAAGTGAATAAGGCTCATCAGAATCAGCTCCATTCCTCGATTCAGCAATTAAATGATTATATGGCGAATCTGGAGCATTCGGTGGTGCGGCTTGCTTTCGACCGGAGTTTGGACGAGACCTTGAAGGAGTTGGATTTCGTCCAGGAATTTCAAAAAACAAACGAACTTATGAAATCGTTTTCACTTATTACGGAGTCGAATTCCCTTATTAACAGTGTGAGCCTGTATTTACGTGATTCAGACAAGATAATCGGTGATGAGGCCGGGTTTGAATCTGTGCGAACCGATGAGGATCGAGACTTGTTGAATTCTTTGCTGGATCAAGAGCGAACGATCTATTGGGATTATTCCTTAAAAAAGATAAATATGCCGGACACGATAAATAAAGCGATCATAATTAAGCTCCCCGGTGGACAAATGTATGGTTCTTTCGGGATGTTCATTATTTACCTGGACCAAAATAAACTAAACACAATGGTTCAGAAACTCGTCTCAGGCGAAGGAGTCGCTTTTCTTTTTAATGAGAATGGGGAATACTTGACGACTCCGCCAAAACAAGAAGACAGTCAAGAGCTGCTGACGCTGGAAGATGCATTGAAAAGTCAAATATCTGTAGAAAATGCCAATGAGAATATGTTCAAATTCGATTGGAACCACAAAAAATATAACGTATCGTATGGGAGTATTTCTAAGTTAGGCAGTAAATGGACGGTTGTCACTGCTACCCCTGTATCGCAAATCGTTGCGCCTGTAACTGCCTTGTCCACTCTTATTGTCTGGATTAGTATGTTTGGCTTAATCATCGGGTTGCTGCTTGCATGGTTTGCCTCAAACAAAATATACGATCCCATTTATCGGATAAAGCGTCTTTTTGAAAATTCCAGAACGCACCGATCGAACGAAAAAAACGAAATTACGTATATTGAGCATCAATGGAGGCTGCAGCTTCAAGCAGAGCAAGAGCTTTCTATCCAAATTAAGCAGTCCATTCCTGCGCTTAGAGAAAGCTTTTTACTGCAATTTTCGCAAGGCAATTTGTATTCACACACGGAATCCGAGCTTATCCAGAAGTTGAAGCAGCTGGATTGGGATGTTGAATCGAAAAGATTTGCCATTATGGTCGCCCAGTTTCACGGTATTTCTGAATTAGGCGGAAAATTTTCAGAGCGGGATGCCCAGTTGGTTACCTTCGCGGCTTCTAATATCATTAAAGAGCTGTGCACGGAGATATCGGATATGGTGCATATCATTAACTTTCAGGATTTATCCATTGGCGTATTTTTCGTTCTGGAACCTGACAAGTCCAATGAAGCGATTAAAGCAAATTTCAACAAACTTGCCCATGACTACATCGTCGCGGTTAATAATGTTCTGCATATGAAAGTTACGATTGTGACTAGTAAAATATCCGACTCGATAAAGGATATACCCGAGATTCTGGAGCAGACAAGAAAAGCTCTCCGCTTTCGTGACCACCATACGTCCAATCAAATGTTGGATATGAATCAGTTCATGCTGACGAATACAAGCCAGAATCAGTTCCCTTTTGAGCTGGAAAGAGAGATTGTCCATACCGTCAGTATGGGGCTTGAAGAGGAAGCCATGCGGCTCATCAAGCAATTCATGCTCGAACTGCAAACCAATCATAGCGCTGAATTCATGGTTCACCAAGGGATGATGAAACTGCTCGGAACGATCCATAATGCGATGATCAAGCATGAAGTGGACCTTTTCTCCCTGTATGGAGGGGTTCATCTCTATGAGCAGCTTATGCAATTGTCCGAGCCGGATCAAATCCTGGAATGGTTTCAAATCAAGCTGATAAGGCCTTTTGTTAAAGCGTTAACGATAACCTACGATAGTAATTTAAGGGAAATGATCGATAATCTGCTTTTGCAAATGCAGAAGGACATCTTACTTGACGTTTCGTTGGAGATGTATGCGGATCAGCTGCAGATGAGCCCATCTAAGCTAAGCAAGGTATTCAGGCAAATTAACGGAATCAATTTTATCGATACGATGGTTCGGATGAGAATTGAGAAATGCAAAGAGCTGTTGGTGACAACAGATATGAAAATCAACGATATCGCGGAGCAGCTGCACTATCAACCGTCCTATCTGATCCGAATGTTTAAAAAGAGTGAGAGCATCACTCCCCGGCAGTATCGGGAAAAGCACACGCAATCGATGTAGGTAAATATCCATCTCAAAGCGGCCCTTCTTCATGTTTGAGGGGCTTTTTTTGTTCATTTCAAAAAAAGACGATAACCGGAAATTTTTCGAGACATAGTAAAAATTTATTATTATTGCGGTATGTAGGCTAGTGCTTTACATTTAGGCCATCAGCTGATCACAAGCATTGTAAGGGAGGATTGGTACATGGGCATCCAAGTGACGAAGGCGAATCACCGGCAACTTATTCAAAGAAAGGCAAGAACTTCACTATGGTCCGAATTCAAACGTGACAAGTATTTATACCTGCTGGTTCTTCCAGGCATCCTGTATTTTCTTGTTTTCAAATATTACCCGATGTGGGGGCTGGTCATCGCCTTTCAGGATTATTCCCCCTATATGGGCGTATTTAAAAGCACTTGGGTAGGCTTTGAAAATTTTGTTCGCTTTTTTACAAATCCCAGCTTCTTTCTATTGTTTCGTAATACCATGATGATTAGCTTGTTGAGTCTGGTTTTTTTCTTTCCACTTCCTATCTTGTTGTCGCTTTGCATGAATGAGGTAACCAACAAATATTTTAAACGCGTGATTCAATCCATTGTTTATTTACCGCATTTTCTTTCGTGGGTCATTATCGCAGGAATTACCTTTTTATTGCTTTCGCAATCCAATGGGATTGTGAATATGCTGCTCGAACATGCGGGTTTTCCGAAAATTGATTTTTTGACGAATGAAAATTATTTCTGGGGGCTGCTTACCGGTCAAAACATTTGGAAAGACACAGGCTGGGGAACGATTATTTTCCTCGCAGCGATGACAGGCATTGACACGCAGCTTTATGAAGCGGCGAAGATCGATGGCGCCAGCCGGATCCGACAAATGTGGCATATTACTTTACCGGGTATCCGTAACGTCATCATTATCCTTTTAATTTTGCGTTTGGGGCAAATTATGGATGTTGGTTTTGAACAGGTGTTTTTGATGAGTAATGGCGCAGTTGCAAACGTTGCCGACGTTTTCGAAACCTATGTCTATCGCAATGGGATTCAACAAGGACAGTTCAGCTATACAACGGCGGCCGGTTTGTTTAAATCCGTGATTGGACTTGTGCTTGTTATCGGGGCTAACTGGCTGGCCAAACGCTTCGGTGAAGAAGGTGTGTATTAAACGAAAATTCCGAGGAGGGAAGGCAATGAGAGAAAGCTTTGGAGACCGAATATTTGGGATGGCGATTGTTCTGCTGCTTGTTGTCATTGGCATTATTACGTTATTTCCCTTGTATTACGTATTCGTTGTTTCCTTTACGGAACCTAGTGAATACATAGAGAAATACGGCTTTGTCCTGTTCCCGAGCAAATGGAGTGTTGGCGCTTATGAATATTTGCTTTCCACTTCTGCTTTCATTCGTGCAACTGGGGTCAGTGCCTTTCTGGCAACAGTGGGAACTCTGTTAAGCCTCATGATAACAGCAGCCTTCTCATTCGGACTATCCCGTAAAAGACTGCGCGGAAGAAAAGTCATGATGATCATGGTGATGGTTACGATCCTTTTTAATCCGGGCATTATCCCTGTGTATTTATTAGTCCGCGATTTGGGGCTCATAAACAGTGTGTGGGCGTTGATTGTCCCTGTTTTGACCAGCGGCTGGTACGTGATCTTGATGAAAAGCTTCTTTGACAGCATTCCTGTCGAGTTGGAAGAAGCTGCAATGATTGATGGCTGTAATGACCTAAGCATCTTTTTCCGAATTATTTTACCGCTTTCTGTCGCATCGCTGGCCGCATTCGGGTTGTTTTATGCCGTGGCCTACTGGAATACGTTTTTTAGTGCCGTGTTGTATATCAATGATTTTACAAAGGTGCCTTTACAAATTGTCCTGCGCAACATGCTCATTGATTCCGATACTTCGGTCGGCGGAGCACTCGCGGTAGAGATGGCTTCGGATAAGCAGCTGCCTACGCAAACGATCAAGATGGCCGCAGTTGTCGTGTCTACGCTTCCTATTTTGATGGTCTACCCGTTTTTGCAAAAGCATTTTACCAAAGGTGTTATGTTAGGCTCTGTGAAAGGATAATCATAATGATTATTCCGGCAGGCTTGTTAAACCAATAAATATAACCATAAAGGAGATTTGAGTAGCATGAACAACTTTTCTGACTTGGATAAAAATTGGAAGATTGAGAAAATCGAGCAAGTGATGATGAAGGGTGAACGCAGAAGATTGGCTGGCTGCAATGCAAGGCTGGGTGTACATGGAAAGGAAGTAAGTTTTCCGCTGGTGCGAATTACGATTGGGGGCATCACGGGTTACAGCTGGTCTCGCGTTTCTCGGGAAGCTGCTGAAGCCATGATCGGAGCCACAGTCAGCGAAATTTTCTGTGAAGAACAATGGATTAAAGACCGGTTTCAAAGCATTCAATTCCCGTTATTTGATTGGCTGGCAAAGGTAAGAGAAGTGCCTGTGTATAAACTATTAAGCCAAAAAGAGTGGACATCCCCACTAACGGTTCCTTGCTATGATACATCCTTGTACTTTGATGATTTGCACCTGAGTTCAGAGCGGGACGCGGTCGCACTGCTCCAGGAAGAAGCCATGCAAGGCTATAACGAAGGTTTCCGCGGTTTCAAAATTAAAGTAGGCCGTGGCGCCATGCATATGGATTTAATGGAAGGCACCCAAAGAGATATTGCTGTTGTGAACGGAATTAGGGATGTGGTCGGTCCACAATGTAACATTTCCATTGACGCGAACAATGGGTACAATTTGAACTTAACCAAACATGTGTTGAAAGAAACGGCACAATCCAACCTGTTGTGGATAGAGGAAGCTTTTCACGAGGATGACAGGCTCTACCGCAATCTGAAGGAGTGGCTGCGCGAGGAGAAATTGAGCGTGCTGATCACAGACGGCGAAGGGTTAGCGGCCGATCCCATTGTGGATTGGGCGGAGCAAGGCCTGATCGACGCGATTCAATACGATTTGAAGGACTATGGCATTGTGAACTGGTTGAAATTAGCGAAAAGATTGGCTAAAAGCGGAGTAAAAGCAGCACCGCACAATTACGGTGGTTTCTATGGTAACTTCGCTTCCGCTCAGGTATATCCAGCCATTGAAGGATTTATGTTTGTTGAATGGGATGAGGCGCAGATTCCAGGTATCGACACTTCCGGTTATAGCATCAAGGATGGTAAAATCACCGTTCCTTCGACTCCCGGCTTTGGCTTGCACATTGACGATGCTTATTATCAAAGCCAAGTGAGTGAACATGGCTGGACGGTGTAATTCCGGCAAGGTGTACCGGTCTATCAACTACATTTATGGGAGATGAGTTAAATATGAAAAAACTTCTCGTGTTATCTACGTTAGTTGTATCCTTATCCCTTACAGTCGCCTGTTCCTCTGCACCTTCTTCGGCTCCGGCGAAAGATGGAGGGACGACTACAACAAAGGAAGAGACCAAAGCGCCAGCGAAGCCTACCGAAATTAAAATCATGACCGACTTTACGATCACTCAGCCGCCGGGTGCTGATAATCCGGTTCTGAAAGAATTTGAGAAAAGAACGAATACGAAGCTGACGGTGCAATGGATTCCGGGGAGTGATTACGCGGACCGCGTCAATGTGGCACTGGCTGCAGGCGATATTGCAGATTTGATCAAAATCCCGGATATCACGACCGCTTTATTCCGGCAAATGGTCAAGCAGGGAGCATTCTGGGATTTGACGCCGTATATCAAAGATTATCCGAACCTGGTGTCCATTAATCCGAAAACGTGGAGCAATACCAAAATTGATGGCAAAAGTTATGCCATTCCTGCAGGACGGCCTTTGGATGGCGGCGGATTTTTCGACATTCGTAAAGATTGGCTGGATAAGCTTGGCCTGAAGATGCCGACCAATATGGATGAGCTTTATACGGTAATGAAAGCGTTTAAGGATAATGCGCCTGATGGCAAAAAGGATACAATCGGTTTTACGATGCGGGGATCGGCAACCATTGACGAAGTATTCCTGGGGACAGTTGGCATGTGGAAAGCTGTAGACGGTAAGCTGGTTAACATGTATCTTGAACCGGAAATGAGAGAATCGCTGCTCTACCAGCGCAAGCTGTACCAAGAAGGATTAATTCCGCAGGACTTCCCGGTTTTGAAAGAAAACCAATATTGGGAGCTCGCTACAAGCGGTAGAGCGGGAATTACGAATGAGACGCCAGAGGCGCTGTTCAGATACACAATGGACCAATGGAAAAAAGATCCGAAGGTCGAATGGACGCCGATGGTCTCTTTAGCTCCCAAAGCGGGAGGCAAGCCTTATGTGCCCCAAGGTACAGGGATGAATGGTGTACTGGCTATACCGAAATCGGTTCCAGAACAAAAAATGAAAGCTATTTTAAACTTTGTGAATTACGGTTCCGGTGGCGAAGGGCTGGATTTGACCTTGTATGGGATTAAAGATGTTCATTATACGCTTACGGATGGTTTAAAAGTATCGAATGATAAAGCGGTGGCAGACAGCGTAGGAACAGCAACATGGGGCAAAATGTTCAGTACGCCAGTCGTTGATTTGTGGCAATATGCGGCTGGCATGCCCAAAGAGGTTTATCAGCGAAACATGAAAATCACGGAAGAAAGAGCGAAGGTTTCCGTTGGTAATCCGGCAATTGGTCTTGTATCGGATACGGATATTAAGTTGGGTGCCGACTACAAGAAAAAAATCGCCGACATGAAAACGCAAGTCATCATCGGGAAAATTGCAATGGAAGATTGGGATAAATATATTGACTCGTTGAAAAAAGATCCGAACTACCAAAAAATTACGGAAGAGTTTAATGCCGAGTACAAAAAACGTCTAGCTCAAAATTAGAATTACTTGCTTGAGGTGAGGGTTATCCTTGCCTCTTTGTTTTTTAACTAATGAATAAGGAGTGTAAAAAACATGGAATATGTACCTTTCGGGAAAACGGACGTAATGGTAAGTCGGATCGGCTTTGGCGGAGCTCCAGCGGGATTAAGGAATTATTTGCGGGAGTACAATCCCGATTTGCCGGAGAACAATAACCACATTATCGCAGCCATTGACGCCGCACTTGAAGCAGGCATTAATTATTTCGATACGGCACCGGGATACGGAAACGGTAAAAGCGAAGAGCTGCTTGGATACGCTTTGAAGGGCAGCCGCAATGCTATTTTTTTGGCAAGCAAAGCGAAAATATGTCCTCCCGATGATCTGAGGCGATCCCTTGAACAGAGTTTGCAGCGCCTGCAGACCGACCGATTGGACTTTTTTCAGCTTCACGGTACCAGTTACAAGGATCAAGATGTGCAACAAGTTTTGCACGGCGGGATATTGGAGCAACTGCTGCAATTCAAAGCGGAGGGCTTGGTTCGTTTTATTGGCTTTACGAGTGAAGATTCGAACAAAGCTGTTTATGATTTCATCCAATGCGGGCAATTTGATATCATGCAGATTTGTTACAATATCTTGATGCAGCATCCCTATGATCCGAATAGACCCTTTGGCAGTATACTTGAAGCGGAGAAAGCAGGCCTGGGTATTGCGGTTATGAGGGCGTTTACTTCGGGCGTTTTTCAACGTTGGATGGCGATGGTGCATCCGGAAAACCATTTTGATTATACCGAGGCATTAATCCAGTTTGCGCTTTCTAATCCTCATGTCGATGTCGCCCTGATCGGTATGCGAAATGCCGAGGAAGTCCGGAAAAATGTGGCTATTTGTGACAATCTTTCGGGAAGGGTGGATATTGAGCAAATGTTTACTTACTATTGATGGATTGGGTAAAAGAGGGCTGGGACTTCGTTATGTTCCGGTTTTTATGATTCAAGTTGAACCCTGCGCCCCTGACATGTAAGATAGGTTCATACAGCAAGAGGAAGGGAGCAGCTATGTGGTCGTACACAGTCGGTTTATTCCGTGATTTATCCCCTGGCGTCAAACGATTTATTGCCACTGAAAGCTTATTTGGCATCGGCGCCGGTATTTTCAACTTGATTTTAAACTTACATCTGCTGGACCTCGGCTTCTCCAAAGAGGACGTCGGGCGCATCACCTCGCTGGGAGCGCTGACCGTGGGGCTAACCAGTCTCCCGGCAGGGATCGTCGTTAAATACATAGGCCGTAAAACGATGCTTGTTATCGGTATGCTGCTGGCTTTTTTAGCGTTGATCATCTTTGGATTCGGCACCAGTGTCGGCATGATTACTACCGCACAGCTCACTTGGTCCCTTAGTATTAGCGCCATCGTGAATTCGGAAATCCAACTGATTTTTCAATATTGCCGCACGAAAAAAGAAGAGACCAGCGCTTACTCGCTGCTGTTTGCGATCTTTACCTTATGCACCGGCATTGGCACATGGTTGGGAGGCTATCTCCCGTTGTGGCTGCCAGGGCACAGCACGCTGTACCAATACGCCTTTTTCGTGGCTGGCGGCTGTTTGGGGCTATCCGGTATTCTAAGGGGCTTGCTGCTTCCGTCTGCCAACGACCGATTCGTTGCAACCGAGAAGTCAGAGACTTCCGCAGCTCCGTCTTCAGTCAAACACAAGAAAGCGCATGCCTATTCGCTTATGTTCCTGCTTGCATTGCTTATCTTTAATTCTGGCTTTACCTTTGGACTGTTGAGTCCGTTCCTCAACGTCATATTGAAGTTTAGATTTGGGATGGAGGACAGCAGCATCTCTGGGCTGCTAGCTCTCTCCGGTGTGTTCTTTTTTATCGGTTCACTTCTCGTTCCGTACCTACTGGAGCGCATGGGCAGCCGCAATGCCTTCGTATTCCTGTTTCTGTATAACATCGTAGTAGTAGGACTGATGGCGCTTACTATGCCCAGCTCCGTCTTCGCCGTACTGCTGATGATTCGAGGCACTGGCTTTACGATGCTGAACAACATGATGGACAGTGAATGCATGTCCGCCGTTGCCGAAGAAGACCGTAATGTTTTTGCAGGGATGAGGACGGTTTCACGAAGTATCGGCAATACGATTGCGTCGTATTGGGCGGGGTACATTTTGGCCGGCAATCATTACGCTTTGCCATTTTTGTTAACAGCCGTAGCGCTGCTGACGGGGTTTGCGGTGTATGCTTGGTTCGTGCAGGGCAAGCTGGCTCAGAGACTGCAAGGGCAGACGTGAGGTTAGTAACTAAAGATGATCCCTAGTTGTATAGGGGTCATCTTTTTTTGATGTTCGTTGGCGGAGTAACTGGAGGAATGAGCACAAGAAGGCTTATGCTGCATTTTATACAACATAACGGCGTGTTCTGACCGTGAATCCGGTCTTTCGCTGCACAATATATAACCATTTGCTGCGAAAAGGCGAGATATAAGCGGTTTAGCGCATGAATGGTTGTACTAAGTACAATATACAGGCGATCGGACTCCCAATTAAAGTCAAATGGTTGCATAAATTACAACATAGGATATTGCTGCAGTCATAACTCGGTGAGTGATTGGTGATAGGTGGCAAACGATGCATCAGGTCGAATCCATATCGTACATTTGAACACCCACCGTAAGATCGTCTACTACATTTCATCTGCATGCGCTTACAACCTTAAATTTGTTCCCCAATGATCATCCTTTTATCGGTTTAGACCGGGGCGTTAACCCTGTAAAGTATTAACCAAGGTAGCCAAGTGAAAATGCTTTCGCAAATCATCCATCAATCAGAGAGAGGGTTGTACGTACGATGAAAAAGAAATTAACCAGTTTGCTGATGGCAAGTGTAGCACTTACCTTAGTCATCTCCGGTTGCTCGAGCACAAAAGAAAGCGCTGCCACCAACGCGGCATCGACAGCAGCCGCCACAGAGAAAGCAGCTGCGGGCAAACCGGCAAGCCCGGTCGAAATCACATTTTGGAATATGTTCGGCGGTGGAGAGGGCGATTTCGTTGACCAAATTATCAAAGGTTACAACGAATCCCAGAAAGAAGTCACCGTGAAACAGCTCCGCCTTGAGTCCAATGAATATTACGCGAAGCTTAGCACAGCGCTATCTTCCTCTAAAGGACCGGACGTCGCCGTCGCGCACGTGGACCGCATTTCACCGTTTGTGAAAGCGAAGCAAATTGTGCCGGTGGATCAGTTGGCCAGCAAGGTCGGCTTTGATTTAAAACAAATATCCGACTCGAATATGAAAAGCGTCTCCTACGATGGCAAGCCCTACGCAGTTCCGTTAGACACGCATTTTCATATGTTCTATTACAATAAAGATTTGCTGAAAAAAGCGGAACTGCTGAACGATGATGGCACGCCGAAGCTCGGCGATCTATCACCGGAGGGCTTCAAGAAGACACTCGCACAAATTCATGCGAAAGTGCCGGACGTGCAAGCGCTTGCCGTAAATACGCCGTATTTCCAAGAGCCTTTCTTGAACCTGTATTATGAAGCGGGCGGCGACTTGTTGAATGCGGAAGCGAACAAAGCGGCCATTAATAATGATAAAGCGCTCAATGTTTTGAAATTCTACATGGACCTTTATAACAACAAATATACAGATCTCAATGATAAAACCCCTTGGGATTCGTTCCACAACGGCAAAGCGGCCTTCTGGTTCGGCGGCGTGTGGGAAGCGGGTCTACTGCTCGGCGAAAAGTCGCCAAACATCGGCGCCATGCCGCTCCCGGCCATTTTCGGAAGCCAAACGCATTGGGGAAGCTCTCATTTGCTCGTCATTCCAAGCTACGTAGCACCTGAGAAACAAGAAGCAGCAGCTAAATTCATGAAGTACTTCTCGGAAGTTGGCGGCAAAACTTGGGGGCAAGCAGGCCACGTGCCGGCGAACAGCGCTGTAACTACAAGCGATGAATACAAAAAGCTGCCTTACCGCAATTACTTCATCGAAGCACAAAAAACGGTGAAATTCGCACCGAAAACCGATAAATACACGACGATCATCACGACAGTTTCGGAATCGCTTCAAAACATTATTTTCGGCAAGCAATCCCCTGAAGACGGGCTGAAAACGTTGGATAAGCAGATTAACGACATTTTATCCAACTAGCCTGTGTATGCCAACCGGTGAGGCTGCATCAAGCAAGGCGGCTTCACCCGGTTTTTTTGATTGGAGTACAGAGAGCAAAGATTGAAGGAGTATACCCTATGGAGACTAAAGTGAGAGAGAACGAGGGGACGGTTGTCCTTCGAAAAACCTACGTTTGGCCTTTTCTTAATGACTGGAAAGCGATTTTGTACCTGATACCGTTCCTCATTCCCTTTACGATTTTCTACCTCTGGCCGGTATGTCGGGGGGCTTGGATGAGCTTGCATGTGTGGAACATTCAAGGTATGCAAAAGTTTGTTGGTTTCGCGAATTACAAGAAAATTTTCACCGATTCAGACTTTTATTTGTATATGTGGCACTCGGTTTACTTCGTTTTGATTTGTACGCCAGCGGTTATTGTACTTGGACTGGTATTGGCGCTGCTAATCAATCAAAAAATTGTATTCCGAACAACGATTCGTTCTATTTTTTTCTTACCGTATGTGCTTTCTGTTTCTGTTATCAGTTTTATCTGGCTGCGTATGTTCGACTCCAAGTACGGACCGATCCATGCTTTTTTAAAGCTTATTGGCATCCCTGGAGAAATTCACTGGTTAACGGATAAAAATTTTGCGTGGTGGGCGATTACGATAACGACCAATTGGTGGACGGTTGGGTTCGTCATGGTCTTGTTTCTAGCCGGATTACAAGAAATTCCCACGGATCATTATGAAGCTGCGAAAATAGATGGCGCTAGCGCTTGGAAGCAATTTTGGCATATTACGCTCCCGGGTTTGTCTAGAGTCATGAAAATACAGGTGTTTTATCAGGTTATTGCGTGTCTGAAACTGTTCGGGCAAGTTCAAATCATGACAGGCGGCGGTCCGGGCGATTCGACGAATACGATGATCAGATACATTTATGTGACAGGGTTTAAAAAGGATATGTTCGGTCTTGCTTCCGCTCAGTCCATTGTTTTTTGTCTCATGATGCTGCTCATTGCCCTGATTCAATTTAAACTGACAGATCGTCAAGACTAACGGAGGTCCCAATGCCAATAAAACGAATTACGCTGAATGTCGTCGCCGTCGTTCTTGCCCTGTTGTTTATTTTTCCCCTCATATGGATGCTTCTGGTGTCATTAAAGCCGAATGGCGTCAATGTCTATACATTAAGCGATTGGATAAAATGGTCTGATTTGACCTTCGCTAATTATGACAAAGTGATGAAGGATTCCCAGATCCTGAGATGGACCTGGAATTCAGCGGTGATTGGTGTAATAACCACCGTGGTTTCCTTGTTTTTCAGCTCGCTGGCAGCTTTCTCTTTTTCCAAATTACCTTTTAAATCCAAAGGCTTGTTCTATCTGCTGATCGTTTCAGGATTGCTCATCCCGACGGAAGCGATCCTGATCCCGCTATATGAGACAACGCTGCACTTGAAACTAATCGATAATATCTGGGCGATTATTCTTCCTGGCTTGACGAATCCCCTCGGGATTCTGCTGCTGAAGCAGTTTATGGACGGTGTCCCTAAAGATTATATTGAAGCAGCGCAGATTGACGGCTGCAGGAGTATCAACTTGTGGCTGCGCATCTGTTTGCCGCTTACGAAATCGGCGATGGTGTCCGTCGGCATTTTTTATTTCATCCTGTCCTGGAACAACTTCTTATGGCCTTACCTATCCATTACCTCGCAAGAGAACATGATTCTTTCGGCAGGACTTCCAACGTTTTTGTCGAATAATATAATGTCCCTGAATATGATTATGGCGGCAAGCTCAATTGCAGCAATCCCAACCATCGTGGTGTTTATTCTGTTGCAAAGACACATTGTTCAAGGCGTGGCGATGTCAGGGGTTAAAGGATAGATAGAAGGGATTTCCATCATGGCGAAACGACCTGAAAAGAACAACAAAAGGATACTCATATGGACAAGCAGCATACGTTATAAATGGATGCTGCTTTTATTTCTGTTCTCATTGACGCCTCTGGTTGCAATGGGATTTATTTCTTATTCCATCTCGAAATCAACCATCAACAATAAGGTCACCGAATATTCCGAGCAGCTGCTCAAGCAAACGGCCGATAATATCGATACACGGCTTGGCATCTATAAAGACATGATGATGCAAGTCGTAAACAATAATGAAATCGTTTCCATGCTGCGTACGCTCGATCGGGTTGACAACGGACAGTATGATTTGGACAGCTTATCCTTAACAACGAAGCTATCGACCATTATAGCGATTAATCAAGATTTTCAATCGATCTCCTTTCTAACGCAAACGCACTACATAAAAGGCATTTACCGCTGGAGCGACCGTTCCGCAGGCATCGTAACTCCTTTTCTCAAGACTCTTGAGGATGGCAGCAACTTCCGATGGTTCCCGACCCGTTTCGGGACGTATGTCGACAGTTTGAATTCACAGAGCGTCCACGTGTTCTCATTGGCTAAGCAGATTTATAAAACCTCTGACGACAGCCCTGTTGGCATCATCGCCGTGCTTGATATTCGCGAAGATGTACTCAAGGAAATCGTCAGTAAAGTGACGAAGAACTCCTCCGATCTTCAAAGTTTCATTATTGATGGCAGCGGTCGAATTATTTCCTATCCCGACAATCAATTTTTAGGGAAAAATGTTCGGGAAGTACTGGGGGAACAGGGCTCAAACCAATTGCTGCAGTCTTCCGACGAAACCAATGGTTTTCCACTTAAGCATGCTGGGCAGAAATGGATCGTGAATTACAAAAAGCTGCATACCAACGACTGGATGGTCGTAAATGTCATTTCGGAGTCTGCCTTGTACAAAGACTCTAACCGCATGCTGCAAATCATCATTGTGATTGCGCTGATTTGTATCGGCTTTTCGATAGTGACGGCGATGTTTCTGGCTAATTCGATTTCGAAACCGATTCTGAAAATGATCCGTTTGATGCGTCAGGTGATGTCGGGTGATTTGACCGTGCGCTTCAAGGCCAAGCGGCGTAATGACGAATTTGATATATGGGGCGAAAATTTCAATTACATGGTGACCCGGCTTGACGAGCTGCTTAAAGCGGTCTATGAGGAGCAAAGCCATAAGCGCGCAGCGGAGTTGAAAGCGCTGCAGGCGCAGATTAATCCTCACTTTTTGTACAATACACTAGACATAATTAAATGGACGGCACTTCTGCAGAAGGCGAACAATGCCGCCGAGATGGTCAGCTTGCTTTCGCGGCTCCTGCGAATTTCACTCGGCAAGGGAGAAGAAACAGTCACGGTCGAAGAAGAAATCGAGCATGTCCAATGTTATCTGGGGATTCAGAAATTCAGGTTCAATTTCGACATTCAAACGTATTTCCAAATTGACGAAGAGGTCCGCAATCTGAAGACACCTAAGCTTATTTTACAGCCGATTGTGGAAAATGCGATTCTCCATGCGTTCACCGATCGTGAGTCCGGAGGAGAAATACATATCCGCTGCTCGCTGCATCCGGATGGGGGCATCCGTTTCCTAGTGGCAGATAACGGAAGAGGGATGGACCCGGGTCTCGTGAAGAGTTTGCAGACACCGTTTCAAGAAGCATCCGCTGATAAAATGGGTGGTATCGGTTTGGCCAATGTTGACGAGCGAATCATGCTGATTTGCGGAAAGCCGTACGGTTTAGATATTCAGAGTACCTTGGATGAAGGAACGAGCATCGGGATTTGGCTTCCCATGATCGAGTAGGAGGAAATAACATGTTTCGAGTCATTATTGTAGAAGATGAATATATCGTTAGGTTTGGCATTCGTTCGATGATCGATTGGGAAAAACTTGGCTTAATCGTTATGGGAGAGGCTTCTAACGGCCAAGAAGCATTAGAACTCATGAGCAAGGAAATGCCGGACATCCTGATTACCGATATTAAAATGCCGCTCATGGACGGAATTGCCCTCATTTCAGAGGTGCGTAAAATAAACCCTCACATGAAAATTCTGATCCTCAGCAATATCGAGGACTTCGGGTATGCCAAGGAAGCGATTCGCAACGGCGTTTCGGAGTACTTAATTAAATCGGATATGATGCCACGAGATTTTGAGCAAGCTTTGCTGAAGGTCAAGGAAGCCATAGAAATCACTTCACCAACCGGAGCGATCCATGAAGAACCAGCCGTGGAGCCGTTGTGGAAGGAGAAGCTTCTACAGGAGCTTGTCGAGGGGGCTCAGCGAGATATCAGCAGTCTCCAGAGCAACTTTGGAAATACAGGATACGCTCCCTTTTATTTGCTTCACATGGGTAAGGATGCGACGAATGTGAATGTCGCGGAGGAACAATCTGCTCTGCGTAAGGTATTAGATAGCGAGCTGCAAGCCCGGGAGCTTGCTTATGAGGTGTTCCCCGATCGGCAAGGGGAAATGAATGTGCTGCTGTTGACCGGCATGCCCCATCGGCAGGGCCAAAAGGCTGCCCGTGAGGCAGCGGAGGCATGTCTAACTCGGCTTGATGCCACTTATGGCCTGTGTTTCACCGCTGGAATTAGCGGAGAATTTCAAGAATTAACCGAGCTGCATACCGCGTACGAGCAAGCAAGAGCGGCTGTTAAGTTTAAAATGTTCGTCGGCAGCGGCAAAGTGATCGCCTATGGCACCGATTATGTGCCGGGAATGAACCCAGCAGGAGAGCCGATAAAAATAAGCACAAACCATATTCATTCGATGGTGTATGCTTTTCAAACCAAGGAATTACAGACCTATTTGGAAGAGCTATTCGAGCAGTTGGATGCCCGCAAGGATTATGACATTGTGCAAATTATTTCTCTGGAGCTTTTGATTATGCTGACGACGTTATGGTCCGATGTATCCAGCGATCAGATGAGTATCATGCAATTGAAAAAGCAATATTTTGACGAGTTATCCAAACTGGAAACACTAGATCAGAGCAAAACCTGGTTTATGGGAGCTTATCAAGAGCTGCTTCAGCATATGATTCAGATATATAACAGTGACCGAAACAGCATCATCAAAGCCACGCAGTATATTCAGCAGTATTATCAGCAGGAAATTTCGCTTCAATCGATCTCGAATATTGTCCATTTGAGCAAAAACTATTTTGCCAATTTGTTTAAAAAGGAGATGGGCGAAAGCTTCCTGGAATATTTGACACGCATTCGCATTGAAAAGGCGAAATCTTTACTCACAGGGGAGCTGAAGACGGCAGATATCGGTCATCTGGTAGGTATTGCCGATCCGAAATATTTTTCCAAAGTGTTTAAAAAAAATGTCGGTGTTTCTCCATCGGAGTATAGAACTCGCGCTAAGAGATAGAGGTGAGATGTCATATCAGGGGGAATGTTATGCTAAATCATAGAAACAAGGGGCGGTTCTTGCGTGCTTTGTGCATAGGGGGGATCGCCCTGACTTACCTGACTTTCACAGGATGCTCGAATGCGTTAGAAACCAATGCGCCGCAATTGGCCAAGGAGAAATCGGTGACGCAAGGGGACATGCCTCCAGTCGAAATTTCCTTTTGGAATCCATTTGGGGGCGGTGAAGGCGATTATGTCGAGCAGATTATTAGGAGCTTTAATACCTCGCAGAAATCGGTTTTTGTAAAGCAGCTTAGGTTGGAGTCCAATGAATATTATGTAAAACTAAGCACGGCGCTCTCTTCAGGAAAAGGGCCGGACGTCGCCGTGGCGCACGTTGATCGCATTTCTCCTTTTATCAAAGCCAAACAAATACTAGCATTGGATGCCTTGGCTAATGGAAGTGGTTTCCATTTTGATGAAATTGAGAGTTCTAATGTACGAAGCGTAAGCTTTAACGGAAAGCCATATGCAATTCCGCTGGATACGCATTTTCATGTTCTTTACTACAATAAAGAGATTCTGAAACAAGCAGATCTACTGAATGAGGATGAGACCCTTAAGCTCGGCAAAACATCGCCGGAAGGCTTTATTCAGATGTTGACGCAAATTCAGGCGAAAGTGCCGGGGGTTCAGCCCATTGCGGTGAATACACCTTATTTTCAGGAACCTTTTCTGAACTTGTATTATGAGGCTGGCGGTGATCTGCTGACGCCTGATCTTTCCAAAGCCGCGATACATAATGACAAAGCTTTGCAGGTGTTGAAATTTTATCAACTGCTTTACGCGAAGCGTCTGGCGGATTTGAATGACAAAACGCCATGGGACTCTTTTCACAATGGAAAAGCGGCGTTATGGTTCGGAGGTGTTTGGGAAGCTGGGCATCACTTGAGCGAAAAATCGCTGCGGGTCGGCGTTGCGCCGCTTCCGCCTATATTCGGCAGCCCGGTCCATTGGGGCAGCTCGCATACACTGGTCGTACCGAGTTACGTAACCAAAGAGAAACAGAAGGCGGCGATGGCCTTCATGACCTATTTTTCTGAAGTAGGCAGCACCCTCTGGGGGCAAGCGGGGCATGTTCCCGCCAATCGGGCTGTCGTGCAAAGTCAGGCCTATCAGCAGATGCCCTACCGGGATATCTTTATTGAAGCTCAGCGCCAAGTTAAATTTGCGCCGAAAACGGATAAATACGCGACGATCTTCACAACGTTGTCGGAGGATCTGCAAAGCATTATTTTGGGCGGATTGGACCCGGAGGAAGGTTTAATTTCGTTAGAGAAGAAGATAAACGATATTCTAGCGAACTAATAAAGAGACCGGGACCCGCAGGGGTTCCGGTCTCTGCATTACTGGACTTCAACGGCATTAACGAAGGAGATGTTGTGAAAGAGGGAAATCATTTGTTCAAAATCTAATTCCGCAGGCAGCTTAATCGTAAGATCCAAAAGAATTTCGGAGGTTCCCCTTAATTTCTCACTTTGAAAATTTACGATCCTGATATTTTTTTCTTTCAGTGTTTTTTGCATATTTTCTAAAGAACCTGCTTCGTCGATGATACGTATGATCAGGTGCTCTGATTTAGGCGCAGCCAGCCAAGTGAAACGTCTGTGTAGCACGATTTGAGCAATAAGAATTAAAACAGTAACCCCGATTCCCAAAACATATAAGCCGGATCCAATCGCCATCCCGATGCCTGCTGTTGCCCAGATTCCTGCTGCTGTGGTAAGACCTTTGACCGTATGACGCTGCATAAAGATCATGCCTGCTCCTAAAAAGCCTACACCACTTACAACCTGGGCTGCTATCCTTGATGGATCAAGTGCTATGCCAGTTTGTCCTAGTTCATCATAAAAGCCATATTTTGAAACTAACATCATTAAAGAAGCACCGATAGCAACAACAAAATGAGTTCTAATCCCGGCTTCTTTCATTCTGTTTTTACGCTCATATCCAATGAATAGTCCGCAAATTCCGGCAATCATCACTTGAAGTAAATATTCGAATCCCATCATGTAGATCCCATCCTTTTCACGAAAATATTGAAAGCGCTTTATCGGAAATTTTACCCTACTGCGTAGAAAAGATCAATTTCTCATTGTTTCATAGAGAGAATAGTATGCAAATAAAGGGAAATAAACCCAATAACCGAATATCTATATTTAAACACGATTTGAGAACTTTGGAGGTGTTGTGGTGTTAAAGAAGAACGTTTATATGAGAACGATCTTGTTTGCAATCGTTTTTTTTGGATTTTTATTTTTACCCGCGGGGTCTTTACATTTCTCTGAAGCGTGGATTTATTTTGCCATCTTTTTTGGATCAACGATGTACATCAATATTTATTTCTTGAAAAGAGATCCTGAGCTCATAGAACGAAGAGTTCATGCTAAAGAAGTAGAAAAGGAACAAAAAATTTTCCAATCCGTTTCTGGCGCCATATTTTTTATTGGATTGTTAGTTCTTCCAGGTTTAGATTATAGATTTAGTTGGTCAGATGTACCTTCGTATCTTGTATTCGTTGCAGATTTCTTCGTTTTGCTAGGTTTTATCATTGTCTTTTTTGTTTTTAAAGAGAATTCTTTTACATCTGCCATAATTGAAGTGAGTGAGAATCAGCAAGTGATATCAACAGGCCCTTATGCCTTGGTGCGGCATCCGATGTATACAGGGGCAATATCCATTATCCTGTTCAGCCCTCTTGCATTAGGTTCAATTTGGGCATTGATTCCCTCAATTTCAATCATTATTTTTATTGTGCTGAGGCTGTTAAATGAAGAAAAAATATTATTAAAGGAGTTAGCAGGGTATGAAGAGTACTGTAAGAAGATCCGTTATCATTTAATCCCTTTTATTTGGTAATGGAGGTGAAATCGCTGGAGCGTAAAACTAGCTGCTGATAGTTCAAGTATCAGGTTGAATTATCTTGCCTACCTTATACATTTTTTTTCATTCTTTTTGATTGGGATTATCATTGATTTTGTTATTCGGTTAGTAAGACGTAAAAAACATAGATTGGAGTAAATATGCGGACGTTCAAAGACTTAATTACTTCGATTGACTTTTCAAAGGTATGGGAAAAGTTTGTTATCCATTATCCTGATAAAGTAGATAGATTGGAAAAATTCGGTTCCTTGTATGAAAAACTGAGTATGACTTTACCTGCAGATAATGCAACTTGCATGTACATTTATATAAATGTTTTTCAAGATGATAGTAATGGAGAATCGGTTAGGATTGAAAAGTATAATGAAGATGATGGTTTACTTCTCTTTGACGTTTGCGGTAAGGACGATGAATGGATTGGCTACTCTATAGCAGGAAGCAAATTTAATCAATGGCTGGGTTATTTTATTGACGAGAATTCTTTAATTACTATGTCAAAAGAAAGCTTTATCGCTCATTGTCTTTGGGAAATGACATTCTATTACGGATATGATGATACTCATGTTTAGGGGGGATTTTATGCCTTTTCCATTCGACTGCATTAGCGATTTTATGTTTTTCGAAACGGAGCTTGCTCAATCAGATGTTATTTTAATACCAGGTTCTAGCCATCCTCAACTAATGGAAAGGGCTGCAATGTTATATCATCAAGGCATCGCTCCATGTATATTACCTTCAGGCGGATCCACTCCGCATGTTGAAACAACGGAATGGGAATACCTGAGAAATGTTGGACTGTCACTAGGAGTACCTTCGGAATCAATATTAAAAGAAGATCAAGCAACGAATACCTTTGAAAATGCACGTTTATCACTGGAAGTATTACAACAACAAGGAATTCACCCCAAACACGTTATTCTAGTCTGTAAAAATTATCACGCTCGTAGAGCACTTTTAACGTATCAATTTGTTTTTCCAAAAGAGACTGTTTTTTATGTAAGCCCAGTAATCGACAAAACAGGGACTTCAAAAGATAACTGGTTTAAAGAAGAAGAAAAAATTAAGTTCGTAATGAATGAGCTTGAGAAGGTAGGGAAATATTTCAGAACTGCCATACACGAAATGGGATCGAATAGCTAACAACAAGAGAAGGCAAAAAGACCCAATTGGATCCGTTGCCGTAACGGGAGCAGATCGCCGTGCAACTGTTCCCTTTGTCATTCATGTAACAGGAGGTAAATATGGTTGTCGATAGACTGATCGAAAAATGGTCTTCAATATTAGAGAAGATAAAAAACAATGGTGGTAAAATAATCGAACTTACTAAGAGTAAACCCGCAAGCGATTTGGAAATCAAAGATAAAGAGTCTACCTTAGGAATCAATATCCCAAGTGAGTTTAAGAAAGTGCTTCTAGAAAATTCAAAACAGCTTTATTTGAGATGGTCGTTCCCCGAAGAAGCTATACTCCCGCAGGAATTTAGAGAAATATTTAGTGGGGAAATCGGCTGGAGTCTGGATGGGTTGGAATATTGGGGAGAAGATTCGACGGAAGATTACGCGATTAACTTGAAGGGGAAGCTTACTTTTTTTCAAGTCAGGAATGGTGATTATTTAGCTTTAGATTTGAGTAATGATTCTAATCCTCCTATTGTCTACTGGGATCATGAGACAGACAATGTTATTCCTATAGCTGCTTCGTTTATGGAATATCTTAATAAAATGACAGAACTTAGTTGTATTGGTGCAGAGATATGGCAATATGAAGATTTTCTAGGCCACCATGGGATTGAAACTAAATCGGAAAAAGCAGAGCGTTGGAAGAAATGGTTCCATACATTTCAGAGCTTGCGTTTTGAAGATGCCAGTCAATCACTTGAATCCTTATTCCAATATATTTTGTACCATGGGGAAGTCAAGGCAAGAGAAGCAAACGCACTTCGTCAATTCAATCACTCGGAAATTCTTGAAAATGTACTAAAACGACTGCCTAATTATCATGCAAAAGAATCAAAAGTCTTATGTTTAATAATAGGAGAGGTAGTTAAAAACAACGCTGAAGCATGGGTCAGAGAGCAATGGGTAGAGTCAAGTTATTTGGATCCTGCTGACAGATCGTATTTAACCGCTAGGTGTTTGCCATTTGAGGAAGGCTACCAGTTAGTTATCGAATACTTAGAGGGGATATCAGAAACTGTGGTTAATCCCTATGACGCATTAAAGCATTTGTCAGTATTCCAATCCAATCGCGTAATAACTTGGCTTGAGAAGAATGGTCGACTACCTGCCACGAATGGTTGGTCTGAATTATTTGCATTTTCATCACCGACATGGGAAGACATTAATAAGTGGTCAGAAATGGAAACTCGACATCAGTTAACACTGATTCATGCGTTAGACGAAATGATTCGTGAACGAAAGAAACCATATGATCTCATGCAATTAAAGGTCTATGGGGTTCCGAGCAGGGAAAAGTTTATAGATTTTTTAATGAGAATTCATGATTCCGAGACACTTAACAACAAAAAGTCGATTATAAAAAATATCATTGATAATGTTGAAAAAATCATCTAATAAACTGCGTTTTTTAAAATAGTTTCGGAGGCTTTCATGAATAAATATTTACTTGTAGAAGATGAAAATAATCTTATCATAGGAGAATGCAACGATATTATTGGATTCCTAGATGGGCGCAAGAAAATCGCTTGCTACATATATGAAATAACGTTTGTAGGTTTACAGTTCAGAGAAACTTATATTCAACACTGTTTAACTACCAAATCTAGAATGAGCGGGATGCATATACACATACTTTCCCAGGGGAAGGACGTAATAGGAGAATATTTCTTCGTTCCTGAAAAACCATATCGCTTTAATAAAGAGGATGCTGCTAATCGGGAAAGGATTAATTTTACAATATCTGGCGGTTTTGCAACAACACCATCTATTGATGCTTCAGAGATTTGGAATAAATGGGTAACTTCAAAACCGTTAACTATTAATAATTGGGTCGCTCTAACGCAGAAGCAAAGAAAAGGTTGGATGGAAGTGATCCGTCTACACTCTATCTTTAACCAAAATAGATTTAGATTTGTTGAGCAAAATCACTTTTACTTGGATATGACAAATGTAGTTGATCCGCTCTCATTTTATTGTGCTCTCGGTGAGGCAATGAATGGGCCAGGAGGGTACTACGGTTTTACTCTAGACAGTCTTGAAGACTGTTTCTATGGAGGTTTCGGGGCTACGCCCCCCTTCACACTTCACCTTATGAATGCAGATTTTAACGAACTTAAAGAGCAAAAGACAATTGAGAATAATGATCTGTTAAAATTGCAGCGAATCAAAGAATTACTAATTTCAAAGGAAGTAACTATGGTTCTTGATACTTCCCCTAATCACTCCAAATAAATGGCGTCATAAGGAAACTCCAGCTTCTTCATCAGATATTCCTTTGGCGTCATATGCATGTATTGACGGAAGATTTTGCCGAAGTAGCTGGGACTGTCAAAGCCGCATGTTTGGCCAATGTCCTGAACTGGCAGGTCAGTGGTTCGGAGAAGGGCGATGGCGGCCTCGACTCTTCGATCCCTCAGGTAGGCGAGCGGCGAGGCTTGCTCAGACCGCTGAAACAGCCTGCAGAGGTAGTGCTTATTAATTCCGCAATGCTCAGAGATCATATCCAAAGTGAGCGGATCTGCAAAATGATCTCTCATGTATTTTTTTGCTGTCTGAATGAGCGTGCTCGAGCTTGCGCTAACGTCTTTTGTCATTTCTCGGCTGGATTGTACGAGTGTGAGCAGCCATTCATATACGCCGAGGGAGAGTTGATATTTGTCGGTGACCTTATCTTCAGCGACCATGCGCATTAATTTCCAAAGCCCCTGAATGAGAGGCGTTTCCGAATCTCTCTGGATGACGGGCCCCTCCAACGCCATCACGTAATCCCATATCCGATTCGCCTCTTCTCCCCGCAAGTTTAGCCAGATGATTTCCCATGGTTCCTTTTGATCTCCGTAAAAGTATTTATGGCTGCTAGGCACTTTCACTAAAAAACCTGTTCCTTTCGTCAAAGGGAAGCGTTGCTGTTCATACTCAAGATAACCTTGTCCGCGAATCGTATATTGAAAAATGACATGCCCGCAGTCGGGGCGCTCTTCTCCGCTAAAACTGTATTCAGGGCTATTGATCATTTGCCATCCAATGGAATCGAGCGTGAGGATGGAGGTATCGTCGTTTCGAAATCCGTATACAGCTGGCTTGAGCATTAAAGTTCTCCTTAAGAAAAAGTCAATTTTGTTATATTATAAGTCATTACATTAAGATTGTCCCCTCAATACATCCGGATATACAATGGGTATAAAGAGAGGGAGTGAATATTGGATGGTTAATAATGAACTAGTCATTGAATTATTGCCTGACGAGTATTGGTGGGGAGGCCGGGTAGCGGACGGGAAAAGTATGCCATATGGCCCATCGATATTTCGTGTTGATTTGGCAGCGAGCAGCGGAGCCAATCAGGCTTGCCCACTGCTTGTATCCAGTAAAGGGAGATATGTTTGGAGCGAGGAGCCGTTCGCTTTTCAGATTGATCATAAGGAGTTAAGGGTGATTGGTGAGGTTGCCTTGCTGAAAGTGGAAGAGGGACATGAGACTTTAGCCGGAGCATACCGTCATGCCGCCCGCACGTTCTTCCCGGCAGTTCCAACATTGCCAGAAGAGCTGCTGTTTACTGCACCGCAGTACAACCTGTGGATCGAATTGCTCTATAATCCGACGCAAGAGAAAGTATTGCAATATGCAAGAGATGTACTCGCAAATGGCATGCCGCCCGGCGTCATCATGATTGATGACAATTGGCACGAGCCCTACGGAACCTGGACGTTTCATCCAGGACGTTTTCCTCATCCTAAGCAGATGGTTGATGAACTGCATGCCTGGGGATTTAAAGTCATGCTGTGGGTTTGTCCGTTTATTAGCCCTGACTCCGGCACATTTCGTAAACTGGAACCGGCGGGGATTCTTTTAAAAGATGGTGAGGGGAAAACGGCGATTCGCAAATGGTGGAACGGATACAGCGCCGTTCTCGATTGTACGAATCCGCAAGCTGTTGCGTGGATTCATGAGCAGCTTGATTCCTTGCAGTCGCAATTCGGAATTGATGGTTTTAAGCTGGATGCTGGCGATTTAGAGTTCTATGAGTCGGATGATTTGAGTTATGAGAAAACGACACGCAATGGTCATAGCGAAGCATGGGCGAAAGTTGGACTGAAATATCCGCTCAATGAGTATCGCGCTTGTTGGAAGCTTGCGGGGCAACCATTGGTCCAAAGGCTGAAAGACAAGCAGCATAGATGGGAGGATAACGGGCTTGATTGCTTAATTCCGGATGGATTGGCCCAAGGACTTCTCGGCTATGCGTATACGTGCCCGGATATGATCGGCGGAGGCGAGTTTACGAGCTTTTCAGTTGACCAATTGGATTCGGAACTATTTGTTCGTTCGGCCCAATGCTCAGCCTTATTTCCGATGATGCAGTTCTCAGCTGCACCTTGGCGGGTTTTGGATGATGAGCATCTGCGCTATTGTGTAGAAGCAGCTCAACTTCATGCCGCCTTTGGCGAAGAAATCCTTGATCTTGCGAAACATGCCTCACGGACTGGGGAGCCAATCCTGCGTCATATGGCCTATGAGTTTCCCGGAGAAGGTCTGGAAATGGTTCAAGATCAATTTATGCTGGGTCATTCACTTTTGGTTGCTCCTGTTGTCGTCCAAGGGGCGCGATCTCGCCAGGTCATTTTTCCTTCGGGCACATGGGTTGGAGATGACGGTACAAGCGTGTCGGGGCCTGCTAAGTTGGAGATTGAGGTGCCGCTGGCCAGGTTGCCTTTTTATAGAAAACAGTGACGATAAAAGCCAGGAATCCTTGATCTGACAAGGGCTCCCGGCTTTTTACCTATCATATCTTTTTTATAGAAGTAACAGAATTAAGAATAAACTTGGAGTAAGCCTCAGCACCTTTGGTCGTCAAGTGAACACCATCGCTGGCGAACCAGTCGGGCTTGTCTTCACTAAATGAATGCCAGTCGAGCAGCTTGACATTCGCATATTTTTTGCTTGTATCGGCTAACGTATCATTTACCGTATCTTGCCATTTTCTAGGCACACGTGTATTAATGAGAAGGATTTCCCGCTCTTCCCCAATCATCTCGAGAAGTTTTTCGAGCTGAGCTGTTGTAAAAGGGCCGTTTGTTCCGAGGTGAATGACAACAATTTGACCTAGTGTCTTATCAGACTTGAATTGTTTAATAATGTCCGTAGCCTGTGACAGTTGCCGACCGATTTTTCCGTCTACGACAATCCCTTCAAGCATTTTCTCCAGAACCGGGGCTGCGCCCAACATGACGGAATCCCCCACAGCTGTAACCCTCTGGGTTAAAGGAACCCGTTTATAAGCGCCGGATGAGTTCGTCGAAGTCGCCGTCTTTTTCTCACTCTGTGTGATATTATCCTGATTTGTTGCACCAGGGGGAAGGGGTATCAGAGCAGCTGAATTTTCCGTTACAGGAGTAGCTGTCGGGACAAGAATTGACTGTCCCGGCGAAGGGGGACCTGCAGGAGAAGCTGTCGGGGCAGGGCTTGCCGAAACAGGGACATTTTTGCCTTTAGGAGAAGGCGTCGGAACAGCGTTAGTTGCATCAGGTTTTGTATCAACGGTAGGAGTAGCTGTCGAGACACCGCTTATTACATCAGTCAATTGATCGGAAGGTGTAGAAATCGCATTAGCGCTCGTCGGACTTTGAGAATTGAGTGCTATTTCTGTGCTGCTCCGATTAAACATGCAGGAAACGAAGATCAGTGTGAGAATGGCAATCGGTACGAGTCGAATAAAAAACCTAAACGTCAGCGGATTTGCACGTCCCTCCCACCGAAATCCGGGAATCTTGGTCCAAATACGCCAATTGCCGCTTCGGAATGGGTTTTCGATGAAGGTGTATGATAAGGCCGCAAATCCGATACTAAGTATTAACTGTATCATTTGAAGAAAATAGCTTGCATCCGTATTAGGGCTAGTCGAACTCGTTAATACGATCACAGGATAGTGCCAAAGATAAATGGAATAAGAACGAACGCCAATCCACCGTAGAGGCTTCCAACCGAGAATTTTGCTAACAAAGCTAGAGGGACTTGCTGCTGCTGCAATCACGAAAGAGACTGCAATTGAAAGGACAAGCATTCCACCGGTGTACAGCGATTGATCGTATTCTCCGGTTTGAAGGAACATGTAAATGATAACCAGAAGACCAATGATACCCATCACATTTATCCAAGAACGATTTTTGCATAAGGTAGGGTCGAGAAGTTTACGGCTTGGGCATATAAAAGCAAGAGCTGCACCGATCAAGAGCCCGAATGCTCTTGTATCCGTCCCGTAATATACCCGGCTAGGGTCAGTACCGGGCTCATATAAAATCACCATAGCGAGATAAGAAAGAATGGCACCAGCGAGGGTGAGTAAGACAAACTTGCCGCGAGTCGGGCTAAAGAAACGACTCAAGCCAATGATAATCAGAGGCCATAATAAATAAAATTGCTCCTCAATGGCGAGCGACCAAAGATGTCCGAGCGGTGAAGGAGGGCCGAAGCTCTCAAAATAGGAGACTTGGTGAAAAATATTATACCAGTTGCTAGTATAGGTTACCGCCGACCAAATATCCCCCTGTATGGAAATGAGTCTGGCATGATTTGAAATCGCCAGAAAGACGGCAACAGCGATGATCATTGACAACATGGCTGGAAGCAATCTGCGAATGCGGCGGATCCAAAATCTTTTCAGATCGATGCGATTTTTATTTTTGCGCTCTTCCAACAGCATATCCGTTATCAGATAACCGGAGAGTACAAAAAATACACTTACTCCCAAGAATCCCCCTGAGGCCCACCCCCAGTTGAGATGATACGCAATTACAGCAAGGACCGACAGTGCTCTGATCCCATCCAATCCAGGCATATAGCGTGGATGATTTTGTTTGACTTCCTTCATGATGCTAGCTCCCCTAATTTGTCGATTCCTGAAACAAATACTTAGACTCAGATCAATGATTAGGAGTTCAAATTTTCAAAAACATTTACTCGACGGAGCTTTTTTAGCACGGGAAGTTATTTTACTAGTATTGACTGTTATCGATGCTCTGATTACTAAAAATCTATGCTTGTTTCTATAGGTACATAAATAAACAAAAAAACCACCATGAAGGTGGTTAGTTGTTCGTCAGAAAGTGAAACTTTACCCTTAGATATCTTGAGGGAACAATGAGCCTCTATTTTGCCGAATACTGTAGACTTTCCACGTGGAAGGGGAACTACAGTCCGCTATTTTGCAGGTTTCTGCGGCATAATGCGCTGTCGCGGACAAATAAGAGCCTGTAAGTTCCGCTCGGAGAGGAGAAAGCCCTATTTTCTCCAAATAAAGGCCTCTGGTTCTCTTGAGTGTGGTAAAACCATGAATCCAGAGCATCAAGGGTTTCGTACAGGGGTGATCACCGCTTAAATTACAGCAGTTTTTTCAAATCTTCTACGATCGCCATAGGTTTGTCTGTGGAACCGTAGCGTTTTATTACATTCCCCTCTCGGTCAACAAGAAACTTCGTGAAGTTCCATTTAATGGATTCAGAACCAAGCACACCTTTGGCTTCTTTTTTCAAAAAGCTATACAGGGGATCAGCATTGGCGCCATTCACATCGATTTTGTCGAAAAGCTCAAAGGTTACGCCAAAGTTAATCTCGCAAAAGCTATGAATTTCTTCGTTGTTCCCTTTCTCGCCGCTGCCGAATTGATTGCTTGGGAAGCCGAGAATTTCAAGGCCATCGTCTTTATATTGCTTATAAATTTCTTGAAGCTCTTTAAATTGTGGAGTAAATGCGCACTTGCTAGCTGTATTCACAATCAGCATGACTTTACCGCGGTAATCACCGATTGATTTCTGAGTTCCTTTAGCTGTTTTAACATTGAAATTATAAATGGACATAGGACACATTCCCTTCAATTTGAATTTTGTAAAATTTAATTTTTCAAAACCTTATGTACCAGAGTATAAACCCTGAACTGCATTTCTGTCAATTAGATTGTGCTTAATATAATTTTAGTAAATTTAGGTTTGCTCTATGTAAAAGGGGAGCCTATATATTGTTTGAAATTAAATTTTGAGAAATAGGCAGGTTGAGTTACAATGTACAATATCGAAATAACAGGGGGAATGAGGATGAAAGAGGCAGCTGTAATGAAGCTAGAGGATATGCTCTGTTTCACGGCCTATGCGACTTCCCGTGAATTAACGCGCATTTACCGGCCTATTCTGGAGAAGTTTGGGCTTACGTATCCACAATATTTAGTCATGGTCGTGTTATGGGAAAGAGGGACCAGCACGGTGACGGAGCTTGGCGACAGATTGCTGCTGGATTCGGGGACGTTAACACCGCTGCTGAAGCGGCTTCAAGAAGCGGATTTGGTTGTTCGCAAACGTTCTGTGGAGGATGAGCGGAAGGTTGAGGTTGCATTAACGGAAAAAGGTGCAGGGCTGCAAAACCAAATGCAGAGTGTATCGGTAGACATTTTTGCAGAAATTTGCGGATCATTCGAAAAATATGTAGAATCGCTAGGCCAGTTTAAAGAGCTGCTGGCAAAAGTAAATGAAGTTGCACGCCGATCAGAATAATAGGCTGAAGGGGAAGCAAAATAAAAAGACTGGCCGGAGTTTCCTCCGGCCAGTCTGATAGGCAATGCACACATAGAAACTTAAATGAGTGAAATAATAATTTTACCGTTATAACAACAGTGCACCTAACGAGTAGCAGACAATCATCAACAGCAGCACGGTAATATGGTTAAGGGAGAAGATGAACATCGAACGGGCCCACTTGTCCTCCGGTTTCTGCTTATATCCGTTGATGCTCATCACCAACCAGGCTAGGCTTAAGAGCGCATTCGCTATGGCAATATACGGATTAAAGGACCAGAACAAAAAGCTGACTAGAAATAGCGCAACCAAGTACACGTTCATCTGCACGTAAGTTCTGCGAATGCCCTTGACCACCGGCAGCATGGGAATGTTAGCCGCTCGATATTCCTCCATGCGCCGAATTCCGATTGCGTAGAAGTGAGGCATCTGCCAGATAACCATCAACAGGAACAGCGCAATGGCATGGGGATGTAAAATATCCGGTGAGATCGCGGCCCAACCGATCAACGGAGGAATGGCTCCAGACAAGCTGCCTACCTCTGTATTGTAGATAGTTCTGCGTTTTGTCCACATCGTATACGGCACGACATATAAGAACAGCCCGAGAAAGCCGACGAAAGCAGATAGCGGCGACGCCAGATACAAGGAGACAAGACCGCCGATTGCGATCCAAATCCCAAGGAACAGTCCGCTTCGGATATCAATGATGCCGGAAACCGTCGGCCTGTTTTTCGTTCGTTCCATGATGCGATCGATGTCGCGGTCGTATAAATTATTAAAAATACCGGCCGCTCCAATCACCAGAGAGGATCCGATCAACGCCAAGGTCATGTTGCCGATTTTATCCATTAGCGGTATTTGATGTACGAACAAGGCCACACTAAGCCCTGCGATCATGGCGATGAGGTTGGATTTAATAATGCCAATCTTTATAGTTTCGAAGAGTACCTTCGTGAATGAGATTGGAACTGTTTGGATGCTAACCGTATTGCTTTGGACTCGCATGTCGCTAACACACCCTTCCAAGTAAATTACCTATGTATAGGTTACCATATAGAAGTCACTCTTGTGTCTTGCTTCTGCAAACACTCATGATTCTGTCATAAATCTTTGTCTCTTTCGTGAATGATGCAAAAGTGGAGGATGAGGACCGGGACCCGGGGGTTCCGGTTTTTTGTCTTATTTTCGGCCGTGGGAATGCAGGGCTGGACCGCAAAGTGACAAAATTTGATATGCTGGCTAGAAGGACAACAAGAACAAGAATTGTCACTTACTTGCAGTTGGCGATGCTCCTATAATAAAGCCTAACACGTTGTCTTGTTAGTTCCGGACACTTGAACAGCGGAGAAACACAAACATCAACAGGGAGGCTATTATGAAAATATTGACAACAAAGAGGGTCAGCTTGACTATGCTCGCTCCGCTTTTATTAGGGATCTTGGCAGGCTGTGGAGAGAGTAAAGAGACGCCCAAGGCAACTTCGGCTGCAAAGCCTGATCTGAAGGTTCAGTTTATGGTACCGTCATTCGCGGACATTCCAGATATGAACAATGAATATTGGATGAAGTTCCAAAAAGATAATAAAGTCCAGCTAAATATAGATTGGATCCCTTCAGGGGACTACGATACAAAATTTGACCTGGTCTTGGCATCCGGCAACATTCCAGAAGTTATTGTTGCGAACAGTATTACGCGTCCAACACTGCAAAATGCAGTGAAGCAAGGAGCATTTTGGGATTTGACGCCTCTTTTGGGTGACTTTAGCAAGTATCCGAATTTGAAGAAAAATGGATACAAGGACGTATGGAACTATGTCCGTACGGATGGCAAAATTTTCGGTGTTCCACGAAATCGTCCCCATATTGACCTCAGCCTCAAAATGAGAAAGGACTGGCTGGAT
Organism: Paenibacillus chondroitinus NBRC 15376; assembly: GCF_004000765.1. Lineage (GTDB taxonomy): Bacteria > Bacillota > Bacilli > Paenibacillales > NBRC-103111 > Paenibacillus_E > Paenibacillus_E chondroitinus. The sequence continues at coordinate 45,091 of NZ_BILW01000013.1, read as the reverse complement.
AAGTTCAACTTACCTGTGCCGACTACATTGGATGAGTACGCAGCTGCCCTTAAGACCATTGTAGACGGAGACCCGGACGGGAACGGTAAGAAAGACACGGTTGGTTTGATCGGCCAAGGCAACACAGGCAATTTCTTTGCCGACAGCGATGGAAGCTTCTTGGCTGCATTTGGAGGCCTCGATCCGATTTATGGGAAAGACGGAGGTATGATTAACAAGTATTTGACACCGAATTACACGGATATGGTTTCCTATTTCCACAAATTGTATACTGACGGCGTTCTGGCCAAGGACTTCTCTGTCATCAAACAAACCCAGGCGGAAGAGATGTTTACCACAGGGCGAGCCGCTTCTTATGGCAGAAATACATGGCGCGATTTCAACTTTGAACAAACGATCAAGAAAGTGCAACCTGACGCGAATGTCATTTCTTTGCCACCGATGAAAGGTCCAGGAGGTTCCAGTGTTCAGCTGTCGGTTCCATTCTCGGGAGCGTTTTATATTTCGAAACAAGTGCCGGAGGAGAAAGCAAGACAAATCCTGGACTTTTTCGAGAGAACAACGACGCCGGAACAAACGGACTATAACTACTACGGAATCGAAGGCGTCGATTATACGATGGTGGATGGCCAGCAGCAGCTCACCGAACTTGGTGTAAAACAAGTAACCGCTAACGGCACAGGAGCTATTTTCCCACTAGCTTATAATAATAAAATGAAAGTTATTAATCCTGCCGCTCCCAAAGCGTATAACGATGCCAAGGAGAAATCAGTGGCTGTTTATGCAGAAGTAGGGAAAATTGATCCGTTTTCTATCATTAATTCGAATACGTGGACGTCAATTTGGCCGAAGTTCCAATCGGAATGGCAGTCGATGGTCGTCAAAGCGATCGTAGGGCAGATTTCAATGGATGAGTACAAAGCTTATATTGAAAAGCTGAATGCGAATCCGGATTTTCAAACGGCCTATAAGGAATTCGCAGCAGATTATAAGGAGAAGTTTCCCAAATAAACAGCCACAGGTGAGTTTCTTACCGCTTGCTTTTTGCGGCTCCGCTCCCTATGCTTAACACACGAACCATCTGTGTGAATAAGTGAGTGGTATGACAATGGGGCTTCTTAAGAAGACGGGGAGGACTTATGGCTAACTGGAGCAGCATGTTTCTGAAAAAACTTGGAAAAAAGAGGCGAACGAACACGAGAACGTATTTCTTCAAGCTCATTTGGCTTGGCTGTATTTCCGTATGTATTCCGGTGATATTGGCTAGCGTAGCGTATTATCAATTCTCTACACATCGGATGCAGAAATACATACAGGCGGAAAGCGACTCGTCCTTGACGATAATGAAGGACCGCGCCGAAACGGTTTTACAGGAAATTGAGCAGGACTCGCTCCAGTTAGCCAATGATCCTTTTATTCAGCAAGAGTTTACGAACCCTCAGGATGAAAGCGGTCTTTTGAAGCTTGATATACTGAAAAAAATTGCTTTGGTTAAAAATTTCAATAGCTTTATTAGTGAAATATATTTGTATAACAGCACAAACCATGAGGTCATTTCCAATGAATACGGCTCCATTGAGAAAGAATATTACAAATATAAACAAAATATTGACGAATTGCTCGCAATTAAACGTCCTACGCAATGGACACAGCTGAAGGGCAAGGAAGGGTACATTACCTTTTACAGACAGCTGCCACTCATTGGTACGGAAGGGCCCAAGGGCGTCCTCGGCTTTGAGATTGAAGCTGCCAAGCTGAGCACATTTATGGAAACAGATGCGGTCATGTTGACCGGCGATCAAGGTTTAATGATCGTGAAGCTGAACGATCCTTTTGGGATCGAGCGAAACCCCCAAGTGAACCAAGCCGAAGAAACGGCCAGATTACAAGGGATTGCGATGATCAAGGCATCGGATCAAAACTCGGGCATATTTGTAGCAGAAGGTATTGATGGGAAGCCGGCACAGTATCACTACGTGAAAAATGTATTCTCCAGAACTTACGTATCTGTGACGCCTGAACAGGTCATTACCGATCAGTTAAGCTGGATTCGTGAAATGACGGTGCTTATTGTTCTTGTATTTGTAGGTGTCGGCATTCTTCTGACGTATATTACCTCCAAGAGGGCCTATACGCCAATCGGGCAACTGATTAATCACAGCCGTTCTCTGCGTGGCCATGGTGTCGAGCCGAAGGAAAACGAGCTGGATATCATTAAAGAGTCTCTGGATTATTTAAGTAATGAGACGGAGAAATTGGAAAGTTATGTGCAAAATATGGAGCCGTCCTTGCGCGAGAAGTTTCTCTTCAAGCTGCTGAGCGGTGATTATACGGCAAATCAAACGCTGCTTCAGGATTGCTTAGCGTATGGCATTGGTGTTGGATTTACAAGTGTCGTGCTGGTTGTCGATGCCGACCATATTTATAAAGAGAAGCGTTTTTTGCCGGAAGAGAAAGGAATTGTCGCTTTTTCATTGGCTAATGTCATGCAGGAGCTGTTGAATCAGCATAGTCTTGAAGGTTACGTGATTCCTTATCAAGGCAGAGGCGTGGCCATCCTGCAATTCAAGCCCGAGATGGAGCAGGAAACCATGAAGGAGCTGACCTCGAACTATGCCTATGCGATGATCGAGGCGTTTCATAAGTATTTGTCCTTTGAAGTTAATGTGTGCATCGGACGGTTCTATCCTTACATTGCAGACGTTCCGGTTTCCTATAAGGAAGCGATTCATGCTCTGCAATACCGGATATTTCGGGACGCAGAACCGTTATTATTTATTGATGATTTCGAACATGGGAAAACGCAGTCACTGCTCCGGTACCCGGTAGAGCTGCAAGAAGCGATTCTTCATGCACTTGAGCAGGAGGATTTGTCTGCAGCGATCCAGCATTTCGAGAAATTCACGGAAATCCTGCGCCATTCACAATCCTATGTATTTATTTATCAAAGCTATCATATCTTCCTATCGGCTTTTATCGTGTCTCTGGAGAAGCAGGGTGCGAATGTCGTCGACATTATGGAGCATAATTTTTTCGGGCAGTTAAGAAACAAACAGACGTCGAAGGAAATGACCGATTGGTTCGAGGAGTCGTTATTTCCGGTGTATCTGTGGTTGACGAAAAATGATAGGGAAGCATCCGGTGAATCCGCGATCCAGTGGGTGTGTCAGTATATTCATAACAATTACGGGAATGATTTGTCCTTGGTGCATTGCGCCGAGAGGGTAGGTGTAAGCCCTTCCTATCTGAGCCGATTGTTTAAGAAGAAGGTAGGAAAGAACTTTTTGGAATATGTGGTGGAAACGAAGATTGGTCAAGCTGAGCGCCTGTTAAAAGATACAGATCAAAGCATCAGCGAAGTAGCCACAGCGATCGGATATTCCGAGCGCAACTTTATCCGCATTTTTCAACGACATGTACGTATGACGCCGGGGCAATTCCGCTCCCAGTTCAGGTAGGAAGAGATTGAATGAAAAGGGGAGAACGATAGGATGAAAATTAAGCGTATCGAAACTTTTACAACCCGCCAACTTTCCGTTGTCCGCGTCACTTCAGAAGATGGGCTGCAAGGTTATGGGCAGATCGCTCCTTACCATGCGAATATTTCTGCGCTGGTGCTGCATCAACAAGTAGCTCCGCACGCACTGGGTGCAGATGCGAATGAAATCGAAGCCTTGGCGGAAAAGGTTGTTAGGGAAGAGCATAAGTTTCCCGGTTCCTATATATGCCGAGCAGTCGGAGGCTTGGATACGGCTTTGTGGGATTTGAAAGGGAAACGCATGGGCAAAAGTGTTAGTGAATTGCTTGGCGGAAAACCCGGCAAAGTTAAAATTTACGGTTCCAGCATGAAGCGCAACATTTCACCGCAGGAGGAAGCTAACCGGATCTTGCGCCTCAAGGAAACGCAGGGGATCGAGGCTTTCAAAATCAGGATTGCCAACAACTTTGCGAGTGATGTGGATGTCTATCCGGGCCGTTCGGAAGAGGTTGTCCGGGCTGTAAGGGCTGCTATCGGTGACCAAACGCAGCTGTATGTCGATGCGAACAGTGGATTTACACCGGCTAAGGCGATTGAAACAGGCAAGATGCTTGATGAATACGGGGTATGTCACTTTGAAGAACCTTGCCCTTACATGGAGCTGGAGTGGACGAAGCAAGTAGCTGACGCCCTGGACATTCCGGTAACCGGCGGGGAACAGGATACGGATTTGGCACAGTTCAAACGGATGATTCAGATGCGTGCCGTCGATATCGTTCAACCGGATATTTGCTATGTGGGAGGCTTGAGCCGCGCACTGGAAGTCGCTCGAATGGCCGAAGCGGTAGGAATGACCTGTACACCGCATGCTGCGAATTTATCGATGTTGACCGTCTTTACGCTGCATATGGTCTCAGCTATTCCGAACGCAGGGAAATACATGGAATATACGATTGAAGAGGATGCTTGGACGAATGGACTTTTTTCAGAGCCGTTGAAAGTTTCGGATGGTGCGGTGCAGGTTCCGCAAGGACCAGGCTGGGGCATCACGGTACGGCCGGAATGGCTGGAAAAAGCCGAGTATCAAGTGAGCGAATAAACGGGCGAGGTGCTTCACACATGCAAACACAGGTACAAACAACTGTAAAAAGTACGCGCGTTCAGGAACGTTCACGTTTATGGGCGGCCATGGTGCAGAGTAAATGGATGTACGCTCTGGCTGCGCCGGGCATCCTGTATTTTTTAATATTTAAATTCGCGCCCTTATGGGGGCTCTTGATTGCCTTCAAGGAATACAACCCTTTTAAAGGCCTTTGGGGGAGCGAGTGGATTGGTTTTACCAACTTCACAGAGTTATTTCATAGTGAAGTGTTCTATCTCATGTTGAGAAACACGTTTGCCATTAATATTTTCGGCATCATATTCATGTTCCCGCTGCCGATTGTTCTGGCTTTGATGCTCAATGAAATTCGGCATGAAACGTTCAAACGCATCAATCAGTCAATTGTTTATTTACCGCATTTTTTGTCATGGGTTGTTGTTGCTAGTATGACGTTTTTTATGCTTTCCACAGATGTAGGGCTGATCAATAAACTGATATCGAATATGGGCTTCGACACGGTATCTTTTCTGTCTAACCCGAACTTTTTCTGGGGGCTGCTCACCGCTCAAAGCATGTGGAAGGAAGTGGGCTGGGGGACGATTATTTTCTTGGCCGCAATGGCAGGCGTTGACCCCCAACAATATGAAGCAGCCGTCATAGACGGGGCGTCGAGAATGAAGCAGATCTGGCATGTGACGCTGCCGGCCATTCGTCCGACGATCATTATCTTGCTGATTTTAAGATTAGGGCATATGGCAGATGTCGGTTTTGAACAAATCTTATTGATGAACAATCCGCTGGTCACCTCGGTTTCCCAGGTGTTCGACACGTATGCGTATACGATCGGTATCCTCGGAGGGAAAATCAGCGTTGGTGTGACGGTGGGGATGTTCAAAGGTGTTGTGGGCCTAATCCTTGTTATGCTGTCCAACTACGTCGTGAAGAAGCTGGGGCAAGAGGGGATTTATTAAGGAGGAGAACCCATGAGTTTCGTAAAAACGAAGAAAATGACGATTTTCGATTATGTGAACTATTCGCTGCTTGCAATCATTTCTATTGCGTGTGTATTCCCATTCATCTATGTATTCAGCGTTTCGTTCACCGATCCGGAAGTCTACGTACCTTTGCAATTTTATTTATTCCCGGAAAAATGGTCGCTGTCTGCGTACAAATATATTTTATCAACGAATAGCTTCGTCAATGCCCTGAAAAGCACCGTATTCGTTACAGGAATAGGGACTGTGCTAAGTATTCTCCTCTCGTTTACATTTGCGTATGTCTTAACCAAGAAACATGTACCCGGCAGGAAATGGATGCTCGGCGGCGTTATTTTTACATTGGTGTTCAACGCAGGGATTTTGCCTAACTATTTATTAATGAAGGATATGAACCTGTTAAACTCGCACTGGTCATTAATTTTATCGGGTCTTACGAATGCATGGAGCTTGATTGTGATAAAAGGATTTCTGGATTCCTTGCCTCCGGAGTTGGAAGATGCCGCTCGAATTGACGGTTGCTCGGATATCGGCGTCTTCTGGCGCATTGTCATTCCTTTATCCATGCCGGCGATTGCTGCTTTTGTTCTGTTCTTTGCGGTTTCGTATTGGAACACGTACTTCAATGCCCTGGTTTATTTGAGCGATGCCAAGAAATGGACCTTGCAGGTGCTAGTCAAGTCGTTGGTTATCGATTCCGATGCCAGCGGTGCAGGGTCTGTCGGCAGTGACGACAGAGTTTTACCGCAGGAAACGATTCGTATGGCCTCGATTGTGCTGGCTATGGTGCCGATTTTAATCATCTATCCCTTTTTGCAAAAGCATTTTGCCAAGGGAGTTATGCTAGGCTCCGTCAAAGGTTAACGGATTCAGGAAGTGCCCATTCATTCACCGGCTCACAGGCAGCGGGGGAAGGAATGGGCACTTTCTGTTATTCTGCATTGACTAGCCATTGCACGCATGGTAGCATCTAGGGATAATACGATCAATATATCGAACGATGTTTATCATATAAAGGACGTGACAAAATGGAGCAAAAGTATTCCGTTCCAGCGCTGGACCGGGCACATGCAGTACTTACCTTACTGACGGAGGAGCCCTACAAATGGAAGTTGTCCGAGTTGTCCAAGCACTTGGGGATCAGCAAGAGTACGCTGTATTCTCTACTTCAGACCATGGAGCGGCTGCAGTGGATCAATCGAGACAGAAATGAGACGTACGCTCTGGGCAGCGCGGTTGGCGATCTGGGCAGTGCTTATTTTCGCCAGTATGACCTGATTGAAGAATTCAGGCGAATGGCCGAGCCGGTTATGCGCAAGCTGCAAGAATCCGTGCAGCTGGCTAGGTTGGATGGCAGCGAAGTGCTCTACCTGACAAAAGTGGAAGCACCGACACCGGTTCAGATGGTTTCGGGGCCGGGCGTTCGTATCCCGGCTCATGCAACCGGCCTTGGCAAGTCGCTCATGATCGATATGGATGCCGAGCAAGTCAGCCGGGTATTCCCTCAGGAATCGCTCCATAAGATAACCGTTCATACCATCGGTTCCCGAGAAGCATTTTTGCAAGAATTGGAGACCGTGCGCCAAAGAGGGTATTCCTTGGATATACAGGAAGGCGTCATGGGGTTCTGTTGTGTGGCTGCACCGATTCGCCGTCTGGGCACCGTAGTTGCAGCGGTCAGTTGTTCCATGCCCATCCATCATTGGGAAGGGAAGAAAGAAGAAAGCATCAGTGAAATTTGCTCTTTAGCAAAACGATTGTCAACGAATATATGAGGATAGGGGTCCCGGGGCACTTAGGTGAATCGGGATTTTTTGTGTTTTACATCGGCAAAATCCCATTGACACAAACGGAAAACTGTGGGAAGATCAATTTACAAACAAAATATAGAACGTTGTTCATAATAATGAACAAGAAAGGCGGCTTTTCGTATGAAACTAGCTCGTTTTATCGTTTCTGGAGAATCAGAGATACGCAGTGGAATCATAGAAGAATCTAACATTCATGAATTTACAGGTGATATTTTCACCTCCCGTATTCTTACCGGGAAGACATTCTCATTGGACAATGTTCAACTGAAAGCTCCTCTGACACCAAGACACATCATCGGTATCGGTAAAAATTTTGTTGGCGAAGGGGCGCCAAAACCAGAGGTACCGGAAATGCCGATTCTGTTCTTTAAGCCATTGACCACTGTTGTCGGACCCGGAGACGCCGTGGTTCTGCCACTTGGAACGGACGATATCAAATTCGAATCGGAGCTTGCCGTCATTATCGGGAAAGAAGCGAGAAACATAGACCCGAGAAACATCCACGAAGTGATTTTCGGTTACACGGTAGCCAACGACTTGGGGGCTTTCAATTATTTTCATCCGGAGGGACATTGGACGATTGGCAAATCCTTTGATACATTTTGCCCGCTGGGTCCCGTGATTGTAACCGACTTTGATTATCACTCGGCCCGTATTCAATCCACCGTGAACGGTATTGTTAAGCAGGATGCTCTCATGGAACGCATCATTACGCCAATTGACAGCATGATTGCGTACATCAGCCGGTTCATGACCCTCATGCCAGGTGATATCATTCTGACTGGAACGCCCGCCGGTGCGGATCAAGTCCGGGATGGCGATGTCGTGGATTGTTACATTGAAGGCATAGGCCACTTGCAAAATCCTGTTATTGCTCAACAATCATAATCTACACTTACAAAGGGGACATCCAAATGAGCGAATATGTAAACGTAGGAAGTCTACAAGTTGCTGAAGTGCTTTATCAGTTTATTAATTCAGAAGTACTCCCTGGCAGCGGGTTGAAAAGTGAAAAGTTCTGGGCAGATTTGAATACGTTGATTCACGACCTTGCCCCTCAGAATAAAGCCTTATTAGCCAAACGGGATGAGCTGCAGACGCTTATTCATGAGTGGCACATTGAAAATAAAGAAAGTTTTAACGCCGAGAGCTATCAAGCCTTTTTACAAAAGATTGGTTATTTGGAACCGCAAGTAGAAGATTTTCAAATTACAACACAAGGGGTAGACGAGGAAATTTCCTATCAAGCGGGCCCTCAGTTAGTTGTTCCAGTTAACAATGCCAGATATGCTTTAAATGCTGCGAACGCCCGTTGGGGAAGTCTTTACGATGCTTTATACGGAACGGATGTTATTGACGAAGAGAATGGTGCAGAACGTACTTCTGCATACAACGCCGTTCGTGGGGATAAAGTTATTGCGTATGCCAAGCGCTTTCTGGATCAAGCAGCACCCTTGTCCAACTTCTCGCATCATGATGCGGTTAGGTACTCGATCGTGAATGGAGAATTGTCTGTCTCTTTAGCCAATGGGGAAACGACAGGTTTGAAGGACGCCTCTCAGCTTGTTGGCTATCAAGGACTGGCGGACGATCCTTCCGCAGTTTTGCTGAAAAATAACGGGATACATGTTGAAATCCAAATTGACCGCCAACATCCGATTGGCCAGAATGATCTGGCAGGCGTGAAAGACATCTTGATGGAAGCAGCTCTAACGACGATCATGGATTGCGAAGACTCTGTTGCTGCAGTAGACGCTGAGGATAAAGTATTGGTGTACAGGAACTGGTTGGGACTAATGAAAGGAAATCTCTCGGCTTCCGTACCGAAGGGAAATAAATTCATTACAAGGACTTTGAATCCTGACCGCATCTATACATCTCTTGCAGGCGAGGAATTTAGTTTGCCAGGTCGTTCGCTTCTATTTGTCCGGAATGTAGGACATCTGATGACAATCGATGCCGTATTAGACCAGAACGGGCAGGAAGTTCCCGAAGGCATATTGGATGCCGTTGTAACCAGCCTTATTGCCAAACACGATCTTTTGAGGAATAGCGCGTATCAAAACTCGCTTAAAGGCTCCGTATATATTGTAAAACCAAAAATGCACGGCTCCGAGGAAGTGGCTTTTGCTAATCTTTTGTTTAATCGGACGGAAGATATGCTCGAGTTGGAGCGCAATACGATCAAAATCGGTGTAATGGACGAGGAACGCCGTACTTCCGTAAACTTGAAGGCTTGCATTCGCCAAGTGAAGGATCGCATTGTTTTTATTAACACAGGGTTCCTGGACCGTACAGGCGATGAGATGCATACCTCGATGGAAGCAGGACCTATGGTTCGCAAAAATAATATGAAGTCTTCCCGTTGGCTGCAAGGCTATGAGAAATCAAACGTTACCATAGGGTTAGCGTGCGGCTTGCAAGGTCGTGCCCAGATTGGTAAAGGAATGTGGGCTATGCCTGACCTGATGAAGGATATGATGCATCAAAAGATTGCTCATCTGCAGGCTGGTTGCAATACGGCATGGGTGCCTTCACCTACAGCAGCGACGTTACACGCACTTCATTATCATCAAATGGATGTCAAGGAAGTCCAGAACGAATTAAAAGCGAGCGGGAAAGATTATCTGAATGAGATCTTAAATATTCCAGTGGAAACCAAACCGCAATGGACTCCTGAAGAAATTCAACAGGAACTGGACAATAATGCTCAAGGTATTCTAGGTTATGTTGTCCGTTGGGTAGAGCAAGGCATCGGTTGCTCGAAAGTTCCGGATATCAATAACGTAGGACTGATGGAAGACCGCGCCACCTTGCGTATTTCCAGCCAACACTTGGCTAACTGGCTTCATCACGGCATTTGTACGGAAGAGCAAGTTCTTAAGACCATGCAGCGTTTAGCCAAGGTGGTCGATGAGCAAAATGCCGGAGATCCTGCTTACCGTCCGATGGCCGATAATTTAGATCACTCGGTAGCCTTTCAAGCTGCGTGTGAGCTGGTATTCAAAGGTTATGAACAACCAAGCGGTTACACAGAACCGATTTTGCATCGCAGACGCAGGGAATTCAAGGCGATGGTGCCGGCTTCGAATAGATAAAGACGTATTTCCTTATTACGGAGGGAGAGAAGTATTGTGAAAACCTCATCTAACAGCCTCATCTTGCGTATTGAATTGGATCAGAAGGTAACCACTTTCGGTGAAGTGGCGAATGCCGTAAGTCGTGCCGGTGGAGATATCGTTGCCATTGACGTGATTCGTTCCGATAAACAATCGACAACGAGGGATATTACCGTCAATCTAGGAGAACAAGCCGAGGAATTGATTGCGGATAAAATTAGAATGCTTCCGGGTGTCGTCCTGCATCATATCTCGGATCCCACGTTCCTTGTGCACCTGGGGGGCAAAATTGAAATCCAGCCCAAAATACCGGTGAAAAATCGGGATGATTTATCAAAGGTTTATACACCTGGTGTAGCCAAAGTCTGCATGGCGATTCATGAAAATCCGGAAAAAGCCTTTACGTTGACGATTAAACGCAACACTGTTGCAGTGATCTCCGATGGTACAGCCGTTCTAGGTCTGGGTGATATTGGCCCCGAAGCAGCGATGCCGGTGATGGAAGGAAAGGCGATGCTGTTTAAGCAATTGGCAGGTGTGGACGCTGTCCCCATCTGCCTAAATACCAAAGATACGGAAGATATTATTCGAACCATTAAGAATATGGCGCCGGCTTTTGGTGGAATTAATTTGGAAGATATCAGTTCTCCGCGCTGCTTTGAGATTGAAACCCGCCTGAAGGAAGAGCTGGACATTCCAGTGTTTCACGATGACCAACACGGGACAGCGGTGGTTGTTTTAGCCGGACTGATCAATAGCCTAAGGTTAACCAAAAAGAAAATCGAGGATATCCGAATTGTTGTTGTGGGGATTGGTGCTGCCGGGGTTTCTATCGTTAAAATGCTGTTGGGAGCCGGGGCGAAAACCATCCTTGCTGTGGATCGTCAGGGCATTATGACACGTGACAACATCTACGAGAATCCATTGTGGGACTGGGTGGCGCGTAACACCAATCAGGAGAATACGAAAGGCAGTTTATCTGATGCGATGAATGGCGCCGATGTTTTCATTGGTGTTTCCGGACCGAATGTGTTGAAGCTGGAAGAGGTACATCGTATGGCTAACGATCCGGTCATTTTCGCCATGGCGAATCCAACGCCTGAGATCGATCCCGAAGCGGCTGCCCCCTTTGTCAGAGTGATCGCCACGGGTCGTAGCGACTTTCCGAACCAAATCAATAACGTGCTATGTTTTCCAGGTATATTCCGAGGGGCGCTTGATTGCAGAGCGAGCCAGATTAATGAAGAAATGAAACTGGCTGCATCGAAGGCCATAGCTTACACGGTCACAGATGATGAGTTAAATGAACAGTATATTATTCCCTCCATTTTTAATGAGAAGGTCGTACAGGAAATTCGCGATCAAGTGGTGCAGGCTGCCATTCAAACAGGAGTTGCTCGTCGAATACCGCCTGAGTTTAGAGGCTCGAAATTTGCAGAACGCAAGTTAACGCCGATTAGTTAAGATAAGGTCGACCGGAATTTATCCGGTTGGCCTTTTTGCAGCTATCGCTTGAGCGGCTTCTCCGGGCAAGGGAGGGGAACTACAGGTCGCTATTTCTGCGAAATAGGCTCTTTTTCGCGCGGAGAGGAACTGTGAGCCGCTATTTGTCCATTTTCTTTAAGAAAACAGGGTTAGGTGGTCAAATAAGCCCCTGTAGTTCCGCTTGAGCGAGGAACGGGCTGAATTTGCTAGAATAGCGCCCTGTAGTTCATCTAGTTTGAGATTACCCTGCGCCAAGTGTTTCTCAGTAATGGTTACGGACAAAAAATGATCAGGAAGACAATTATTGTTCCTGATTAAGCAGGAAGGGGACATCAAGAACTGACGGTTCTATGCCTCGAAATGACTTGTTACAATCAAGCTGGAAGCAACGATAACGATAATGCTTTAATGAGGGGAAGGAGTGAGCTGAAAGTGACTACGACCGTTGTGTATCACATGGATTCATCCATGATCCGTTTTGCAGCTTCTAAGCTGCTAGACACCATTGCAAGATTTGAGGGGCCAGTTAAACCTTTGGATATAGCAGCTAACGTTGTATCTACGAGCGTAATCATCATCTCCGATAGGGAGGAAGCGGCCACTAAACATGGCATAACCATAGATCCCTCTGTCGCTCCAGAGGGTTTCGAGATTCGTAAGCGGGAAGGGCATAGCACCTTAACCTGGTACATTTTGGCCGGGGATGAAGCGGGGGCCATGTACGGAACGCTGGAGCTGGAAGAGCGGCTCCGGGCACATGGATCGCTGACAGCCATCCCACCATGTGTCATGAATGCCCGCTTTCCATTCCGTGCCATCAAATTCAATCTTCCTTGGTCAAGTTACCGGAGGAATGCGTGTTTTGAGCTTCAAAAGGACACGGTCCGTGATCTTGCCTTCTGGCAAAAGTTTCTCGATATGATGGCTGAGAACCGCTATAACGTTCTGACGTTGTGGAATTTGCATCCGTTTCCCTACATGATTCGTCCTGTGCATTTTCCGAAGGCATGCCCTTTCAATGAGGAAGAACTAGCGGAATGGAAGCAGTACTGGACCGCTTTATTCCGGATGGCCAAAGAACGTGGAATCGAGACGTATATGGTCAATTGGAACATTTTCGTATCGGAAGCCTATCGGGAGCATTACGATCCACAAGCGATAAGCGACGAAACCTTTTATCATTATGGAGATTCTTACTCCACGGACATGATCAAACAATATACCCGGGAATGTGTTACTCAGCTGATTGAAGAGTATCCGGATCTTACTGGACTCGGCATTTCGCTAGGGGAAAGAATGAACGATATGACGCCGCAAAGTCGACAGGATTGGGTCAATGACGTTTATTTTGAGGGGATGAAGCAAGCCAGCCGGCCGGTAAAATTCATTCATCGCGCACCGTTTTCCGTAGATCCTTCCATCACGCGAAATGCGATAGAAAGTAATGGCTTCATGCCTGAACCAGTATGGGTGGAAGTTAAATTCAATTGGTCGCATGCCTACTCCTCCTCGAAGTTGCTGCTGACGCATGGTGGCTCGAATGGGATGGAGGGGTATTGGAAACCGTCGCCAACGAATTATAAAATCACCTGGATGGTCCGCAACGAGGACTTCTTCACGCTTCGCTGGGCGCAGCCGGATTTCATTCGGGAGCATATTACAGAGAACGGGCAGGACTATGTTGGTGGCTACTATATCGGGTCGGAATGCATGATTCCCGGCATTGATTACGCCCATCTGAAAGATAGCGATCATATGGACTGGACTTATCTGTTTGAAAAGAACTGGCTGTATTACATGCTATGGGGAAGGCTGCTGTATGAACCGGATACACCTGACCGTGTATTTGAGAAAGCGATTGAACAACGCCATCGTGCACCGATTGGAGTGCCATTATTGAAAGCGTATGCAGCTGTTTGTAAAATGCCAATGGCCCTCGCGTCCATGTTCTCGTTCACATGGGATTTCACCTTGTATGCCGAAGGCTTCATGTCCACGGACGAAGCGGAATACGATGGAGGCGCATCGTTTATTTCGTTGCAGGATCTTCTGGAGCGGAAAACATTCAATCCGGAATATCTATCGGTATCCGAATATGTGGACCAACGCTTAGAAGGACGAACAACGGACAGGATTTCACCCCTTAAGCTGGCAGAGACGCTGGAGTCTGATGCCAATCACGGGCTCGAATGGTTGGCGGCTATTAAAGCCGATACCCCTGTACTCTGTTGTGAAAAGGCCGACATTGAAGCATGGGCTCATCTGAATTATTATTTTGCAGATAAACTACGGGCAGCCGTTTCTTATGAGCTGTATAGAAGAACTGGAGACGAAGCCGAACGCCTTCATGCGATTCAGCTTCTGGAGGCGCCGCACGCAGCCGGACATTGGGAGCGGCTGATCGCAGTAACCAAGGCGCACTATGTAGAACATCCCTTGATGCACCTTGGCAAGACACCTTTCTCATGGGAGCTGTATCGTCCGCAGGTACTTGAAGATATTGCCTTTGTACACGCCGGCGATAATCAGACATAAGCAAGTAGATGACTTCTACTTGCTTAACAACTGTAGGACAGATTATGCCTTCTTGGACAAATATTGCGCTGAGCAAGAGCAGGGGCATCGTAACAAAATGTGTCTATAGGATGCGGCATTATCCGTATCTATAATCAGATTGGGCAGAGTTCACACTACGCATATTGGAGGATAAATATGGCGAAATCGGATTGGTTGAGCAAGCGAAGCAGAGGCGTACATCTGACAATCAGGGATGTCGATTGTCTTGATTTTGACACGGAGCGTTTTGCAAAAGATTTGAATGAACTCGGTGTAAATGTGCTGTCGTTTTTTTGCGCAGGGTATGTGACGGTGCATCCTACCAACTTGTCGATCAGAAAAAGTCCTTTTTTGGGCGATCGGGATCTGACAGGGGAAATCGTGAAAGCGGTTCAATCTTATGATATCCGCGCGGTGGCAGCAATGGATCTGAGTCTGATTCCGGGTAATGCTGCGTTGGAACATCCGGATTGGTGCTCCTGTGACCATGAAGGCAAGCCGTATAAAGCAAATCAGGATTTGGGCGATTTTTATATCGCATGTCCGCTAAGCGGATATCAAAATGAATATTTAGCGGAAATTTTACGCGAAATCGTGATGCGCTACGACGTCGACGGCATCAAATTCGGCGGAGGAAGCTACGGCTTTTCCTCTTATGGCAACGGGATTTGTCATTGTTCCCGCTGCAGAGAAGCATTCGGAGCTTATGCCGGCAGCCAAATTCCGGTGAAAGAGGATTGGAACGATCCTGTCTGGGGAACTTTCCAACGGTGGCGGCAGCAGCGTGTCGTGGAGCGCTCCAAATTTTTGTATGACTTAGTGAAATCGCTTGATCCGAATATGCCGGTGATGTGTAACAGCGTGTGTTTTGGGGAAACAGGATGGACGACCAAAGGCGCGTTGGATATTGAAGGAATGGCGGCCTATATCGACGCGGTTCAAGTGGAAGCGCAAACCCGGATTCGTGTGGAAGGGGAGTCAAGCCACTGGGACTTTCTGCTGTGGCCTGCGGAGGAAGCGAACTTCCTGGACAATGTCAGCGATCATCAGCCTTGGGTGCTGGCCTCCTATTTCCAAGCGTGGCCGTGGCGTAGAAATGCTGTGCCGCCGGCTGAGCAAAAGGTGTATATGGCCCAGATATACGCCAACGGGGGCAATGCCATCTTGAATTTATCCGGAGGACCGATTCAGGGACATCAGGATCAGAGAGGTTTTCCGGCGGTGAAATCGCTGTATCACTTTGTCGCGGATAATCAAGCATATTATAACGATGACCGATCCGGTGCAAACGTAGCCATCGTATACTCCCAGGATACCCTTTTTTACTATGGAAAAGAGAAGCCAAAGATGAACTATGTCGATGCGATCAGAGGAATTGAATTGGCGCTGTCGGATCATCACATTCCGTTTGATATCATCTCGGATGCCGTAGTGAAGAAGGGGAATCTCGGCAAATACCGGACGATCATTCTGCCTTCCACTGCCTGCATGTCGGAAGAGACGGCAGCCGCACTTAACCAATATGCGAAGAACGGCGGCAGTGTCATCGCTACATTTGAAACTTCCTTGTTTGATACGGACGGCAGCAAGCGGTCAGACTTTTTACTGGCAGATTTATTAGGTGTCTCCTATATAAGTACGAATTCCGTGACGGGAGAGGAGAATGGTGTATATAAGCAAAGCTATTTGAATGTACAAAATTCCTCGCATCCTTTGCTGGATCGACTTGGGGATACATCGGTCATTCCGGCTTCAAACGCTTATTGCCGGGTCGCCGCAGACCAAGATTCCGACGTGCCGTTGACGTTGTCCGCGCCATTCCGCGTTTTCCCCGAGGGGCAGTCATACACGCTGGAGCCGGATACCGGAATGCCGATGCTGATTGCCAGAGAGCATATTGGCGGCGGCAGAACGGTTTATTTTCCGGGGCAACAGGATACGGCGTTTGCGCGATACGGTTATCCGGATTGGGCGCTTTTGCTGGTAAATGCGGTGTTATGGACGACAATGGAGACTTTGCCGCTGCAGGTGGAGGCTCCGGAGACGCTGCTGGCAACCTTACGAGTTCAAGAAAAACGGCGTCTGGTTCATCTTGTGAACGTGAATGGCGGACGGAGAATGTTCAGACAACTCATTCCGGCCCGTGACGTGACGATTCGTTTGCCGTTAGGTGATGGTTTCGAGCCACAGCGAGCTTTCAGGCTGTCCGATCATAGCCCATTAACGATGACCAGAGAAGGAGATGCTGCTTCTGTCGTCGTGTCGAGCATCTTGGATTATGATGTCGTTGTTTTTGAATGAGGGGGATGCTCAGCATGATTCATGAGATTTTGATGCCGTCGAGAATCAGCATTGGATTAGGCGCATTCTCGGAAGTGGCTTCCTATGCATCGAGTCTGGGAAGCAAAGCCCTAATCGTTAGCGATCCCGTTATGGCGCAAATCGGGCACGTCCAGACATGCAGAAATTATTTGGAACAAGCAGGCTTCTCCTGTGCGATCTATAGTGGTGTTGAGACGGAGCCAACCGACCGGCATGTGGATGAAGCGCTCGCCATCTGCCGGCAGGAGCAGTGCGATGTGATTGTCGCTTTGGGAGGAGGCAGCTGCATCGACGCCGCCAAAGCGACCGCTGCCATGATGACGAACACAGGATATATCGGAGACTATGTCGGCGGTATGAAAAAGTTCGCGAATCGGCCATTGCCTTTGATCGCCATACCAACGACAGCGGGTACAGGGTCTGAGGTCACGAAAGTGACGGTCATCATTGATACCCGCAGGGATGTCAAAATGATGATCGCCCAGCCGGAGCTGGTGCCGCAAGTTGCGATCATAGATGCGCTGCTGTGCATGTCATGCCCTCCATCTGTCATCGCATCGTCGGGGATCGACGCATTGTGCCACGCCATCGAGGCGTACTGGTCCCGGAAGGCCAATCCGCTAAGTGACGGTTGGGCACTGCAAGCCATTGCCTTATTGATCAAACATTTGCCCGTCTGTTACGCGAAAAAGGGGGATGCGGAAGACTTCGCTCAAATCGCACTTGGCTCTATGCTGGCGGGTGCCGCATTCTCCAACGCTTCGGTGACCTTGATTCACGGGATGTCCCGACCGCTGGGAGCGCTGTTCCACGTTCCTCACGGAATATCCAACGCAATGCTGCTGCCTGCTGTCCTTGAATTTACATCGGGCTATGCGCAGGAGCGTATAGCGGAGATCGGGCGCGTGATGCGACCCGACCTTGTTGACAGCGAAAGAGACAGGCTGTCAGCCGCCGTCATGGAGGAGGTTCGGACATTATGCAGCCTCATGAAAATTCCGAATTTACGTGATTGGGGAATCGAGCGCGAGGCGTTTGACAAGGCGATTCCACAGATGGCGGCTGACGCGATAGCTAGCGGAAGTCCAGGCCATCATCCCAGATCTGTAACCGCAGGTGAAATCGAAGCGTTATATCGTATTTGCTACGATTACGAATTAAAGAAAGAAGAAGGAGCGGCGCGATGACAACGATTCCGGTTTTACAAAATTATGTCGGGGGCAGGTGGGTTCCGTCCGATAGCTCCTCCTATGAGATCGTGCCGAACCCGGCGACAGGAGAACCTATTGCGCGAGTCCCTCTGTCTACGCGCAGTGACTTGCATGCGGCAGTAGAAGCAGCACGCAGCAGCTTCACAGCCTGGAGAGAGACCCCGGTACCGAAGCGTGCGCGCATTCTTTTTAAATACCAGCAGCTTTTGGTAGAACACTGGGACGAGCTTGCCCGGCTTATTACGCAGGAGAACGGCAAAAGCTACACGGAAGCCTATGGCGAAGTGCAGCGCGGGATCGAATGCGTCGAGTTTGCGGCGGGTTCACCAACGCTGATGATGGGTTCCCAGCTGCCCGACATTGCGACGGGTATCGAATCGGGCATGTACCGGTATCCGCTTGGTGTCGTTGCGGGCATCTCGCCCTTTAACTTTCCGATGATGGTGCCATGCTGGATGTTTCCGTTGGCGATCTCTTGCGGGAACACGTTTATTCTGAAGCCATCGGAACGAACTCCGCTGTTAGCGAACCGTTTGGCAGAGTTGTTCACGGAAGCGGGGCTTCCGGAAGGCGTGCTCAACATTGTCCACGGCTCGAAGGAGATCGTGAACGGGATGATCGAGCACCCGGACATCCAGGCCATTTCGTTCGTAGGTTCCCAACCTGTTGCTGAGTATGTGTACAAATCCTCCGCCGCTCATGGAAAGAGAGTTCAAGCCCTGGCAGGAGCCAAAAATCATAGCATCGTGCTGCCTGACGCCGATCTGGAACTTACGGTCAGCAATATCTTGGGCGCAGCGTTCGGCTCGGCTGGTGAACGGTGCATGGCCTGTTCCGTTGTCGTAGCCGTAGGAGACATCGCTGACACTTTGGTGAATAAATTGCAGGAAGCGGCAAGTCGGATGAAGATTGGCAATGGGCTTGAACCCGATGTCTTCCTCGGTCCGGTTATCCGGTCGTCCCATAAAGACAGGACGATCGACTATATTGAAGCGGGGATTCGCGAAGGAGCTTCAATGGTCGTGGACGGACGAGATGCGGCGGCGGCACAGGGGGGCGGATTTTTTGTCGGCCCGACGATTTTTGACGGGGTGCAAACCGATATGAAAATTTGGCAGGATGAAATTTTTGCGCCGGTCTTAAGCATCGTTCGCGCAAGCAGCCTGAAGGAAGCGATTGAGATCGCCAACCGTTCGGAATTTGCCAATGGCGCGTGTCTGTATACAGACAGTGCAAAAGCAATCAGGCAATTTCGCGAACAGATCGATGCGGGTATGCTGGGCATTAATGTCGGAGTGCCTGCGCCGATGGCCTTCTTTCCATTCTCGGGTTTCAAGAAATCCTTCTATGGGGATTTGCATGCCAATGGCAGAGACGGGGTTGAATTCTACACCCGTAAGAAGATGGTAACTTCGCGCTACTAAGAGGCTTGCCAGCCGTGCTACAATGGAGAGCAGACAGTTTATTACTGCCCGGACAAAATTTGCGGTTGGCTCCAAATGGCCGAAAAAACAAGAAGTGTCACTAACTTGCTTCCGAATGAGAAGCTAGAATAAGAAATGTAAGCGTTACCGAAATACAGTGGGCTTGCGAATGGTCACGCGATTCGAAATAACTTGAGGAGGGGTTCCGATGTCGAAGTTTTATCGAAAGTGTTTCAGTATGATAATGGCCAGCATGCTTTCCGTTAGCGTCTTGGCAGGATGTGGGGAGAACAGTGCACCGGCGGGAGGTGCAGACAATACGGCGAAACAGGGGGATTCGAACAAGGCAACACCAGCATCAGCGGAGCCGTTGAAACTTCAATTCCTCGTTCCTTCTTATGCGGATGTACCGAACATGAATGATGAGTATTGGACGGAATGGCAGAAGAAAACCAATACCCAATTAAATGTGGAATGGGTTCCATCCGGTGACTACGATACGAAATTCGACCTGGTGCTGGCATCTGGGAATTTGCCTGAAATCATTGTATCCACCAATATGACCCGACCTACATTGCTTCAGGCCATTAATCAAGGAGCATTCTGGGATTTGACGCCATTCCTTGGCGATTTCAGCAAATACCCGAACATGAAAAATAATAGCGGCCCGAACGTGTGGAACTATATGAAATTAGATGGAAAGGTATACGGCATTCCTCGCAACCGTCCACAAATCGATTTGGGCATTAAAATGCGCAAAGATTGGTTGGATAAGCTGAACCTGCCTATTCCTACAACGATTGATGAGTATGCGGCAGATCTGAAGAAGATTGTGGACAGTGACGTAGACGGCAACGGCAAAAAGGATACGATTGGCATCATCGGTCACGGCTTTTTGCTGGCTGACGGTGATGATACGTATTCGGGAGCTTTTGGCGCGCTTGACCCGGTTTATGATAAAGACGGCGGCTTGATCAAAAATCAATTGACACCTAATTATACCGCAATGGTCGAATGGCTCCGCAAACTGTATGCAGACGGCATACTGGCGAAAGAATTCTCTTCGATGAAGAAAACACAAGCGGAAGAAATGTACGCAACTGGGCGCGCCGCCTCCTATGTAAGAAACATCTGGCGCGATTATACGTGGGAGCAGATGAATCAGAAGACGCAGCCCGACGCGAAGGTCATCACCCTTCCGCCACTTAAAGGACCAGGTGGTGTGACAGTCAGTTTGGCAAGCCCGACATTCGGCGCATTCTATATTTCCAAAAAGGTGCCGGAAGCCAAAGTGAAGCAAATTCTAGATTATTTTGAGAAAACCACGACGGCTGAATATACGGATTTCAACTACTACGGTATCGAAGGTGTTCACCATAAAGTTGTAGATGGCCAACCGCAGCTGACGGATCTTGGAGTCAAACAGGTTACCACCAATGCGAATCAGGTATTTTCACTGGCGTTTAACAACAAGATGAAAGTGCTCAATCCATCAGCGCCGAAAGCTTACAACGATGCCAAAATGAAAGAAGTCGAAGTCTATGGGCAAGTTGGAAAGCTTAATCCGTTCTCGATCATCAATTCTACTACGTGGACAAACGTATGGCCAAAGTATGAGAAGGAATGGCAGGCTATGGCGACGAAAGCGATTGTTGGCCAGATTACAATGGAAGAGTACAAGGGTTATGTAGATAAATTGAATGAAAATCAGGATTTAAAGAAAGCGTACAAGGAATTTGCGGAAAGCTATAAGCAGTATTTCGGCAAATAAGAATAAGCTGGAGGAGATCGCAGGCTAAGGCCTTAGACTCCTCTTTGCTATATGAAAGGGCTTAAATGAATACCTGCTGCCAAAGGGTTCGTCTTAGGACAAAGCGAAGTATACTCAGACCGTATAAACAAGCAAATGGATGTGGGGGGCATTATGATTAACTGGATAAAACACATTCGTCAGTCAGGTTCCAAACATGTCACCAGTCATGGCAGGTATTTGTATAAGCTGATTTGGCTTGGATGCATTTCTGTTTGCATTCCTTTAATACTGGCTAGTGCAGTGTACTATCAATTCGCTATGAACCGGGCGCAGGAGCAAATCATGAACGAAAGCAATTCGTCGTTATCGAGCATGAAGGATCGTGCGGAAAGAATTTTTCAGACCATCGAGCAGGAATCGCTTCAACTCGCTGTCGACCCTATCCTATCGGGCTTCTTTCTAGACCCGAATCAAGACAACAGCTGGCTGTGGCACAGGGATTTTCTGGATAAAATCAATCTGGTCAAAAATAGTGACAGCTTTATTAATGAAATTTATTTCTATAATACCATGGAAAATGTGGTGTTATCGAACCGTTATGGAGTTATCGAAAAAGAGAGTTACCCCTATAAAAATGATATTGATACGATCATTGCCAGCGAAGAGCTCTCTCAGTGGGCTTACTTGCCTTCTGCGCAGAAGGACGGTTATGTGACATTTGCCCGCCGGCTTCCTAACATGGGGGACGGTCAAGCGCAAGGTATTCTTGCTTTTGAAATTGAAAAGTCTGCGATTAGTGAATTTTTGGATTCCGATACGTATTTACTGCCGATGGGACAGAATTTGTTCGTCATTCATCATAAGGTTATTCCTGGCAGTGGGGAGCTGGGGTACGATCAGGTTCTTTCCTTAATGAAAGGTTTGGGCAGCATAGACGGTATCAAGGATAGAAGCAGCAATACTGGCAGTTTCCTGAGCAAAGGCATCGATGGGGAACAAGCGCATTTTCTATATACCAAAAATATATACGGGCGAATTTACGTTACCATCGTACCTGAGAAAACCATTGCCGGCCAGTTGAACTGGATACGCAACGTGACCCTTCTATTTTTGTTTATTTTCATTACTTTCGGAGTCGTATTGACCTATTTCAATTCCAAGTGGGCTTATAACCCCATCGGGCAGTTGATGAAGCATAGCAAGGCGCTGAGGATCGGGCAAATCCAAAATAAACAAAACGAACTCGATTATATCAAGGAATGTCTGGATTTTCTAAACATGGAAACGGAAAAGCTAGGTGGTTTTATGGCTAGCATTCAACCTACACTGAGGGAGAAATTTCTTCAGCAGTTGATTAACGGCGAATACTTAAGAAAAGAACCGCTGCTTCGTGATTGTGAAGCCAATGGCATTACCGTACATGCGACGAATGTCGTCATCATCGTGGATGCCGATAATATTGCGAGGGAGAAGCGTTTTCGGCCGGATGAAAAAGGGATCATTGCTTTTGTCATCTCCAATGTCATGCAAGAAATTATTCAGACTTATCCCAGCGTGCGCGGGTATGTAATTCCTGACAGAGGCCGGGGGGTAGCGCTGCTGCAGTTCAGGGCGGATACGGAGCAAGAAGAGATGCTTCGTCTTACAGAAGAATATGCGGAATCCGTCTGCGACTCCTTAAAGGAGCATCTGTCGATGAAAGCGACGGCTGGCGTCGGCCGGTTTTATTTTCATATCGAGGATGTGCCCGTTTCTTGTAAAGAGGCGGAAAGCGCGCTGCAGTATCGCATATTCAACAATACGAAGAACGTCCTATTTATTGAACATTTGGAAAATGAGAAGAAGCAGACGGCTTTCCGCTACCCTCGGGAATTCGAAACCGCCATTATTGACGCCTTGGATAAAGGGGAACTGGAGCTGGCAGCGGAAGGTTTGGCCGCTTTTTCCGAAGCGATTCGCGCTTCCCAGTCCTATCGTTTTATTTATCAAAGCTATCATTTACTGTTATCCACGCTCATCTCATCTTTGGAAAAGCAAGGGGCCACACTTCTCGATATATTGGATCACGATTGGTTCGGGCAGCTTCACACCAGGCAGACGTCGCAGGAAATCGCGGATTGGTTTGCAGGGAGCTTATTTCCGATGTACATCTGGCTGACAACAAATTACCGGAATGAATCCGGCCAATCCGTTATCCAGCAGGTATGCAAGCATATTCGGGCGAACTGCGGCAGCGATTTGTCATTGGTGCAATGCGCCGAGCAAGTAGGGCTCAGTCCTTCTTATTTAAGCCGTCTTTTTAAGAAGGAAATGGGTGTGAACTTCCTTGATTTCGTTGTGGAGTGCAAGGTCGATGAAGCGAAGAGGTTGCTCACGGAAACAGATCAAAACGTAAGTGAGATCGCGCTGGCCGTGGGGTATTCCGAGCGTAACCTGAACCGTATCTTTCAACGGTTTATCAAAATGTCTCCGAGTAGTTTTCGGACACGTCAGCGTTAACAGCAGTTGGAGGTTGTTCCGAAAGCCATGGCAATGGCGGGGGCAGCCTCTTTTGGGTGTAGTTCCGCTTGAACTCGGAAACGGCTGAATTTACTGGAATAGCAGCCTGTAGATCCCCTAGGATGTGGCGTGGATACCGGACAGATTTTGCTGCAAGGACAATTCTTGACGTTTGAACCGCCTGCCCAGGTTTTTCAAGAATTGTCTATAGGATGCCTAACAGTCCGGTTATATAGTAAGGAATGTATTGAAAGGGTTTACATGGATTCGAGCGTAGAACATCAGAACATCCAGGAATATAAAAAGAGAGGTGCAAGAAGATGCCGTCGACAGCAGAGTTAACGACCAAACCTATGGCGAAGACCCACTCCCGCAGCTGGACAAATTTGGCCCGGCACAAATATGTCTATTTACTTGCTTTACCAGGCGTGCTTTATTTCATCGTCTTTAAATTCGCTCCGATGTGGGGGCTGGTGCTGGCTTTTACCGAGTATAATCCCTATGCAGGAATCAGCGGAAGTGAATGGGTGGGGATGAAGCATTTCGTCGAGCTGTTTTCGGATCCCAACTTTTATATCATGCTGCGCAATACTTTTGCGATCAACATCTTTGGTTTGATCTTCATGTTTCCCGTTCCCATTGTACTTTCATTGATGCTGAATGAAGTACGACACGAGGCGTTTAAAAGGTTTAACCAATCTATCGTCTATTTGCCACACTTCTTGTCTTGGGTTGTCGTTGTCAGTCTAACCTTCTTCATCCTGT
The DNA here is from genome assembly GCF_004000765.1 of Paenibacillus chondroitinus NBRC 15376. Classification (GTDB taxonomy): domain Bacteria; phylum Bacillota; class Bacilli; order Paenibacillales; family NBRC-103111; genus Paenibacillus_E; species Paenibacillus_E chondroitinus. The sequence goes on along the minus strand of NZ_BILW01000013.1, from coordinate 20,571 downwards.
CTTCGGATGTGGGGATCGTGAACAAAGTCATTACGGGCTGGGGGCATGAGTCGGTCGCCTTCTTATCCAATCCTAATTATTTCTGGGCGCTTATCACAGCACAAAATATGTGGAAGGAAGCCGGTTGGGGAACGATCATCTTCCTGGCTGCTATGGCCGGGGTAGATCCCCAACGGTACGAAGCAGCTGTCGTAGACGGAGCAAGTCGCTGGAGACAAATCTGGCACATTACGCTGCCTGCCATCCGACCCACGATTATCATTTTATTGATTTTGCGTCTCGGGCATATGGCGGATGTCGGCTTCGAGCAGGTGCTTCTCATGATGAATCCACTTGTTTCTTCCGTAGGGGAAGTATTCGATACGTATGCCTACAGCATTGGCGTATTGCAAGGGAAAGTCAGCATCGGTGTGACGGTTGGCATGTTTAAAGGCGTGGTCGGTTTGGTCCTGGTCTTGGTCTCCAACTATATTGTGAAGAAGCTGGGGCACGAGGGGATATATTGAGGTGATTCTGGGTTGAAAAAGGGAGGATGGAACGATGAGCTTTGTTGCCAAAAAGAAACTGACCACGTTTGATTACGTAAACTATTCGCTGTTGGCCTTGATCTCGATTGTGTGTTTGTTTCCATTTATTTATGTGTTTAGCGTGTCCTTCACCGATCCGAAGGTGTACATTCCGCTGAAATTTTATTTGTTTCCAGACAAATGGTCATTGTCCGCTTATAAATATATTTTATCGACCAACAGCTTTATCCATGCGCTGAAAAGCACGGTGTTCGTCACGGTCATCGGCACGATCTTAAATCTCATTGTCTCTTTCAGCTTCGCTTATGTGCTGACCAAGAAAACATTACCGGGAAGAAAAATCTTACTGGCAGCAGTTATTTTTACGCTGGTGTTTAATGCGGGCATCTTGCCGAGTTATTTGCTCATCAAGCAGCTGGGACTGCTGAACTCGTATTGGTCATTGATTTGGCCAACGCTTACCAGCGCGTGGAGTTTGCTTGTCATTAAGAGCTTCCTGGAGTCGCACCCGCCGGAGCTGGAGGAATCCGCACGCATCGACGGGTGCACGGAGATTGGGGTATTTCTGCGTATCATTATCCCGCTGTCGATGCCGGCAATCGCCGCATTTATGCTGTTTTTTGCTGTCTCTCACTGGAACACGTACTTCAATGCACTTATCTATATCTCGGATTCCAAAAAGTGGACGCTGCAAGTGTTGATAAAATCCCTTGTCATCGATTCGGACTCCACGGGTGTCGGACAAGCGGGTGCAGGCGGAGACGACAGGATTGTGCCACAGGAAACGATCCGCATGGCGGCTATTATGCTGGCTATGGCTCCTATATTGCTTGTTTATCCTTTTTTGCAAAAGCATTTTGCCAAAGGTGTCATGCTAGGTTCTGTCAAAGGATGATCGCAGGGTGATCACAGGCTAATCTAACCAACAATTTGAATGTCAAAGGATGGGTATGAACATGAATGAATTAGCATCAACAGGAAAAGTCAAAGTCGGTTTTATCGGTCTGGGTGTAATGGGTAAAAGCATGGCGCGAAATCTGATGAAGGCCGGATATGACCTGTACGTCTACAGCCGAACAAAAAGCAAGTCGGAAGACCTGCTGCAAGAGGGCGCAATATGGAAAGAAGGGGCTGCGGACGTAGCTCGCCATGCGGATGTGACGATTACCATGGTCGAGTATCCGAGTGATGTGGAGAACATTTTCCTGGGGCCTTCTGGAATTGTAGCTGCTGCGAAACCAGGTTCCTATCTAATCGATATGACGACCTCAAGTCCCGCATTGGCGGCGCGGATTTACGAGGAGTCTCGGAAAAAGGGACTACAATCGCTGGATGCACCAGTCTCAGGCGGAGATATAGGGGCTAGAGATGGGAAACTATCCATCATGGTTGGCGGTGACGAAGAGGCTTTCGAAGCCGTTCTGCCTGTCTTTCAGGCGATGGGGACCAATATCGTCTATCAAGGAGCAGCAGGCGCTGGTCAGCATACGAAGATGTGCAATCAAATTGCGATTGCAGCCAACATGATGGGTGTTTCTGAAGCGCTGGTTTATGCTGAACGATCGGGCTTGAATCCTGCCAGGGTGCTGAAAAGTATAGAGACCGGAGCTGCCGGTAGTTGGTCGTTAAGCAACCTTGCACCAAGGATTATTCAAGGCAATTATGAGCCGGGATTTTATGTCAAGCATATGATCAAAGATTTGGGCATTGCCTTGCAGTCCGCTGAGGCTATGGGGCTTGAGGCATACGGGTTATCGCTGGCTAAGACGCTGTATGAGAAGCTGGCTGCGGCAGGGGAAGAGAGCAGCGGTACGCAGGCACTGGTCAAAATATACCGTTAAAATACTAATGAAGCGGAGGGACGTCTATGAAACTCGTTTACGACCACCAGGATGAGATGGTCCTGTTCGGGATGAATCAAATCAAGAAGAGTTTGGATGCGAAGGGACAGTTTTTCGTCGAGCAGTATAATGGCAAGGGCTTGGTACTGACGCCTGAACGGGGAATTGTCGTTCAGAAACTGCCTGTAAAGAAAGGGGAGTCCGCTGGCGAAGAACAGGCCTTTCGCCTGTCCCGCCAAGGGGAACTGATCCGCATTGAAGGTGCTGATTCTCGTGGACTCATGTACGGATGCCTGGAATACGCAGAACGGTTGGCACGCGGAGCGGAATTGGCGGATGGGGAAGAGATGTTCCGTAAGCCGGCAATGCGCTTGCGCGGTATTAAATTTAATTTGCCGTACGCACCATTTGATTCGGGAGATCCATTCGTCTTGAATGAGGGAACGTGCATGGATATTGGTTTTTGGAAAGCTTATATCGATATGCTCGCGCTGAATCGGTACAACTGTTTAAGTTTGTGGTCAGAGCATCCCTACGATCGTATGGTTGTCTCTCCGAAATTCAGAGATGCCAATCCGTATAGTGATTCCGAAATCAATCAGAACATCCGGTTCTTCCGGGAGATGTTTCGTTATGCCGCCAGCAGAGGGATCGACATTTATCTCTTTACGTGGAATATTCGTATAACCCCGGAAGTGGCGAAAGGTCTGGGGCTCCCTGAAGCGGTAGGAGATTTCGGCAATATGTACGATAACCTGATCCACCGGGTGGGATACCCGCTGAATCGCTTTCGCGGTGCATCAGAATTGATTAGAGACTACATTCGTGAGATGGTGCTTCAGCTGCTGCTCACGTACCCTGAATTGAAAGGGTTAGGGACTTCGGCCAGCGAATGGATGGACGGCAACGGGTATGAGCGAGAGAAGTGGATTGTCGAGACGTATGTGGAGGCAATCAAACAGTCGGGAAGAGACATCCCATTTATTCATCGCACCAATATGCAGAATGCGGGCAAAGAAATCAAAGAAATGGTGCAGAGCCAATTCGATTCCAACCAATTTTATATCAGCTGGAAATATTCAAATGCTCATTGTTATTCCCATCCGGAACCCCAGTTTGAACGTCTCTGGGGTGCTTGGGAGGGCATCGACCTGGAGAAGACCAACATTTTGTACACGGTTCGTAACGACGACGTGTTCACCCATCGGTGGGGAGACCCCGATTACGTTCGCGCTTATGTCAAGGGAATGATCAAGCCGCATGTGAAAGGCTTTTACTGGGGAGCAGACGGATACTTGTGGGGCAACGATTTTCAACATGTGGAGCATGGACACAAGACATGGAAGTATGATTTTGAACGGCATATCTTCCAGTTCCAGCTCTGGGGCCGGTTGTCGTACGACCCTGAGACAAGTGACGACGTCTGGGTCCATCTTTTGAAGCCCCATTATGGTCCGGTTCATGCGCCTCTATTCTTGGAAGGCTTGCGAAGCGCATCATCAGTCATACCGGCTGTCAACCGCTTGTTCTGGATCGATTATGACTTCCAGTGGCATGCCGAAAGCTGCTTATCAGAAGTCAGCGGTTTCAAGACAATCCTGGATTTCGTAAACGCTGTACCCATGCCTGGGGTCGGTGTTATGTCCATATCCGAATATGCAAAAGCAGAACGGGGAGATAACGCAGAGAGCCTGTTCGGAGAGTACCGTGAAACACCTGCTGATATCCTGAATCTGCTGCAAGAGGCTGCCGATCAAACCGAACGTGTCGCCATCAAGCTGTCCAACGAGCTTGGTGAGTTATGCTGCAGTCATGCTGCATGCACACTTCACGACCTTTTTGCCTACGTAGAGATGTCCAGGTATTATGTCTGTAAATTCAAAGCCTCTCTTGCGCTTAATCGCTTTAGACTGAGCGAACATACAGAGCATAAGGCCGAGGCCGTTACGCAATTGGAGCAGGCAGCTGTACATTGGGAAAAACTTGGTTACTACTGGAGCTTGCATAACAAGCCTTACTTTATGGCTCGAGTCAAACGCACCTTCGGGTATCCTTATTACTCGGAAGATGTGAGAGCGGATATTGAATTGGCACGTCGATTCGAAAAATAAGAAGGAGTTATTTCAATGCGTGGTTTTGCCATTTTGCTGGGATTCAACATGCTGGGAATTGCGCTCCAGCATTTCGCCTACATTCCGCTTCCCGGTAATGTTATCGGGTTGCTCCTGTTTACGCTGGCTCTGTTTAGCGGCATCGTCCGGTTGGAATGGGTGGAAACCAGCACGCAGTTTCTGCTGCGCCATATGCTTGCCTTTTTTGTTCCCTATATTGTGGGGATCTTGGCCATATGGCCGCTGCTCCAAAGCATGCTGCTCCAGATTGCGCTCAGTCTCGTGGTCAGTACGCTCGTCGGCCTGCTCGTCAGCGGCTGGGTGACATCGGCTATGCTGAAGAAAAGGGAGGTTTCGTCGGGTGGATAATGCCTTTTTTCAACAGCCGATGTTTGGCGTTTCATTAACGGTTATCGTATATGCGATCGCACAGGGACTGCACAAAAAGTGGAGCAAGGTGCATCCCCTTTTCATTACATCGGCGGGTATTATTGCGATATTGCTTATTTGCGGCATTCCTTATGAATCATATCGGGTTGGCGGGGATTATATTGCGTTACTGCTGGGTCCGGCTACGGTAGGTTTGGGCGTGCCGCTTTACAAGCAGACGAGGTCGATTGGCCGTAATCTGCCGGCTATTCTGGCTGGCCTTACAACCGGTTCCATTAGCGCGTTAGTCTGTGCTGGTGGTATAACGTGGAGCTTGGGAGCAGCGAAAAACATCTGGGTAACGATGATCCCTAAGTCGGTGACGACACCGATCTCAGTTGAGATCGTCCGCCATTTGGGCGGCATCCCCGAGCTAGGCGTTATCGTGACAACGTTGACAGGCCTGCTAGGGAGCATGATTGGCCCCGAGTTGTTAAGGCTGTGTGGCGTCAGGTCCGATATCGCGATCGGAACCGCCATAGGAACGGCTTCGCATGGGATCGGAACCGCCAGGCTGGTCAAGGAATCGGAGCTGCAGGCCGGTGTCAGTGGTTTCGCCATGGCGGCAACCGGGATTTTTATATCGTTGCTTGTTATTCCGTTATATTGGATTTTGTAGGGAACAAGGCTGTCTTGAAGGTCTGTAATGACCGTAGGGGCAGCCTTTTTGTGAAAAACAATGCCGCAACAGTTTGTCTTAGCGCAAGGGGGGAGCTACGTTCCGCTATTTCTTAACGAATGAACCATTTTCTCCAATAGTGGGAACTAGTTAAGTAGCGTGATCCCACCAATAGAATCTAACTAGTTAGAGTGCCGAAAGGAATCTGAAATTCAACGATGGTGCCCAGTTCAGGCAGCTTGGAGTAATTCATCAGAACCGAGTCGCCGTAGGAGAGTACGAGCCGTTGATACACATTGGATATTCCGGTATGCTGATGAAAATAAGGATCGTCGTCGTCCATTTCTCCGCGAGTCATCTTGTTGATTTTCTCTAAATCCGTATCCATGATGGGGTTGCCTGTGTTTGCGATGCGGAAGAAAAGCCAGGTCTCTTGTCGATGAATACGAACGGTTAACTTAAAATCATCTGCCTTCATGACAGGCGTCCAACCATATTTAAGAGCATTCTCGATAAACGGTTGGATGATGAGCTTCATAACCGACAAGTCCAATAGATCCGGGCTTACTTCCCAATCGCAAGCGACTTCTTCGCCGTTTCGGTACCGGTGAATTTTTAGAAAGTGGGTAACAAACGTCATTTCTTCGCGCAGGGTAGACCAGCCGTGATCACTTTTTGCGTTATATCTCATCATTCGCGATACGCTCTGTACCACGCTGCGGACCGCTTCACCATTCCGTTTCATTGCCAAAGATTCAATCGTTTCAAGGGTATTAAATAGAAAGTGCGGATTGGTTTGTGCCTGAAGCAGAAGCAGCTCTTTTTCTTTTTCTTTCACCTTGGATGCATACAGTTGGTGCTCGACTCGCCGCAACCCGGAAATCAACGGAAACGCGATAAAACACGCGGCGATAATGCTAAGAAAGGCAATGAGTAAGCTCCACAGCCTGGATTCTTTAACGCCCTGCGTTATCGCGTCGAAGGGGGTTAATAAGACCATTTGCCAGCCTGCGGGAACAAATTCTTGGGCAATAACTTCAAAGTGTTCACCCTCTGATTCAAATAAGAGCTCTTCGTTCGGTACTCCGCCTTTATGAAGGGCGAGTTCGAGAGCGTTATGAAGTTCTCCGGAAAGAGGTTGTTTGGATATGACGTTTCCACTAGCAGGGTGATATAATAAGATCTGACCGTCGCCAGATTCGTAAGCTCCATTCATAAGGCTTCGAAAATGTTCAGCTTTGATGTCAACGATAAGCCACGCATTAATTTCTCCACTGATCAGGTATGTAATCGGTCTAATAAGTGAAATGCTTTCTTGGGGGCTTCCAAGTGTATAAAGTGTTTGATGGAGTTGGCTTAGTACGGGCTTGTACATGGAAGCTGCCTTCTTAAAAAGCGGATCCGAAGCAAAGTCATAATTATAATTCATACTTTTCTGATTGGAATTATATAATATTTTGCCTTCCTTATCTATATAAATGATGCCCTCAATTTCCGGATGGGATTGGAGCAAGGGGTCTATCTTCGGGCGAAAAGTAAGGATACTGCCGGCTTGACTGACGATATCGTCTTTAGGGATAGTCATATACTTCTGAAAACTCGAATCAATCACAAGCGGGTCCAGGGATTGGTTAATTTCTTGAACCGATTGCGAGACCTCTCTGGCCGCATAGCGGGCGAACTCCGATGAGACGGCTGAAGAATGAAGCAGGCTGGAGCGAACCATTTGATAATGCCAGCTTAAACTGGCGAGTAGGATAGGTATAATCGTAATAATAAGCACAATCACTAAAATTTTGTATTTTAGTGAAAGTGGCAGGGCTCGGAGTGAGCTGCGCACAAAGCATTCTCCTTCCGGAGGTTATTTATAGTTTTGGTGGCGGATTCTCTGTTAGTTTACAATAAAAATAGCTGTTGAGGTGGCTTCATATGAAAATTTGTGTAGCGGATGATGAGAAAGAAGTTCGGCAAAGCATCGTAATGAAATTAACGGAATCCCACCCCTATGCCAATGTCTTTGATGTAGGTTATGGGTACGAAGCACTGGAGCAAATCAAGCTCATACGTCCCGAGCTCGTTTTTCTGGACATTCGAATGCCTGAATTGGATGGTCTCGAGATGTTGGCGAATGTGATGAACGCGCTGCCTAAGACAAAAGTTATCATGCTGACGGGCTACAACCACTTTGAGTATGCGAAGAAAGCAGTACATTTCGGTGCATCCGACTATTTGCTTAAACCCGCTGATGTCGATGAAATCAAGCAGGTCGTACAATTGACCTATGATCGATTGACGGAACAGCTGGGAATGGAACTGAACGGCGCGCTGGGGACAACAATGATCGAAGGTTTATTCTATAGGAACATTACTTACTGGTTCGACGATCGTGTTCGGAAGTTGATTCTATTCGAAGATGAAGTGGTTCATGCTGAAACGCATGCTAAAGCCATTTGCGGATTTGAATGCCAAGGGCAGAAAGTCCTGATTGTGACGGCTGAGCCCTCTTACAGTGGAGGGAGCTTTCGGGATTCGGGCGAACTTACCCGACTGTGGCCGGCGGAGTGGAAAACCTGGGAAACGAAACGCTTTTTTGATATAGATGTCTTCCATCGTGGGCGATTCCGATCGAATGCGGATTCAGCAGTCGGACTTAGGCTGGATGTTGTTCGAGCAGTGAAGGCAGCGGATCGGGAGAAATTGAATGAAGATCTGTCCCTTTGGATCCAGGAGCTGCAGAGTCTGCAGGCCAATGTGGTTCGTGAGGAATGCGCGAAGCTGATTTCTCTGCTCGATTCGGACTTCACCGAAGGGCAAACCTTTAACATTTTGGAGTATGGGCCTAAGGAGGTATGGCTTCGGGAAGTGGAGCGGTATCCAACTTGGCAGGAGCTAAGGACTTGGTTGCAAGAGTGGGTAATGAAGCGCTTTGACCAGCTGCATCCTGTAACTGTTCCTAGAGGCTCCGCTGATTGGTTCGAAAAGGCATTGAGTCTTCTGGAGCTGCGCGCTGACATGGACATTACCTTGGAATCGCTGGCGGCGGAGGTCGGTGTACATCCGGTAACCCTAAGCCGCATGTTTAAGCAGCAAACCGGGTTAAGCTTTGTCAGGTACCTGACACGGAAGAGAATGGAGAAGGCGAAGCGGATTCTGATTTCCGGAGACCAGCCAATTGCCAAGATTGCCGAAAGCTTAGGCTACCAGGATCATCGATATTTTACATCATTATTTAAAAATGAGTGGGGAATGACGCCGGGGGACTACCGGAAACAGCATGGATCAAGCTTTGGAGAAAAATAAACGGTTAAAAAATTCGCCTATAGGCTAAATTTTTCTCGCTGTTAGCAGTCTTCAAATGCCGTATGATGAAATTACATTAAAACCAAGTATACCAATGTGTTTTAAGTGGATGTCTACCGGAAGACCGGCGATGTGAATAATTTTGTCGGAGGGGTTAGGGTCTATGAAAAAAAGAGGGTTAACTAGCTTTGTATTCCTGCTGGCTGCAGGGATGGCCATCAGCGGCTGCTCGAATAATGGCACAAGTGGAACCGAGCAGAAGGTAGAGCGTCAAAGTAAAGAGCAGGTTACGATCAAGTTTTGGCATCGTTGGCCGGAGTCACAGCAAGCACTGGAGCAGGCAATCAAAGAATTCTCGGATAAATATCCGAATATTAAGGTAGAGCTGCCCGCAATCGCTTCCTCTCAATACGGGACCCAACTGCAGGCCGCAGTCGCTAGCAACGACCTGCCGGATATTTTTGCCAACAGCAATGCGGTTCCTGTTGATCAACTGAATCGTCTTGGTCTCATTCGTGATATTGACGATGCTGTACAAGGTTATAAGGATAAGTTCTACGAGGGAACCTGGACAGAGGGTTTTACCACGTTGAATGGAAAAGTTTATGCCTTGCCTCATTTCACGCCGCGCCGTTACGCTCACGTACTTTATTACAATAAAAATGTGCTGAAAAACGCAGGCTTATCCGAGAAAGACGTGCCGAAGAGCTGGGACGATTTGGTGGCGGTCGGAAACAAAATCAAACAAAGCGGCAGTGACGTATACCCCTTAATTTTGGGAATTAAAACTGACTGGCTGGCCAGTGGTTATTTAGGCCAAATGGCGACGGCAATTAAGCCGGAGGTCGTCCCAAATGACGGTTTTAATTTGAAAACAGGCCAATATGAATTTGATTCTCCGGGATATGTAGAGAGCATCGAGTTTATTAAGAAGCTTCAGGACGATAAGCTGCTTCATCCAAACAGTCTGGTTATCGATTACAGGGAAGCATCCAGTTTGTTTGCCGGGGGCAAGGCGGCTTTCGTCATCGACGGCACGTTCTTGTCCTCAGAGCTGCAGCAAAATAACAAATTTAACGATTTTGGCGTCGCCCCATTGCCGACGAAGGACGGAAAACCTCAATATTATGCGTTCCAGGGGGAAACGAAAGCGACGCTGCATGTCAGCAAAAATACGAAGCACTATGAGGAAGTCAAGCTGTTCCTGCAGTTTTATATGGATCGGTACTACACGAAACAGCTGGAGCTTGGCGTCGAGGGGTCACCGATTGTCGATCAGAACAAGACGGTGAAGATTGATAATCCTCCATTCGTTGAAGCCCAGAAAATTCAAGACCAAACGTTTGTCCTTTCACCGCACCCGTTCACACGCAACCGTGCAGCTGTACAAGTGAATACGGAGCTGAATGGGAAGAAACCGAAGGAAACGGTCGGTAAAATTCTGGAAGGATATTTAGCCGGCCAAGTCAAGGATGTGAAAGCCCAGCTTTCGCAATTGACGTCAGGTTATAACAAAGCGTTGCAGGAATCCATCGACAAAGTGAATAAGTCCGGAACCCCGGTACAGCCGTCGGATTACCAGTTCCCCAACTGGACCCCGCTGCAACCTTATTCGACAGACAAATATAACGAGTTGAAAAAATAAGCGCATGCGACTGGCAGCAGGGCAGTGGAGGGCTGGCTTACGCCCAAGGCTGCCTGATTACTGCTGTGAGCTACAGCCCAGAAGGAGGAACTTCCGTGAGTAGAACTGCATCCATGATTCGATTGCCGGTTTCCCGCCGGATGCGAATCCGCTACTTATGGGCTTACGCCTTGATCGGACCGCAGGTTTTATTTTTCCTCGCGTTCACCGTGTACCCTATCGTGATGAGCTACGTGTACTCTTTTTACGAGTGGAGCGGATTCGGTCCTCTTGAAAATTTTATCGGTAGAGATAATTTCATCAAGTTAGTTCATGAACAAGCGTTCTGGAACGCATTTCGCAACAGTCTTATCTACATGACGGCTAAGACCTTAATCTTATTGCCAACTACACTCATGCTTGCTCTCGTTTTGAACCAGGCGCTGTTTAAAGGCAAGGTATTTTACCGAACGGTATACTTTTTACCGGTTGTGACAACCACCTCAACTGTGGGGATCGTCATGAAATTCATTTTCGGCAACGAAAATGCGTTAGTCAACGAGGCACTGATGGGGCTGGGGGTCCTTTCCAAACCGATTCCGTGGCTGGGTCAGGCCGATACGGCAATGGTCGTGCTGATTCTGATCGGCTCGTGGAAATTTTTCGGCATGGTGCTCGTTTATTGGCTGGCCGGGCTTCAATCTTTGCCGAAGGATGTTTACGAAGCGGCGAAAACAGACGGAGCGAATGGCGTACAAACGCTGCGGTACATTACGCTTCCGCTGCTTGCCCCGGTAGGCGCTGTAATTCTTTTGCTAACGGTAGTCAACAGTATGCATGTATTCGATTTAGTCAAAACCTTGACGGGCGGAGGACCCTTCTACGCGACAGAGACGGTGGATCTGTACATTTATAATTTCGCCTTCAGCACAAGCGGCTTCCCGCAGATCGGGTATGCGTCGGCGGCCGGTATCGTATTTGGCGTTGCCATATTTATTTTGACTGCACTTCTTGGTCTTCTAGTGAAGTCGCTGCAGCAGGCAGGAGGCAGGGGATGATGATAAGAAAAAAAGGTCATCTGGCGAATGGATTGCTTCATATCCTGCTGACGGTCTTCGGCTTCATTTGGATTTATCCTTTTATTTGGATGATCTTCTCTTCTTTGAAAACGAATCAGGAATATATCACCTCGGGCTTAAAGCTCTTTCCCGAATCGATGCAGTGGATGAACTATGTACGCGCATGGAAGGTTGGCCACTTCTCCGATTATTTCATAAACTCGGTGATCGTGACGGTATCGACAGTTGTTATTGTCACCTTACTGTGCGTGTTGACTGGCTATGCGCTCGGTCGCGTCAACTTCCCGGGAAGAAAACTGCTCATATTTATCTTCAGTGCTACAATGTTTATACCGAAGGGATATACCATTATTCCGGTGTATTTGATCGTGAAACAGTTGGGACTCCTCAATACGATGCCCGGTGTCATTTTGGCGGAATCCTCCGGTGCCCATGTGTTGTTCATCCTGTTGTTTATGGCTTATTTCCATGGCTTACCCAAGGAATTGGAGGAGTCCGGGGAGATGGACGGGGGTGGTTTTTTTCGGATCTTTTGGCAGATCATGCTGCCACTATCAAAGCCGATTATCGCGACCACGGTCATTATGCAGTTCATTTGGACCTGGAATTCGTTTTTCGTTCCGTTGGTGTTTACACTGAATAAACCCGAGCTGCGTACGCTTGCGGTCGGTATGTTTTCATTTGCGGGCGAGCACACGATAGATTGGTCCGGTATGGCGGCGGGCGCATCCATTTCGCTGGTGCCGGTCATCCTCGTATTTATTGCATTTCAAAAATATTTCATTGAAGGTATTTCCGGTTCGGTCAAAGGATAATAAATCAAGCCAGGGAGGCTGCACAGAATGGAGAAAAAACCGCATATCGTTATATTCAATCCTGATCAATGGAGGGGGGACGTCCTCGGGCATGTCGGAAATGCTGCGGCGATAACGCCGGTGCTCGATCGATTGGTAGAAACCGAGGCTATTTCGTTCCGCAGCGCTTTTTGCCAAAATCCGGTGTGCACGCCGAGCCGATGCTCGTTTATGAGCGGCTGGTATCCTCATGTACGGGGTCATCGCACCATGTTCCATATGATGCAGCCGGATGAACCGGTGCTTCTACGCACGTTAAAGGAGCAAGGCTACTCCGTATGGTGGGGCGGGAAAAACGACTTGGTTCCCGCGGAGAACGGCTATGATGCTTACTGTGACATCAAGTATAAACCGGAGAAGCAGCCGCGCCCGGAGACGAACTTACACGGATATGACCAGTGGAGGGGCGAGCCGGAAGGGGACAACTATTATTCCTTCTATGCCGGCAAGCTAGAGAAAGACCCGACAGAGGAAGCATATTATGACAACGATTGGGCGAATGTGTTAGGAGCTATTGATTTTATCAAGAACGCTCCCGAGGATCAGCCGATTTGCCTCTACTTGCCACTGCTTTACCCTCATCCGCCTTACGGTGTAGAGGAGCCTTGGTTCAGCAAAATTGACAGGGAGAAGCTGCCGCCGAGGATTCCGGCACCCGACAATTGGGACGGCAAGCCCAGTCTTCTTAAGGGGATTTACGACAGGCAAAATCTTCAAACATGGACGGAGGAACGCTGGGACGAGCTGCGTGCGACCTATTACGGTATGTGCTCCCGAGTGGATCATCAGTTCGGGCTGCTTCTCCATGCTTTGAAGGAAGCGGGTATTTACGACGATACGGCGGTGTTCTTCTTCTCCGATCACGGTGATTTCACGGGAGATTACGGGATCGTGGAAAAAACGCAGAATACGTTTGAGGATACGTTAACCCGGGTACCCTTTGTCATTAAACCGCCGAAGCATATTCCCGTTATACCGCGAGTCAGCGACGCTTTGGTTGAATTAATTGATTTTCCCGCTACGGTTGAGGCATTACTTGACTTGAAACCGGAGCACACCCATTTCGGACGTTCACTTCTGCCGCTCCTGGCGGGAGATACGGACGAGCACCGTGATGCCGTCTTTTGCGAAGGCGGCAGAATTCATGGCGAAATTCACTGCATGGAGAAGGACAGTGTCGCTCAGACGACGCCATCCGGCTTGTACTGGCCGCGGGTAGGATTACAGCAGAGTGAAGAAGCGGAACATACGAAGGCTGTCATGTGCCGCACCAAAACACATAAATATGTAAGGCGTTTATATGAGTCGGATGAGCTATACGATCTGCAAAGCGATCCCGGCGAAACGGTCAATCGGATCAATGATCCTGCTTTCGCCGGCATACTCGCTGAACTGAAGGACCGGCTGCTGACTTTTTATCAGGAAACGGCTGATGTGGTCCCGCACAAGACCAACCACCGTTTCTAGCAGCTTTGTAAAAATATCATTCGAAGATGAGGGGCGTCGCTTGCCTCAATGAATGTCTAAACGAATGCCTCTCATCTGCGATGATTTAGGGATGGATTATGCTCTAAGCTTTTTCATCCAATTTATGATTTGCTCGGCTCGATGGTCATAGGTGTGGAATTGACGTACATAGTTTTGCGCTGTACCCGCAATAAGCTGCGCTTCTTGCAGGTTATTTAAGTAGTAATCGATTTTATTCATCAAATCATTCCTCGATTGATACAACACGAAATGAGTCCTGTCCTGAAACAACATTTCCTGTTCGGGCGCATAGTCCGAAAAAACCAAAGCTCCACAGCCCATTCCTTCAAAAATCCGCATGTTGAAAGCCTTAATCGAATCAGCTGTATGATTAAATACAATTTTGGATTTACCGTAAAGTGAGCTCAGATCGTGGAGAAAAACTTTTTTATTGAAAGAAACCGTTCGTTTGCCCTTGAGTTCCGTTTCCATATATTTCATTCTGGCCTCCCGCGTACGGTACAAGGCGCTTTGTCCACCGACAAAAGAAATGTCAACCGGCCGTTCTACCAAAGGAGTCGCCGACTGAAAAATATGCGGATCGACGCCGAACGGGAAGAAACGAACCGGAGACGGGAACTGATGCGCGAGATGAAGGGAGTGAGCCATAAGCAGCAGATCCGGTTTATACCATCCGCACATCTCAATGTTCGCGTTAAGGCGATTTTCGCCGTGATGGATCCAGAACAGCTTCGGAATGGTAACGAGATGTATGTTTTTGACAAGCACTTTCGGGCGAGAGGGACTTTCAACAAAGAGTACGCCCAGATAGGAGCTCATGTTGATCGCGGCAAAATCAACGGTTTCTTCCATTCGAACGACTCGGACACCAATTCGGCGAAGACCGTCTTCTAAGTATCTTCCTGGCGTGTACGGAGTTTTTCCATAGCACATAATGATGGCAGGTTGCGGTTTTGCTAGTTCAGGGGTGTCCATTGCGCAGCTCCTCTCTTAATGTGTTTACAAAAAAGGCGGCGGACAGCCTTCCTGCATATTTATTGATCTCTTTCTTCAGGGTACGAACCAGAGTAGCGTGGTTTTTTTCAATGTCTTGGGATAAACGCAGGATCTCAAAGTTTACGGCTGGGTTATCGGTCGGAATGACAAAAGGCAGCATGGAGATGGAGGCTGCGAAGTCAAACATTTTGAAGCGGTAACCAAGGGAGATAAACGGCACCTGCATAACGGCAGAGAAAATAGCGGCGTGCAGCTTTAAATTGATGGTAAAGCGGCACTTTTGGATTAAGGCCATGAGCTGATAAGGATACACCGTATCCGCGAGCTTCACTTTTCCGGGCCTGTTTATTTTCGTTAATAACCGTTTGCTAGCGGGGATATCTTCCGGCCATACGTTATATAAAAGAATAGAGTAGCCTTTATGAATCAATAACTTAGCGGCCGCTGCAAGCTGATCTTCGACAATGTCTTCTTTGCCTCCAAAAATTTGATTATTCGCCGTTCCCCAATTGATGCCGACAACCGCTTCCTGTGGATCGAAATATTGCGTAAACAACCCTTTGGCTCTGTCACCCGGCTGCAGTAAGAAAGCGGGGTCTCCGCTGATCTGGACTTTCGCTGTATTCACGCCAATGGATTGTAGAAATCGATGGCTTAGCGGCCCTCTGACTGCTGTATAGCGAGAATATGAAATGATTTTATTTAATTGGTTGACGATGTTTGGATCGACAAAATTCGCTGGCAGTTGTTTCTTGTTTAATAAACTGTCCAGACCGGATCTTCCGGCAATTTTATCGATCCCTGAGCCCCAGATATAGATCGATTTGTTGAGCTCCATCGCTTTGCTAAGCAGGGAAATATAGCTTGGAGCAAGCAGGGAGCCGCCGCCAAGGACGATGATATCGTAGCCGGAGATATGCGCATACTCTTGCCTGCAAGCTTCCAACAAGCTCAATTCATTGGGGATGAATCGTCTGGCTTCCTGCTTGAAGATGTCCCACATGACTTCGTCTCCCGCGTTCCGATATCCAATTTCACCCAAATATAATAGTTTGGCCAAGATGTGACCTCCGTTCAGAGAAAGTTGCTACAACTACATCATATTCATTTTTTACATATATGTTATATATTCATAGAAATCAGGCTGTCGACACGTAGTCGACAGCCTGATAGGCATTCAAAGCTTAAATTTAGGACTCAGCCGTAACGACGACTTCATCAATATAAGTGCCAGCAACGCCTAATTCAATTAATGAAGCAAAAAGGATAAAGCGAATTCTGGCTTGCTCAGCTAGGGCAGGTTTAGGACCTGTCACAACAACGTGTGTTTCCCACTCTAGCGAAAGATCAATATCCGTACCTGGCATGTCTTCCAGAACTTCGGTGGATATCGGAGCGTAAGCGCCATCTGCTCCTCGTTGCCATACGATTTGAACTTGGATATTTCCGTTTACGATCGGAGCTACCGCCACAAGTCTACGAAGCGCATAGCTCACACGCAGGTTAACGGCATCAGCAGCTACTGGGAATGCTTGGCTTATGACTGCATTGCCGGGAACTAGTGCGACAAGTGGACCTAATGTGCCGACAAAGCTGCCTTCGAATGCGCCTGTTAAGGGATTTACTGTACCAGCTGTACCAGCTGTTTGCCATGGAGTAATGCCCGTTTCGAAGGAAAAGTTTTCAATTAAGTTAAGAGACATTTTTATTCACCCCCATCTTTTTAAGGCATGTTATATCTTATGTGTAAGAAATTACAAAGTTTTCCACCATTCGTCTAACTCTACTAAAATGTATCTTTGGTGCTGATTCATATAACTAGAATGCCAATAATAGGTGTATCCAGCCCGTCATCTGCCCCTTTCCATTTCATGATAGGGTGCATCTATTAGAGTATAGAGATGAAGCCGGAGGATGAATGATGATGAGAGAAGTGATACCAGACCGCGTAAGTATCATCGTTCCTTGCTATAACTCGGAAGCTTATGTGCAATCGTGTTTGAATAGTCTTTTTAAACAGACTTATAAGGAAATAGAGATTATTGTTGTGGATGACGGATCAACGGACTTAACTTGGAACAAGATTCATAGATGGAAGGAAATCAAAGAACAAACCGCCAAAACATTCTCATTTGAAGATCGTTTCTATGCCGTAAAGCTGCCGCGCAATACAGGTTACGCGGGAGCGATCAATGTGGGGATGTATTTGGCGAAAGGCGAATTCATTGCCATGCAGGATTCAGACGATCTATCGCATTCTAGACGAATTATGAGACAAGTTGAGTCCATGCGCGAGCATCCATCCCTTGATATGATTGGAACCTCCTATGAATATTTCCAGGATGGCCATTTCGAAACCCGTAAACGGGAGCAATGGCTCAGCTATGGAGTTTCCAAAATAAATGCTGCTTATAAGAACGGGTGTCATTGTGTTTGTCATGGAACGATATTATTCCGTGCCGGCGTGTTCGATCAGATCGGAGGACCGATTAGGCGTGGTGTCGGTATCGAGGATTACGATTTTATTGCTAGGTGTATAGCAGCAGGTATGAAGGTGGACAATCTGAAAGAACCTCTGTATTTCTACAGGAGGCATGAAAACCAACGCTCAAGAGAGTTTTTCCGAAAATAGAAATGATCTGACATCAAGAGTCAGGAAGGGAGACTAGGATGCGAAAAGTTTTCTATGTGGGTTGGATCGGTTTCGGGAATATCGGGGACGATTTAATGTGGGACGTCTTTCGTGAAAGTGCTAATCTCATGATGCCCGAGCAAGATGTTTCGGTCGTACCCTCTATGCCCGGCGTAAGTTTACAGGATGTCGCTGATTATGATGTCGTCGTGCTTGGCGGGGGTTCCCTGCTTATTCCAGGTTATGTGGATGTTTTGCATCATGCTTTGAAGCAAGGGAAGCAAGTGGCTGTGTGGGGAAGCGGCGTTGATTGGATAACAAGAAAAGATATGGTAAGTCTATCAAGCGGAGATAGCGGGAAGATGCAGTATCAAACAAAGCCTGAATATAGGAAAATGCTGAAGAACATAAGCCAAAATGCCATATTTGCCGGCGTGCGGGGACCGCTGACCAAAAAGCTGCTGGAATATCTGGATGTGGATGCCGATAGGTTTATCGTAAGCGGAGATCCGGGGGTACTGCTGCGTTCGGATGACTTGGAGCCGCCTATCAATACCAAAATGTGGCCTTCTGATGAAAAGGTCGTGGGGATCAACTGGGGGACTTCCTATAACCGGATTTATGGGGGACAGGAAGAGCTTGTAGAGAATCAGTTGGCGGAAGCTTGCAAGAGGTGGATACAAGCGGGCTACAAGTTATATTTGTATTACGTATGGAACCCTGATAGAGAAGCATTGATAAGCTTGGCGGATAAGATTGGCAACTCGGAAGCTGTGCGGATTGCACCAAAGGTTTATTCGGCGCAGGCCTTAATGAGGATTATGAAGCGCTGCGCATTCACGGTAAATTTCAAACTGCACGCTAATGTCATGTCAGCTGCGGCTGAAGTTCCCTTCATCGCACTTGGTTATCGGATGAAAACCTTCGATTTCATAGAGTCGATAGGGCTGCCGTCCTCCGTTATTTCGACGGACGAAGAGCGGCTTGCGGATAAATTAGAGCAAACCTCATCTCACCTTCTGGAGCATTGGGAGCGCGATAGGCATCGCCTGCAAGCTAACATTTCTGCCCATCAAACAAGCTTGCGATCTCCTTTCCTTCAGGCATGGAGCTAAAGAAGATGGGTTTTATGGAAATTTTAGTAATCGTTATAAGCAACCATGCCAAGATCGGCCTCCACTCATACATTATAGGAGTACAAGACAAACAGTCCCGGTGCTAACGCACATGGAAGGAGTGAGGATTTTGCCGTTGCCGAAGAGAAAAGTAATTTCATCCTTGCGCAAACCAACCAAGAAGAAATCATCTTCCCAGAATCAAAATGTCATTGTCATTAAAAACGAAAAAAGCGGTACCATTCATCTGAAAGATGTTGTCCGCTTTGAAGGTAAGCCGCAGATGGTGCAGCTTCCTGCTTCGGAAATTCGCAGAATGCAGAAACATCTGCGAGTGCTTTTGGTCATTGACCAGTTTAACGTAGGCGGGACCGAGACGCATACATTAGGTTTAGCTCGTGAGTTAATGAGAAATGGCGCGCATGTGGTCGTTGCGGCGAAGACCGGAAGAATGTTAGACGCCTTTGCTGCCCTTGGCTGTCCGGTGTATACGGTAGATTTTGTAACGGATGAGTTCAAAGAAAACTTGGAGAGAAAAGCTGAAATTATCGATTATTTGAAGCTTATTATCCGTAACGAAAATATTTCCCTCCTGCATGCTCATCAGTGGCCATCTGGCCTTTTCGCCGTACAGGCTGGTAAGGAAATGAACATTCCCGTCGTATTTACAGTACATGGATTCGTAGATGATGCCCTAATTCCATTAGTAAAACAATGCGACACCGTGCTGGCTGTAAGCCAATCGATTGTTAAAACATTGAAGGCTAATCACGTCTCCTCTATCCTACTGCAAAATGGGATTGATGTATCGGAGTTTTCTTCGCACAAGTCGACCAAACCTTATGTACGTGCATCCTGGGGGATCGACCATAATGCTCCAGTAGTTACTTATGCAGCAAGGTTGTCATTTGAGAAAGCGGATATTTCACTTGCGATCATGGAGGCTTGCCGGAGACTTATTGCAGGCGATTATCCGGAGCTCAAGCAGATTATTGTCGGCGGCGGGCATCATAAGGAGCTAGTTCAAACAGAAATGGCGCGAATTCAAGAAGAAGCCGGCGTCGATTTTATACAACTGGCAGGAGAATCTCTGCATATGTGCGCTTATTACTCCGCAAGCGATTGCTTTATTGGCACAGGGCGCGCTGCGCTAGAGGCACTTGCCTGCGAATGTCCTACGATTGTTGCAGGAGCTACCGGATATATGGGGGTTATGAGCAAGGAACTGTATGCCAAAGCATGGGAAACCTGGTTCTGCGATCACGGACCGAGCAAGCCATGGACGGTTGAAGAGTTCGAGTCCGACATTAAGTCGGTATTGGAGCTGAAAGAACGTGAACGGGAAGATCTCGGATGGGTAGGCCGTAAATTTGTTGAGGACAAATTTAATGTGCACGATACGATTCCAGCTCTCTTCGATGTTTACTTGAAGCATTTAAAAACACTGCCTTCGACAGAAAGAGCTGCTATTCGATCGGAGATAGGAAATAGATAAGCGGAGATTATGAAAGCCACTATATGGGTGGCTTTTTTTGTTATATAAGAACGCTGATAATTGTGTCGCGTTCTCGAACTAAGTAGCCAAATCGCTCAGCCTGTCCGGCTCGTGCCAAGTGACCATGGTGCTCTGCATGATCGCCTCGCACCGAGTAACCAATCGCTCAGCCTGTCCGCCTCGCACCAAGTGACCAATCGCTCAGCCTGTCCGCCTCGCACCGAGTAACCATAGCGCTCAGCACGCTCGCCTCGCACCGAGTAACCATAGTGCTCTGCATGATCGCCTCGCACTAAGTAACCATAGCGCTCAGCATGAACGCCTCGCACCGAGTAACCATAGCGCTCAGCACGCTCGCCTCGCACCGAGTAACCATAGCGCCAGCACGCTCGCCTCGCACCGAGTAACCATAGTGCTCAGCACGCTCGCCTCGCACCGAGTAACCATAGTGCTCAGCACGC
>NZ_BILW01000012.1 GCF_004000765.1 Paenibacillus chondroitinus NBRC 15376 | reverse complement strand
AGAAATCTAAAAAAACCGCCTCACCCAAAATGTTAGACTTCCCTCCTATATTTTTCTATAATATGGGGAGAGGGAGGACGAGCAAAAATGTCAAAAAAATTCTTAAGAGAAAACGGTATGCACCTATCATGGCTGATTGCCTTAATCGCCACATTGGGAAGCTTGTATTTCTCGGAAATTATGCATTTTATACCTTGTAAACTATGTTGGTATCAACGTATTCTCATGTATCCGCTGGCTATCATCCTGGGGATCGCTGCTGTGCGCAGAGACTACAAGCTGACGATTTATGTATTACCGCTCACGATTTGGGGAGCCTGTATTTCCGTTTATCACGTTTTGCTTCAATCCGGAGTTTTTCACGAATCCGCGACGGGGTGCGGGCCAATTCCATGTGATGTGGATTACTTGAACTGGCTTGGTTTTATCACGATTCCTATGCTTGCCGGAACGGCTTTTATTTTGATTACCATTCTCCAATATTTGACATACCGAGCTACGAAATAACACCACGTTCCAAAAATAGGCAGGTAATTTGTCTAGCGCTGTCGAAAGGAGTACTGAACGTATTCCATCATGCGAGGTGCTACAATGACATCCATTACCAAAAGTGCTGCACTGCTGATCCTTTTAAGCGCAACATTGGTCGGTTGTGCAGACAAAAGCCTGTTCTCTCCTGCTGCCGAAGCTGTAACGACACCAAGTCCGCAAGCAACCACCAAAGCAGCGGAGCCTACGCCAACTTCAACTCCAACTCCTAAACCAACAGTAAAGCCCATAGCTACTCCCAAACAAATCGTAGTTCCGAGTGCAACTCCGCATCCTACGACTGCCCCTAGCCCTGCAGCATCCGCAAAGCCGGCAACCGACGCCACCAAAGCAAAGCCAATCGCAGGGGACAAGACCCCCTACTCTTGGTATTACATGAAGAAGAAAACCGGGCAGGTTCCTGATTTTCCGAAAGAAACGAAATCTTTTACCGCTGATCAGAAAGCCGTTTGGGTTGGGACCGGGAAAAAGGTTTATCTAACGATTGATGCGGGAGGCCCGCTGATTGAAGTGGATTTAATGCTAAAATCCTTGAAGGAAAACGGAGTGAAAGCGAACTTTTTCATCTCAGGGAACAATATCAAGTCAAACCCGGATTATTTGAAAAGAGTTGTGGCAGACGGCCATTTCGTAGCCAATCATACGATGACGCACAAAGATTTCAATGAGCTGAGCGATGACCAAATTCGCAAGGAAATTACGGATTTTGAAGCCTTATATAAGAAGATAACCGGTAAAGAGGTCGAGAAATACTTTCGCTTCCCTTACGGTCACTACAATATGCATAATTTGAGTTTAGTATCGAGCATGGGGTATACGTCCGTCTTTTGGTCGACGGCTATGCGTGATTGGGAACCGCGGGAGAATGGGGCCGAGGATCCGTACAACGATATCATGAATAATTTGCATGACGGCAATGTAATTTTGATGCATCAGGGATCTTTGGAGAACATGCAGGCGCTCGCGCGCATCTGCAAAGAAATCAAGAAGAAGGGCTACGAATTCGCACTTGTAAATGATTTGCAGCCAAAAAAATAGGTGACAGACTACCAAGAATCAGTGTTGTAAGCCTAGGTACCTTTCAGCTTGTACGTTCATATTCTATCCATGTAGCCTTTGAAATTCATTAACCGGCAAAGGAAGCGGATAGGTGTGCAGCAAGCGATAGCCGTACTGGACTCCGGAGTCGGAGGATTAACTGTAGTAAAAGAACTCATGAGGCAGCTGCCGCAGGAAAAAGTCATCTATTTCGGTGATACGGCTCGAAGTCCTTATGGACCGCGATCAGCTGTAGAAGTACGTACATTTACACGGCAAATTGTGGATTATTTAATTCAATTTAACCCTAAAATGATTGTGATTGCATGCAATACGGCAACCGCGGTTGCCATAGAAGATATTCGAGAGCGCGTCTCGATTCCAGTGTTGGGTGTTATCTCGCCAGGCGCGCGAGCCGCAATCAAGCACACGCGAACCGGGATTGTCGGGGTGATCGGCACGGAAGGTACGATCAAAAGCAAGGCCTATGAACATGCCTTAAGGTTAATCTCGCCGGGCATACAGGTGTACAGCGAGCCTTGCCCGCTTTTGGCGCCTTTCGTGGAAAAAGGGCTTTTTGGAAGAGAGCAAGAGCAGGAGATTGTGGCGCAATCGCTTCAGCCGTTGGTCGACAAGCCCATTGATTGTTTAATATTGGGATGTACGCATTATCCATTTTTGATGGAGCCGATCTCCCGGGTGATGGGACCGGACGTCACCTTGATTTCATCTGCCGACGAAACGGCAAGAGAAATCAGCACGATTTTGTACCATCGCGATCGGATGGAAACATCGGGGATATTGCCGATTCACCAATTTTTTTGCAGCGGAGAACCTACGTTATTTAAGCGGATAACGGAAAGTTGGCTCAAAGATCAGATAGCCATTACACCTGTCGTTTGGCAGGTACCAACTATTTTTTGAATGGACCCTCAGGTGGCTATTCTTAAAGATAAGAATTGTTCTGGGTTGAGCGTAAGCTCAACTTTTTTTTGTTAAAATCTAAGTATGGAATCGAATCTACTCAAACAAATATTTATCGTTGTAAAGACGGTTGTGCAGCAAAGTTGAAGGGCTACGTTGCATGACATACAACGGAATGGTGTGGTCAGACCGCGATTGCGGTCTTTCGTTGCACATCATACAACCATTTGTTGCAAAAGATGAATTGTAAGCGATTTAAATGCAACAATCGTTGTATGAAGTGCAATATAGATGCGAAGTGAGGCCCCTTTACGGCAAAATGGTTGCGCAAAATACAACATAGACTGTCACAGTCGCAACTCGGACACCACCCCATGAAATTTGCTGCTATCGCTCCAGCGGCAGCGGTTTTTTCAGGGAACTACAGGGCTCTATTTCATCGAAATAAGCTCTTCTTCGCGCGGAGGGGAACTGACGTCCTCTATTTGTTCGTTTTCTTGAAGAAAACGGGATTAGCGGTCAAATAAGGCCCTGCAGTTCCGCTTAAACGCGGAAACAGGCTTAATTTGTTAGAATAGCGCCCTGTAGATCCTCCAAGCTGTGGCCAGCCAGCTACCTCTCCTATGAGGATGCCCCCTCCGCCAAATGTCTCAGTACGCTGAATATTTAGCGGCGTTGGGTGTTCTCCACCCCAAATTCGCTCCCACTGGGCTCTTAACAAGCTAAACTACGGAGGAAAATTAACTCCTCCAACGATTCCTTTCTCCTCAGCGAGGAACTATTGTGCTCTATATCATTGAAATAGGCCTTTTTCATTGTAGAAGGCGTGCAATAACTTAACTTCGTTACGCCGCATGTTTCTAATGGAGAAGGCATATTCATAACCTACGTAGGAGATCAAAGAGCTGTGAGGTGGTCGTATGTTGGGTTACGGGTATGGAACGTTGTGTGATGAATTGAATCGGCTGGGCAGGATTTATCCTTTCCTGCATGTCGAAGTTATAGGAGAAAGTGTGATGGGAAAAGGCATACCTGCGCTGCGCATCGGCCAGGGGGCCAGAGAGCTCCATGTCAATGCAGCGATCCATGCGAATGAATGGATTACGACACCGCTTGTTATGCAGTTTGTAGAGGATCTTGCTTGTTCTTATGCCAGAGGAACAGCCTGGCAGGGCAGAAACACCAGACGCCTGCTCTCCGAGTACTCCTTATGGGTTGTTCCGATGGTGAATCCTGACGGTGTAGAACTTGTCCTTAATGGCATCGGGCCTGATCATCCCTACCAAGCCAATTTGCTGGAATTGAACGGAGATCAGCCTGATTTTAGCAACTGGAAAGCGAATATAAGGGGCGTAGACCTTAATGATCAGTTCCCTGCCCATTGGGAAGAGGAAGCTGAGCGCAGGGGGCAGTTGGGGCCGGGTCCGCGGGATTATGGCGGCGAGACGCCTCTATCGGAGCCGGAGACTGCCGCGCTCGCGCGTTTTACAGAATGCCACCCGTTTGAGCTCGTTGTTGCCCTGCACACGCAAGGAAGAGAGATCTATTGGAATTACCGGGGATATGAACCTCCGGAATCCGAGTCGTTTGCCGACCAATTAGCGGTTGTCAGCGGTTATGAAGCCGTGAAATTAACCGATAGCGATGCAGGGTATAAGGATTGGTTCATTCAACAATTCCGCAGGCCTGGATTTACCGTCGAGTTGGGTTACGGTGTCAATCCGCTGCCCGTGGAAGCCTTCGCCGAATTGTATGAAGAGATCGTCCCGATCCTGCTGACTGCGCTGGATTTACAAACCGTTAACCGCCAGACAACATCAGGAACATAACCTTGTCCCTCAAGAACCGTTCTGTCCAGACTTCATATACTGGAGTAAGTAGACGGTTGGGAGGCGAGGTTATGGCACCACCTAAAGGCAAAGGCAAAGTTGCTAAGAAGAAAATAGTATCTTCCAGAGAGCAGTACACGATGAGAATAGTGGAGTCGTCTACGTGTGCGGTTTGTAAAACACAATGTACAAGAGGACTTCGTTATTTGGAGCATATGGCTCAACCTGGGGCTGTAGGCAGAGGGGTTCCCTGCATTTTAACAAGAAGAAAAATCAATTAACGAAAAAAAAGTCCACGCCTGAAAGAAAAGAGGCATGGACTTTTCTTTATTTACTTGTGCCCTTTATTGCTTTTCTGATCCTGCGTTTTCGTCGTTGTATTTTTGCGGGATTGTCCTTGCTGCTTATGATCTTCTGACATGGCCGGTCCTCCTTGAATATCGTTGTTGAGAAGCGCGTGATTATTATAAGCAGTTGGTTGATTTTGATACAGTGGTTTCAAGAGGAAAATAAAAACCCAACGCACGATGGTGATCGTTCGTTGGGCTGTATGCGAAGATGGTAGAGTACAATTAATGGTTAGGAGGAAGCAGTTTATCTTCGAGGCGTTGTTTTACCTTCTTGATGGCATCTCGCTCTAATTTGTGGTTTAAGTTGAACTTTGCACCTGTTAATGCAAGCGCTTCCTTAACAGTCATTTCTACATAAATAATCTCTTCACCTTGACGAATTTGAATAGAATTTTGTTCCATTTCCATCACTCCTATGTCAACTTTTTGAAGAGGAAACCTTGATTTGTCGCACTTTTAATATAACATATCATGTGAGGTTAAACAAGGGTTATTAAGACCTATTTATAGAAAAAGAATGTCGGAAACGATGCCGGCCACCAAAGAAAAAAGCACGCAAAACGGCAGCGTTTGCTAATCCATTTTGCGTGCTTATGAGACTAACTGTAGCAGCGAATTTCTACGATTTCGGCTCGCTCAGCTCCGTTTGTTGATTCCACTAGCAAGCGCAAGCGGCTGGTTACAACGGTCTCTGGGAATGTATGCGTATGAAGGCGAGTGTGATTATTAAATGCTTCAGCGACAGTTTTCCATTCTCCTCCAACAAAGGCCTGGAGTTTGTAGTCTTTAACCAACTCAGGAATAATCTCGAATGCTGTCCGATGATGATGCAAATTAATTAAATCCTCATGGACGTCATCATTCAAGGTCAGCTGTACGCTGCGGATTGGCACGGCATTCGGCCAGCTGACTTCAAGCCACTCCGACTTACCGGCTTGCAGATGGGCTGAAGACCACATGTTCGGGCCGCCGTATGGCCGTTTAAAGCCATTAGCCGCTTTATCCGGCGAGTAAGCCGAAGTAGGTGAAAGCAGCCGGAAGCAGATCGGCTTACGGTTGAACTCGCCAGGAGTCCAATCAACGACAGGTTGGTTCGGTGTCGTGTCGCCATAATCTGCGGCATTGCTATTATCTTTATGCTTGAGCCCAAGGACGCCGGACTGCAGTTGGTCGGACTTATGGACCGATAGTGCAGGATTGCTGCGTAGAATAATAAACGCATTTTGAACGGTGTCCGGATGCCAGCTTAACGGAACATGGATCCACTGTCCAGATCCTTGCGGGACAGCTACTCGAACGGCTGTGACCTGTGTGTGCGGGACGTAGTTCTGCGGCTTCCCTGTGCTCCACAACTCGACGGATAGCTGCGTAGCCTCCGAGGCGTCAAGCAGCAGCTCCAAGCCCTCGATGTGCGGATCTACAGGCACGAGAAGCGCTACACTATCCGCAAGCGGGAACACCGACGCGGATTTCTCTACCGCCAGCTGACTCAAGGTGCTGGACGCTGTCAAGGTCGCGCCAAGCACAAGGTCGGCTGCGTCGGCGTTTTTGATCCCGAGCACGGAGGCATCCTGCCGCAGCAGCGTTTGCTGCAGCTCGCTCAGATGGCTGCCGTGCAGCTCGCGAGGGGAGATGCCTTTCGCTGCGCAAAGGGCAGCGCCCGTTCCTGCGGCTTCGCCGATGACGGCACATGTCGCCATGACGCGTGTCGTGCCGAAAGCGACGTGGGACGCGCTGATATTGCGCCCAGCCATAAGCATATTCGTCGTATTGACCGAATAGAGGGAACGGAACGGTATGTGATAGCTGCCGTCCACATGCATATGCTTGGAGCCCTTCGCCGTGGCGTACATGCCTTGTGGCGGATGCAGGTCAATCGACCAGCCGCCGAAGGCGACGCGGTCTTCGAACAGCTCCTGTGCGATGACATCGTTTTGATTCAGCACGTAGTCCCCTACGAAACGACGGTATTCCCGTTTGCCCGGAACCGAACCGATCCATTCGAGCGTAAGGTTATCCGCTTCGAATTTACCGGAATTTTTGATATAATCCCAAATCCCGTAAATCACGGAAGACAGTTCATCACGGATTCTTTCGTTATCATGAACCGTATCCAGTTCACCGCCCCACTCAATCCACCAGTAAGCGCAACCATTATCGCCGCTGCGAATAACACGTTTCATAGGAATCGTGGTCTGTGTAATGTCTTTGGCGAAACTAGGCGGGATGTACTTCACAGGTCGGCCAGCATCTTTGGTATAGAAGAGCAGAGTGCTGCCTAAGGTAATATCATCCGGGACGAGAGGCGCCCATTCTTCATTGAACTCCTCCTGCGCTTCACGGCCAATACGGAATTTCGCGCCTGCCAGAAAACCGACGAGCCCGTCGCCAGTGCAGTCGAGATAGACACGGCTGTCGAAGCGGATACGGCGTTCCGACCCCATCATCCACCCTGTAACGGATCGAATGGTCCGGGAAGTTTCGTCTCCGTCTGCATCAACTTCATGAACATCCGTATTCAAGAAAAGGGTA
The DNA here is from genome assembly GCF_004000765.1 of Paenibacillus chondroitinus NBRC 15376. Lineage (GTDB taxonomy): Bacteria > Bacillota > Bacilli > Paenibacillales > NBRC-103111 > Paenibacillus_E > Paenibacillus_E chondroitinus. The sequence continues at coordinate 168,075 of NZ_BILW01000012.1, read as the reverse complement.
ATATTTTTCTCGGCTTTCACTTTTTCGAGCACAATCAGGTCCCATAGATAGGGATTTCCATCGATATTGCGGTATTGATTCTCAACGAACATTTCACCCATGATACCGGTTTCACGCGCATACCGATGAAGCCCGTGGGAAGTAGCTCCACAAACCCACACGCGTACTTCACTACTGGAGTTACCACCAAGAACAGGGCGATTTTGAACAAGGGAAACGGTTTGACCTAATCTGGCTGCAGCGATCGCGGCACACACGCCGGCTAAACCTCCGCCGACAACGGTGATGTCGGATGTAACGATTTCGTGTTTCATGACCAGCACCTCACTAGTTGATAGAATATCTTTGATTTCATTTTAAAATATTATATTCCTATTGAACATGCAGTCAGTTACAATGAGCATATACTTTATTTCACTTAAAGAGGTGCGGGTATGGCTTTTCGTGATGTGGCGGTGAAACTTATTTCGCATGTTTACTGGCATCGTAAAGATGAGTTTATGTATAACGAGGACACGTATCCTTGCTGGACGTTATTTGCTGTGGAAGAAGGCCGATTTGTCTATGGAATCGGAGAGCACAAGGGGGAAGCGGGATTTGGCGATTTTGTTATTTGCCCGCCCCATGTTGGTTTTCGAAGGAGGACGCTGGAGCCGTTGTCGTTTCATTTTCTGCAGTTTGTTTGGCTGTCGGAACCAAGTTCAGAGGAAGCAACCAGTTGGAAAGGCAAGCTCGTCATTAAGGATATCGAGAGATTGGCCTCGAATTATCACTATTTGAAGGAGCTTCCGGGGTGGGATGAGGAGAGCACATTGCATAAGCAGCACATGCTCAGCGATATGTTTCGATTAGTCGCAATTGAACGAGAGCTCAAAGAGGACCTTACTACAGAAACGGACAGTTTGATGGAAAAGGCACGTAAATATGTAACGGATCATGCATACGGAAGTTTATCCATGTCGGATTTGGCAGAGAGCCTGGGGCTAACTCCCGTGCAGCTTACGCGAAGGTTTCGCAGAGCTTTCTCGCAAACACCTTCTGAGTTTTTGAATGAATTGCGTTTAACCAGAGCGCGCCATTTGCTGGAAGGATCGACTTTGACGTTAGATGCAATCGCAGGAAAATGCGGTTTTGAAAACGGTTTTTATTTGAGCCGCGTGTTTTCACAAAAAATGGGGATGGCTCCATCCGTGTACCGCAGTATGTATCGTGTATAATACGAAAAAAGCTCATCTTTCCAGAAAGGAAGGATGGGCTTTTAAGTTTATGGACCACTCGTAGGAAGATTGCTCTGCGTGTATTCGTCCTCAGGCTTGCGTATCCAACGATGGAAATAGCCTTGTGTATACAGAGCTTTGAGCAAGATGATTAGAACAGGCGACAGGATGACTCCCGCAACGCCAAACAATGACAGGGACACGATCATAAAAGCTAATGTCGTAAAGGCGGACACGCCCAGGGATTCCCCTGTAATTTTGGGCTCCATGATTTGTCTGACAAGGATAACGACAAGCAGCAGCGCGCTTAACCAGATCGCAAGTGTTGTCTGACCCACGATAAACAAGTAAATGATCCATGGAATGAACAAAGTGGAGACACCCAGCAGCGGCAAAACATCGAAAATAGCCGAGAGCAGGGAGATCGAAAAAGCATTATTGACGTCGAGCAGAAGCAAAGCGACAAAAACGACGATAAACGTCAGGGAAATCAGTTTAAATTGGGCTTTTACGTAAGAGACAATCCCCTTCACAACATTTTCCTTTAGAAAGAAAAATACCGATTTAAACGTTCTTGGTGTTTTCTCACTGGCAAGGCGTTTCCAGGAGTCGATTTCTATGCTGAGGAAGTAGGCCAAAATGATTCCGACAATGAAGTTGAACATGAAGGTGGAAAAGGAAGTCAGCGAGGCTACTAGTCCGGATAAGAAAGAAATAATGAATTTAGAGGCATTACCTGCAAATTGTCCGGCATATTCTTTAATTTTCACAATGACATCAGGGGGCAACGTTTGGAAGCGATTATTTAGTTCGCTAATTTTATGTATGATTTGGTCATTAAAAACGGCTTGGTAATCGTCTACTTTATCGACAAGGCTCATGATCTGGCTTGTGAAAATAACGGCGGCACCCGCCAGCGCGCCCAAGATGATCAGGACGAAGAGGAGCGTTGAGATCGCTGATGCAATCGACTTTCGCATCCCTTTTCGATTCAGAAACCTAGCAAAAGGCTCGATCATCATGAAAATGATCAGAGCCAGAAAGATAGGTGTCGCGATGCGATACAAATAGCTGAACAACAGCATGAAGAGGTAGACGGTTAGAACAATGAGAGCAATGTCAAAAGCAGTTCTCCAATATTTCTTGTAAAAAGAAATCATGCATGTTCCTCCGGGGCTTAAATGTTTATTGTTCCGTCAAAATAACCGGTCCTTGGCTCGTAATCGCAATCGTGTGTTCATATTGTGCGGACAGACTGCCGTCGTAAGTTCTTGCTGTCCACCCGTCGCTATCAACCTTGGAATGATATTTGCCGACATTCAGCATCGGTTCAATGGTGAACACCATGCCTTCTTTAATGCGCGGCCCTTTGCCTGCTGGTCCGTAATGCGGAACTTGCGGTTCTTCATGCATTTCGGAGCCGATGCCGTGTCCGATAAAGTCTCTGACGACAGAGAAGCCTTGTGATTCCGCATACACCTGAATCGCATGCGAAACATCGCCGATGCGGTTGCCTGGAATCGCTTGCTCAATGCCTTTGTACAACGACTCTTTGGTTACTTGAAGCAATTTCTCCGCAATCGGAGAGATGTTCCCAACGGCGTAGGACCAAGCGGAGTCTGCCAACCAACCATCAATCCGAACAACCATATCGATGGTGACGATATCGCCGTCGTTTAAGGCCTCTTTCTTCGGGAACCCGTGGCAGATCACATCGTTAACGGATGCACAGGTAGCGTAAGGATAGCCGTGATAGCCCTTTTGTTCCGGCGTTGCGCCGTGCTTCGCCAAAAATCCCTCGACGAATTGGTCGATTTCCCATGAAGTGATGCCAGGGCGAATCATTTTTGCAATTTCTTTATGACAATCGGCTAGAATGCGTCCAGCTCTGCCCATTTTTTCAATTTGTTCTTTTGTTTTAATGGTAATCACGTAAGTCCAACTCCTCAGCTGTTATTCAATCATCATGTCCATTTTGCGGACCATAGCTTCATCTCTTTTAATATTTGATGCAAATCCTGGCCTTTCGGTGTCAAGGTATACTCAACGGTAACAGGGACAGTTGGGTATGCCGTCCGCTCTAAAACACCGTGATCCTCCAGATGACGGAGAATATCGGTTAGAGATTTGGGGCTGATTCCAGTTACTTGACGCTGCAGTTCGCCGAAACGCTTCGTACCGCAAAACAGTTCCCGAAGCACGAGGAAGGCCCATTTGCCACCGATGACTTCAAGTGTACGTTCAATGGAGCATTCAATGACTTTCGGTACTTTAGGAACATAGTTGCTGAGCGGGGCGACTTTTTCATTTTCAAGAGTAGACATTCAGAAACGCGTCCTTTCCATTTTGGAATGTACATAACTATCCATGAAGTAAGTAAGTTACCAGCTTGAATTTAGGATAAAATAGTTCCACTACTATGTATTTTAAAGTTCGTGAAGGCAATTAGCAATAGCAGCCCGATTGGGGCATTTGTAAATCACTTTTTAAGTCGGATGCTGTCAAAGGTTGATTTCGTGACTTAGATTCTTTACAATAAGAAATAAAATTATTGTTTCAGGAGATGTGTACATATGAACGTCAAAATTTCTCGTAATGCAGCGAAAGTACTTCAATTAGAGCTTGATAAAGAAGAAAACAAAGGTCTATTGGTTCGAGTACAAGTGACTCATAAACATGGCGACCACGCTCACTATGGCTTGGGTCTTGACGATAAATCTGCCAATGATGTTGTTGTCAGCACGGACAAGGGCATTGATGTTTTGCTGGATGGAAACGAACCATTGCTTGACGGAATCCGTATAGACTACTTCTACACGCCAGAAGAAGGCTTCATGATTACGAACCCAAGCAAGGGGAACAACGGAGATCACTAATGCGCAATGATATTCGCATTTGTGATAAATGCAAACATATGAAGGTGAAATCTGCACTTTCAAAAATTAAAGTCATTGCACCTGATGCTGAAGTCAAAGTTGCCTGCAAATCGTATTGCGGTCCTTGTTCTCGTTTTGCTTTTATATTCATTAATGGCCGCTATGTGACAGGAGCAACAGAAGATGAAGCAATCGAAAAGGCTAAAAAATACGTCAAATAAAAAGAACCGTCGGAGCGATTGATGCCCTGGCGGTTTTTTTCTATATGTTAAGCATGAACGGTGGTATTTGCGAGCAGTTGGCGAATTTGGCTTTCAATTTTACGCGGCGTTGTGGTTGGTGAGAATCTTTTAATGACGTTACCGTTTTGATCCACGAGAAATTTGGTGAAATTCCATTTGATGCTGGAGCCGAGCAACCCGGAAGCCTGCTGTTTCAAGTAGCGGTAAAGTGGATGGGTGTCAGCGCCGTTGACATCAATCTTGGAGAACAAAGGGAAGTTCACGCCAAAATTGATTTGGCACACCTGCTCAACTTCTGTATCGTTTCCGGGCTCTTGATCTCTGAATTGGTTGCATGGAAAGCCCAGTACGCTAAATCCTTGATCTTTATATGTATCGTGAAGCTCCTGCAGTCCCGTAAATTGAGGGGCAAATCCGCATTTGGTTGCGGTATTAACAATGAGCAGCACTTGCCCTTTGTAGTCGGCAAGCGACTTATCTTCACCGCGGATCGTCCGGGCTGAAAATTGATGAACGGTCAAAAGAATCACCTTTTCACAGTTATTTTAGTTGTTCACGATATCCGCCAACGCTTTGTCGACGGAACTATATGTAAAACGAAAGCCATGCTGGAGCAGGACATGCGGCAGCACCTTCTGGCCTTCCAGAAGCAGTGTGGATAATTCGCCGAAAGCAAGCTTCATGACAAAAGCAGGGAGAGGAAACAGATTCGGTCTGTGAAGTGCTTGGGCCAGCTGCGCCCCGAACTGCTTGTTTGTGACAGGATTTGGCGCTGTCGCATTGACAGGTCCGCTGATTTCCTCGTTTTGTATGCAGAAATCGATCAATCTTACCATGTCTTCAATGTGAATCCAAGACAGCCATTGTTTGCCGCTGCCGATAGGGCCGCCAACGCCAAGCTTATAAGGGAAAGCCATCTTTGGAAATGCGCCTTCTTTCCCGTCGAGCACAAGTCCAACGCGAACTTTGACGAGCCGCGGACCTTTGATTTGATCTGCGGCTTGTTCCCATTTGTCCACGACACTCGATAAGAAATCCATCGTACGGTGCGGGCTGCGCTCATCGAAAGTTGCCGTCTCCGACGTGCCATAAATAGACATACCGGAAGCGTTAACGACAACTTTAGGTTTCTTGTCCATACGTTCTACAAGCTGCCCCACTTGCTGTGCTGCCTTAATGCGGGACTCTAGGATGCGCTGTTTGGCGGCAGCCGTCCAGCGCTGATTAATGGATTCGCCCGCCAAATTCACGATGGCGTCCAGTCCTTCGAGTATCTCGGGAGCATCTTGCAATTCTGCCCATGTTACCGTGCGCGCACCTTGTACGACGGTTTGGGATGAGCGGGAAATTGTAATCATTTCATGGCCGAGCTGTTGGCAATAGGCAATTAAACGACTTCCGATAAAACCGCTTCCGCCGGTTACTGCTATTTTCATCGATGAACACCTCCTCCTCGCTATTATATCATTTACAAAATTTGCATGTCATCTCAAGCTCCTCATGCTCAAGTTTCTCCTGCTCAAGTTCCAGCTGCGGTTCGAGTTAAAGGTTGTGAACACTTTCCTCGAAAAAATCAGGGAAGTGTTTTTCGTATGCAAGGGCATGCTAAAATTTAGACTGGAAAAATTCAGACGCCCTATGCTATACTCATGTTCAAACAGGAGATGATCAGATGAATTCTAAAATGTCTTTTCAACCGCTGAATCGTCCAAAGTTGGTAGACGATGTAGTGAATCAACTGCAAAAGAAGATTTCAGAAGGAGAAATAAAACCTGGGGATAAGATTCCTACGGAACCGGAATTGATGCAGCAGTTCGCCGTGGGACGATCAACGATCCGTGAAGCGGTCCGTGTCCTTGTTCACGCTGGCTTGCTTGAGAAGAAACAGGGCTTCGGTACTTTTCTGAAGGCGCAGTCGGCCATGCAGGAACCGCTGGATCACAGGCTCCGTAGAGCACAGATTCTGGAGGTTTACGAGGTCAGAAGGATGCTTGAGTTAGAAATCTCCAGATTGGCTGCTGAGCGCCGAGACGAGAACGATCTTGAGCAAATGCGAAGCGCGTTGGATCAACGTTATGAAGCATTGGAGAAAGGCGACACAGACACGTATTTGCGTGAAGATGTGAAATTTCATCTATCGATCGCTGTTGCGAGCAAAAATAGTGTTGTCATCGACCTGTATCGATCCTTCACATCGGCACTATTTGAGGCTTCACAGAAATTGATCGTGACTTTGCAAGATCCTCATCATTTGTTTCATGAAAATATGTACAAAGCGATCAAGGACAAAAATGTCGCGGAAGCGGAGTATTGGACCATGAAAAATCTGGATGAAACGGTCACACAGCTTAAACAGTTTGTAAACCAGGAGTAGCTTGACTCTCCTATGTCTTTAAACATCAGATGATATGATGAAAGGGGTTAGTGACAGTGTCAGATTCCAGTTCAGTACGCAATCATACGGTTTATGCGATTTTATTCTCGATCTCCCTGGTCCACTTATTGAATGACGCCATTCAATCCGTTATACCTGCCGTTTTCCCGATTCTTCATAATTCGCTGCAGTTGAGCTTTACTCAAATTGGCTGGATTGCTTTTACGCTAAACGTAACAGCTTCCTTATTTCAACCTTTAATTGGTTTGTACACAGATAAAAAGCCAAAGCCGTTTTTGTTGCCCGCAGGCGTATATTTCTCGTTATTAGGCGTGATTTTACTTGCTGTAGCGTCTTCGTTTGTTCAGGTGCTTGGAGCTGTTGTGCTGGTTGGTCTCGGATCTTCCGTGCTTCATCCGGAGGCATCGCGCGTTGCTTACTTGGCTGCCGGACCTCGTCGAGGCTTGGCGCAGTCGATTTTCCAAACAGGCGGTAATATCGGGCAGGCGCTTGCTCCTATTTTCACAGCGCTGATTTTCGTTCCATTTGGCCAATTCGGCATTATTTGGTTTTCGTTTGTCGCTGCTGCAGCGATTGTTGTTCAGTTTTTCGTAGCCAAATGGTATGGTAAAGCGGGCAGCAGCCGCTCAGCCGCTTCAAGTAAAGCTTCTGTCAGTAAACAGCCTCTGCCGCGCAAGACAGTTACCTATGCCATTTCAATTTTGATCATGCTCTTGTTTTCCAAGTTTGTTTATGTGGCAAGCATGACGGGTTTTTACGCTTTTTACTTAATCGAACACAATCAACTTTCCGTTGAAAAAGCGCAGCTATTCATATTCACTTTGCTTGCTGCTGGAGCAGTCGGTACGTTCATGGGCGGTCCGTTGGCGGATCGGTTCGGAAGACGGAACATGATCTGGTTTTCCATTCTGGGAACGGCTCCGTTTTCACTGCTTTTGCCATATGCAAACTTATTTTGGGCGGGCGTGTTGTGTGCATGCATTGGATTTATTTTACTATCCGGCTTCTCCGTCATTGTCGTTTATGCGCAGGAACTTCTGCCAGGCAAAGTCGGGACGGTATCCGGTTTATTCTTTGGCTTGGCTTTCGGACTAGGTGGGATCGGATCAGCTGTGCTTGGTACACTTGCGGATGCAACAAGCATCTCATTTGTCATTAAACTCTGCGCATTCTTGCCGCTAATCGGGCTATTGGCCGCTTTCCTGCCATCAGATAAAAAATTGAATATGACACAAATTGAACTATCACAAAATGTTGCTAAAGCTTAATTGATCACGAGGTGAAACCGAATGCCATCGATTATTGAAATGAATAACGTCTCCTGGTATAGAGATAACAAAACGATTCTGAATGAAGTGAATTGGCAGGTATCCAAAAATGAACACTGGGCCGTACTGGGTTTGAACGGTTCAGGCAAGACGACCATATTGAATATGATCAATGGTTATATCTGGCCGAGCCAAGGACAAATGGCTGTACTCGGCCATCCGTTTGGAACGGTAGATTTAAGAGATTTGCGTAAAATGATTGGTTGGGTAAGTTCATCCCTTCAGGAGAAGTTGTATGCCTCCGATAAAACGCAAAATGTCGTAATAAGCGGTAAACATGCTTCAATCGGGTTATATGAGAAACCGAGTACGGAAGACTTCGAGCAGGCCAAAGCGCATATGCAGCGGCTGAATTGTATGCATTTATACGACCGGACTTATCAATCGTGCTCTCAGGGTGAAAAGCAAAAAATATTAATTGCACGTGCATTAATGGCCTCTCCTAAACTGCTGATTCTGGATGAAGCAACGAACGGATTAGACTTCCTTTCTCGTGAAGCTTTGTTGTCCAGCATCCAAGAACTAGCCAAGGAACCGGATGCTCCGACATTAATATTCGTAACGCACCATATTGAAGAAATTCTACCTGTTTTTAATCAAACCTTATTGATTCGTCGTGGTGAGGTATTCGCAAAAGGGCTGTCGCGCCAAGTATTGACAAGTGAAGGTTTATCCTCTTTCTTTGAGACGGAGGTTGAAGTGAAATGGCAGCGAGAACGCCCATGGCTTTCGATTCCTGCTAGTGATTTGTGAGTTTCTAAGGGCACTTTCTTTATGGAAGTGCTCTTTATTTTGTGGGAATTATTGACATTCAATTTTTGGTGGTATACTATATATTTAGATATCTAACTAAATGATATGGAAGGAGGTTGAAGAATGAAATCATGCCCGGTTAATCCTCAAAAATCAATTCTGAAGCCTAAGTTCTTTGGCTGTCTCATCTGTTATACGGCTGGCTGGATTTCGTATTGGATTGCAAAAAGGAAAATGTCCAAAGGCCAGTACTAAGTATACGAGTTTGTCATATGTTCATCAGAGAGGTGATCGTATATAATGGCAATATAACACAAGCAACTTGTAAAGGGAGAACCAACATGAACGCTACACTGCATGGATCAATTGGATTCTGGTTAAAGAAGAATTATCGCAATGCCTGCAATTATTTGGATCAAATGCTGGAGGAACAGGGTGTCACGAACTCTCAGCTAGGTGTCCTTATGATTCTATGGGAAGAAGAGGGACGGACCCAAAAAGATATGGTGCATATTTTAGGCATTCAACCGGCTTCCATGACCTTCCTTCTTCGTGGGTTAGAAGATAGAGGGATGATCAATCGTGTACCAGACAAGTTGGATACCCGTATCAATCGTATTTATTTGACGGATAAGGGCTCCTCCATTAAAGAGGCTTGTTTAGCTATTGTCGAAGAGGGAGAAAAGATGATTCGCCAAGGATTTTCCGATCAGGAAATCGCCTTGATGCTGCATTGGATGAAGCGTGTTGACAGTAATTTTCAAGGGTGAGTGGACTGGCAAAATAAGTTGCATGGCAGTCTTTTTTTTGGATATATAATTAGATATCTAAATTATTTTTGGAATCTATAATCTAATGCTTGGGATCATTATAACGGATTTCAGGCTTTTTTTGTAGATAAAAATGAAAATTTAACATAATAAAGTCGAAATATTTAAATGTTGACAGCTAAAAATAAGTTAGATATCATAATATTCAAATCATAGAAATGGAGGAAATTGGAAATTAATTTTAAAAATTCTAATTCATTGTATGAACGCAGCAATTTGAGAAGAGTAGCAGAGCTGCAAGAAATTGTGCCACAAGGATCCAAAGCATTTTTTCAGTTTATGGGTGAGGCTTTTGGCGAAAGAGCCATTCGGAGACATTTGGGGCATTCGAACAATTTCAGTCCACAGCCATGGCGGATGGCGCTATTGATACCAAAACGAAACAGTTGATTGCTGTTGTCATCGCACATGTGAATGGTTGTGCTTATAGCATTGACAACCATACGCGAAAATTCAAAGAGTTGGGCGGGACAGCAGAGGAACTAATGGAAGGACTACTGGTCGGCGGTGTTGCGAATGCGGGCTACGTCCTGACTCATGGCATTAACGCCCTCAATGCCTTTGATTATCATTCGGATGCAGTAGCCCAGAATTAGTGTTGACTTCAAATTCTAGGCCACAAAACATATTTAAAACCGGCTTCCCGCTCGATATCGGGGAGTCCTTTTTTTATTCGACAAAAACATATAATAAAGGACACGAACTACCGTTTTTCGTGTATAATGGGTTCTTGATCTCATTTCTTAACCTTTGGTAAATTAGCAGCGAGAGGAGTTCTGACAGATGAATCGATTACGTGGTTTTCTTGGTTCGTATCATCCGATTGTACATACGTTAATTTTGGGAACGGTCATGGCCAGAGCAGCGTCTTCCATGAGTCTGCCTTTTCTGGCAATTTACTTAGCTAAACATACGTCGATGAGCGCGGTAATGATTGGGGTCGTAATTGGAATGGGAGCCTTGGCAGGAACAGTCGGAGGTTTTATCGGCGGCAACTTATCGGACCGATTCGGCCGACGCATCATCATGCTTGCTGCACTTTTTGGATGGGCGGTTGTGTTTGTAGGTTTTAGTATCGTGAAATTACCGGTTTTGTTCATGATGCTGAACATGCTGAACGGCTTGTGCCGCTCCTTCTACGAACCGGTCTCGCAAGCCTTGATGGCTGATTTGACCGAGCCGGCTAAGCGACTCAGTGTGTTTTCTATGAGATACATGGCCATCAATGTTGGTGTTGCTGTAGGACCTTTATTGGGTGCATTTTTTGCAACGATGGATGGAGCACTGCCGTTTCTACTCACTGGAATCGTATATTTTATTTACGCGGTTACACTCTATGTTCTCCTTATCGTTTTTGGTATTAAGCAAATAGAAGGGGAGAAAAAACAACCTGTTACGTTTGTCTCCGCATTGCGGGTCATTCAACGTGATGTCACGTTCCGCTATTACATTCTTGGTGGAATTATAGGGGCTATCGGCTATTCGCAAGTCATGGTGACACTATCGCAATATTTGGAGCAGAACTTCGCTGAAGGTGTGAAAATGTTTGCTGTCCTCATGAGTGTCAATGCCATTGTGGTGATTGCGATGCAAATACCGCTTACACGAATTTCTGATAAATATTCGCCGCTTGTAGCGATTATTTTTGGCAATTTGATGTTTGCGTTAGGCGATATCGGTTTTGCATTTTCGCATTCGTTAGTACCCATGATTATTTCCATGGCGATTTTTACACTAGGCGAAATATTAAATTACCCCGCGGCCAACATGCTAATTGATAAGCTGGCTCCGGAGCATATGCGCGGTACTTATTTTGGAGCACAAACGTTAACCAACGTAGGTCATTTTATGGGACCATGGGTTGGCGGCTTTCTGCTCGTAGCGTACGGGGGCACTGCACTTTATCTGGTTATCGCTTTTGTGACCCTCGCGGGATCTCTCTTTTACTGGAAAGGCGCCAATAATCTACAAGCACTGCCCAAAAATAGGTCGAAAAAAGAAGTTTTTTGATAAATATTGCAAAATTAGTTCTTGCGAACTATACGATTTCAAAACAACATCCCTTATTCTTGAGAGTGTAGTTATTTCTTGTAAAAGAATTCACAACACATCTCGACAATGGCAAAACTGACGAAAGTCAGTGACGCAAAGCTAAAGGGGCTACCTTGTTCATAAACGAACTCGTTGCCAGCCAGCTGCCGAACGATTGGGTATTCAACTTAGATCCCCTCCGATCGGTACACTATGGTGGGGTTTTTCTCTGTCATAACTTTTATAAACGATGGATAAAAGGAGGACCAAGCAGCATGCAGTCTGATTTACTTGAAGAGCAAAAAGTAACATCACTTTGCGGCAATCATGTTGCCCGTTTGGTGCCATCCTCGGATGGACCGAAGCTAATGATTAATTTAGAAGAGTACGCACTTAATGAGACGTGTTGGGATGTTGAAATGTTTCAGGGGAGAAGCAACAGCATTTTGATTTTCTACTGGAAAGGCGAAGTTAAGCTTTCTGTGAAAATGCCTCCGATGCCGCAAATTGAAGCATTTATGACTAGACTTTACCAAATTTTGACGTCCAAATTAAAAACGGTTCAGCCCATCTAGGCGAACTGTTTTTTTTTTTTTATTTCAAAAGCGCAAATGACAAAATGATTGTCACAAATCGACAGGTGCTGATATAATGATACACATAATCATACATAGTTCTTAAGTACTAACTTCGTAGGGGGATTTGCGTTATGCGATTAATTACGCGTTCGGATTTTGACGGTTTAGTATGCGCAATGCTTTTCAAAAAGCTAAACATGGTCGATGACATGAAATTCGTTCATCCCAAAGATATGCAGGATGGTCTGATCGAGGTTACCGAAAACGATATTTTGGCGAATGTGCCATATGTTGCGGGTTGTGGATTATGGTTTGACCATCACTCGAGTGAACTTGAGCGGATGGGCGAGAAGGTAGCATTCAAAGGGGAAACCCGTATTGCACCAAGCGCAGCACGCGTCGTTTATGATTATTACGGAGGGCAAGAAACCTTCGGTGATATTGACGATATTATGCAAGGCGTAGATAAAGCGGATGCAGCACAGTTCAGTAAAGAAGATATTTTGAATCCAAAGGGCTGGGATTTATTGTCCTTCATCATGGATGCCCGTACGGGTTTAGGACGTTATCGGGACTACCGAATTAGTAATTATCAGCTAATGGAAGAGCTTGTGGATCACTGCGCGGTGATGACGGTCGATCAAATTATGGAGCTTCCTGACGTTAAGGAGCGGGTGGAACGGTATTATGAATTGGATGCTCTGTACCGTGAAATGCTTGCAAAACATACGTATACAGAAGGAAACGTGATCATTACGGATCTTCGTGACGTGGAAACCATCTATCCTGGCAACCGTTTCATGGTTTACGCGCTTTATCCGGAGCAAAATGTATCCATTTGGATCGTGGACGGACGCAACAAACAAAATTGTGTATTTGCCTGCGGGCACAGCATTGTGAATCGCACTTCCCAAACGAACATCGGGACTTTAATGCTCCAAAATGGCGGAGGCGGTCACCACGCAGCAGGCACGTGTCAGGTAGAGTATGCGCAAGCCGAGAATATTTTGAAGAAAATTGTTGAAACGATGAGAGCAGACGGATAAAATAAGAAACGAGCCGCAGGATGGGGAATTCCCGGATTGCGGTTTATTTACAGAGTGGGGAGGCGTGTTAGTGAAAATCGATCGCATTCATCATGTGGCCATAATTAGCTCGAATTATGAACAGTCGAAGCATTTCTATGTTGATTTACTAGGAATGACGATCGTAAATGAGTTGTACCGGGCAGAACGTGATTCCTACAAACTGGATTTGCGCATAGGAGAAACAGAGCAGCAGATAGAATTGTTTTCGTTCCCTAATCCTCCCTTAAGAGTGGATAGACCGGAAGCGCGAGGACTTCGACACTTGGCTTTTGTCGTTGGAAATATGGACGAAAGCGTCAAAGAACTAGAGAGCAAGGGCATTGCGGTTGAACCGGTACGAATTGATCCCATAACAGGTGATCGGTATACGTTTTTTGCAGACCCAGATGGACTCCCGTTAGAGTTGGTGGAACATGCCGAACGATGATGTATCAAACAATGAACAAAAAGCAAAATTAGGCTTTGCTATAGGATGCATGTGGAGTATTCTGCTGTCTATTCCGCTTTGGGTCATAATCATTTGGCTTTTGATGAAAAAATAAATCCCTCAAACGCTCGACTGATCAGGGTCGTAGCGATTGGGGGATTTTTTTGGTGGCATTGGTATTAAACTTAGTAAATGTTGATTCGTCGAATAATTCCGTTTAGGCTGTCATAAATCACGATGTTTCCATGATGATCGATAGTAAAAAGGAAACTACCCTTGAAACTTAAAGCGCCAGGATCTTCAACCTGATCAGTAACGGATTTACCATCAACAATTTTATCATTTACGGCAGGCTGCTCATAGGTTTGTGTTTTCGGATCATATAAACCCTTGTTATAAGTTAAAAGAGAAACATTAGTGTACTGATCCATTTTACCAGCAACATCAACTTGATAAACCTTTGTATTATCTGAAATGTAGAAATACCCATTCCTCGAAGAGGCTCCCGTTATTTGATCCAAATTAACACTCGCTACCTCAGTAATCGTGCCGTCCAAGTTAACCTTGCTTATTTTTTTATTCGTTTTATTGAGGATATACATTTTCCCATCTGTGTTTAAAGAAACATAACTTGCTTTCTTATCGGGTAGGAATCCAATTACTTTACTCTCATTCGGTGCCTGAAAGTCGAATATTTTCCCTGAAAATGCATTGCTGTAGTAAAAATGATCTTGATCTAAAAACGAGATAAAATTGTTTTCTTCATTCATGGAACTTTCTAAATTATAAGTTACCATTTTTACTTCTGGTAGTATCTCATAAATAATCACGGCTTCTTCGACAAAAGGTCTCGCAGCATGTGCCATCAAATACAATTTGTCAGTTAAACTATCGTAATACAGTTTTTTGGGTGTTATATTTTGATATGATACACGTTGCACAGCACCTTTTGAATCCTTATACTGCGCGTCAAATTTACTATCTATAAAGGTTGTGTGCTGTATGTTTTTTCCATCCCCGTTATTTTGATTATAGGATAAAATCCCATAAAGGTAGGATTGACTTTTAACGTCAAAATCTATCATATATAGATTGCTTTTTGAGTCTGAAATAATATCTTCTATTTTTACATTACTTCTATCTGTTATTGGTCGTTCAATCGATAAATTATCTACAGTTGGCTTGTCTCGTTTTTCATTTACAGGTGCAGTTTGAATGTGTTTATTAGTGATTGTAATCATTTGCGTTGTACCATCGAACGAAACACTTTGATCCATATTTTCAGCAATAAAGCGGAGAGGGACCATAGTTGTATCATTGAGTATTGTAGCAGGTTGCTCCAAAGAAGTAGAAGCTCCGTTAATCACGGCATCTTTACTGTCGATTGCCAGAGATATTTTGGTTTTGGCTGTAGTCAGTGTAATTAAACGTGTAGCGTCATCCCATTGGACCGTAACTCCCAGAGTCTCAGCAATAAAACGAAGCGGCACCATGGTCACGCTGTTCATTAAAGTAGGCGGGACTGGAAGTGTTTGAGTTTGACCATTAACGGTAACGATTTGCTCATTCAGTTTAAGTTTTAGCTCATGCGGATACTTAGTGGCTGATGAGTCTTGTGCAAAAGCAGGTTGAATAGATAGAAAAATACAGCTGATGCTTAGTGTTAGAAGCTGTACGACTTTTTTATGAAACACGGTTATCTTCCTCGTTTTCTATGATTTAAAAGCGTAGATTCCACTTTCTGAATAATGTATATTCCACATATTGTTACATTTTCCTCTTTCCATTTAACAGCCTCGGGCATGAAAACAGTGGGGAATAAACGAACTGTACGGATAACTCGTCTAATAGAAGAGATCGAAAGTAGAAGAAGGTAGTAAAATCAGACAACAAAATTGAACTCTTATACTCATGTGTCATTAATGTATTAAACCTATAATAAAACTTAGTATATAAAACTTATTGATTTCAGCTGTAAGAGGTCCCATTTTTGGTGAGGAGGATGCGCTTGGAAGGAATTTTAATGTACTGCTTCTACTTATTCTTAGTTCTACTTATTTGCTACATAATTTTTATCTTGCCGACACAATGGCTAAAAATTGAGCGGATAAGATATCCTCTTAATCTAAATGTGAGAATTCTGCAAATAAGTGACATGCATGTTGAAAGATTAAGAATTCGTCCAGCCAGAATAGCCGCTATTATTCATGATGAAAAACCGGATTATATATTTATTACGGGTGATTTTACCAAATATAAGAAAATGCTTCCTAGACTGGAGGAGTACTTAAGAGCGATCGCAATTTGTAACGTGCCGATTTATTGCGTTCTTGGAAACCATGATTATCAGCAGAAAAATGTCAAAGATCTTATTAAGCTTTTAAGGAAATATGGGCTTAAATTGTTAAGGAACGAGTCGCTGCATTTACAACGATTTGAACTAATTGGAATTGATGATTTCGATTCTGATAAAAGTGACATTAAGGCTGCCTTTCGAGCTGTTGATGATCGCAGACCAAAACTCATTATTACCCACGATCCTAATATAGTCTTGCATTTAAATAAAAACTACGATTATTTAATGGCTGGGCATCTTCACGGCAAACAATTTAATATCCCATTTTTCTTTCATATTAAAAACGCAGGTAAGCTGCCTAGAATGGGGATTTACAAGGGATTACATAAACAGCAATATGGGGCTTACTACATATCTAAAGGTATTGGGCAAACTGGCGTCAATGCGAGATTGTTTGTTAGAAGCGAAGTAACCATGCATTATTTGTAAAAAGATAGAGGTAGCTGAGATGCAAGGGTCTCAGCTACCTCTGTTTCATTTCGTGGGTTGCTACTACGAAGTAGCTGCGCTAACGGACACCAGCGCCCTTATTTGCCATTTCCGCGGCCTAATTGCCTTCAAAATAGGCAAATAGCTGCGCTGGTGTCCGTTAGAAATCTAAATCGGCGATTTCACGCCGAATAAAGGCTCCTGTGTCCGTTAGCGTACCACCGTCGGGACTACCCAGGCTAGATATTACTACGGGTTAAGTAGCTGCCTCTTTTTCGTAATACCTACGTGGAGGAAACGGCCTAAGATACTGATACAGGTTGACAGAGTAAATATTGATGTTTTTTACTTATTCGTTTCGTCTAATTAGTTAAAATAAACACGAAGAATGATGATTTTTGTAGAAATTTGTTTAAGTCTACTCTATGGTGTGTTAGACTTGGAAGGGGTTGGAAGAGATTGGATGATTGGAATGAAAACGTGAAGTATGCATTGTGAGTTGTAGTTATTTGATTTCACCTAGTTTGATAAGTGTTTGTTAATAATTTCATATGCGTGAAGCAACGGAGGAACAAATGTTAAGTAATACGTTTTATGTAAGACCTCATCCTGATGTGGAGCTCGGCTACAGGCGCTCACTCTTGGAATATCAGCTTACGTTTCCCGAGGCAGGGGTTAACGAAGAGACCGGTTTGATCCTCTTTATTACGCCGTTTGGCGACACTCCGTCATCCGAATACCAGGCTAATAAGTTGCGGCCATACCTAGCTAATAAGAGCAACTGCATTGTTGCCGGCGTCCATTACTGGGGAGTAGACAATGAGATTAAGTCAGTCAAATTTGATAACGCGTATTTTGCAACGCTGAGTTCGTTATACGGTATCCCATGGACGGATTTCCTGAATAACGACGGATCGCTGCAAGACGACTGCTTGGACATTTTGGCGTTTCACCTGAAGCAGCGGGGCATTCAGTATTTGTTCGGGCATGGCTCACCATACATGCTCTTGTCGTATCATTTAAAAGGGGAATATCAGTCGTTCGGCTTTCTTCCGGCACTCGACTATTTGTCGGTGCTCGGCGATATTTTGAAAAAACACACGATCAATCGGCGCCGTATTATCGCCTATGGATCGTCATATGGAGGATATATCGCCTTATTACTCGGAAAGTTTGCCCCTCACACTTTTTCGGCGATTATCGATAATTCGGGTTTCTCGCGGGCGAGCGTGGTTGACATCTGCACGAAGGATTACAAGCTGGGACCATTGGTTTACCGGCATGAGGGAGTAACGATTCAAGCTATTGCCGATGAACCTTGGACGCTTTCAGATGAGCTCGATCCGTATTATTTCTCGGATAGCTGTCGCGCGATTCGTAGTTTGTTGGAGGAATCACACCGCATCGCGTCGGATACAACATACTATATATTTCATGGTGATGAGGATAAGGTATGCCCGACATCGGAAAAGGAACAAGTTGTTAACATATTAGAAAAATATAATCAGGTCAACTTTAAAAAAGTGACTGCAGATGATATTGATGGCAGAGTGTTTAAGGACTTGTCGCATGGGATGAAAGCATCACTTCGAGGCATTTTCGATCTAGTTCAAGAAGCCGGCGGCAAGTTACAGAAGGGTGAAGATCTAACGGACTTCGACCGTTCGAGTGTTTATACTTTTGATTGCGGAAATAAATCGTATCGTTTCAGTTATTCGGATGATTACCAGATTCGCGTTGAGATATTGAATTAGATTTACAAGGAATCATATATAAGTCTGAAAAACAGCGGCAGCTATGACTTTTATAAGTCTTAGCTGCCGCTGTTTTCGCAAAAATACTTGTCCTACCTGCGCGGAGGAAAAGGCCCAAGATACTGATAAAGGTTACACTCAATCCGTCCGTTAAACAACTTGCGCTTCTTATCAGCGCGGCGGTTCATATAATGCTCGAGCTGTGTGCTCGGGCTAAGAATAAACATGCTCCACGAAGGCATTGGAGCTGTAAGAGCCCCGAGCTCGCGCAGCGCGACCTCGACATCTTTGGCTTCACCAAGCCGCTCTCCATAAGGCGGATTGGTGATCAAACAGCCATAGTCGCCGCGCGGGCGGGCTTTGGCTACCGGTTCCACGCGAAGCTGGAACTGTTTCGTCAGCCCAGCCGACTTCGCGGCGGCTTCTGCCACTGCGATGGCAGACGGGTCAATGTCGCTGCCGATAATGTGCAGCGGCACATTATCGCGGACCGCGTCGAACGCTTCGTCGCGCGCTTTGTCCCAGAGCTTGCGCGGCACATTGCCCCACGCCTCGCTGGGGAAGCTGCGCCGCAGGCCTGGCGCGATATTCCAGCCGATCATGGCGGCCTCGATCGGGATCGTTCCCGACCCGCAGAACGGGTCGTAGAGCGGCCGATCGACGCTCCAGCGGCTGAGCAGGATCATGGCCGCGGCCATGGTCTCCTTCAGCGGCGCTTCGGTCACGAGCTTGCGATACCCGCGCTTGTGCAAGCTTGGGCCTGTCGTGTCGATCGTGAGTGTCGCAATATCGTTAAGAAGCGCTACCTCGATTACGTAACGCGCCCCGTTCTCGGGGAACCATTCGGTGCCGTATTGAAGTTTCAGTTTCTCGACGACGGCTTTTTTTACGATGCCTTGGCAGGCAGGAACGCTGGAAAGTTGTGACTTATGGGAACGCCCTTGCACAGGGAATTCGGCATCGTTCGGTATCCAGTCGGGCCAAGCGAGCGCTTTGGTGCCTTCAAAAAGCTCATCAAAGGTCAGAGCTTTAAACTGGCCCATAAGCACGAGAATCCGGTCTGCTGTCCGTAACCATAGATTGGCTCGGCAGATGGCAAGCTCGTCTCCCATGAAGCGTACGCGGCCGTTCTCAACGGTAACCTCGGTGTAACCGAGGTCGCGGACTTCGCGAGCAACGATTGCTTCAAGTCCCATTGGGCAAGTTGCAATTAGTTCAATAGATTGTGGCATGTTTAGATTCCTTCCATCCGGGTTGTGCTTCGTTCATAAAACTCATACAATTAACAAGTATAGGACAAATAAGATATACTTACAAACGAAACGGCAAACTCTTAGGAGGAATAACATGGAAACCCTAACAGCTGAAAGCTATATGGAAGGTTTATATGCGAATGATCCCGTGCTTGAGCGGGTGAAGGAAGTTATACGAACTAATAATATGCCAGAAATCTCAATCGCCCCGGGCTACGGCAGACTGCTTACGATGCTTGTGACGATGATTGGCGCAAAAAAGGTGCTGGAAATAGGAGCATTAGGCGGTTATAGCGGGATTTGCCTGGCTAGAGGGCTGCAAGAAGGCGGCAAACTCATCTCACTTGAGTTGAAACAGGAATTCGCCGATGTAGCCAAACAAAATGTGGCCGACGCAGGTCTGGGACAATTCGTCGAGTATCGTATTGGCGAAGCGTTGACGCATCTCAACGAGCTGCTTGTGCAAGGGGAGCGTTTTGATTTCTTTTTTATCGATGCGGACAAAGTGAACTATCCAAACTATTTGGAGCTTGCCATTCAATTAGCGAATCCAGGGGCCATCATTGCAGGCGATAATACGCTGATGAGGGGGAAAGTGGTTGACCCAGGCCAAACCAAAACCTCCGTGCAAGCGATGCGCAGCTTCAATAAGCTCATTGCTGAGGACCCGCGTTTGGAAAGTACAATTCTACCGGCCTATGACGGTTTGGCGCTGGCTCGGGTGAAATAAGGCGTACATAGGAAGGGCTACCTGATTGTCTGAAAAGACATTCCGGGTAGCCCTTTTCCCTTTGACATAGAAGGTTTATCTTAAGAAGTTAACTGATGCA
Organism: Paenibacillus chondroitinus NBRC 15376; assembly: GCF_004000765.1. Taxonomy (GTDB): domain Bacteria; phylum Bacillota; class Bacilli; order Paenibacillales; family NBRC-103111; genus Paenibacillus_E; species Paenibacillus_E chondroitinus. Next base: position 147,688 of record NZ_BILW01000012.1, on the reverse strand, counting down.
CTTGAAAAAATTTAAATTCGTTTATTTGCCAAGGTGCTTTCTCTTCTACCTGTGTAACAGGCTGAGCGGGTTGCAGTGTGGATATTGGATGTACATTTTGCTGCTTCTTGAAAGGTATAGCGCTCATCCCATTCCAGTAAATAAGCAAAATCTCCGCGCATATAACGATAAAAGCAATTTTGGACCAGTTCAGCTTCATGGAGGGCATCCTCGCTTTCAATGATGAACCTATATTAGCATGTAGTGGAATTAATTTCCATAATAATTTTTTGTTCAATCCCTTACTTGTGCACCAGCCCCGTTGAAATCTCAAGCGCATAGCGCTCAGCCTCTGGCATATGCACAGCGTGAGCTCTACTGATGGCATAGTCGATATCATACGGTACGCGTACATATTGTAGGGAAAATCCTGCTTGTAACTGACTATTCATATTGCCCTCCAGAACACAGTAGCAGGCTTGTGGAATGCCATCATAGGGAATGCCTACACTGCCCACGTTAAAGAGCATTAGACCGCTGTCGGAACTCGTTGTAACGCTCTTTTCCGAAGGGTTTTTCATCGTAATCAAAAAAGGGATGTGAATATCCCCGTAGCCAACAATATCGGGCAGCTTTCCGTTAGGAGCCGCACCGGTCATTTCTGTATTTTGAAACAGTGCCAGACGTTCTTTTTTGGAAGATTTACGCTTTACACGATGGTAAACACTTTGTGAGGAAGCATGAAATAAACGGAACAGTTTGCCGCTAAGGTAAAAATCAAAGGAGAATGGCAGTTCTGCCAAATAAGCAAGCCTTTCAGGCCCTAACTGCTGCTGCTGCCAAAAGCCTGCCGGCTGGTCTTGCGGCCTATTGATGCCTAAGTCCCAATTTCCCTGTATGACAACCTCGCAGGTTCTTTGTATCGTGTCAACAACGGCTGCCGAATCAGGTCCTTTGCCAACGAGATCGCCTAAGCAATAGATTCGCTTAATGCCTCGCAATTTGATATCAGCAATTACTGCTTCTAATGCAGGCAAATTTCCATGGATATCTGAAATAATCGCTATTTTTTCCAAAACGATGAATTCCTTTCCGTGCTGGTCTCAAGTGTGAATCTCATTGCTTCTGTTATATCATACGGATTCCATTCTGAAAATGAGTGTCCTTGACTATTACCCAATGCTAGATTCTTCTGCTATAATTTGTGGGGGAAAGGGGAAGGTTTTGAATGGAATCCAGAGTAGAGCGTCACCGTAAAGTGAAGGTAGTGCGTGCGCCTCAGAAGAAAACTCCGCTGAAAATGATCGGAGGACTCACTTTGGCTGCCGTTGCTTGTTTCGCGATTGGAATTGGTGCATCCTATTGGACATCGAATAGCAAAACTACCGAAGAACAAGAGGCATCTTTACCATTGGTGTCCGTAAACTCGCCTCAACCGACGAATGCCGCAAGTAGCCAGCCCAGTCCTGCAGCTACAGCAAACGCAATCGTACCGTCGTCATCACCGGAAGTTTCGGACAAGCAAGCGGGCAGTAGCGGACAAGTGAATCTCACTTTTGTTGGCGATGTGATGTTAGCTTCTAAGGTAGAAGATATTGTGAAACAAAAAGGCTATGATTATCCTTATACGAATGTAAAAGACTATTTGACCAAACCGGATTTCACCATCGCGAATTTGGAAACACCTATAACAACTAAAGGTACGGAACAGAAAAAGGATTACGTTTACCGCTCATCGCCTTTGGCTTTACCTCCGCTTAAGGATGCCGGCATTGATCTTGTTAATTTAGCGAATAACCATGTCATGGATTATGGCCCTGATGGTTTGCAGGATACGATGAATGCGCTGGATCAAGAGGGTATTAAGCGCATGGGAGCGGGCAATGATTTGAATGAAGCCTATCAGCCTGTCATAATGGAAAAAAACGGCATGAAAATCGCCTTCTTCGGCTTTAGCCGTGTTGTTCCGGAGGCCTCTTGGAAAGCAGGTCCCGGGCGTATCGGAGTAGCGGAAACTTACAATTACAAGCCGCCAGTCGAAGCCATTCAAAAAGCGAAAGAGAGCGCCGATCTTGTTGTCGTTGTTGCACATTGGGGCGTCGAGCGAAGCGATCATCCGGACAAGTATCAGACGGATTTGGCACACCGCTATATTGATGCCGGCGCAGATTTGGTCGTTGGCGGCCATCCGCATGTGTTACAAGGTTTTGAGCAGTACAAAGGCAAATGGATCGCATATAGCTTAGGCAATTTTATATTTACCACAAACGATGTTTCGAAGACATGGGAAACGGTTATCTTGGAAGCGTCCTGCTCGAAAGATAAAGCGTGCAATATTCATCTTGTCCCTATTTTAAGCAAATTCGCACTTCCAACACCTATGAATTCGGAAGACGGCTCCAAGCTGTTCCAGCGATTAAGCCAAATTTCGATTGGTTCCAAAGTTGATGCCGAAGGTAATGTTAGCAAGAAATAATGTGAGGAGATAACGACATGACAGATATTCGCAATATTTATTGTGTAGGACGCAATTACCGGGCACACGCTGCCGAGCTGGGGAATGATGTTCCGGATCAGCCGATGATTTTTACCAAACCAACGCATGCCTTGGCGGATATGAGTGGCGGGGAGCTGAAGCTTCCAGGCGATCAAGGCGAAATTCACTATGAAGCTGAATTGGTGCTGCATATCGCGAAGCCTTATCGTGAAGGCATTCAGGTTGATGAAATTGTTGACAAGTATGCACTTGGCATCGATTTTACGCTAAGAGACGTACAGTCTGTCATTAAGAAAAAAGGCCAACCTTGGCTGCCGGCCAAAGGGTTCCTGAAGTCAGCGCCACTCACGGAATTCCGCCCGTTCCCGGGGACTTCCAAACTGACGGAAGAGAACTTCCAGCTTCGCCAGAATGGCCAAGTCGTTCAGAACGGCAACATCAGCAATATGATTTTCGATTTGCAAACGATCATCGATTTCATCGCTAAGCATTACGGGCTGGGCGTAGGCGATATCATTTACACGGGAACTCCTGAAGGCGTTGGACCTGTAAATAATGGTGATATCTTGGAATTAACGTGGGGCGAAGAGGTATTCGGGGCAGTAACCATTCGCGTATAAAACAAAAAGGGCAGTCTCTTGCGGTCATCGTTGACCGAGAGATTTGCCCTTTTTATTGTACATCTGCCGAGTCCTCCAGCGCACTATCGGCATATTGTTCCCGCGCGTGAAGGATCGCCGGTAATTGTTCAAAAAAGACATCAACAACTTGAGGGTCAAAATGTTCGCCCCGCTCTTCGGTGAAAAGCTGTAGGATGCGATCTAAGTCCCACGCTTTTTTGTAGACACGCTCGCTGCCAAGCGCATCGAAAACGTCAGCAATCGCGGTAATACGCCCGTAGATGTGAATGTCTTCACCTTTGATTCCTCGGGGATATCCGCGACCATTCCATTTCTCGTGATGCTCATAGGCGACCACCGCCGCCGTTTTGAGAATGTGACGGTTGGAGTTTTTGAGCAGATTATAGCCGATCACGGTGTGATTTTGCATTAATTTGAACTCTTCATCGGTTAATTTGCCCGGTTTGTTGAGCACACTGTCGGGAATCGCTACCTTGCCGATATCATGCATGGGTGAAGCAATTTTGAGAAGTTCCGACTCTTCCATACTCATGCCTAATCCACGTGCAAGGATATAGGAATACTCGGCTACACGCTTAACGTGGTTCCCCGTTTCTTTGGACCGGCTCTCGCCAATTTCGCCCATACGGAAAATAATTTCTTTCTGGGTCGCTTCAATCTCATTGGTGAGCAGCGCAGATTCTAAAGATTTGCCCGCATAAGAGGAGGCCAGTGTTAAATATTCCATATCTTTATCCGAAAATTGCTGGCATTCCGTTAGTTTATTAATGGCCTGGTAAGCGCCCATGATTTCGCCCTGACTGTCGCGGAACGGAATAACCATCAAGGCTTTCGTGCGGTAGCCTGTTTGCTGATCCGTTCGCAGTGCGCCATTAAGCAAGTAGGTTTTATATTGTTCATTCGTGTAGGCGTCATCAATAAATACAGCTTTATCATGCGTGACCGCATAACCGACAAGTCCTGCCGTGCTGGGGATACGAATCTCATCGAGTCCATGAGCCACTTTGGACCAGAGCTCATTCTTACTCTTATCCAGCAGCCAAACCGTACAGCGATCAGAGACAATCATTTCCCGGCCCATATCCGCCATCAACATAAGGACATTCTCGAGTACTCGTTCATTGGCAATTTTGGCTGCATAATCAAAAATAACGCGCAGCATTTCTTGCGGATCCAAGTCATTTTTTATCTGGGATCTAGTTGTAATCTGGTCGTTATCCATGGCAGCCTCCTAGCTTTCGGAAATTATCTTACCATATTATTCTCGTAAAAAGGTTAACTTCCTGCTAGAATCTTACGAAAAATGATTGATTTTGTCGAAAAATAGTAGAGTTCGCTCGGGATGATTCCCAAGACTGTGCTATGCTAAAATAATAGTTGGAAATTGAGGTGTTCAAATGGAATGGATTTGGGGTTTAGCCGGCAGTTTGCTTATTGCAGGCGCTGCCTACTGGAGAGGATCCCTCTCTGTATCAGGTTTGATTTCTGCGGTTATTCTTGGGACCTTGATGTTTGTATTTGGCAGCTTAGCTTGGTTTGGGACGCTGATCGCCTTTTTTATTTCGTCTAGCGTGTTGTCGAAGCTTAAGCATCAGCGCAAGGCCGCTGCGGAAAGCGGTTATGCCAAAGGCGGAAGGCGAGATGCCGGGCAGGTTGCGGCTAACGGCGGTTTGGGCTTATTACTGTGTATAGGCAATGCGATTTGGCCTGATCCTGTTTGGTGGGTGTTGTTCGTTGGCGTGATGGCAACCGTCACAGCGGACACGTGGGCCACGGAAATTGGCGGAATGAGCTCATCTGAGCCGAGGTCGATTCTTAATGGCAAGCGTGTTCCTGCTGGAACATCAGGTGGCATCAGCACCATTGGCGTGCTGGCTTCTGTGGTGGGAGGAGCTTTCATTGGATGGCTCAGCGGTTGGTTCAGCACCATCGGCGATATGGACTACGAAACAGTCGCAACTCCTGTTTTAATTCTATTCGGTGCCCTCTCAGGTTTGCTCGGTTCCTTAGCTGATTCATGGTTAGGGGCAACTTGGCAGGTCATGTACCATTGTACGGTATGCGGGAAAACAATTGAGAAAGAAGTTCACTGTGGTCAAAATGCGAAGCAAATACGCGGCTTCCACTTCATGACCAATGACCGGGTAAATGCACTCTCCTCGCTGATTGGAGGCGTAGTGTGCTACGTATTATTACTTATATCGACGCAGCTATAAAAAAAGTGCAGCAAATTTATGAATTTTCGAATTCAATAGATTTGCTGCACTTTTTTAGCATTAATGCACGGTAGGCGAAGCCTCGCCGGCTGTTTCTCTCACCGGCTGCTCGGCTGGAGGCGAGACGGCGTCTTGCAGCTGTTTTTCCAAGTGCTTGACTTTACGATTCAGCTTGTACTGACGAACCATTCCGAAGAGGCCGACAATCAGACCGCCTAATAAGGTGGAGGTTAAAATAACGAGAATGAGTGGCGTGGATGTTTGGGCAAATATGAAATTTACTTGCACCGGTTCGACATTCACAACCGCAAAAACGGCTGTGAGGAGGGCGAATATTAATGCGCAGATCAGAATCCATTGCATCTTCATCCAACATTCATCCTTTCCAAGGAGAAAAGGTTGAAGGCTCGGGCCTCCAACCTCACTCGTTCACTTACTTCGTAAGCTCTTCCATCTGATCGAGCAAAGAGCTGAAGACGCTCATGGCTTGCTTGATCGGCTCCGGTGTCGACATGTCAACGCCGGCTTTTTTCAGGATGTTCAGCGAGTAGTCGCTGCCGCCGCTTTTCAGGAAGCCCAAGTAACGGTCAACGGCTGGCTGGCCTTCATCCAAGATTTGCTTCGCAAAGCTGGTTGCTGCCGAGAAGCCAGTTGCGTATTTGTAGACATAAAAGCTGTTATAGAAATGAGGAATACGCGCCCATTCCATCTCAATATCCTGATCCACAACCATGTCATTGCCATGGTACAGCTTATTCAAGCCGTAATAGATTTCACTGAACTCTTGAGGCGTAAGCGACTCGCCTTGCTCCGATTTCTCATGGGTAATCATTTCGAACTCGGCAAACATCGTTTGACGGAATACCGTAGTACGGAATTGATCCGCATAATAAGTCAGCAGATAGAGCTTCTCTTTTGGATCCGTCACACGTTTCAATAAATAGTCCATGAGGAGCGCCTCGTTCAGGGTAGAAGCGACCTCTGCAAGGAAAATCGTATACTGCGCATAGCGGTATTCTTGATTTTCGTCGGACAAATAGGAGTGGATGGCATGACCCATTTCGTGCGTCAGCGTGAACATGCTGTTTAAATTGTCTTTATGGTTGAGCAGCACATAAGGATGTGTACCGTAGGCACCCCAGCTGTACGCACCGTTACGCTTATTCTTGTTCTCATAAACGTCGATCCAGTGGTTGTCGAAGCCGTCTTGAAGAATTTTCAAGTAATTTTCGCCAAGCGGAGCCAGGCTTTTCTTGATTTCTTCTTTGGCTTGCTGGTAGGTGATATCCATTTTGAACTCTTCAACCAGCGGAGCAAAGAGGTCATACATATGTAATTCATCGACTTTCAGCAGCTTTTTGCGGAGCTTCAAATAACGCTGCAGCTCAGGCAGAGAGTCGTGAATGGTGGAAATTAAGTTCGTGTAGACTTCCTTCTTGATGTTATCGCCGAAAAGGGTCGATTCCAGAACGGAAGGATAGTGACGCGCTTTGGCATAAAAAATATTTTTATTAATATTCGCGCTGAGCGTTGCGCCAATCGTGTTCTTGTTGTTGCGGTAAGTTTCGTAAACGGCATGGAAGGCATTTTTTCGAACTTCCGGATCACGGCTCTCCAGGAATTGAATGTAGCTTCCATGGGTGAGCTCAACTTCCTCGCCTTTTTCGTTCTTTACTTTAGGGAACTTCAAATCGGCGTTGTTCAGCATGCCGAAGATCGTGCTCGGCGCTCCCGCCATATTGCCTGCTTGAGCCAGAAGTGCTTCTTGCTCTTTGGAAAGCGTGTGCGGCTTCTGGCGAATCATTTCTTCGAGCGTGTCTTTATAAAAAGATAAAGAAGGATCATTGACCAATTGCTGCAGTTTTTCATCGGATAAACTTAAAATTTCCGGCGAAATGAAGGAAAGAGCTTCGCCCACTTCGACACTGATTTTTTTCGATTTATCGGATAAGGCCTGGAAAGTAGGCTCTGCTGTATCTTCATGATGTTTCATGTTGGCATACACATAAAGTCTTTCTGTCTTCAGAGAGACCTCATCTTCCAACTGGAAACATTGCTTGACGGCAGCGGCGTCGTTAAGTTTTCCTTGGAAGGCGCTGATTTTGCTGATCGAGCCTTTAACATCCTGAAATTCTTTTTCCCAAGCCTTCGCATCGGCAAATAAATCTTCCAGATTCCAACGGTGCTCGGCAGGTACTTGTTTGCGTTCCAATAGTTGAGCCATGGGAGCCCTCCTGTCCTTGTTTTGAATTTGGGGTAAACGGTTTTCCTTCGCATGCAAATCAGCTGCTGGGACAGAGCTGAGGAGAAGTCCCATTGCTGCAGTTACATAGATCCAGCGCATTACGGTCACGCTCCCGGCATATACCCAAGTGGGGGATTCTTGATTTAAACCCACTTCATGGTTTTCACCTAGTATGACCGTTAACCCACTCAATTATGATTATAAGAAAAAGCTGGAAGGAAGTAAATTTACTTTCCGGCGCCAAAGAAGCTGATCAAGATGAGTACAAACGAAAACGAGACCATGACGATTGCCAATAAAGCGAGATATCGTTTCATTTGGGCGGGAAGGCTGTCTTTTTTCATAATCAAAATGATGGCTAGGCAGAAGGATACGAGAATAAATGTGAGTATAGAACCGGATTCGGTCATTGGTGAATCATCCTTATCCCTATAGAATATGACATTTGCTAATTACTGCATGATAGTAACTTTCGCTGCCTGTTGGCAAACTCCTTTTTCAGCCGGCATGCTGCATCGTTTCATCGGGATTTTCATCCTCTTCTGTCTTCACCAGAATTAACTTGCCCCGGGAATCCATCTTCACTGTAAAACGATCTTCCGGAGCAATTTGAGCTTCATCGCTTAATTCTTTAGGCAGTTTTAATTGTCCGCGGTCTCCGACTTCCACGAGGTAGCCGACCATTTTGGACCATTTGCCTGCGGCAAGCACGATGATGACGAGCAGTCCGATAAGCAGCCATTTGCCAAGCGGATTTGAAGCGAAATAAGGGGAGAGGAACTTCTCGCCGGTAATCATTTTACCTGCCGTTAATGCGAGCACGCCTGCGCCGATATACATGATCCATGGATAAGTTTCAATCCATTTGATGAACAAGGTGCTGCCCCAAACTACGATAGGGACGCTGACGAGCAAACCGATGATGACGAGCAGGAAATTTCCATGAGCGGCGCCAGCGACTGCAATGACGTTATCCAGACCCATGACGGCGTCGGCAATAATAATCGTGCGAATGGCAGCCCACATGCTGCTTTTCGCTTCAACTTGTTCGTGATTTTTCTTCTCGCTGAGCAGCTTATACGAGATCCAGAGGAGCAGTATGCCACCCGCCAAGAGAAGTCCGGGAATTTTCAGAAGCGTGACCACGACCAGGGTCGCAAGAGCGCGAATAACGATGGCGCCTACGGTTCCCCAAAGGATGACTTTCTTTTGTGTTTCCTTTTTCAAATTACGTGCCGCCATACCGATAACGATCGCGTTATCTCCTGCAAGTACCAAATCAATGAGGATAATGCTGAGTAATGAAACGAAAAACCCTGCTGATAACCATTCCACAACGACCACTCCTTTAGCAATTTTTTTGAAAAAAATAGAGCCCAGCACCGACGACGGTGAAGGCTCTAATTCATCAAAAAAGACCTTCACCAAAAAATTGGCAAAGGTCTTGCTAACAACGATAGTCGTTGCCAATAAAGCCGGGATCTGATGAGGATCCGAATTGACGACTTTACTGTATCAGCTACTCCCCTTTGGAGTATTACGTATGAACTTGTAACTTAATTATAAAAAGATAGAGAATGAAAGTCAAGGCATTTGGTCTAATCCGTTTATACTTCTTTGAATGCGTCCATAATTGCTTGCCATTCTTCTTCGGTACCATCGAACTTATCCTTAGCAAATCGCTCATTAGCCCAGTGAAGCATCGCTGGCCGTCCGATGAACGTGTGACACTCTTCACCCCACTGGTCGGAGATCTCCGTCAGTACAATTTTGGTTCCTTGGACCTCCACATTCAGCATGTTCCATTTATCTTTTTTGTAGATGGTATGTTTCTTAAAAGGTTGTTTTGACACGGTTGTTCCTCGTTTCTGTAGTAAGCTTAAAGATATATGCAATCGTATCATAAATAGGCGTTTTTTCCAAACAAAGCATCAAAGAAATCCCTATTGCCATAGACCGTTGCCCGTGGTAATATTCTCCTAATCCTTTCCAGAGGGAAATGGTTATGAGACGGGTTATTGCCCGGAGAAGATGAGCTGAGGAGAGATGAGCATGGGACAAAAGCGTATTTATGAGCAAGTTGGGGTCGCAATGACCTCGAGGTCGTACGCAGAGTATGAGAAAATGTTTATGCTGCAGGCGGAACAATTGCAAGGCAAAAGGGTTCTGGATGTGGCCGGCGGTGCATCTTCCTTCACGGTAGAAGCAAGGAAGCTTGGTATTCTCGCAGAGGCGGTTGACCCTCTGTATGAGAAATCATCGGAGGAGATAGATCAACACGGCAGGCAAGAAATCGGGCTTGTTGCGGCCAAGATGGAGAAGCTCCAGGATGTCTATGATTGGTCGTTTTATGGTTCGCTTCAAAATCATACGGCAGGACGTATAAAGGGCCTAGAAAGGTTCGTAGAGGACTTCTCAAGTCGTAATGGCATGGCAAGGTATCATGTGGCTTGTCTTCCGGTGCTGCCTTTTGAACAAGATTCCTTTGATCTTGTGCTGTGCAGCCACTTTCTGTTTCTGTATGAGGAGCAGTTCGACTATGCCTTTCATCTGAAAGCGGTGCGGGAACTGCTTCGCGTCGCGAAGCCTGGCGGTGAAGTGAGAATCTATCCATTGCTCAGTTTTCGAACAGAGGAGTATGGCAGATTGCCTGATTTACTAAATGAATGTACAAACGAGGGGCATTTGGTTGAAAAAAGAGAGGCAAGCCTACCATTTTTACCAAATTCTCATCAATATTTAAGCATAATCAAGAGGGGCTTCGCATAGAGGAAAACGTTGGTATATCAACAAATTTTAGCATGTCCAGAGCTTTTTATGCGTTGATTTATCCCAGATGTGATGGTATAATTTCCTTATTCGTCATAGATGGCGATATTTTTAGGAGGTTGTTCACTTGAAAGGTACAGTTAAATGGTTCAACGCAGAAAAAGGCTACGGTTTCATTTCTGTTGATGGAGGCGACGATGTATTCGTTCACTTCTCCGCAATTCAGGGCGAAGGATTCAAAACATTAGAAGAAGGCCAATCCGTTGAGTTCGACATTACTCAAGGCAACCGTGGTCCTCAAGCAGCTAACGTCACAAAATTATAAGAAATTGGGAGTCCCCACTTATAAATAGAGTGTCATAGCACAAACAACAGAGACAGTCCCCTGTGGGGCTGTCTTTTTTGCTATTAGTAAGGCCTGTGCACATCCTGCGAGGGAGGTGCACAGGCTTTTATATTTAAACAAAGATATCGATAATCAGCACGGTTCCGAATGCAATGAAGGAAAGGAGTGTTTCCAGGACAGTCCACGTTTTGAACGTTTCTTTGACGGTTAATCCGAGGTATTCCTTGACCATCCAGAAGCCTGCGTCATTGACATGGGAAAGCATCAGCGAGCCTGCGCCAGTAGCAATAACGAGCAGTTCCAAATTAACGCCGGACATATGCACAACAATGGGAGAAACGATACCCGCGGCTGTTGTTAAAGCGACCGTCGCTGAACCGGTTGCGACACGAATTAATCCGGCAACCATGAAAGCTAGTACGATAGGAGACAGAGAAATATTTTCGGCCATTTGCGCAATCGAGGTACCTACGCCGCTGGCGATAAGGATTTGTTTGAATCCGCCGCCTGCACCGATAATCAAAATAATCGAAGCAACAGGGAGCAGGCAATCGTGCGACAGCTTGCTGATATAATTTTTACTCATCCCTTGGCGAATGCCCAGGAAGTAGAAGGCAGCGAAACAAGAAATGAGCAGCGCGATCACGGAGTTTCCGATAAAAGCAAGGAATTTCATGAATCCGCTTGGGACAGGCAGGTAAGGTGCAATGACAGACAAAACCATCAACAAAACAGGCAGCAAAATAATGAAAAAGGAAATGCCGGCGCCTGGCAGTTTTTCAGGCTCAGTGCTTGCATCCAGAAGCTCAGGTTCATTCTGAGGAACAACACGTTTGTTTACCCATTTGGCAAACAGAGGGCCTGCAATGATCGCAGCCGGAATCGCAATGATCAGGGAGTAGATCAGCACTTTGCCGATATCCGCTTTGTAAATGCCAATCGCTGTCATAGCACCAGGGTGAGGCGGAACTAGACCATGTACAATAGACAAACCAGCGATGACCGGTAATCCGATGAGTAAAATATTTTGTTTCGTCGATTTGTGGATGGAGATCACAAGCGGTAGGAGCATAACGATCCCGACGTCAAAAAATACAGGGATCCCGATAATAAAACCGGATAGCAGCATGGCCCATGGCAAACGTTTTTCACCAAACACGCGGATAAAGAAATTGGCGACTTGGGTGCCTGCCCCGGAATCGGACATCATTTTACCCAAAATTGTCCCTAATGCCAAAATGCCGACTAGATGCCCTAGCACAGCGCCGACGCCGGTTTCGTATGCGCCAACGATTTTATCCATAGAGAGACCCGCCATAAGCGCCAGGAACAAGCTCGCAACGGTTAAAGAAATAAAGGCATGCCATTTCCACCAGGCTACGCCGAGAATAACAATAACAATAGCAAGCAGGGTAACGATCAGTAGATACATATTCATGTGGAATCCCTCTTCTCAAGAAGTTAGTAAGCGTTATCAAGGTGTCGACGAGAAAAGGAAACAAGGCTGAGGCCAGTATCCTAAATATCGTAATTAACTACATAATTGTGCATTTCGGTGCTGTAATGCCCTGCGCTGAATTCGATCAGAGTGCCTTGTTCATCATAGGAATATCGCAATCTGTTCAGTAAGGGCGTGCCTGGTTTCACCTGCAGCATGTCCTCTACATGGGAAGAAGCGGTGACAGCAGCAAATTCATCCCGATATTTCTCTAAGGCAATGCCGTGATCTTCAAGGAGCTCGTACAAGGATTGCTCGTTCAAGTCCGTGAGTTCGATCGTGGACATTTGCAGGGAGAGATAGTGGGAATAGTGAATATAGGGCCTGTCATCTAAGTGATATAGGCGTTCGATATAGAAACACCGCTCTCCAAACAGCTGATAAGGCAATGTTCCAGGTGTATTCGAAACAATTTCAGCGCGCAGCAATTGCTTGTGAATTTGGTGGCCTTCTTCAACCAGCACTTCTGTGAACCGTTTCCATTTGGATAACTTGGACAGGGAAGCATTGCGAATGACTTTGGTTCCTTTGCCGCTGCCTTTTTCCAAATATCCCTCTTGTGCCAGCTCTTTGATGGCATTTCGAACGGTGATCTTGCTGACGTTGAATTCCTGCTCCAACTGGGGTTCAGATGGAATATTGGTACCCAAAGGATACACACCATGCAAGATGCGATCCTTTAGGATATTCATGATTTGTAAATATAAAGGGCGTTTATTACGGGATAAGTTCACCTAAACGTTCACTACCTTTCTACATCGCCCACAACTTCCGTCATCGCACGCAGGATATCGCTTTCCGATGACATAGGCGTATCGCCAACAATGGTATGTGCGAGCATGCTGGCGGCAGCTGCAAACCCGACTGTCTTATCAGGTGAAAATCCTTGGATTTCCCCATGTACGATACCGCTTGTGTAGGCATCTCCAGCACCAATTCTATCATAGATAGAAAATGTGAGGAGATTAGAAAAGGTGAACGACTGATTTTTATAAATAAATCCACGCAGTGAATGGGTGTTGTCACTGTTGATATGACGATGCGTTCCTGCAATGACAGCGATCTGATATTTGTCTGCAACGGCTGGAATCAGTTCCATCAGCTGATCTTGACGTTCGGTTTGATCGGTATGCATGCCCAGGATATATATGGCATCTTTCTCATTCATCATGACAATGTCAGCAAGCTGCAGCATGTCCTCGTAATGAGGTTTTGCTTTCGCGTAACCGCCTTCACCCCAATGGGCCGGACGATAATTGCAATCGAAAACAACCGTGCCGCCGTTAGCTTTAACTTGTTTGGCCAAGGCCTTCATATGCTGGCGTACATTATCATTCATGGCGAGAGTAATCCCGCAGAAATGGATCATATCGATATTTTTAGCAATTTCAGCAAAATTATAAGTGTTTTCCGGGGCGGTATTGAAACTGCTTTCCTGCCGGTTGGAATACGTGACGCGGCTGGGCCGCGCACCGAAACCATTTTCTAAAAAGTACATGCCGACATAGTTGCCGCCTCGAGTAATCATCGACGAGTTGATGCCTAGTTTACGTAAGTAAGCTTCTGCAGCATCTCCTACTGGGTTGGACGGCAATCTGGAGATCAGGAACCCGGCATGCCCGAAGCGAGCAAGCGCGGAGCTGATATTCACCCCTGTGCCAGAGAACGTGTAGTTAAGCGAGCTGGCTTGAGACAAGAGTTCATAACCTGGCACCTGCAGGCGCATCATAACCTCTCCAAAAGCAGCAATTCGCTTAGCCATGTTGATCAACCAGCTTCTTCATGATGCTGAGCAGTTCGCGTACATCGGATGTATTTGTTTTTCCTGTAGCTTTATCAATAATTGATGAATACACATGAGGGATCACTTGTGGAACTTTCGCTTCCAACGCGATGCGCAGGATCGTTTCAAAGTTTTCCATGTCGATGCCGCCGGTTGGCTCAAGAGCAAAACCTTCTTCGCCGCAAGCTTGTGCAACGGCACGAAGCTCGTCTTCACGGCTCAAGCCGTTCATCGGGAAATACTTGAGGGCATTCCCGCCCATGTCGCGAACAAGTGCGATAGCGGTTTTAACAGGTACGATAGCGTGCTCAGGTTGAGCCGCGCTTACAGGACCTGTTGAGATGTTCACATAGCCGACGCGGCCGGTAGGAGAGACCAAGCTGTTGATCCAGCTGTCTTGCTCGCCAAGATTAGCGCGTGTTGCCCCAACGGCAGGGAACACCTGGTTGATGTGAGTCCCCGGGTAATGCTTGGCAATCGCTGCAACAACAGTAGCTTGGCGATTGTCGCCTGCGCCCAGACCGATGGATACGGCTTCGTCAATCGCTTTGCCGTATTCTTTCATTGCGGCAACGGCTGTCTCAACGGTTGGGTAGTCTTTCGAAAGAACGCCGACAAGCACGTAACCTTCAGCTGCTTCGAAAACTTCTTTTGCATTTTCAACGGAGTTAGCGAGCACGTTTAGCGCTGCGCGGCCTTTATACAATCTTTTTGCCATGTTGGACATATTATTGACCTCCTGCTAATTTGCGTATTTGAGCAGCGATAACCTCAATGTCATCGCCTTGAAGCGGACGTGGATCGATATCAAAATAGCCTTGTCTTACCCCATAATCACGGGTATAGATGGCGATTTCACCTTCGCGAAGCCCATTTACGACTTCTTTCGCTGTCGTTCCAGCTTGCTCCGGATCAATTTGAATGCGTCCGCGGAAAATAGCGCGGCCTGCTTCATCTTGAACAATCGTCACTTTAATGCCTTTTAATTCGCCAAGCGGCATTAGCACTTGCAAAGCTGCTTTTTCTTGCTCGCTTTTGTCTGCTTTAACGCCATACTCATCAAGTGCTTGAAGCAAGCCGAAGGAAGTTTCCTTGCCGACTTTCATGCTCCGGCCAATGCCGTGCAGCTGAACTTTAAGCCACTCAATATAGGTGCGTTTGCCGCCGACAATACCTGAAGTAGGGCCTTCAATGGCTTTGGAACCGCTGTAAATGGCCAAATCGGAGTATTTTACATACTTTTGAATATCTTCTTCCGCAGCCGCATCTACGATGAGCGGTACGTTATTTCGCTGCGCAATATCCCAGGCTTCTTCAACGGAAATCATGTTTTTTTGGACAGCATGATGAGATTTCACATAAAGAATGGCGGCCGTATTTTCGTTAATCGCGTCTTCAATATGTTCGGCTTTCCCTTCATTGGCGTAGCCAACTTCGACGAGTCTGCCGCCACCAAGGTAAACCATGGTTTCAACAGGGGCGCCGTATTGTACGTTGTGACCTTTGAGAATGATGATATCACGTTTGGCAATAGGGTCCTGATGCAGCCGCTCGCTTGCTCGACGATTCCCTTGGGTTACTACGGCTGCTACGGAAAGCGCGATGCCGCTGGATGCCGAGTTGACGACAACGGCAGCTTCGGAGCCAAGGATTTTGGCGATGTAGTCACCGGCTTTATCAACCAGATCTGCAATTTCAACGTAATTTTGTCCGCCATGTTTCATGGCTTCCATAACGGTGTCGGTCGGAGCGGATACCCCGAGAATACTCATACGTCCACTGGCATTGATGACACGTTTAAGACCGTATTTAGCATTTAATGAGAGCGCCATTTACAACTACTCCTTTAGATTGAATTCTTTGTTCCGCCGTACGTGTGTCTCCTTCAGAGTCCGTGAGTTGAATCTTTTCATTCTGCACGGTAAACAGAGTGAGATTTGCTGTATCTCCAACTTGAATGCGGCCAAGCTCCGGTTTGTTCAGCCAATTTGCAGCATGCGTAGTCACCGCAGCAATGACTTCCTCAAGCGTATAGCCCAAATACAGAAATTTCGTCAGCACATTGGACATACTAAAAACAGGCCCTTTCAAACGATTCCCACGATAAATATCCGTTGAGATCGTGTCCAAACCGATGTGATGCTTTTTCGCGGCTTCGGCAACTTTGAATGAAAAGCTGGCTGTACCGTGTCCGACGTCCAGATGAACGCCTCTTTCAATTGCTTTCGTAAGGACTTGCAGAGGTTTGCCGCTGTCATCAAAAAGATTATTAGCCTTCCCATTCAAATAATGGGTAATGATATCTTTCTTTTCCAAAAGCGAAACAACTTCTTCAATGCTCGGCGGTCCAGAACCGATATGAACCATTAAAGAAAGACCGGTCGCTGCTGAAAGCGCACGTGCTGCACGCAAAGGCTCAATGCGGGAATCGCGAACAACACTTTTGCTGATTCTTGCCTTCAAACCGACGATGAAGTCTTCATAGTTCTTGACTGCATCAACAACCTTCTCTTGGTTAATCCATGACATATCGGATAATTCGTCGATCCTTTGTAAACCGATATGCGAAATGTTCAAAAAAGCAAACAAGTTTGTTAGCGCATTTTGTCTGCTTGCTGCTAGTTCGGCGATACGGTCAGCTCCACAGCTTCCGGCATCAACAATTGTTGTAACACCTTGCTTGACGCCGATTTCATCGATTTCATCGCCATAGGGATCAAAGGCAGGGAAGGCATGAACGTGCATATCGATCCAGCCGCTTGAAACATAGGCACCTGAATAGTCAACGATCTGTTTGCCTTGTCCTTGTCCGGGACTCGTCAACTCCGCAATTTTTCCGCCTTCAATGACAATATCCAGAAATTCTCCGTTTACTTGCTTAACATTGTGTAGGACGAACCGCTCCTGCATGCCTGTCACCTTTTTCCATAACTCGAATTATGAACGCTTTCACTAAGTCTTCCTTCTAAGGTCTCCTAATATGTAGGAGAAGGTTGTAAATTGTATAATTGAATATAACGTTATAATGTTAGAATAGCATATTGATTTATTTAAGTAAATATAACGTTATAATGTTTGTGGTGGTAATTTTGGCATGTTGATGTGCTCGCATATAAGAAAAAGAAGCTGTCCGCGAATAGCGGCAGCTCCTTCATCTTAGTCGATGATTTGGAGAATATCATCAATTTCTTTGCGGGCCAATTTGCCCGGGCGTTCCTTCGGATGACCAAGGGAAATAACCATATTGATCTGACATTCTTCCGGAATGTTCAGATATTCGCGAATTTGATCTTGGGCCAGCAAAACAGGGCCCGTCATCGGACATGTCGCGAGACCTCTGGCATGCGCGGCAAGCATCAGATTCTGCGAGGCTAAGCAGGAGCTCTTGATGCCTTCCTCCGCCCACACCGCATCCTCAACAAGCTCAATCGGATCAAAAATCCGCTCACGGAACTTCGACTCGTACGGTGTTGCTAAGCAAATGATCAGCACGGGAGCGTTGGAAAACGCAGTAGCATAGGGTCCGAATGATTTCACAAGAAGGCGTGCTTCTCGGGAAAGGCCTTTCTGCTCGGCTTCAGACGCCCTGAGGTGAAGCTGATCCCAGGTTAGTTGTTCGATATGTTTAATCTTTTCCGTATTTCGTATCGCAATAAACTTCCACGTTTGGGAGTTCGTATCGCTTGGCGCATAGCGGGCACAGTCGATAATTTCACGAATATCTTCGGTCGCGACTTCCTGCTCTGTAAAATTCCGAACGCTGCGGCGCTCTAACACAATAGATTTAAAATCCTCATAATTCATATAAAACAATTACCTGCCTTTGCTGCATCATTTTCGTCATCATTATTACTTGGTCCTAAGAGTATAGTATAAAACAGTTGTCACTGCAGCACAACCGTATCTCCCTCTTGGAGCCCCTTGAGGACCTCCGTTTTCTCAGGTGTTTCCAAGCCGATCTCAATTTCACGGCGTTCTATGCCTTGCGGGGTCTGCAACATGACGTAATAAATATCTTTCTCATGATTCACAGCAAGCGTGGGAACGACCGTTGCTCCGCTTTTTTTCTCAGTCTCAATTGTGCCGGAAAGACTGAGTCCTGCGATAAGCTGCTCATCCGGTTCCAGGGAAATCGTTACCTCGAATTGCGCGGAAGCCGAACCTTGATCCGTGCCGGTTTTGGCAAATTTGGAAACCTTCTCAACCTTGCCTTGCAGCTTTTTCTGTTTCAGGGCTTCAACTTTGACTTGGACGGGCATCCCCGGCTTAATCCGGAAAACGTCAAACTCGCCTACGGTACAAACGAGCTGCAGCTTCGTCAAATCCACGATTTTACCGATTCGTACGCTTTCCTCGACAGACTTGGGGATTTTGGCGGAATCCTCGAACAAGAAGATGCCGTCCTCAGGTGAAACAAAAGCGGCTTGCTCCACTTTCTCTTGCTTTTTTGCCAGCTGCAGTTGAATGGACTCATCGTTGACCTGATTCAACTGCTCCTGGATTCTGCGTCCTTCGGAAGCGGCAAATCGTGACCGGGAATCATCCTCACTAACAGCGCCAACCGGAGTGCTGGATGTTTCCCCTTCCGGTCCAGCTGCTTTGAAGTTCGCAAGATCAGCCTCGAGCTTCTGCTTTTTCAAATTGGATTGCAGAGCTGCAATTTCACTTTTCAACGGTGTGGCGTCTAGTTCGAACAGCAGCTGTCCCTTTTTAACTTGAGCCCCGTCAGCGATCTGCCATGCTTTAATTTCACCGCCAAACGGTGCATAGACTCGTGTTTCCTTCTCATAGGACGACTTTCCTTTTACTTCAACACTGTTGACCAGGTCCTCTTTGGTTACTTTAAATAGCAGTGCGCTTGGAGAGGCGGTGTTGTCCGTATTTGCTCTCTTCATGGCTTGGGGATGGCTGGATATGTATAAAAAGCCGCTAATCCCGCAGATTAAGAGCGCTGTGATTAGCAGCATCCATGTTTTCTTTTTCCTCATTCTAGGCAAACTCCTATTCTCGTTTAATAGCTGTCAACGCGTCCGTGCGCGATGCTTTAATAGCGGGATATAGTCCTGATAGAACGCCGGTCATCACAGCGAAAAACATGCCAACTGGAAGAATCCAAAAGGAAATGAATAAAATTTCAGCGGGCTCTCCGGAATTAGATCCGAATCGGATGATGATCAGATTAATTCCCCATATAACCCAATAGGAAAGCAGTATACCTACAAGGCCGCCTAACATGCCTAATAGCGATGATTCCACGATAAACATGTTGCGGATTTGTTTTAAATTCGCACCCAGCACCTTCATGATGCCAATCTGTCTTCGGCGTTGATGCGTGGACATCGTCATAGCAACTACAATGGAAATCGAGGCTACGAATAGCACGAAAAGACCGACACCCGTGAGCAGCAACCGAACGATAACGAATTCGCCTTTCATCCGATCCTCTTGGTATAAATTGGTTTGCGTGTTGAGCTGAAGTTTCTTTATCCACTCATCTACTTGCTTGACGTTGACGCTATTGTCAATTTTCACTTTCACTTCCGAATATTGAACGCGACCGTTTTGGGCCGACTTGTTCAGTGCCTCCAACATTTTCTGGCCGGTTTGTGGGGATACGTAAGCCGTTTTGTTCCCTTGCAGCATGGAGTCAGGCAAACCATCCGGTTTTTTCAGAATGCCAGTAACCCGCAGTGTCACTTCTCTTGGTTCAGCCAAGCTTGTACCCGAATTCCCTCCAGATTGGTCTTGGTAGTTATTTGCTTTGAGCAACAATTGCTTTTGATAAAGTGGATACGGAATTGCGCCCATTTGACGGTAAGTTTCAGCCTGCTCCTTGGTTGGATTTTGCTGCATCAGCTTATTTCTGGTCTCTATCGTCTTGGAATCCATAACACCGAGGGTCGCCCCGTAATTGAGCACAATGTGATTGTCTTGATTCGTAGCGCCGCCTTGCCCAAATTTGGAGTCGAAATCTTCCAGCGCGCTTAGTTCAGTGGCAATAAGATGAAGGTAACTTTGTTTGCCATCATCAACCGTGAAGCTGAATTGTCCTAAGTCTTGAAAACTAGCAACGGATTTCACATGTGGAAAAGTACGAATGAGTTCGAGCTTGCTTGTTGTTAGTTTAGGCTGGCTGTTCGGGTCATTGTTCTGCTCTGTAATTGTAATTTCATCTGTTTTGAGATAAAAGCTCATTTGTTTCTGGCTGTAATGCTGAATGGATTCTCCGAAGCCGAGCGCCACCATAATGGAAGCTGAACCGATGGCGATTCCTACGGTACATAAGGCTGTGACGACTTTACGCCGCTGCAGTTGGTCCCAGCCAAGTCGAACGTAATCTTTAAGCTTCATCCGGTCTCACCGTCCTGCTCATTTCCTTCCAGCAAGTATCCGTCGCGAAGCTGTAAAATCCGCCGTGTACGGCGCGCTACTTCGTGTTCGTGAGTAACGATCACGAAGGTGATGCCCGAATTCTCATTTAAATCAATGAGTAAATCAATGATTTCGCCTTCCGTCTTCGTATCTAAATTACCAGTAGGTTCGTCAGCAAAAACGATGGCAGGTTTCGTAATGAGGGAACGAGCGATACTGACACGCTGCTGCTGTCCGCCGGATAACTGTGAAGGAAATAAATCCGATTTATCACCGATACCCACTTGTTGCAGAAGCGCCATGGCTCGTTGTTTGCGTTCTGAGGCGGCTACACTTTGAAAGACGAGGGGCAGCTCAACGTTTTCGCGTACGGTTAAATGTGCTATTAATTCATAAGATTGGAAAATGAAGCCGATATGCGTCCTTCGAAATTCCGCCAAGCGGTTTTCGCTCATTTTCTCAATCGCCTGTCCTGCGATGCTAATACTACCTCGAGTGGGCTTCATTAAGCCCGCCATTAAATTTAGCAGTGTCGATTTCCCGGAGCCTGAGCTCCCGAGCAAAGCGACCATTTCGCCTTGCTCTACCCGGAAACTTAGTTCATGCAAAACGGGGGTATCCTCTTGCCCAGTGCGGAAACTGTGAGATAACCGTTCAATGGCTAACACGTAATCAATCCCTTCAATAAAAAACTATCTGCTGCCCGGCAAACGCTCATCGTTTTGGAATAGATGCGTAGCAAGGAAACCGATTGCTGCCACGATGGATAAACAGCCGGCAATGAGGTAAACCGTGCTTCCCCCCAGAGCGTCATAAATCCAGCCGCCCAACATGCCGCTGATTAATCCAGCAATGCTTGACCAAGCCACAGCAAAAATCGCTTGCCCGGACGAGCGGTATTCATCGGGTATAATTTGGCTCAAATAACGATTGGCCGTTATGAGGAATACGCCGAATGTTAAGCTATGCAGCAGCTGAACGCCGATGATCCAAACGGGATTATGGATAGATCCCATAATGAAAAAGCGCAAAGCGTAAATAATTCCCGCAAAGGCCAGAAGCGGCAATTCTTTGAACCGATGCCCATGCTTGCTGAGAAAGAAGAACATGGGGATTTCACTTAGTGCGGAAGCCATCCAAGCATAACCAATCACAGAGTCAGGGGCGCCGAGCTGCCGCATATAGAGGGCAAGGAAGCCATCATTAAAACGGTGAGAGACTGACAGAATGATGATCAAGGTTAAGAACCAGACAAACTTCTTCGAACGCAGAATGCTTAGCATGCCGCCTAAAGCCATTTTTTTGCCACTTTGACGCGCGTCCTTTAAGAAGAAAACAAGGATTAACGTGCAAGTAATGGTGAACAGACACAGAATTGGCGTGAGGCCTGTCCCGTAATGTCTAAGCAGCAAACCAAAGCCTCCGGCGGATACAGCGAATCCGATGGAGCCCCACACACGAAAAGAGGCGTAGCTTTTGCCGCTTGCCCGAATGCTCAACATGAGTTGGCTGTCATTGAGCGAATTAACCGGCTGTTGAAAGAAGAAAAACATCGCTAAACAAATGTACAGCAGGGAAAACCATCCCGCAGTAAACACTAAGATGGCCGTGATGAGCTGGCCGATGATCAGAATGATCATGATTTTTTTGACGGTTTGAAAACGGTCGCTCAAGAAACCCCACAATAAATTTGTTGCGATTCCAATCAGCGGCCCAATGGCATAAAGCAAGCCAATTTGAAGCTTGGAATATCCTTTGTAATCAAAATACAGGGGGAAAAAAGTGACGACGATGCCCATTGTCATAAAAAAGGAGAATGTGAACAATCGAAGCAGGCGATGTTGTGACTTTATAAGATTAGACGTACTCATAGATGGTTATCACTCGTTTTCGCTACAAATTTTTTGGAGATAGGGTTGGCTGCGCTTCTTCGGCTGTGCGTTTGAGCACGTAAACTACGACCAGCAATTCGGCCAACGTGCCAATGGATTGTGCTAATGCGCCAATCATTCCATTCCAGTCGGGTACTGCCCAAATAGAGATGAAAAGGGTTAAGACCGTGATCGTAGCATTTGCCGATTGCGAGAAAACCATTATTTTCGTTTGTCCTCTGAGCATGATAATTCCGTTCATATAATCCAGCCAAGGGAATACTAATGTCATAATCATAAAGATACGCATAGCATGCAAGCTGGCTCGCATGAGTTCAGCATTAACACCCATCACATGGGACATAAACCAAGGCCCAAGAGGTGTATAAGCAAGAATAGCGATGAGAGTTCCGGGAATAAAGCTAAGAACAAAGACAAACCGCAGCACGGATTGTGCATCTTTGCGATAGAAGTTCAACACGATTTGATGAATATAAGAGAAAAAACTTAAAACCAGCTGCGTCAAAGAGCCGGCAATCGCAAAAGAAGATATGGCAAGGTGGATGTGCGTTGTTTTTCCTAAGATCGCATTAATAGAAGGTCCAATGATGACGGCGATGATAGATGAGTACAAAAGCGGCTTATAGAAGCTGAAAATTTGCTTCTTGGTTTCAACGGGATGGCCGGGCACCTTCTCAGGAATAACTTTTTTTAGCAAGCTGGTGCCTTCCCAGATGGCTACTAAAGCTTCAATGACCATGCCCATTAGAAAAATAATAGCGCCAACTCGCCCGCTAGAGACATTATCGGTTGTGATAAAATATAACGATAATAAATACATAGCGACAATTCGAACACCCATGCCGATGGTTAACCATTTGGTCCGCATATTAAAAATAATAATGCCATGGAATAAACACCGCAGTCCGGAAAAAATGCTAACATACATTAAAATACGATAAACACTGATCGTAGAGTCCAACAACTCGGGTTCGACGCCAAAGAAGTAAAGAAATACCCACTCTCCGACCGGCGTGTAGCATATAATGAGACCAAGAAGGATGATACAAGCAAATACATAAGAGCTGACTGCTGCCATGGCTCGAAATGAGATGCGGTCCCTGACGAGGGTAGAACATGCTTGTCTTAGCAGAACAGCGGGTCTCTCGGTTATGCCTAACAAACTTAGTGGCAGCGCATAGCTGGCAATGACCAATTCGGGATTATCAGCCCGGGCAAGTGTGCTGTTAATGATAACGTGCGAGAGGGTAACTAACGTTGCGGAAAGACCGAGGGGGAGAAAAAAGGAGATAAGCTGATTCCATGAGATCGTTCTTTTCACAGCTGAAGCGGTCATTTCTGTATCTCTCCTAACCAATATGTCCCTTCTAAAAACGTTATTTAAGTATACCAGAAAATGAAATATTGTTGACATACAATTTTAACTGGAAACCCAAGGTTTGAAGTGATACATTTAAAGGTAGAATGTTTCTTGAACTATCGCAGCATGTTTTTACTGCAAGGAGGTAATTCAGAAGAATGAGCTGCTATTTTCAATACGATGCCAGACTTGGTATCGAGACGCCAGCTTTAGAACAAGATTGGGATTCTTATCCCTCTGATGTGCGTGTTGAAATCCTGTTTCAGTGGGAACAAATTCGAGGAGTTATCCCCGATCGGATCATGAAGCTGGAAAGCGTCATTATTCGTAAACAAAACCAGTTGGATCAAGAAGATGATTTTATAACTTCCTGTCGTTTGAATTCCGAAATTGCTGATTTGGCATCGATTATAAATGATCTTCACCTTTGGTTCCGGATTAATCAGGATTTGGAAGCGAAGACCCACCATTAAGTTCGTCTAATGAAAGGGAGAGTGACTGGCATGCATAGCAATAAAGATGGTACAGACTGGCTGGAAGCTATAGCGAAGCCGCTCTTGGAGCATCTGCCTGCCTTATATCCAATTGAAGAATGGGATTTAGCCATGGATGCGAACATTGAAGCGATGTTACCTGTTACTATGAGCCAAGGGAATCCAGAGCAAGAGATGTATGGATTGGCTATCAAAGCGGGTCTTTATTTACTGAATGAAAGTCTCGACAAGTCGCACGATATTGCCCAGGAAATTACAAATGCGACAGGCAGCTATTGGCATGCTCTTATGCACCGGATGGAAGGCGATTATAGCAATGCGAAATATTGGTTTAATGACGTCGGTCATCATCCTATTTTTTCGAATTTAATTGCCTGCGTAAGAGATTATTTAAGTGTGAAAGACTTGGCGGATCTAGACAACGAGGCGTTGCGCCAGAAGCTGGAAGTGCTGATTACTTCTCCTGTATGGAACCCATGTGTTTTTATTGACGTGGTGGAACTTCAGGTATCCCTGGTTCAAAATTCAACAGTCGATAGCTGGCTGAGACATATCCAACGTTATGAAATGCAGCTGCTGCTGCAATATTGCTATGAACAAAGTTGTGGAGGAAGTCTGCTTGAAGCAATTGGACAGAAGTAGTACGAAGGTTCCGCAAGGTCCACTACGCTTAATGCTCAGGGTATATCGGTACATTTTACCGGATGTAGGCGAACAGCTTTCCATTTGGAAAACAAAAGCGGAGAACATTCCAGATACTGAACTGCGTACGCAAGCTTTAGCCAGCATAGCAACGAAGAAGTTTCATTGTCAGGGCGGCGCCGTCTATGCGGCTGCCAATTTGTCGATGCGTCATGTACTAATACCGCTTATCGTTGCTTTTCAGACGATCAGTGATTATCTAGATAATTTATGCGATCGCAGCACTTCCTTAGATCCTCAAGATTTCCGACAATTGCATCAATCGATGCTTGATGCCGTAGATCCTTCCAAACCTCTGCATGATTATTACGCGTACAGACAGGAGAAAGAGGACGGCAACTATTTGAGGGATCTTGTTGTGAAGTGCCAATCCTGTATCGATTTGCTGCCGTCTTATGGACAAGTCGCGGATCAGGTACGGGATTTCGTTGGTTTATACTGCGATTTGCAAGTGTACAAGCATATCCGCAAAGATATGCGAGAACCCGAGCTTCAACAGTGGTGGAAACTTCACCATCATCGTTATCGCCAGATTGATTGGAATGAATTTGCGGCAGCTACGGGGTCGACTTTAGGGATGTTTATGCTGTTCTTGGCGGCATGCGATACGCAGTTGAATGACAAGCAGGTGGAGGCGATTCGCGAGGCGTATTTTCCTTACGTTTGCGGGCTGCATATCTTGCTTGATTATTTAATTGATCAGGAAGAAGATGTTCTTGGTGGAGACCTGAACTTCTGCAGCTATTATAGCTCTATGGAGGACACGGTTGAGAGGATTGCATTTATCGTGCAGGAAGCGCGCAGCAAAATTTTGTTCTTGGAACATCCGCGATTTCATCGTATGATAATCGAAGGTTTGCTCGCGCTCTACTTGTCAGACCCTAAAGTGAATGGACAACAGCAAGTAAAAAACATATCCAAGCGTCTTATGAAAAATAGTCCGTTAACCCGGTTGTTTTTCTGGCTAAATAGCATGTATATCCGTACGACATCATGAATGTCATTCACAAGAATTTGAAGGAGGAAATTGAAATGTCAGCAGTAAAATCAATTGCAGTTTTAACAAGCGGTGGAGACTCCCAGGGAATGAATGCAGCGGTTCGTGCGGTTGTCAGAAGCGCATTGTTCCATGGACTTGAAGTTTATGCCGTGCAACGTGGCTATCATGGCTTAATCAACGATGATATTCGCAAAATGGATCTTAGAAGCGTTGGAGATATCATTCAACGTGGCGGAACGATCCTGCAGACAGCACGTTGCAAAGAATTTTTGACTCCGGAAGGCCAACAAATCGGGGCGGATAACCTGCGTAAACGCGGGATTGACGGCTTGGTTGTTATCGGTGGGGACGGGTCCTACCAAGGAGCCAACAAACTAAGTAAACTGGGTATCAAAACGATGGGGCTGCCAGGGACAATCGATAATGACATTCCGTTTACAGACTTCACGATCGGTTTCGATACAGCGGTAAGTATCGTCGTGGATGCGATTAATAAGCTTCGCGACACCATGACCTCCCACGAGCGTTCATCCGTTGTAGAAGTTATGGGCCGCCACTGCGGAGAAATTGCGCTTTATGCGGGATTAGCCAGCGGTGCGGAAACCATCATCGTTCCAGAGGTTGAAGTTGACATCTGCGAAGTGGCTAACCGTATGAAAGACAACTTCTCTCATGGCAAACGTCACAGTATTATCCTGATCGCTGAAGGAGCAGGTACTGGCGAAGGAGTTGCGAAGCAAATCAATGAGGTAGTCGGAATTGAGCCGCGTGTTACCGTTCTGGGTCACATCCAACGTGGTGGAACACCAACGCATAACGACCGTATCTTGGCAAGCCGTCTTGGTGATTTTGCCGTTCGCAGACTGATGGAAGGCGATTCTTCCAAAGCTTGCGGTGTCATCAAAGGCGAATTAGTTGCTACGGATATCGACTTGGTTGTTAATACGAAGCGTGAATTCAACACAGAGCTGTATGAATTGGCAAGTCGTTTATCCCAATAAGCTCAGTAAGCAGAGAGCCTATTGACCTGAGGGTTGACTTCGTCTATAATAGCGAACAACGTACAAAGCGACATTATGTCTATGAAGAGCATCCAACTCGGAGACGTTTATGATCGGATCGGCTGATGACTGAATAAGCATCGACTCTCTCTAAGTAAACCGGCACCGCCCGTTATCGCGGAACCAAGCGGATGATGGCAAGATATTGCCGTCATCAAGTTGGGTGGCACCGCGAGCAGAACGCTCCTCGTCCCAATTCGGACAGGGGCGTTTTTGTCTTTTTCTCATAATCGAAAAGGAAGCGGTGACGGAAAATGTTGGATATCAAATGGATTCGCAACAATCAAGATCAGGTGAAAGAAGCTGCCAAGCGAAAGGGAATGACATGTCCCTTGGAAGAGCTTCTCGAAGTAGAAGAGAAAAAGAGGCAGATGCAGCATCGTGTTGATTTGCTTCGAGCAGAGCGTAATCGAGCTACTGCACAAATTGCAACATTAATGGCTGAGAAGAACCGAGCGGAGGCCGATAAGCTGAAGGATCAGGTTCGAAGCTGGAATGTAAGCCTGGCAGCGGACGAAGAGGAGCTTGCGCATTATGAGGAAAGGTTCAAAGTGCTCATGCTGGCAGTGCCGAATCTTGCTTCGCCTGACACACCTGAAGGCGCTACGGATCAAGACAATGTCGTCGTGAAAATCGTAAGAGAGCCAACATCATTTTTTTTCGAGCCTCGCGATCATCTGCAAATCGGGGAAGATCTAGACATTCTAGATATATCAAGAGGTGTAAAAGTAGCGGGAACCCGCAATTATTACCTCAAAGGTATGGGATTGTATTTACACCGGGCGGTTCAACAGCTGGCCATTGATTTGTTAACGGATCGTGGTTTTACGGTCATGGATGTACCGTTGATGGTTCGTGAAGAAACACTGGTGAACGCAGCGTTCTTTCCGGCAGGCAAGGATCAGACCTATGAGCTGCAGGATGAGAACAAATGGTTAGCAGGTACTTCGGAAGGCCCGCTTGTTTCGTACTATGCGAATGAAATCGTAGATCTCTCGGAAGGCGCTGTTCAGCTGGCAGCCGTATCGAATTGCTTTCGTAAGGAGGCTGGTTCGGCGGGTAGGGATGTGCGTGGATTGTATCGCGTTCATCAATTTGCGAAGGTTGAGCAGGTCATTATTTGCCGAAATGATCCGGAGACGGCGAATCTCATGTTGGAGCAGATCACGCGAAATGCGGAAGATATTCTGGATCTATTGGAGCTGCCCTATCGAATTGTTGCCGTGTGTGCGGGTGATATGGGAGCCAAAAACTATAAGCAGTACGATATCGAAACATGGATGCCAAGCCGTAATGCTTATGGCGAGACGCATTCGTCGTCAAGCCTGCTTGATTTTCAAGCACGCCGAAGCGGACTGCGTTACCGGGATCAGAATGGCGAACTGCACTACTGTTACACACTGAACAATACAGCTGTAGCCACACCGCGTATTCTGATTCCCCTACTTGAAAACCATCAACAAGCGGATGGCTCGATCTATCTTCCTGCGGCTCTTCGTCCCTATATGAGGGGATTACAAGCGATAACTGCCAAATAACGATAAAACGCACCTTATCTTTCGGAAGCAATTCCGTTAGATGAAGGTGCGTTTATGGTTTAATAGCCTTCGTGAACGTTCACCAAGTTCATCATTTCTCCACCGTCCAAGAGCGCCCGCAAATTATGATAAAAGATCGCAGATACACGCTCTGTATAATGCGAGGATGAACCTGCAATATGCGGAGTGACGATTACGTTCGCCATACTCCAGAGGGGAGAAGTCGCTGGCAAAGGCTCTTGCTCGAAAACATCGAGCGCTGCTCCGGCGAGCTTGCCTTCCTGCAGCATAAGCGTCAATGCGCCTTCATCAATTACGTCGCCTCGAGCCAGATTGATCAGAAAGGCGCTCTCCTTCATTAGGCTTAGATGTTCTTTCGTAATTAAACCGCGTGTTTTCGGAGTGCTAGGAAGAAGCAGAACAACGAAATCGCTCTGGGCAAGCAGACTGCGAAGCCCCTCATCGCCGCTGAGCGTTTGATCATAGCCGGGTTGTGGCGTACCTGAGCGATTCAGACCGATGACCGACATATCAAAAGCTTTCGCTTTGCGGGCGACGGCTTCACCAATGGCGCCGGCTCCAACAATGCCTAGCGTTTTACCGGCAAGCTCGCCGACGGAGATGCGTTGATACCATTCTTTCTGAAGCTGGCATTCATACAGCTTGTTGGATTTACGCACCCACTGAAGCATAAGACTGAGCGTGAACTCACTCATTTGAATCGTATGTACTCCGCGTGCGTTAGTTAGCGGGATTTGGCGATCTGCCAACTCCTGTAACGGCAGCTTGTCCACCCCGGCGGATAAGGTTTGCATCCATTTGAGTTTAGGGGCTTTTTCTCTTGTAGCGTATTCCGGATTAATCCGGCCGGCTGTAATGATGACTTCAGCATCAGCAATATGTTCTTGAGCATCTTTTGAAGATCTAAACCATTGAAACTGGGTGCGGTCCTTTAGATCTTGTGGCATCTGCTCCTGCATCAAGGACAGATCCATATCCGTAATGGCGACAATTTTCATTACTTCAACTCCTTCAGAGTATCTCATGTTATTGCTGTTCGCTTTTGTATAACTTTTTGTGTACAGCTTGGCATCAAATCTGGTAACATATTCTTGATTATACGATAAAACACCCTGAGGTACATAGCCTCAGGGTGTTTCCTTGATTAATAACTAACATTAGGTGTGTAGTTGTTATTAGCGTTCCAAAGCAAGAATTCGTCTACGCCATTATCTTTCAGTGCGCGAATTTGTTCTTGTACCTCATGTGGGCCGTATTTAATGTAACCCTGTACCCATGAGGCGGTGAAATCTTGAATCCACGGGCGAACGACGGGTTTCCAACCTTTTTTGTCAATGGCTTCTAATTTCTTCGTTGTATCCTTCGATGCACCGTTAATTGTCACATATGGAGCGGCATCTGGTACTTTAGCGCCAAACCAGCCCGTACTATAATGACTCGGATAAATCATCGGGGAAATGACATCGACATTTTGAGAAATTTTCTCGAAATCTTGTCCAATCCCTTCAGCTGCCGGTACCGATGCGGCATATCCGAAAATATCAACGGAAACACGTACACCAAGCGGCTGCAATTGTTCTTTGGCATATTTGACGAAAGAAGCGACAGCATCGATGCGAGGACGATCATCTTTGGTGTATTTGAGTGTGTCTGCCCTTTTCTCGAAGCCTTCCGGAAAGCGGACGTAGTCGAACTGAATTTCTTTGAAACCGGCTTTGACGGCTTCTTTGGCGACAGCAATATTGTAATCCCATACTTCTTTGTTATATGGATTTACGAAGCTGTCCGGCGGATTTTTGCCATTGCCCCAAACCGTGCCGTCAGGGTTAACGAAAGAGAGTTCCGGTTTCTTTTTGGCAAGAACGGTGTCCTTGAAAACTACGATGCGTGCAATGGGATAAATGTTATGTTCATTAAGCGTAGTCATGAGACCGGGCATATTGCCAATGATTTTCTGGGTGGTACCCATTGCGTCCAGCTCTGGATTGCCTGTTTCCCACGTGATGTAACCCCAATCGTCTTTGACGTCGATAACCATGGCGTTCAGTTCCGTGTCGTCCATTAATTTCACAAGCGTATTGAGACGGGAACCTCCTGCGCTATGCGCAGTCGCATAGATACCTTTAACCTTGGGTGCGTCTTTTTGCGGATCTAGTTTGTTTACTGGGGCGAGAGGATCAGTTGGATCGTTTGCAGGGGCTGGTTGAACGATTGCTACGGCATTTTTAGCGTCCAAAGATGCTTGTACGAGCTGCTCGAAGCTTGCGTCAGGGTTAGCGGCAGTAACATTGCCCCAAATCAGGGCAAGTGAAGCAAGTAAAATTTCCATGATGTATAAGTCCTCTCCAATCTTGTTCTCTGCTTTATTATAAAGCAAGCAGCAAGCTCCGCACAGAGGAAATTTGTTGAGAGTTGTAGAAAGAAGGTAGTCGTTGTTGAAACTTGATAAGCAAATTGTATCTTTGTCGGGAGTTAACTTTTTTTACTATGCTTCAAGTGCAATCTTAATGCCCTATTTACCCTTATATTTGCAAACGAAAGGCTACACAGCAGCAGAAATTGGACTGTTAATGATGATTGGCCCCTTTATCTCGATATTCGCTCAACCCTTTTGGGGCTATGTAAGCGATAGATTCAATTCCGTGAAAAATATTGTATTTCTGTTGTGGGTGCTATCTTTATTGGGCAGCATCGGTCTTTTTTTAACGAGTGGATTCGGACTTACATTAGGCTTCATCCTTCTGCTGTATTTCTTTTTGCTGCCATCGATCCCACTCATTGATAATTTGGTCGTGAAATCAACGGCTGTTCGTGGAATGTCTTATGGCTCAGTTCGGGTGTGGGGCTCCATCGGTTTCTCGGGGGTTGCACTAATTTCGGGGCTGCTGCTGGATCAATTAGGCGGGGTAGCCAAAATGCCTTATTTTTATTGGGTATTGTGGATTTTTCCATTTCTGCTTCTAGCCTTTATTAAGGATGAGAAGAGCAGCGGGCAACGTATTACCCTAAGTGCTATTAGCATTATTTTTAAAAGTAAAAGCTTCCTGTGGTTTATGTTAATGATCTTGATTATTTCGATCCCGCATCGTATGAATGATGCACTACTGGGCTTATATCTCAATAAATTGGGTGCCACGGATTCGATGGTAAGCTGGGCATGGGCGATTGCGGCCTGCAGCGAAATTCCTGTATTTGCCTTAATTAATCGCTACATCCACCGCTATCATGAGCTGACCATTCTTGGAATTGTTGCGATTATTTATACAATCCGTTGGATTCTTTATTCGGTGATTACCGACCCTTGGGTGTTAATCGGCCTGCAAGTGACACAAATGCTCACCTTCGCCGTGTTATGGATTGTCGCCGTACAATATGTCGTTCGATTGCTGCCGGAGCAGTTCGGATCAACGGGACAATCCATACTTGCCATGGTGTTCATGGGGCTAGCAGG
Organism: Paenibacillus chondroitinus NBRC 15376; assembly: GCF_004000765.1. Taxonomy (GTDB): domain Bacteria; phylum Bacillota; class Bacilli; order Paenibacillales; family NBRC-103111; genus Paenibacillus_E; species Paenibacillus_E chondroitinus. The sequence continues at coordinate 115,823 of NZ_BILW01000012.1, read as the reverse complement.
AATCATCGGAGGTTCCATAGGGGGCTGGTTAAGTGAACAGTGGGGAGGCGCCAGCATGTACGTGTTCGCGACCGTCATGTCGGCTATCGCCGCGGTGATGTTCCTAGGTACACAGACCGTTATACGCAGCAGAAATTAAAAAAATAAAAGCACCCTGTAGAAAAATATTACCGGGTGCTTTTTATTATTTGTTTATCTGACCTGTCTCTGCATTCTTGACTTCAGCAGGATTGATCTCTTTACGAACCGGTACAGGCTGATCATCAGATGTATTGTTACCGCCGTTCCCACTCGTTGCATCTTTGAATTCACGAAACATTTTGCCAAAACCTCTGCCAAGTTCAGGCAGTTTATTAGGCCCGAACAAGAGAAGGGCAACAATTGCGATTAAGATGATGTGCCAAGGAGATAATGCTCCCATGCTAGACACCTCCAATAATTTATCTTTATGCACTATTATATCATGTTATTATAATAACCTATATAGCCTAATTATTACAAACTGAATAACAATGTTGTAAAAAAATGTGCATTCGCAGAAAAAGACGCCCCTTAATGATAAAGGGCGTCTTTATGATGTTCCGAAATGCTGAATTGAATAATCTCCATGACATCTTCCGCCTCGAGCGCCTCGATACCAAACCGAAGGACGATCTCAGAGTCCAGCTCACAGCTGGTTAAGAAGGGGTACAACTCGGGTGTTAATTTCATTACAATCCTGGATAATTTGACTGTTTCCACAAGCATCACCCTTCCAATCATAAGATTAGAATAAGAACTACGCCTGAACCACTCACGATGAAACCAGAACTATATGAAATTACAATCATTATAACACAATTTAATCTGGATGAAAGAGGCTGGTTACACGATTTACGACTTCAGCTTGCGGAATTCGCCAACGACACCAACGGTTTCAACGATATTTACGAACGCTTTTGGATCTATTTTCTTAATAATTCGTTTTAGCTCAGCGAGCTCATAGCGAGTTGTGACGGTCATGAGCATATCATGTTGTTGTTTCGTATAAGCGCCTTCTGTTTTTACTAGTGTGACGCCTCTGGGAAGCTGCAGCAGCTCATGAGTCAACTCATCCTTCTGTTTCGTAACGATGAACGCCGTCACCTTAACATGGCGAATATGTACCGTATCGACGACTTTCCCACAGATATAGATGGCTAACATGGAGAAGAGGGCGAGGTCCCAATTATTTTTAAAATAACCGAGAGCGACAATAACGATACCGTTCATACCGGAGATAATCGTACCCAGTGGAAAATCAAATTTGCGGGTTAAAATCAAGCCTACAATATCAAAGCCGCCGGTGGAACCGCCAATCCTTAAGGTGATACCGCTTCCGATCCCGATTAATACACCGCCGAACACTGCGCCAAGAATAGGTTCCTGCGCCACATAACTCGTAGGCAGGATCTGCATCAGCCATGAGGTTAAAATGACAGATGCGACGCTGATCATAATGAATCTGCGGCCGATCACAATCATTCCCCATATCATGAGGGGCAGGTTAAAAATTAAATATAATAAGCCGATGTTCCAGTTCGTAAAATACCCGATAATCATGGCGAATCCCGACACCCCGCCGCTAAGCAGCTGGTGAGGGATGAGAAACATGTTGAAGCCAACCGCGACAAGCAGAGCGCCAACTAAAATGATGATGGCATCCAGCGCTTTTTTCAAAAAAAATCACCTCTAAAATAGTATGCAGCATAATGCAAGTATAATTCATTCTTTCAAAACTTCAATCTTTATTTAACCAATGTTTAATTAAAATAAACAGAAATAAAAAAGCTGTGTCCATTTCGTGGACAACAGCTTTTCCCAAGTGACTAGCGCCTTTTGAAGGAGCCTGTTTTCTTTGATGTGCGTGGCTTACTGGTTGAAGGCTTCGTTACTTTACTAGGCGTTGAGCCGTCGTTTTTGCGAGACGTAGAGGAGCTGCCTGAGCTGGGATTTGCCGTCCCGCTTTTGAAAGTTCCCGTCCGATCCGACGTAGTCGGTTTCTTATCCTTGGAGGTATCGGTAGTCGGCGTAGTAGCCTTGCCAGAACCTGCATTATAGGTCGGCGTCTTCGTATAGCCTCGATAATCGTAAGACCCTTTATTATTGAACCAGCTTCCTCCGAAGAGGTTCTGCAATAAGGCCGCTGTCAAAAAACCTTGTAAGAAGGAAGAATCATAATGCGTTTTTGCATATTCAATACTATCTACCTGAACCAGGGTGTTCTTGCTTTCATTCGGATCTTTCTGAATGTTAATGACTTTATCGCTATAAACAAGGAACATTTGATCTTCCGATTCCTTGCTCTTTTCTTTCGGTGACTCTTTCGCGGCTAGTTCAGTTGCAACAGCAGGGACATTTTTCCCTTCAACCAAATATACTTTAGAAAGGTTAGTTCCTTTACCTTCTACACTGACAAGCGGGTACTCATCTTTGATATATCTTACGGCATCAGCGCCACACCCGGTCAGAAGGGCGATGATCAATAAGAAGGAAAGCCATGAGGTCCATCTTTTCACTTTACAGTAAACCCTCCTTTTGGGGTATGACTAAATGATATCACAGGTGGATTAATGCGTCGATTTCAAAAATTTAATCTGATTCCCCGGTGTCCGCTCTCCTTCGGCAGCGATAAACTTGCCATCTTGCCATTGAAGGAAGAAGAACCTGCGATCAGGGCCGAAGTAGCGCCAGAAGATGACGTCATCACCACTTCGGAAATCGGTATTTCCTTCCGTCCGCGTAACATCATTACGATGAAACTCCAAGTCGAACGTCAAATCGTCATCTAATTCAAGCCGTGTAGGGACATCATTGGGATCATCAAGTGCTCCTTCAACAAAGCTGCATAGGAAGCAATCATAGGTTCGTCCTTTTTCCACAATCAGACACTGAATATTTCTGCCGCTTTGCAAATAATAGGCGTAGCGATGCGGAGCAAAACCGCGGTCAAAATAAACGACTTTACCGGATATGACGTATTCCTCTAAGTCTACATTTACAATATCCCCAACTTTGGCGTCTTCAAGCGGGTTGCCGGCAGGGGGTGTTTCCGGTATTTGTTTCTGGCTTCGCAAAATATTGCTTACACGTTTAAATATGGACATTAAAAACGCTCCTCTGTTCCGAATGTTGTTCTTACCTGTAATACGTTTAGCTTATGCTTAAGGTTTCGTTCTCATCATTCGATGTGTTCATGAAAGCAGCCTCTGGCATTGTGCATATAACTTGTGCTATAATACTTTAGATGTTCTTAAGGGCGGCCCATTGGATCATGGAAGATGATGAATCGAAATGTTATCCACCAAGAAACTATAGACACGGATAGGAAGTCGTACTTAAGGGTAAAAAAGATACAAGGCATTAGCCTGCCCTGTACAAAAGGAGATTGAATTTATTTGAAAACATTTCAGGAGTTTGGTTTAGAGCCGGCGATTCTACGTGCGGTAACGGAGATGGGGTTTGAAGAATCCACACCGATTCAAGAAAAAACGATTCCGTTAGCCATGGAAGGCCGAGATTTGATCGGTCAAGCACAAACCGGTACTGGTAAAACAGCAGCTTTCGGTATCCCGCTAATCCACAAAATTAATATGAAAGAAGAGCGTATTTCCGCTCTTATTATGTGTCCAACACGGGAACTTGCCATCCAGGTTGCGGAAGAGATTGAGAAACTCGGCCGTTTCAAAGGCATTCGTTCCTTACCTATTTACGGTGGACAGGATATTGTAAAACAAATTCGTGCACTTAAAAAGAAACCTCAAATCATTATCGGTACGCCTGGTCGTTTACTTGACCATATTAATCGCAAAACGATTAAGCTTGATGATGTTCAAACGGTTATCTTGGATGAAGCAGATGAAATGCTAGACATGGGCTTCATGGATGATATTCAATCCATCTTGAAGCTTGTTCCGGAAGAGCGCCACACGATGCTGTTCTCAGCAACGATGCCAACGAACATCCAGAGATTGGCGCAGCAGTTCCTGCGTAATCCTGAGCATGTATCGGTGATCCCGAAACAAGTCAGCGCACCGCTGATTGATCAAGCGTATATCGAATTGCACGAAAAACAAAAATTCGAAGCGTTAAGCCGCTTGCTTGATATGGAAGCTCCGGAACTGGCCATCATCTTCGGACGTACGAAACGCCGCGTTGATGAATTAGCGGAAGCTCTACAAAAAAGAGGTTATGCTGCAGAGGGTTTACACGGTGATTTGTCCCAAAATCAACGTGATAATGTGATGAGAAAATTCCGTGACGGAAGCATCGACGTGCTCGTTGCTACGGATGTAGCGGCTCGTGGACTTGACGTGTCCGGCGTAACGCATGTTATCAACTTTGACCTTCCGCAAGATCCGGAAAGCTACGTTCACCGTATCGGTCGTACAGGACGTGCTGGTAAAGAAGGTACAGCTTGGACGTTCGTAACACCAAGAGAAATCGATCACTTGCACTTCATCGAGAAAGTTACTCGTCATAAAATTAGCAAAAAGCCATTGCCTAGCTTGGCAGAAGCGATCGAAGGCAAGCAAAAAATGACAGCTGAGCGTATTCTTGATGTGCTTCAAAATGATGCACAATTCGAATTCAAAGGTTTGGCTATCCAAATGCTTGAGCAATATGATTCTGTTAACTTGCTTGCGGCAGCTATGAAGCTTTTGACAGGCGACAAAAAAGAACTGAATATTGAGTTGACTCCGGAAGATCCAATCCGTGCTAGAAAGAAAAAATTCGACGTGCGCAGCTCAGGCCGACGCGTTGGTGGCGGATATGGTTCCGGTTCAGGAGATCGTCGCCAAGGTGGCGGATACGGCTCCGGTTCCGGCAGCTCCAACTCCCGTTACCCGCGAAAAGATGGCGGTAGAGATTACGGTTCAAACAGAGAAGGCGGAGAAGGACGCAGCTCTTCTTCCAGAAACCGTGAATACGGAAGCAACAATCCGGGCAACCGCGATCGTTCCAGAGCTCCTCGTAAAAGCGAAGACACTTTGGTAAATAAATAAGGGGTTACACCCACAAAATAATGGCGGAGATCCTTGAAGGATCTTCGCCTTTTTTCAATCGTTGAAGAACCTAGAATGACTAGACGTCTACCTTAATGTTCAAAAATAGGCTATAATTAAACCAAGGTTGGCTAGACAAGCTTTTTGATGACTTATGGACTATCAACGTAGAAAGTTTCCTGAAGGAAACGCTAAGGAGGAAGCGGGTTTGGAGTTTAGAGGAGTAATGGGAGGACTTTACAAAATATCAGAATGGATCATGCGTTTATCGGTGATCAATCTTTTATGGATTTTGTGTTCAATTCCGGTTTTCTTTTTTGGTTTTATGGGTTTGGTTAGTCCCTCTCCTGATGGGCTGAAAGCCATGTTACCGATCATCGCAATTTTGGCACCGTTTACTTTATTCCCGGCGACTACTGCCATGTTCGCAGTTGCTAGGAAATGGGTTACTGGAGAAGAAGATGTGCCTTTGCTGAAAACATTTTTTCGCGGATATAAAGAAAATTACGTGCAAAGTATGGTCGGCGGTATTTTCTTTGTTCTCATCTTCGTCATCATTAGCGTGAATTACTTCTTTTACTTAAAACAAGGAAGTTCGCTCAAAATATTGGCCGTTTTGTTCATTGCATTCACGGTCATCATGATCATTTCCTTATTTAATTTCTTTTCCATCATGGTTCACCTGCATATGAAGATCTTTCAGATTTTGAAAAATTCCGTCTTGATTTCCATTGGAAATCCAATCAACTCCATCGTATTGCTGCTTTGTAATGGAGCTATTTTCTACATTTGTGTTACGAAGTTTAATTTCTTCCTTGTTGTATTCTTCATGGGAAGCATTATGGCAACCTTTTCATTCTGGCAGTTTAATCGCAGTTTTACGAAACTGCAAATTAAGCAGCAGGAACTCGAAGAGAAAGAGCAGCAGAAGCTTGAAGAAGCTGAGGCTGAAGCTAACTCGGAAGATTTGGTCGAAGAAGAAACAGAAACTAGAAATTCTACGGTTAGTCTGCATAAAAATGACGAAAAGAATAGAGAATAAAGCTACCAGTTGATTATCAGCCGGTACAGCACTATAATAAGAACTACAAAAGAATCCTGCGATGTACGTAACGGTTTTAAGTTGTTTTAAACCAATGACTGTTTCTAGGGAGACCTAAATCGAAGTGTGGCTGACATGCCCTCGAAAGGGGACCTCAAATACACTTCTGCGGACACCCACCTGCGAGAGCGGGTTTGAAGCACAAAAACCGGACGGCATAGGCGGGTTTCTTTGCGTCTCTATTATACAAATAAAGCGGTTGATCAGGAAGGTTTCCTGTTCAACCGCTTTTTCAGTTCTTACAATTAGGATTGACCGGCAAGGTCGGTTAATTGGTGGAAAGTGTTTTGCAGCGTGCCGTATAGGCCGCGGTAAATTTGATAATAAGCTTCATATTTATTTTGATTATCTATATTCGGCTCTACACGATCTGTGACTTGGATCCATTTCTCACAAAGCGAAGTAATGTCCTCTCCAAGGACTCCTGAAGCAGCCATGATGGCAGCGCCATAAGCAGGCCCGTCTGTAGAATTAACGGTGACAACAGGGATTCCGAAGATGTCGGCAATCATTTGACGCCAGAACGGGCTTCTAGCACCGCCGCCGTTCACGCGAAGTTCGGTCACCTCGACGCCGGACTCCCTGATTAGTTGAAGAGAGTCGCGCAGCCCAAACGTAATGCCTTCAAGAACGGCGCGGGTCAGATGCGCTTTGCCATGTCTGAGATTCAGGCCGATGAAGGCGCCGCGGGCTTTGGGGTCTGGGTGCGGCGTCCGCTCCCCGGACAAGTAGGGCAGGAACAGCAAGCCTTCGCTGCCTAAGGGAGCAGTGGAAGCCTCAGACGTCAAGATCTCGTAGACGTCTTTGCCTTCCTGCTGCGCACGCTCAAGCTCTTCGTGCGCGAAGTGGTTGCGCCACCACTGGAACGAGCCGCCGGCCGCCAGCATAACCCCCATGCGGTGCCATTTGCCAGGCACACCGTGACAGAAGGAATGAAGCCGATACGCTTCATCCACTTGATACGTGTCGTCGTGAACGAAGACGACACCGGACGTGCCGAGCGCCACCGACGCGATGCCTTGGCGGACGACGCCAACACCAACGGCGCCGCATGCTTGGTCTCCGCCGCCGGCTACGATCGGCGTGCCTGCGGTTAGGCCGGTCAGGCTGGCTGCTTCCGGCAGCAGGTGGCCGGCTACGTCGCCGGACTCAAAGAGCGGCGGCAGCCACTCGAGCGGAATCTCCAACCGCTCGGCGACGGTTTGCGACCAGCTGCGGTGCGCGACGTCCAGCAGCAGCGTGCCGCTTGCGTCGGCCATGTCCATGCCGAACGCGCCCGTCAGGCGCAGCCTGACGTAGTCCTTCGGCAGCAGCAGATGCCGAACGCGTGCGTAATTCTCCGGCTCATGCTGCCGGAGCCAAATGACCTTGGGCGCGGTGAAGCCGGTCAGCGCCCGATTGCCTGTAAGTCGGCCGAGTTCGGCTTCGCCGACGGTCGACTCGATGTAAGCGCACTGCTCGGCCGTGCGCTGGTCGCACCAGAGCAGCGCAGGTCGGATGACCTGCTGCGCCTCGTCAAGGAAGACCGACCCGTGCATCTGGCCGGAAAAGCCAATACCTGCAACATCGCTGCCAGGGATGTTTGTTTTCGTTAAGAGCGCGCGGATCCCCTCGACGGTGGCGTTCCACCAGTCCTCAGGATGCTGCTCTGCCCAACCGGGATGCGGCTGTTGAAGCGGATACTCAACGCTATGGCTTCCAACGACGTTACCTGAGTCATCTACAAGAATACATTTAACTGCAGAAGTTCCTAAATCTAACCCCATAAAATACGACATATGCATTCACCCTTTGTTGAAAATAGAATTAGTTTTTCATTATCTTTGTTTGTTTAATAAATATACAAAGATGGATCATCTATATTATTCGGATGAAAACATAAAAATCCTTCTTTTGATGAGATTTTTTTCGTCTATTGCCATATCAAATTCATTTCATACCACTGGACTCCGCCATGCTCTGATGCCGATGGACCAATGTACCTAAATCCATTTCTTTCATAGAATGAAATCAAATGTTTTTCACACATTAAAATAATGCCTTTTAAACCATCATCTTTGGTCTTTCGTATCATTTCTTGGAGGAGATTGGCGGCGATCCCTTGTCGTTGGTAATCAGGATGTACGGCGATCGTCAGCAGGCAAAAATAACGGCCGTTAGGATCATAATCAACACCCTGTTTAATGCTCTCGTCCGAGAGGTCGCTGTGATTCAATTGCACACCATTGGCTACACCAACAATTAGCTGCTCAGAACTTGAGTCGGATTCAGCTACCAGAAAATAGCGCCCGAACACTTCCATCCTCATCTGAAAAGCATCCCACGATGCAGCGGACTCTTTTGTGTATACGGTCATTTCAATATTAAAAGCTGCTTTCAATTCTAAATCATTGGCGATTGGACGAATTTTCATTGTGAAGTTAACTCCTCATTGTTGGTTTTTCCCATGGGAAAATTTATTTCGTATGCACATAAGTGTTTGCCTATAGCATAGTATGGGTTTATATAGTATAATTCTAAATAAAAAGTTTCCTTAGGACAACATTATTGGTCTTACGAAAGAAGGAGATATCTATGTCAATAGCATATAAAGAAGCTGAGCATGAAGGTGAAGGCTGGAAAGGTAAATCCTCGATGCCGAGTTTGCCTGAAGTTCATCAAAGTATGCGAGTACCCAAGAAGGCAGGCTTTTTACGTAAATTGCTTGCATTCGTAGGCCCCGGCTACCTGGTCGCGGTGGGGTATATGGATCCTGGGAACTGGGCGACGGACTTAGCGGGAGGTTCCAAGTTTGGATACACCCTTTTGTCCGTGATCTTAATTTCGAACCTGATGGCTATTCTCTTGCAGGCCTTGGCCGGTCGTTTGGGCATCGTAACAGGACGTGACTTAGCGCAAGCTTGTCGGGATCATTACAGTAAGCCTATATCGTTCGCTTTATGGATTCTATGTGAATTAGCGATTGCAGCCTGTGATTTAGCGGAAGTCATTGGCGCAGCGATTGCCTTGAACTTATTGTTCGGTATTCCGCTAATTTATGGTGTTATATTAACATCGATAGACGTTCTTTTAGTATTGATGCTTCAAAAAAGAGGTTTTCGTTACATTGAAGCCATGGTTATCTCCTTGATGGCACTTATTACTTTTTGTTTTGTCATGGAACTCATCTTTTCTCAACCTGACTTCGCGGCTGTAGCGGCGGGATTCATTCCGACAACTGAAATTGTAACCAATCCTGCTATGTTATATATTGCTCTTGGTATTCTTGGGGCGACGGTTATGCCTCATAATTTATATTTGCATTCATCCATCGTTCAAACACGTAAAATTGAACCAACGATTCAAGGTAAACGCGAGGCAATTAAATTCGCAACGATTGACTCTACAATAGCATTAATGTTAGCCTTGTTCGTCAATGCGGCTATTCTTATTCTTTCTGCGGCAGCTTTTCACTCAGCAGGCAAAGAAGTAGCTGAAATACAGGATGCCTATCATCTGCTAGGGCCTATGTTAGGTACTGGCGCCGCGAGTGTATTGTTTGCTGTTGCGTTGCTAGCTTCAGGGCAAAATTCAACGCTCACAGGGACATTAGCCGGACAAATCGTCATGGAAGGCTTTCTGAATATCCGTCTTTCACCGTGGCTTCGCCGTTTGATTACCCGCATGATTGCAATCATTCCGGCGGTCATTGTGATTGGCATCTATGGGGAAAGCGGCGCTACGGATTTGCTTATTCTAAGTCAAGTCATTTTGTCTTTGCAGCTTTCCTTTGCTGTCATTCCGCTAGTGAAGTTCACTTCTGACCGCAAAAAAATGGGTGAACTTATCACACCGAAGTGGATGATTGTGCTTAGCTGGATCGTAGCGGTCTTAATTGCAGGTCTAAATGCCTATTTGCTTTATAGCACCTTTTTTGGAAATTAATGAGTAAATCTGTCTAAATGACTGTGGAGTAATCCTACCGATTTCATTTTCCCTCTTTTTCTTATCCCCAAACAGTGGTAATATAGAGAGCAGTGTAGAGAAGGCAAGCGGTCTAAATGCACTTCATTGAAGGGGGAAAAGGCTTTTGCTTAAGAGAACTTTAATCGGATTACTTCGCAGTCACGAAACGACCGGAGATAAAGCCAAAGATCCTTTGCTGAAAACAAGGTATTATAAGCTTCCCAAAGAGCAGGTATGGGAAGAGGTTACGGCAGTTTTGAAGAAGACACCGGGTTATAAGCTGCTCCATGAAGTCCAAAGTGTAGGCGAAATTCTCGCAGAACGTAAAACAATGACAGGCAGAACACAGGATGTTACTTTGACACTGTTCGCGATTAATCCCGTGAAAACGGCAGTGGATATTTATTCTGCATCCCGCGGCTCGATGGGGGACCTTGGTTCCAACTACCGTACGATTATAGATATTTATAAACAATTAGACCGTAAACTAGCTCAATATAAAATTGAAGGATAATAAAAACAGCAGGGAAGCTTGGCCTCCTTGCTGTTTTATTTGTTTCTATTAAATTAATTTTTTAACAGCTGCTACAGCTGCTTCATAGTTAGGGTGAGCTGTCATTTCGCCCAGGTATTCCACGTATTGAACGGTGTCGTTAGCGTCGATAACGAAGATTGAACGCATATCAAGTTGAAGCTCTTTGATCAATACGCCATATGCTTCACCGAAGGATTTTGTTTTGTAATCGGACAAAGTGATAACTTTGTCGATTCCAGCTGCTCCGCACCAACGGGATTGTGCGAAAGGAAGATCAACGCTAATTGTCAGTACAGTGACATTGTCACCTAGGCCAGCTGCTTCTTCATTGAAGCGGCGAGTTTGTGCGTCACAAACACCTGTGTCCAAGGATGGAACTACGCTGATCAGCTTTACTTTACCAGCATAATCTGCCAAGGTTACTTGTGTCATCAAGTCTTTGTTCACAGTGAAGTTAGGTGCTTTGTCACCTACTTTAATTTCAGGTCCCACCAAGGTGATCGGATTGCCTTTGATTGTAGCAACACCAGTACGGTCTTGAGCCATTTGAACAGTTCCTCCTTTGATTTCCATGCAATTTAACAACTTTTTCATTATAAGCTTTTTGAAGTTAGGTTGTCCAATTGAAGCTGTGAGGCTATAATTTAAATGCATAAAATGTTGACAGATTCGTAATCCTGTAAGAAAAGTCGGGGGATTCATCCAAGTGGAATTAAGACAATTGCAGTATTTTGTGAAAGTTGCAAGGAAGCAGCACGTGACTCAAGCGGCAGAAGAAATGCATGTGGCTCAGTCCGCTGTTAGCCGCCAAATTCATCTGTTAGAAGAAGAGCTTGGCGTGAATTTATTTGTTCAAAAAGGGCGTAACCTGCATCTGACCTCGGTTGGTCATTTATTTTTAAGCCGCATCGAGGGGATATTGACGGATCTGGAGCGCGCCGTTGGTGAGATGCATGAATTTCTCGATCCGGAGGCGGGGGAAATTCGTATTGGTTTCCCGCACAGCTTGGTTATTAATTTACTCCCAGCTGTTGTTGCCTCATTTAAGAAGGATCATCCTAATGTGAAATTTCGGCTTCGCCAAGGGACGTACACGTCTTTGATTCGAGATGTTACGAAAGGTGAGATCGACCTCGCTTTTATTTCGCCATTTCCAGAGTCCCATGAGCATGTGACAGGGGAATTACTGCTGACGGAAGAATTATATGCGATTATTCCGGCCAATCATATCCTGGCTGATTATACGTCGATTCGTCTTGAGCAGCTTAAACATGAGAACTTTGTTATGTTTAGTGAAGAGTACACGCTGCGTTCTATTGTCATGGAGGCATGCTTGAAGGCTGGTTTCGTTCCGAAAATCGAATTCGAGGGGGAAGAGACGGATACCATTCGTGGTCTCGTTGCCGCGGGCATGGGGGTCAGTTTGCTGCCTGCGATGGCGCTGATTGAAGGCGGTCAGATGCAGCCTGCCAAAATCCGTGTTACCGATCCGCAAGTAACGCGTACAGTAGGTTTGATAAGCCGGAAAGGTGAAAAGCTTCCATTGGTAGCTGAAGTGTTCAGACGCTTTCTGCAAGAATATTTCCAATAATAAAAGCTCTCCCGTGTGCTGCTTACGCTGCAACGCCATGGAGAGCTTTTTGTATTAATCGTCGTTGTTCCGACCTGTAAATATCATGATATATTTCAGTAGCTCAAGCACGGAGATTAACGCTGCGGCGACATAAGTAAGTGCAGCTGCATTAAGGACCTTGGCTACTCCGCGTTCTTCCTGATTGGAGATGAATCCCTCGGAAACCATCAAATCACGGGCTCTGGAGCTGGCGTTGAACTCAACCGGCAAGGTAACCAGTTGGAAGGCGACGGCTGCTGCGAAAAAGATAATGCCCAGACCAAGAAGCCATGGAATCTGTTGGAACAAGAACCCCGCTAATATTAGAAGTGGAGCTACGCCGGATGCAAAATTTACGACAGGGAACATGTAATGTCGTGCAACGAGCATAGGATAATGTACTTTGTGTTGAATCGCATGCCCAACTTCGTGACAGGCGACGGAAACGGCTGATATGGAGCTTTCATAATAGACGGGCTCTGATAATCGAACAACTCTAGCTGTCGGGTCGTAGTGGTCTGTTAACGTGCCTCGTACGGCTTCAACAGGGACATCATAGAGCCCGTTGGCATCCAGCATCCGACGTGCGGCCTGGGCGCCTGTCATACCTGAGTAGACAGGGACACTGGACCATTTGTTGAATGTTCCGCGAACTCTGAACGAAGCCCACAAAGAAAGAGCGAATGCAATAATAATGAGAAAATCCATTGGGTGAAAAAATAACATTTCACATGCCTCCGTAATTCGTTATGAGAACGGATTTTTACCTAGAAGAACAATTAATGCTTCAATGCATGCTGCGGTTGGTTGCGTTAGGATGCGATAGAGCTTTTTGAGCTGATTTGGCTTCAGCTGTTGGATAATAGGCCCAAGTTCTTTGGCTTCCTTCATTAACTGTTCAAGATGAAGCTGAATTGATGTCAGCTTATCTCTCACTGTGTCATCTTGGGATACCTTGCTCCATTGCTGTAAGTTTGCTTTGATCTCCTCTAGGGTATATTTCTCGTTCTTCATAGTTTCAATACGTTTAAGTCGATTCAAAGTTTCATCGCTATAAAGTCGGTAGTTCGTATCGGATCTTTTCTCAGGCTCGATCAAGTTAAGCTTGGTGTAGTAATCAATGGTTCGAGAACTAACATCGGCAAGTTTGGCAAGTTCCCCGATTTTATATAGCTTCTCATTTTCCATGTTTCATTCACCTCTACTCCAATGTCATATAATAAATTCCTTCTATATAATAATGATACCTGATTACAAACCGTACAGTCAAACGTGATGCTTATGCTATCATACCTGACGAGGGTTCAAAGGTAGGAATCTTCACATTTTTCACAAAAAATTAATGAAAACACGAATTATGCCTGTTCGATGTCAGGTTATTTTTCGTTTTTTTCATTTTTTTAGAGAAAATCCTATTGTCAAACCCATATAACCTGTATATAATGACATTAAGAGTTTCATTATATGTTATTTAATCTAACATTAAAGGAAGTGGTCGTATGGTTAAGAAGTTGTTGTTAGCTTTTGGTGTCATGGCCCTGCTGTTCCCTACTCTCGCATTTGCTGCAGATGAAGCGACAGTTCCCCAATTGCAAAGTGCAATCGATGCCGTTTGGGTCATGTTAGCCGCAATTTTAGTTATCTTCATGCAAGCTGGTTTCGCCTTATTAGAAGCAGGGTCGACTAGAATGAAAAATGCCGGTCACGTAGCCGGTAAAACAATCTTAACCTTCGGACTATGTGCCATTGCATTCTGGGCTGTTGGCTTCGGTTTCGCCTTCGGTGATGGCAATGCCTTCTTCGGAACAACAGGGTTCTTCGTTACTGGCTTGGAAGATCAAGCTACAGCGGCATTCGGGGCGTTATCTGCTTCTGACGTACCGATCGGAATCAAATTCTTATTCCAACTGGCTTTCGCAGGTGTATCCTTGGCGATTGCTTGGGGTGGATTCGCAGAAAGAGCGAAGCTTCCGGTTTACTTTATCTTCGGAATTTTGTTCACTGTCGTGATTTATCCAATCGTTGCTCACTGGGTATGGGGTGGCGGCTGGTTGAGTAAGCTTGGTATGCAAGATTTCGCCGGTTCAACGGTCGTTCACTTACAAGGTGCGACAGCAGCTCTGGTAGCTACGATCTTGTTAAAACCACGGATTGGCAAATATAATAAAGATAAAACGCCAAATCTGATTCCTGGTCATAACCAAGTGTTGTCTGTTCTCGGTGTTATCATTCTTTGGATCGGTTGGTTCGGATTCAACCCAGGTAGTACGCTAAGTGCAATGGGGGATGGATTCTTCGGTTACATCGCTTTGACAACGAACATGGCTGCTGCGGCTGGTGGTGTTGCTGCACTGATCATTTCCTGGATGTACTTTGGTAAAGCGGATATTCCTAGCATGTTGAATGGTGTTCTTGCAGCCCTTGTTGCAATTACAGCAGCGTGTGCGTTCGTAGATACTTGGGCTGCGATTGTTATCGGTGCGGTAGCAGGTATTGTAACTTTCTTCACGGCGCAATGGTTTGAAAAAGCTGGTATTGACGATCCGATCTACGCTTTCTCTGTACATGGTATCGCTGGTATCTGGGGTACGCTTTCCACGGGTCTGTTCGCAACTCCTGATCTTTCGGCTAAAGTTGGTGTCGGTGGCGCGGGGTTATTCTACGGAGGCGGTTTGCACCAACTAGGTATTCAAGCGCTTGGCGTTTTCGGAGCATTGGCATTCGTACTTGTTTTATCCTTCATTATCTTAGGAATTCTTAAAGCTACAGTTGGTCTGCGTGTAACAGAAGAAGAAGAAATCATTGGTCTGGACTTGTCTGAACATGGTTCATACGGTTACCCAGAGCAAATGAAAAAAGCAGCTCAAAACGGCGTGTCCGTTTAAAATCACTTAACTTTTTACTTGGGCAAAGGGGATGCAACATGAAACATCTCTCAATGGAACAGATCCTGGAGCGTATCTATCTATCGGAACAGTTCGATGAGATGCGAATAACCAGAGATCAGGTGCATGAGATGTTTCGGGAGCATCTCCTTTTCTCTCATACACCGGAATTAGGTCGAAAAGTGAACGCTGTTCACGATGCTTTTATACAAAGAACGATCGAGCTTGCTGAACACATTTTAGAAGATGAAGGCTTTGGGAGACCGCCTGTGCCGTATGCTTTTATCCTGTACGGTAGCGGAGGGCGAAGTGAACAAACGCTTTGGAGCGATCAGGACAACGGGCTTGTATATGCGGAAAGCGATCAGCATCCAAAGGAAGAAGTAGAAGAATACTTCATTAAATTGGTTGATTGCATCTTGAAAGGTCTAGACGCGTTAGGATACCCGCCGTGTGAAGGTAATGTTGTATCTAGCAATATACAATGGCGTAAGTCGTTATCAGAGTATACCCAAATGATGCTGGAATGGCTGCGGGAACCGGAGTGGGAAAATATCCGGTACCTGCTTATTATGGCGGATATGCGGTGTATATACGGATCGCAAAATTTAGTCGATCAACTGAAGGATACGTTTTTAACCTATGTTCGGGAGAACTCGGGCATTCTGAACGATTTATTATCGAATACGCTCCACCACAAAATATCGTTAGGTGTCTTTGGTCAGTTGATTACGGAGAGGTACGGCGAAGATGCTGGTGGTTTTGATATCAAATATGGCGCTTATATTCCTATCGTGAATGGTATACGCCTACTCGCTATTCAAGCTGGAATCATGCACTCATCCACGCTGCAAAGGATAAAGTCTCTAAAGGAAAGTGGTTTTATACCAGATCAATTAGCTGATGAGTGGTTAGAGGCATTTTGCGTAGCACTTAAGCTCAGGGATTTGACGCCTTTCCAATTGGAAAATGAGATGTACACAAGCCGCGGGAGGCTGGCAGCTGATCAATTAACCAAGGAAGTCAAACAGGAATTGAAGCAAAGTTTACGTGCCGGGATTGAACTGCAAAAGTATGTCAAAAGGTCGATTGTTTCACACATAGAGAGAGAAAAGGGTTAGATGGATCGGAATGCATTTTTTCTTGTGTTGGAGAGGTGAGTTGAGATGAAAGATATGCGGCCTGGCGGACGTATGTGGCAGTTATACAAAATGGGGGGGCTGACACCGGCTATAACCTCCATGTTTGATGTGCAAAGTGCCCAGCAGATGGCTTTTATTCGCTCGATGTTAAAAGAACAGCGGAAGGACTCCCTGTTTGAAATACCGCTGCACTCGATGGAAATTGTAGTTTTTGATTTGGAAACGACGGGGTTCTCTCCTTATAATGGTGATGAAATTATTTCTTTCGGCGGCGTCTCCGTTATCGGCGGTGAAGTTCAGAGGGATCATACTTTCTATAGTATGGTAAATCCGAAACGTAAAATTCCAGAAGACATCGTTGAACTAACAGGGATTACGAATGAGATGGTAGCGGATGCGCCTGAATTGATCGGCGTTTTGAGCGATTTTCTGGAGTTTGTCCAGCAGCGAATTTTGGTGGCTCATGCAACCGGACATGATAAAAACTTTCTGAATTCTGCGCTCTGGCGAACTTCTAAGGTCAGTTTGTCGCATCGTGTATTGGATACGATGATGATTGCGAAGTGGC
Source organism: Paenibacillus chondroitinus NBRC 15376 (assembly GCF_004000765.1). GTDB lineage: Bacteria > Bacillota > Bacilli > Paenibacillales > NBRC-103111 > Paenibacillus_E > Paenibacillus_E chondroitinus. The sequence continues at coordinate 99,010 of NZ_BILW01000012.1, read as the reverse complement.
TGATGCCAAAAAGGAAAAATTTAAGCTTGGATTCTTTGCTTCATGCTTATGATATACCAGTTACTCAGCGTCATCATGCCCTGGAGGACTCCTTGATGACAGCGGAGCTGTGGTCCCGATTCATGGAGGAGATCAAAGCTAGAAATGTCGATACTTTGGGTGATCTATATGCCCTCTTAAGCCATCATTGACCGATTACAAACGCGAGTTTGTGATAATCGGTTGATGAGGCTTTTTTTATTTGATAAACCATTAACTCAGGGGTATCTGGGTTCATCAAAGAGAGGATCCAATGAGTAGGAATCGTATGCCAAAGGGTTTGCAAATCCGCGGCGGATGGAACCGCGGAAGCTGTTGGATGTGAGTGGAATAAGCCAATTACAGGTTTATAGTTATTTGTTAAATAGGGAATCATCTCCGCCGGGTCCAACTCGAAATGAATTCGAGGATGGGAGGAGCAATTCCGCATGGGAACAAACGAAGAGGCTAGAAGCTCTTCGTTTGGGCTCGTAGATTTGCCTAATATGAGGCCGCATGCTTCCTCCGGCATCATTTGCCGGCTGAAATGCAGCAGCTGATTGAAGAGTTCTTTTTTTAAATATACGGTCATTGGCGCCCCCACCTTAAAATGAGACTAAGATTGAGGCTAGTATATCATGCTTTTCCCTTCAGTTCTTCATTCGGTTTGATGCAGAAAAAGACGAGCACTAACATCAGCAGAGCCATTGAGGCTACTGTTATGAACAAGGTTTTATGTGACATATTCATGAGCCATCCGAATAATGGCGGACCGAATGCGACGCCGATAAAGCGAAGGCTGTTGTACAAAGATGTGATCATCCCGCGCTGATCGCGTTCCACAGAACCGGTGATCATGGTATTTAAACAGGGGAGCAGGAGCCCTGTGCCTATTCCGCTAAGCGATAGAAGCCCTATGAACACATACAGGTTCGTATTGAGAAAAATTGCTAATGTTAAGGAGACTGTCATCAGAATCAGTCCGATGTTCATTAACCATCGCATCAACGTGCCATTTTGTTTAATTTTGGCGCCGGTTGTGTACGATGTTATGACCATGCAAAGCAGGGGGACGGCCAGTACGAGCCCTTTGCGGACTCCTTCAATGCTGTAGGGTTTTTCTTCTAGGATTTGAGACAAATAGAAGAGCACGCCGAACAGAATGAATAAAGTAATCGAACCGGCGAAAAAGGCAGGGATAAGCCAACGTCCTTTTTCTCGCAGGATATCTCTGATTTGCTTTAAATACGTGCCAAGAGGTTCTGCTTTTTTCTCATTTGGAGGTTCTTTAATCATGAAAATAACAGCCAGCAAAGCTAATACACAAAAGATCGGAAACGCGAAAAAAGGGGCAAACCAGATGAGCATGGCAAGTAATGAGCCTAATATCGGACTAACCACCTTGCCTGCTCCGTTGGAAGCTTCTATAAGCCCTAGTGCTTTGCTTGCATCTCCGCCTTTGTATAGATCGCCGACTAATGCCATGGCTATAGGGGCTGTACCGGCCGCTCCAAGGCCTTGTATGGCACGTGCAGTGATCAGGATGGGGTAAGAGTGCCAAACAGCCCCGAAGCCTGCCAGAACACCAGCTGCCCCGTACACGATAAGCGATGGAATGATGACGGATTTCCGCGTAAAGCGATCGGACAAATAGCCGGATACCGGAATAATGATGCCTGCAGCAATCGAGAAAAGTGTAATGACAAGGGAGCTTTGGAAGCGGGAGATGCCCATCTTTTCCTGTAGATCGGGTAAAATGGGGACTAGCATGGAATTCCCTAAGACGAGAACTAAAGGAATTGTTGCTAACGCAATGTATTCCCATATGGAGCCTTTGCTTGACTTATCCTTGGACTTGTTGTTCGTTTTGTTGTTTGATGCGTTGTTCGAGTCGTTGCTGGCATGATCGCTAAATCTGTTTTTGGTCCTGACGTTGGGGATTGCAACTTTGTTCACTTTGATTATTCCTTTCAGAGTAATTAGTAGACTTACTTTTCCCGTAAATGGGGAAAGCATACTTTGTTGATTTGCCGATGTTGGAAATTAGGCTGAATTGGAGATAATATAGACAATGGAGGTGAACACATTTTTGAAAAAGAATGTCTTTGTAATTGTATTGGTCGTAGTATTAGCCGGGATAGCTATTTATCAAAACGCCCAGCATAAGAATAAACAGACCCTAATGCCAACAGAACAAGCGCCTCAGGTGAATTTCCTTGCCCCTGCGTTTACCTTGACTGGGCTTGATGGAAAGGCGTACACGATTGGTGGTCCGCGCGAGAAGCCTTTGCTCGTTAATTTCTGGGCATCCTGGTGTGGTCCGTGTGAGGAAGAAGCGCCGGATCTGGTGAATGTATATAACAAATACGAAGGACAGTTTGATCTGTATGCGGTGAATGTGACGCCTGGGGATAAAATGGAGAATATCAAAAAGTTCGTGGAAACGTATAAATACCCTTTCCCGGTGCTGTTGGACAAGCAAGGAACGAACGCGGATGCGTACCGGGTTGTTGCGATTCCAACGAGTTTTCTGATTGATAAAAATGGCGTCGTTCGTGAGGTTATTCACGTGCTTTCGCCAAAAGAACTGGATAAGAAGATTGCGGGTCTCATCAAGGGATGACAAAAAAGCTGCAAGTTAGCCTCAGAGGGCCAATTTGCAGCTTTTGTCTGTGTATAGTTTTAGTGATTGATCAAACCAAGTCTCTCGTTCTGCTCTTTGTTGACGGGCTCAACACGTTGTCTGCTGATGAGCGCATAACGCAAGCTGTCCACAAGCGCATACCAGCTCGCTTCGATGATGTTACTGGACACACCTAATGTGTTCCAAGTTGTGTTAAAGTCTGTCGTTTCCATCAGGACGCGAACTTTACCGGCTGTTGCGCCTTTCTCGTCAAGGACACGAACTTTATAGTCCGATAGGTGGACGTTCTTGATATCCGGGTAATATTGGATAAGTGCTTTGCGTAAAGCGTTATCCAAGGCGTTGACCGGACCGTTTCCTTCCGCTGCAGTGTAGATCGTTTCGCCATGCACCTTAACCTTGACGATGGCTTCCGATACGACGGATTGGTTGGCCGATTTCTCAACAAGCATTTTAAACGATTCTAAAGTGAAAATTTCTTCAAGCCCTTCAAATGCTTCACGCAGCAGCAGCTCAAGTGTCGCATCCGCTCCCTCGAACTGGTAGCCTTGATGTTCGAGATCTTTGATCTTCTCGATCACTTGTTTGGTTTTCTGAGGCTCTTTATCGAAGTCTAAGTTCAGCTCTTGCGCTTTGACAAGCACGTTGCTTTGGCCAGCAAGCTCTGAGACAAGGACTCGCTGTTTGTTGCCGACGAGCTCTGGTTTCGTGTGCTCATACGTACTTGCGTCTTTCAGAATCGCAGATACGTGAATACCGCCTTTGTGGGCGAATGCAGCGTTACCGACATAAGGCTGATTGATCGGCATATGCATGTTGGCAATTTCGCTGATATACCTGGAAACCGGTGTTAATGTTTTCAATTGTTCATCAGTGATTACGTGGTATCCCAGCTTCAGTTGAAGGTTAGGGATAATCGAGCTCAAGTTTGCGTTCCCGCAGCGCTCGCCATAGCCGTTAATTGTGCCTTGAACCTGTCCGGCACCGGCTTGAACGGCAGCAAGGCTGTTGGCTACACCTAACTCGCAGTCGTTATGTGCATGAATGCCAACAGGCGTTGATACATGCTGTTTCACCGCGGTCACGATTGCGGTTACTTCACCAGGGAGCGAACCTCCATTGGTATCACATAATACGATCCAGTCTGCACCGGCATCTTGGGCTTTTTTGATCGTTTGCAAAGCGTATTCAGGGTTGTTTTTGTAGCCGTCAAAGAAATGTTCTGCATCATAAATGACTTCTAATCCGGAGCTTTTCAAAAAAAGTACGGAGTCATAGATCATGGCCAGGTTTTCTTCGAGAGTCGTTTGAATCGCTGTATGCACGTGGAAGTCCCATGACTTCCCGAAGATGGTTGCTACCTGCGCACCTGATTCAACAAGTCTGTTCAGATTAATGTCGTCTGAAGCAAGGGAATCTTTGCGCCTTGTGCTTCCGAAAGCGGTAATCTTGGCATTGGTGAACTTCATGTCGCGAACACGCTCAAAGAATTCAATGTCTTTGCTGTTGCTGCCCGGCCATCCGCCTTCAATATAATGAACCCCAAGCTCATCGAGCTTACGGGCAATTTTAATTTTATCCTCAACAGATAAGCTGATGCCTTCTCCTTGAGTTCCGTCTCTTAGGGTAGTGTCGAAGATTTTGACTGATGTTGGCATGGGTTCCTCCTTCAAAAGCTGGCAAAAATGACTTGGATACGTATGTGTAGGTTAATATGCTTGCTTTAAAGCGCTAATGTATAATTTACGATTATAACATAATATTACGGTTAAAGACATCATAACTCAAAAATGCGTTTGCTTGAACCCATATTTTTTTGTATGCTGAAAATGACTTTCATCTAGTTTTTTGAATATGGAAGGGGTTGTGAAATGACGACGGTCGAGCATCACTATCCCAAGCAAGGCAGAGTTATTTTGCATATCGATATGAATGCATTTTATTGTTCGGTCCATGAGGCTGTCGAGCCAGACATATATAGAGGGAAACCCATCGCAGTTGCAGGAAGCGTGGAGCTCCGCAGAGGGATCATTGTAACTTCCTCTTATGTGGCCCGATCGATGGGGATTAAGACAGGTATGCAAGTCGGACAGGCGTTGAAAATATGCCCTGATTTGATGCTTATCCGGCCTGATTTTGAATTGTATCGCAGTTTTTCAAGACGTTTTATGCAAATCGCCTACAGCTATTCCCCTATGGTCGAATCAATGTCGATTGACGAATGTTTTGTAGATATTACTGGTTCCAAACAGTTCGGTACCCCGCTTGAAATTGCCGGAACAATCCAGCAAAGGATTATGAAGGAGCTGCAGCTGCCCTGCTCCATTGGCGTTGCACCAAATAAATTATTAGCTAAAATGGGCTCGGATATGAAAAAACCGAATGGCATCTCTGTTCTGCGCCTGCGGGACGTGCCAACAGTCTTATGGGACAAACCGTGCAATTATTTATATGGTATCGGCAAAAAGACGGCGGACAAGCTGACAAAGCTGGGCATCTTCACACTCGGGCAACTGGCGGAGGGCGACGAGTTACTGCTAAGCAAGCATTTTGGCGTTATGGGCCCACATCTAAAGCGTTCGGCGAATGGGATCGATAACTCGCCGGTTAACCCTGAGCAAGAGCAAAGCAAATCTATCGGCCATACCACAACGCTGCCTCGGGACTATATAGAAAGAAAAGAGATTCACCGCGTTTTCTTGAATCTTGCTGATCAGGTGGCAAGAAGGCTTCGGAAGCAGGAATTGATGACGTCTACGATCCAAATCACCATTCGTGATCCGGACATGAGGACGATTACGAGATCCGTTACGTTGCCTACGCCGACGGAGCACATGGATGATATCTACAGAACTGCCTGCCAACTGTACGATCATCAATGGGAGGACGGCAAGCCGGTCCGGTTGTTGGGGATTACCTTGCAAAATCTAACAAGCAAAGAAGAGACGTTCGTGCAGCTTGATCTATTTGATTACGAGAAGCAGCCAAAACGCGAAAATTTAAATAAAATCATGGATGGACTTCGAGATAAGTTTGGCGAGAACGCGATTCTGACCGCTGGTATGATGAGTGACGACCCTTCTGCTTTTATTAGAAATCATAAGTCAAGGGGAACTTCCTTGCAGATGGATCATTTGAAAAATAATCCGCTTCATAAGGAAGAGGAGAAGTGAGGGGATTATGGCACATTGTATCGGTTTTGCCGGATATTCCGGCAGCGGCAAAACGACCTTGATTGCTAAACTAGTCATTGAAATGAAACGCCGCGGCAAACAGATCGCTGTATTGAAACATGATGCACATGGACACTATAAGGAAGCATCCGGAGCAGATTCTACAATTTTTGCGCAATCCGGTGCGGAAGCTGTCGTAACAATCTCTACTGATTCTATTCATGTCTATGAGAAAAAATGCAAGCCTGACTTGCAAGAGCAAATCAATGCTTATGCTCACATGGATTATGTTTTTGTTGAAGGATTTAAGCGGGAAAAGCATCCAAAGATCGCTGTCTTTCGTACAATAGAGCAGAGTGAAATTATTCAAGCTCTAGATCACGAGCCTGTAGCGATTGCAACGGATATGGAGACGCTGGATTCTCGGTTCACAACCCTGCCAAAGCTTGATTTGAACGACATTGTTGCTCTCGCAGACTTTGTTGAAAGGTATTTTAAGGCAGAACAATTTTAAGGTTTGAACTTTGTCCTCATTTATATTATATTTTACAATGAGGATAAAATGAGGAGGAGTTAAACTATGGCAAAGTATACATTCGTTGATAAAGATACTTGTATTGCTTGTGGCGCTTGCGGAGCTACAGCACCAGACATCTATGATTACGATGATGAGGGATTGGCAGAAGTGATTTTTGATGGAGATGGCAACAAAGGGGTAACTGAAATCCCAGAAGATCTGTTCGATGATCTACAGGATGCACAAGATGGCTGCCCAACTGATTCCATCAAAGTTGCGGATTCACCTTTTAACTAATCATAACCCAATTTGTGGCGCATTCCACAATATGTCGAAAAAGCTCGGTTCCTGTAAAGGGATCGGGCTTTTTTTCTGCTACAATTTGTATTTTTTTGTAACAATTCATTGCCAATTAGTTTCCTCCATCTTACAATAAAGCTAGTATGCATGGGGAGGCTCTTATGGGTAAAAAGAAATGGATCAATACGTTGGCAGCGGGACTTGTGTTGATGCTGCTGTCGACATATTTCTACACGGTGAACTCGAGCGGGTTATTTTATTTTATTGAGGGTCCCCTTCAGGATGTGTTGCGTAAGGCCAAATCAGTGGAAGAACGCCAACCTGAGGATCGGATCAAAATTGTCAAGATTGATGAGAAGTCGTTAAAAGCAATCGGGAAGTTCCCATGGGACCGAACAACTTACGCGCAATTGATAGAAAAACTGGAGCAATCCGGCGCAGCTGCAATCGGCATAGACGTAGTCTTAGCTGAACCTTCCAAAAACCCCGCAGACGATAAAGCATTGGCTGAAGTGCTGGCCAAATATCATAATGTTATCCTGCCCGTTCAAATCAATTACCCCTCCAAACAGCAGCAAGCAGGAGATCTTGTGCCTGAGAGAGTTGACTACCCAACGACAACCTTAACTACTAATAAGCAGCAGATGGCGCATATTAATGTGTTTGTCGATAAAGATGGAAAAGCCCGAAAGCTTCCGGTTGGATTGCCGGATGAGAATGGGACTTTCATACCAGCTTTCAGCGTCGCCCTTGCCAATCTCGTTCTTGACGACAATGAGAAGGTTAAGCGAGATGAGGCGACGGGAGAATGGAAACGCGGCAGTGCCGTTTTACCGACGAATGAAAGAAATCAGGTAACGACGGAGTTTTTCACACTGCCCAGGCAGAAGGTGGATGCTGCTACCGGTTACGAGATGCTGTCATTTGTGGATGTTTTGAATAGCAAAAATCCTTTGCCTCTGCAAGGCAGCATTGTACTGGTTGGGCCTTTCGTGACGGCGATGCAGGACGAATATCCTACGCCGATCAGTTCTGTCAAAATGTTTGGAATCGAAATCCATGCCAATATGATCCAAACTTTGTTGGAAAGCAAATTTTATAAAGACGCAAGTACACCGGTAGGAATTGGTCTTATTCTACTTATTTCCGTACTGGCCATTTACTTATTTGAGAGATTCAAAGGGAAAACCGCACTATTTATTTTTATTGGCATGTTTGTGGTTTATGGAGGCGTGTGGTTAGCCTTTTATATTGCGGGTTCGACATTTGCTCCACTCGTTTATCCGCAATTTGCGTTAGTCACTATATACATATGGTCATTGGTAAGTCATTACCTGGATGAGCGCAAAGAGCGCAATCGGGTAACGGGGATCTTCGGCAGATTTGTTTCAAAGTCGGTAGTAGACGAGCTGTTGCAATCTGGAGAAGATGTCAAGCTCGGGGGAAGCCGTAAGGATATCTCTCTGATTTTCGTTGATATTCGCGGGTTTACGCCAATGTCAGAACGGTTAGAGCCCGAACAAGTCATTCAAGTTTTGAACGAATATTTGGATGTATGTACGAAAGCGATTTTCAAATTCAATGGAACGCTTGATAAGTTCATAGGTGACGGTGTTATGGCGATGTTTGGCGCTCCTATTGAATATGTCAATCACCCGGAAATGGCTGTTCGCGCAGCGATTGAAATGAAGTCGCAGGCGAATGTGCTTGAACAGAAGTTGATCGAGAAGTACGGGATCGGCGTGAAATTCGGTCTGGGCATCAATAGCGGACCTGCTGTAGTCGGGAACATTGGATCCGAAGACCTTCGTCTGGACTATACGGCGATCGGAGATACCGTGAATTTGTCAGCACGTCTGGAATCGAATGCAAAACCAGGGCAAATTCTTATTAGCGAACAGACGTATGAGCGGGTCAAAGACCTTTTTGAAATTGTATCTATCGGTGAAATCAAAGTTAAAGGGAAAGAAAAACCCGTAGCGGTATATGAAGTAATCGGGAATCTGTAAAGTTGGAAACTAGGGAGGAAGCTGGTGTGGGGATGTCCAAGAAATCATTTGTCTCATTATGTTTAAGCTTAAGTTTGATATTTAGTTTGATCTCCGTGCTGCTTGTTAAGCCTGTAGACGCCAAAACGGTTAGGGTTGCTGTGGTATCGGCCTTAACAGGAGAAGTAACGGTCAAAAAAGGCGGAGGTTCCAAAACATACGATGCTTATGAGAGCATGAGTTTAAATCAAGGGGATACCGTTTATACGGGTGCGAGCTCATCTGTAACGCTTAATTTGAGCAACGGAGATGCGGATGTAACTTTGGGGGAAAATGCGGAAATCAATGTGTCCGACCTCAATACTTCGGATGGAAACAAGAAGTCCAAGCTCAAAGTATGGGCAGGTTCCTTGTGGGTCAAAGTGAAATCATTAGCCGGTTCCAATGATGAATTTGAAGTTGAAACACCGACTGCCGTCATGGGTGTCCGGGGAACGCAGTTTTTTGTGATGGTTGATCCGGTAACAGGTGCTATCAAAATGGCGGTTGGGGCAGGTAAAGTGTCTGCTTCTACGGTAACAACGGGCGAGGATTCGGAGCAGAAAACAGCCGTTACTTACTTGTATCCTACACAACAAATTTCACTTGATGGCAGAGATGAAACTGAGGAATTGGCATTGAAAGTGGATTTCCTCGATCTGGATGATTTCGTTAAGCAGGCATCGCCTGAAGTTATCAAAGAGTTCATTTTGAACAAAGCGGAAATTGATAAAGAAAATGAGGAATTCATCGCCAAGAAAGCAACGGAACTTGCTGAGGGCAATGTAACCGATGATGAGAATTTAGTCATAAAGAGCACGGATGAGCTCGATAAAGTGAAACAAAATTTCGATAATTTAATCGGAAACATTGCGAAAAAAGCACTGGCTGAAAAGAAACTGGATCAATCTTCGATGGATAAAGTAATTGCAGACGCCAATAAAAAGATTTCTGAGGATAGCAAAAAATTAGATTTGAGCAAAGTGAAGGATTTAGATAAAACGGCGGGTGTTGACGCTGAAAAAGAGAAACAAAAACAAGAACTTCTGAAGAAGCTTGAAGCTGAGAAATTGAAAAAGAAGCTCGAACAGGAAAAAAAGCAAGCTGAGCTGAAGAAGCAGCTGGAGGCGCAGCTTAAACTGCTGGAAGAGCAGAAGAAAAAGCTGGATGCAGCTACGAAAGCCGCCGAGGAAAAGGCTAAAGCGGATGCATTGGCGAAGTTGAAGGCGTCGGAAGCCGTTAAACCAGTGACACCACCGACCGGTGAAGGTTCGAATTCCGGAGGAAGTTCCGGTGGAAACACAAATCCAGGTAATCCTGATCCGGGAACACCTAATACGCCAGTGCCGGCTGTGAGTTTAACAGCAACATTAAACGAGACAGGTTCTAATCCGAATATGTACAACTTGGATATTAATTTGAAAAATTTCGTTGAATCTAATGATATTTATGGCGTAGAAGTCCATCTGTTCTATGGTACAAATACTTATTACAGCGATGATATGCGGCCTGTAAATGGAACGATTTTTGGGCGGGAAAACAGTACCAATTATGTCGAACATATCAAAGAATATGAGGGCGACGGTCAAAAAGAACTGGTTTACGCGGTCACGGGTTATGGGGATGCAGGCAATATCAAGGTTTCTGATCTTCAAAAGCTAGTGACAATTCCTTTGCAAGGTTATGGGCATCAAGAAGTTAGTGTTGGGAAGATCGTCATTGTACGGAAAAATGGCACGTCCGTTCAAACCATCCCGATTGTTGAATCGAGTATTCAGCCGGTAACTTTAGATCTCCATACGGGTGTTTAATCGAATTATTAAAGGAGAAACCTATGAAACCCTTAAAATATATGCTTATTTCTACGTTTGCGGCTGCGACTTTACTAGGAGGTTCTTCCGCGTGGGCGGCGGGCCTGTCCGCAGATGTGCTGCGTTCTAGTAATGGCCAAATTCTAGCGGATGTTACGACGTTCGCCGGAATTGGGGATTTTGAAGATGTGAACGGCGATGCCTTGAGTGCCGCATTTCGTGCGCCAGGCAGTGTTCTTCAACTGCCTGACGACAGCATTCTGATTGCAGATACTCGCAATCATCTTATTCGTAAGGTTTCGGGAGGCAAAGTTACGACGTTCGCAGGACCGGAGGTTGTTGTTTCGACGAACAGCCAAGGATTTCCGACGGGAGGACTCCTGGATGGCAAGGCCTCTGAATCATTTTTTAATGCGCCGTCAGGGTTGGCCGTTGATGGCAAAGGGAATGTGTACGTAGCTGACTCTGCGAATAACGTGGTCCGTAAAGTGGACACGAACGGACAAGTTACCACGCTTGCGGGAAATGGTGTTCCGGGTAAGAAGGATGGCAAAGGAGCGGAAGCGAGTTTCTATCATCCGAGTGATGTTGCGGTAACGGCTGATGGAATTGTATACGTAGCGGATTCGCTGAATCATGTGATTCGTAAAATTGCTACAGACGGCACGGTTTCAACATTGAATGCAGCCTCTACTCGTGCAATTCTGGTTCGTCCCGGAGAGGCATCCTTTGCCGGTGAGTACCAAGACGGTAGTTTAACTGAAGCAAAGTTCAACGAGCCTTCCGGTCTTGCTCTGGACAGCAAAGGAAATCTATATGTGAGCGACACGGGCAATCAACGCATACGGTACATCGATTTGCAAGCTGGCACCGTAAAGACAGTAGCTGGATCTACGGCACTTTTAAGCAATAATACGATTTATGATAAAAATGAGCTGTATGCTGGCGGTGACTTCGCTGATGGCGAAGCATTAAAAGCTAAGTTTGATTTTCCAAAAGGACTCACCGTGACTTCGGAAGGCGGAGTTTTGATAGCGGACAGCTTAAATCATGCGATTCGTTATTTATTGGACGGTAAGGTGACGACGATATCCGGCACGGTGCAAACAGGTGAGACGGATGGGGTTGAGCGGGCGGCTGAATTTTATAATCCGAGTGATGTCATTGTCACGGCTCAAGGAAATATGATCGTTGCAGATGCTTCGAACAATAAAATCCGTAAAATAACGCCGTATCATTTACCGGATAATTTAGCCAGCCAAGGAATTAAGGTCGTACATGGCGATAAAGTGATAGTTTTCGATGCTCAGCCAGAGCTTCAGGATGGACGGACGATGGTTCCGGTTCGAGCAATCAGCGAAACATTTGGTTTCGAAGTCAAGTATGCAGAACAAGCGGGCAAAAAGATTGTACGGCTAAATAAAGGAACCACGACTGTAGAGCTAACCATTGGTGAAACTGGCGTTGTGCTTAAACAAGCGGGACAAGCAGATGTGAAGCAATCTACGGATGTGTCGCCTTATGTGAAGCAGGACAGGACATATGTGCCGATTCGTTTCTTCGCGGAGCAGATCGGCTTGGATGTGCAGTGGGATGAAGCCACACATACAGCGATTTTACGTACAAAATCATTTGTGAAATAAGAAATAAGCGAGCCTAACGAGGGGAACCTTGCTGGGCTCGTTTTTAATTTAAGCTTCAACTCCAAGCTTCATCTGCCGATAAATTTGAGAGAGTTAGTCTCGAAGTTCGTGCGGGGAGGGTATCCGAGGTGAAAAATAATCATCGCCAAGATCAGTTGGAACGATTTTTCCAACATAATCCGATCGAAGATCCGCTGTATCTTAAGAAATATGTCAAAGAGCATCCTGATCATAAAATGGCTTGGTATTTATTGGGGCGAGAATACGCGGCGCAAGGAAAAGAAGGCAAGGCGGCCTACTGTTTTGCGCAAGCTGGCGAGATTTATGAGGCTTTTGAGCGTCAAAAAATAACAATTGAAGGTCCGCTTCCTACTGATCCATCTACCGTCTCTAGGAACGCTAAGGGGGCAGAGAGTCCGAACCGGGTGAGGAACAAAGGGAAGTGGATGCCGCTTTTGGTTCTTTTGCTGCTTTTGGCAGTTCCAGCCGCGATAGACTCTGCGAATGGAGGTGTGACTAGTGAAGCTGCAAAGACAGCACCTGGCAAAAACGCGAATGCCAATGCTGAGGTTCAATCCGATCAAATACAGGGAGAAGTGCCAGGGCCAGGGACGAAGTTATACTTTTCGGAAGGGGATTGGGGGAAAAGGCTTCAGCAGGTCCTTGCTACTTCCAGCTTGAGCGCCGGAGAATCGGTTATTATGCAGGCGCCGCGCAGTGCAGATGGCAAATGGATTGAGTGGAACAAATCAGTGAGTCCGCTGTTAAGTGTGACGTCAGATGGCGGCGGCGGGGGCTCCTCTGCTTTGAAGTACTATCAGTCGCAAATATGCTCATGCCAAGTTGCTGACAGCGCAGCGCTTGTTCCCGTCATTGAGCAATGGATGAGGGATCGTGAGCAGGCAATCGTGCTGCAAAGCGCGATGAAGGCTTATCAAGCGAAAACGGGTTCGCTGCCTGAGGTGCCTGATCAGTTGGCCAAGCCCTACCCGGATAATTTGCTTCCGGGGCTTACGCCGGAGATGAAGGAGCTGTTTCCGCAAACGCTCAAGATGTTGAAAACCAATCCTGCCACACCTGGGCAGGCTCAGGGGACGAAGCAAGCGGAGGAACCAGCTCGGCCTGGTCCCGAGGGCAAAGAGGCGGCTATACCGAGCAGCTCGCAGCCTAAAACATCAAGCGACCCTTTGCGTGAAGCGCTCAGCATCATGATTGACACAGATAAGCATCTTCTTGCCTTGGTTAGCGGAGATAAGATCATCCGCAGCTATCCTGTTGGGTTAGGCGGTGAGAAAACGCCTCAGGGTGAATTTATTATTAGCGAAAAGGTGCGCAACCCAAATGGCAAATCGAATGGTGAATTCGGGAGCCGAGGTATGACGTTATCGGATACGCTGTATGCGATTCACGGGACAAACAAGCCTTCCAGCATCGGCAAAGATGAGTCTCACGGTTGTGTGCGGATGCAGCAGGCGGACGTTGAAGAGCTTTATGACATGGTGACACATCAAACGAAAGTGACCATTGGCAAGGGGATTTTGCCTGAGCCGGGTTCAGGCGACGGATCAGGAGCGGGAGCAGGGGCCCCTGGCAGTGGAGCTGGGAGAGGGAAACCGAATCAATCCTTCGGACTGCCGCTGCAGACAAATGACAGCAATCCAGGCAAGAAGTATAGATGGTTGGATTAGCCTTGTCCTGTCAGCGTTATAAATGATTGAAGTAAACCCCGACTGAATCAGATTCAGGCGGGGTTATTTGCTGTTCATACAAGCAACGTAGGATTTGTATTGACAATCATTAAGAAAGCGATTACAATTCAAAATGTGATAAATTCAATCATTTCAGTCGTAATCATTTGTCCAAAATGAGCAGTAATGTCATGCCGATTATGACAACAAGCAAAATGGCGCCTGTCCAAATGATGGCTTTCTTATTGACTTCCTCTTTGACTCTACGATTAACGGCTGTTGGTTTACGTTTGGACATAGGAATCACCCTTTACTTAGGATTAAACGATATGATCTATCATATCACAAGATGGGTCGATCATAGAATATAGTAGTCACAAGGAAATTTTTGTAACAGGTATTGACGATCATGTCATTATATTGTAAGATTTAATCACACCAAGCAACGAAAACAATTTAATATGTTAGTTTTAATAACATGTTACCGTAAGGGCATTAGTTATTAGAAGAATGCAAGTCTTCTTCTATAACTATGCCCTTTTATTTTTTACCAAAAACGGATTGCTGAAAGGGGTTGGTCGTACAAACGTCGGATGGACAGGATAACGGGAAATCGCTACTCCAAAATAACCAAACAGATTTATTAAAAAAGGGAGAAGATGAACACATGAACATGAAAAAATGGTCAACAATGGGCCTCGCTGCATCTATGGTACTTGTAGCAGCAGGTTGTGGTAAAACCGCCGCACCGGCAGAAACGACAAAACCCGCTGCATCAACAGCACCAGCAGCCACAGCCGCTGCAAGCGCTGCGCCTACTGCGGCGGCAGCAAAAAAACTAACAGGTGATTTTGAAATCCAATACTTTGTTGGCGGATACGGCGACAAATGGTGGAAGAAAGTTATTGCTGATTTCCAAGCGGCAAACCCGGATCTGAAAATTAAAGAAAGTGCGGGACCAAAAATCAACGAACAAATGAAACCCCGTTGGATCGCTGGTAACCCACCTGATTTCGTATATATCGATGGACCTGAATTGTTCGATCGCCAAATGGTGACAGACGGTCAACTTGAAGATTTGACAGACTGGATCAAAGACGCGAAAAACGTTGACGGCGATAAAATTATTGATTTGCTAGCACAAAAGCCACAAGAGTTCGACGGTAAAATCTATAACGTTCCTTTCGTTATGAGCTCATGGGGTATTTTCTACGATAAAGCCCTATTCAAAGAAAAAGCTTGGGCAGAGCCAAAAGACTTTGAAGATTTCTTGGCAGTAAGCGATAAAATTAAAGCCGCTGGCATTAATCCTTTCATTCACACTGGTAAATACCCTTATTACATCAATGGTGCTGTACTATTACCTGCCATCGTATCGGCTAATAACAATGATTATAAATTGCTCCAAGACATGTCCACTAACAATCTGGAAGCTTGGAAAAACCCTGCCATCATCAAAGGTTTGAACAAAATCGTTCAATTGCGTGATAAAGGATTCATCGACAAAGCGTCCGTTCAAATCAATCATACGGATTCCCAATCCTTGTTCCTGCAGCACAAAGACGCATTCATCCCGAACGGTCTATGGCTGCCAAACGAAATGGCGAAAGACGTTCCTGCTTCCTTCGACTTCGGATTCATCCCTTCCATCACGCAAGATAAAGGTGGAAAAGTGGTAGCGAACACGTCCACATCGACATTTGCCATCGCGAAAAAAGCGAAAAACAAAGATGCTGCAAAAGCATTCATGCAGTTCGTATTCTCCAAAACGCAAGCTTCCCAGTGGGCTGAGCTGAGCGGCGCTCCTTCTAACATTAAAGGTGACATCTCTTCCTCCAAAGCACCTAACTTCGTTAAAGACGCTGCCAAATTCTTGTCTTCACCGGACACAGTGGTCGTACCTACGGTTTCCTTCGCAGCTGACGTTGACAAAGCTATGCAAGATGCGAGTGTTGCTTTGACAATCGGAACCATTACCCCTGAAGAGTGGGTAAAACGTGTAACCGATGTCGTCGCCAAGCAGAAGAAATAGCAACGGAATGAGGCAGTGCGGAGAACAAATAAGGCTAAGTGCCCTAGGTGTTCTCCGCCATTTTAATGATAGGACGGTGAGGATAGAATGAAGGCCAAGTCAAAAGTGTGGAAAAGGAATATGTTCATCGCTTCATTCATCATTCCGACTTTTTTATTCTTCTGTGTGTTCACGATCTACCCTGTTATACAGGCCTTGCAGAAGTCATTTTATGATTGGTCAGGAATGTCGGAGAACAGCACGTTTATCGGTTTTGACAATTTCAAAGAGATATTTAAAGACCCAATTATCCTTACAGCCATAGGGAATGATTATTTCTTAGTCGTTGGTAAAGTGATTGGCATTATGATTCTGGCCACGTTCTTCGCAGTCGCTTTGACACGCTTCAGAGTAAGGGGATCCGGATTTTTCCGAGCCATCTTTTTTATCCCGAATGTCATATCAGTCGTTGTTATCGGCGTTCTCTGGAACTTCATCTACAATCCGCAAATTGGATTTCTGAATGCTTTCCTTTCGCTATTTACAGGTGAAAAGGTTGATATTACCTGGTTAGGTTTTCCCCAGCATACGATTTGGATGTTACTGCCGCCTACGATCTGGGCTGGTATCGGTTTCTACATGATCTTGATGATTGCTGCAATCGTGAATATTCCTGCTTCCTATTACGAAGCAGCTAATATAGATGGAGCCGGTCAATGGTCGCAATTCCGCAACATTACGATGCCGCTCATCTGGGAGCAAATTAAAGTTTCGGTTGTTAACATTGTAATCACAACGCTCAACGGTTCCTTTGTCATTGTTCAGCTCATGACGAACGGCGGGCAGCCTGACAATACAACCCAAGTGATGGGATCTTACCTGTATCGGATGGCTTTTCAACAGTATCATTTCGGTTATGGAGCGGCCATCGGTGTGATGATCCTAATCGTCTCACTGATCACAACCCTTATTCTGCAGCGCGTTATGCGCCAGGAAACCATCGAAATGCATTAAGGTCATCTTAGAAAAAGAAAGATTCTGAAGGAGGGGGAACCATCTTATGGAGATTAAAAATCCGTTAGCCAAATCGATTGTCTGGATCATTCTTCTGATTTGGGGCGTTGCCGTCCTGTATCCTTTGTTATGGACACTGCTCGACGCACTCAAAAATAATGAGCAATTTTTCTTGAACGCCCCTTGGGCGCTGCCGAAATATCCACTGTTATGGTCCAACTTCTCCTATGTATGGAGCAAATATAACTTCAGCACTTATTTTCTGAATTCCATTATTGTCACTGCAGGAAGCACCCTGCTTGGCATGATTCTTGCGGCGATGACGGCGTATATTTTAGCGAGGTATGATTTTAAAGGGAACAAAATTATTTTTACGATTTATATCTCATCGATGATGATTCCTTTTGCGTTGGCTTTGATCCCACTGTTCTTCTTGCTCAACGATTTGCAGTTGATCAATACGTGGCTGGGGTTAATTCTTGTGTACGCAGCGCTTAACCTGCCATTCGGGATTTTCTTGCTGGTCGGATTCTACAAATCGCTGCCGAAAGAAATTGAAGAAGCCGCTATCATTGACGGGACCTCTCATTACGGTACCTTCTTCCGAGTGATGCTGCCGTTGTCACAGCCGGGACTGATTACGGTTATGATTACGAATATGCTCAATAACTGGAACGAATATTTCTTGGGCGTTGTTTTAACGAATGAGCCAACGAAGTATACACTTCCAATCGGTTTAGCCGTTATGCAAGCGGAAATGCAGTATCGTGTGGAGTGGGGGCCGTTGTTCGCAGGTCTTCTGATTACGACCCTCCCAACATTGATTGTGTATATCATCTTCCAACGCCAAATCGCAAGCGGGATCACGGCGGGAGCGGTGAAATAACAGCAAACTGTTGCATAGAAAAAACACCTTATCCTAGAGGATTTTATCCTTTCGGGAGGGTGTTCTTTCTACTATAATTGGGATAGGAAAGAGCAAACAAGAAACGGCCAAACTTGTGGGCTTAATAGGTGAGACAGAATGAGAGCGATGTATCTTTTGCAAAAAATGGGACGTTCCTTAATGATTCCGATTGCGGTGCTGCCGGCGGCATCCATTCTATTGCGTATAGGCAAAATGACGTTCAGTGATCCTTTTCTCATGCAGGTGGCTCATATTTTTGAGTCAGGCGGAAGCGCGATTTTTGACAATTTACCCTTAATCTTTGCGATTGGCATTGCCATCGGATTGACGTCCGGAGATGGCGTCGCGGCATTGGCGGCAACGGTAGGGTATCTCGTGTTTAATAATGTATTACAGCTTTTTCATACAGGTACGGACTCGGCTGAACGCTTGGATATGGGGGTCCTCGGAGGGATGCTTGTCGGCATCCTGTCTGCCTCTCTTTTTAATCGTTTTCAGCATATACAGCTGCCTAAAGCATTAGGTTTTTTTGGCGGGAAACGATTTGTTCCTTTGCTAACAGCAATGGTTATGGTTTTTCTAGGGCTGCTGATGGGCTCGATTTGGCCACCGGTGCAGAAATCGATTAGCGTTATCGGACTATGGATTGTTGATAATGGAAATATCGGCGTGCTCATCTATGGCGTGATGAATCGTCTGCTGATTCCTACCGGCTTGCATCACATTATTAATAATATCGCATGGTTTCAAATAGGGGATTACAGCACCGCAACGGGCAAAATCGTGCATGGCGATATCTCCAGATTTTTCGCAGGCGACCCGGAAGCGGGGATGTTTATGACAGGATTTTATCCCGTGATTATGTTCGGACTCCCCGCAGCAGCCCTGGCTTTGATTAAAAGTTCACCAACGGTCAATAAACCATTGGTTGTCCCCGTTTTGCTAAGCGCCGGTTTGACCAGCTTTCTAACAGGGGTAACGGAGCCGATCGAGTTTGCTTTTATGTTCGTCGCTCCTGGCTTATACATCATCCACGCCTGCTTAACGGGTATTTCGATGCTGCTTATGAATGTGCTTCAAGTCAAAATGGGCTTTGGTTTTTCAGCAGGCTTCATTGATTTTGTGCTGAATTGGCATATCTCCACGAACCCTTATCTCATTCTTATTGTTGGCGTAGGTTACTTTCTTCTCTATTATGTAACGTTCCGGGTTTATCTGTATTTCTTCCCAATCAAAGTATCCGCTCGCGATGAAACGGCTGAGGTAGAAACGGAGGAAGCAAGTCCCTTAATTGAGACGAAAGAAGATCGTCCAACCCGCATTTTAAAACATATCGGCGGTCCTTCCAACATCATATCAATTGACGCTTGCATTACGAGACTGCGCTTGTTGGTTAATGAAGAGAAGCTTGTGTTGGACAATGAACTCAAAGAGCTCGGCGCGATAGGCGTTATCCGGCTTGGGAAAGGGAATGTACACGTTGTATTCGGAACGGAGTCCGAGCAAATTCGAGAAAGCATTAAACCTATGCTTCACATGCAAAAAGACAAATCAGGACAAGCCTAAATATCCCCGGAAGTTGATTTAGAGGGGGACCCCGAAACAAAGAAAGGGAGGTGTCTTATGATTGAACGGACGATCATTCATGTACTCTCACACAATGTGGTGATGGCGCATTTGACATCAGGGAAAAACTCGATAGCTTTCGGTAAGGGGATCGGCTTTAAAAAGACACCTGGCATGCCGATAGATGAAGCGGAAATCACGCAAGAATTCCTCTTGCACACATCAGAGGTGCTCAAGAATTACGAACAAATTCTTAACGCTGTTGATGTGAAAATTATCGGGATCACCGAAGAGGTTATTGCTTACGCGCAGAGCATGCTGGAAGGTGATTTCTCGGAGACAATTCATGCCTCCTTAGTAGACCACATCAACTTTGCGGTTGAGCGGCAAAAACGAGGTATTTTCATCACAAATCCCTTTGCTTATGAAATTGGGTATCTGTACCCGGAGGAATACAAAGTAGCCAAGAAGTCAGTCGAATTCCTAAACGATCATCTTGATGTTAAATTGCCGGAGGATGAGGTTGCCTTTTTGACGATGCATTTTAATAGCGCGCGCAAAAAGGAGCAGGCTTCGGATTCCTTGGCGGTTGTCAGAATCGTATCGAAAACGATTGAATCGGCGAAAGAGTTAGGCTTTAACTTCGATGACTCCTTCTCCACTTTGCGTTTCATCAGTCATTTGAAAGGTGTCATTGAGCGGGTTAAACAAAAAAAGACACTTCAAAATACGCTGCTGGATAAAATCAAAGAAGAGTACGGGGACACCTATGTGAAGGCGAAGGTCCTGTCGCTTATGCTCAGCGATGCACTCCAATTGGAAGTGCCGGACGACGAAACCGGTTATCTTACGATGCATTTGGAACGGCTGCTTCTGCGCTCGGAAGTATAGAGTTTGGCTATGAAACCTATTCCCTTGCAACCTTCATGGAGCAGGGATTTTTTGTTTAAAAAAATAAGTTTACCCCTTACTTCGGATTGCATAATTGGACATTGTCAGCTAAACTGACTGTTAGAGTCATTAGAGAACGGAGTGCATAGGACATGCTGTATAAGAAGTTAGCCAAACCGATTTTGTTTCGAATGGACCCTGAGAAGGCGCATCATCTGACCATTGACGGTCTAAGTGCGGTAACTCGTTTCCCAGGCGGAGCGCAATTACTTAAATCCATGTACGGAGTGCAGAACTCTCCACTTATGAACCAGCGTATATGGGGACTGGAGTTTGCCAATCCGGTTGGTTTGGCCGCAGGATTAGACAAAAATGCAAAAGCAGTTAAAGGATTTTCTCAGTTAGGTTTTGGATTCATGGAGGTTGGTACGATCACACCTAAGCCGCAACCAGGCAATGAGCTGCCGCGGTTATTTCGGTTACCCGAAGATAAGGCGCTAATCAATCGAATGGGCTTTAACAATGTTGGGACGGACGAGATGGCGTACAACCTCCAACAGACAGGCAAGCGTGATATCCCAGTTGCCATCAATATCGGCAAAAACAAAACGACTCCAAATGAGCAGGCCGAAGAGGATTATCGGGCTTGCATCCGTGAGTTATATACATACGGCGACTTCTTTGTCGTCAATATTAGCTCACCAAATACGCCGGACTTGCGTAATTTACAGCATGGGAATGATTTGAAGCGATTGCTTGATGCGGTTACGGCCGAAATGCAGCTTCAACAGAAAAAGAATGGCGATGCAGGTAAGCCCGTTCTTGTGAAAATAGCGCCGGATCTTACGGATGATGAGTTGGAATTGACCGTACACACGATCAAGGACAGCGGAGTATCCGGGATCATTGCAACAAACACGACGCTGAGCCGAGCAGGACTCGTGCATGAGAACCGTTCGCAAGCAGGTGGGCTTAGTGGAAGTCCGCTCACACAGCGTTCCACGGAGGTCATTCGACGCGTCTACCAACTGACGGAAGGCAAGCTTCCGATCATTGGGGCTGGCGGGATATTTACGGCGAGAGACGCTTATGACAAAATTCGTGCCGGCGCGAGCTTGGTTGAAGTTTATACAGGCTTAATCTATGAAGGTCCAGGCATTCTTACGAACATTAATCATGGACTTCAAGATTTACTCAAAAAAGATGGGTATACTCATATTTCCCAGGCAATCGGTGCAGATCACAACTGACTTCATTCGGAATGGAGGAAAAATCAATGGATGGACGAGACTGGAAAAAATTTCTCCTGCCTTACGAACAAGCGGTAGAAGAGTTAAAGGTAAAATTTAAAACGCTGCGCGGCGAACTCAAAAGCAGGGAAGAATATGCCCCCATTGAATTCGTAACAGGCCGCGTTAAGAAAATATCCAGCATGTTGGAAAAAGCGAAGCGTTTGAACGTACCGATGGATCAATTGGAATCCGGCATTGAGGACATTGCCGGTATTCGGATTATGTGTCAGTTTGTTGCGGACATCGAACGTCTGGCTGAACTCATTCGCAGCAGGCAGGATATGAGTATTGTCTACGAGAAAGATTATATTACCAATAAGAAACCAAGCGGATATCGAAGCTTTCATATCATTATCGAATATCCGGTACAAACGGCATTAGGAATGAAGCGAATACTGGCCGAGGTGCAGATTCGAACACTTGCCATGAACTTCTGGGCGACGATCGAACATTCCTTGAATTATAAATATAAAGAGCAATTGCCGGCTGATGTCAGGGCTCGTTTGAGTAAGGCGGCAGAGGCGGCTTACCTGTTGGATCAGGAAATGTCCAGCATTCGCGGGGAAATCGTTGAATCGCAGAAAATGTTTGAGGATAACTCGAATTTAGTCAATAAAGTGCTCAGCAACATACAGGAACTTTATTTCTATCACAGAGTTCGGGAAGCAGCGCAATTTCAGCTAAGATTCAACGAAATTTGGGAAACGGAGGACGGTTTAAGCGACTTGTCTTCCGATCTTGAGGCCGCAATCGCCCGAGCGAAAAAAGGAGATCAAAACTGATCTATGGCTGATTACGATCGATTATATGTAGCTTACTTATATTATTTTAACGAGCTGCGCGATTATTTCGAATGCCATGAAGTGATGGAGGAGCTTTGGCTGGAAGAAGGCCGGAGCCCTCTATATCAAGGTCTACTGCAGATTGCAGTGGGCCTTTATCATCATGCGAATGGAAACGTAAGCGGTTCCATTAAGCTTTTTAGCGCAGGTTTGGATAAGCTTGCTCCTTACCCGAAGGATTCCCTTGGTATCGATTTAGGAAGATTGATCGAAGAAAGTAGTATTTATGTATCGAAACTGCACCGGATCAAAGAAGAACCTTTCGCTCCGTATGATCTAACCATTCATCTCATAGACCCGGAGTTACGCGATCTTCTGGTTGAAATGAAACAGCATCCACCCCAGCATGAGGAGGAAGGCCATGATTGAGGTCCGTAAGCTGAGCAAATGGTATCAAGTGCACGAACGGGAGCCGGGCTTCCTCGCTTCGCTTAAAAGCTTGTTCCACCGAAAGTTCCGCACGGTTAAAGCTGTCGATGATGTATCCTTCTTCATCCCTGAGGGAGAAATCGTCGCCTTTCTTGGACCGAACGGGGCTGGGAAAACGACCACGATGAAAGTCCTCACTGGACTGCTGCATCCTTCAGGTGGTGAAGTGAATGTCGGCGGTTTTGTTCCTTTTCAGCATAAAAAAGAGTTCAAGAAGCAGATTTCTCTGGTCATGGGGCAGAAAAGCCAGCTGATTTGGGATCTTCCCGCAGCAGAAACGTTTCTTGTTAACAAAGTTATCTACGAAATACCCGATCACATCTACGATGACACCTTGGGCGACTTGGTACAGCTTCTCGAGCTGGAGGAAGTTATCCGCAAGCCGGTTAGGCAGCTCTCGTTAGGAGAGCGAATGAAATGTGAGCTGGCTGCTGCACTTCTGCACCGGCCAAAAATCGTGTTTCTCGATGAGCCGACGATTGGGCTGGACGTGAATATGCAGGAAGTTATGCGCCGGTTCATTCAGGATTACAGCCGCAAATATAAAGCGACCATTCTGCTCACCAGTCATTACATGGCCGATGTTACCGCATTATGCGAGCGTGTGCTAGTCATCGGCAAAGGCCGTCTGTTATATGACGGGGCAATCCATCAGTTGATTGACAAGTACGCTCCTAATAAGCGTATTCGTCTTCAATTGGCCAAACGTGCGCATGAGCGAGAGCTTGAGGATGTTGTCCATGGGATGGGAGCGATAGTGAGTTATATGTTTCCGGATCTTGAAGTGGATGTACCGAGAGAGCAAGTTTCGGAGCTTTCGGCAAGGCTTTTATCCAAGCTGAATGTATTGGATTTAACGATCGAGGACCCATCCATGGAATCGGTGATTGCTCAAGCATTTGAGACAAGGACCGAAGGGGGAAGCACAGGAGCATGAAGGGATTAGCACTATTTTGGCAAAAATATCGCGTCCTGCTTCGCGTGGAGTGGGCGGTGATGTTTGCGTACCGCAGTGAGTCGCTGATCTGGATGGTCGGAGCTTTTATACAGCCCCTTGTATCTATGGCGGTGTGGCTGTCTATTAGCAACAATGAAGCTATCGGCGGGTATGATGCTCATGATTATATGGTGTATTTTCTTGGTGTTCTTGTCGTTGACCGTTTAACGAGCACATGGGATGTATGGGAATTAGACGCCAGTATTCAAGATGGATCTTTGTCATCAAAACTAGTTCGCCCTTTCCACCCGGTGCATTGGAGCATCTCGCAAAATCTCGTGTACAAACTGTTTTTCGCGTTTCTCTTAATCCCGGCGTGGGTGATTGCCGCAGCTTTGTTCCCTATATTAAGGCTGACTATTTCCTTGGAAATAATTCTACTTTTTATATGCGCAATCGCGGTGTCCTCAGCCATCCGTTTTCTGATCGGCTTTGAGTTTGGCCTGTTTGCCTTTTGGACGAATCGTGCCACGGCAATTTACAGCCTTTACGAGGGCTTTCATCTCTTTCTTGCAGGTCGAATCGCGCCTCTAAGCATGTTTCCCTCATGGGTAGAAAAGGTTGCAGCTTGGTTACCCTTCTACGGTACCGTTGGTTTCCCAGTAGAACTCCTGGTCGGTAAAATTGATGTGGGGTCTCCTGCAATCCTTCAGAACTTCGCGATCCAACTTGCATGGCTCATCCTGCTATTCGTATCATTTCGATTGCTGTGGAGAAAAGGGATTAAGAAATATGGCGCTGTAGGCGGATGAGGAGAGGAGGGAGCCTGGGATGAAATATGTTCGGCTATTTCGCGAATTTATGCGTGCGTGTTTGGTGGAAGAGTTTGAGTATCGCGCTAATTTTGCAGCGAATATGTTATCAACAGTATTTTGGCTGGTGATGGCGGTCCTGACCGTGCAATTATATTTTTATCGGACACAGGAAATTGGTGGTTGGGATTTCTATGAAGTGCTTGTCTTGCTTGGCATATTTAATGCGGTGCATGGTTTTATCGAATTTATCCTGCAGCCTAATATGTCGCGACTTGTTAATCATATTCGCAAAGGGACACTGGATTTTGTTCTGACAAAGCCTGTAGATAGCCAGTTTTATATTAGTTTCAGGCATCTTGTTTTCTGGCGCTTGTCTGACGTTGTGCTCGGATTTGGCTTAGTCGCTTATGCACTTTGGCAGCTTAATGCTGTACCAAGCTTCGTCGAGTTAATCCAGTTTGCTATTGTATTTCTAGCAGCTCTTGTCGTCGTGTATTCGCTTTGGATGGGGATGATGATGTTTTCTTTCTGGGCTGTCAAAGTAGATAACTTATCGTATTTATTCAGCTCATTTTTTGAAACGGCAAGGTTTCCGGTTTCTGTGTATAAAGGTTTTTTACGATTCACGTTAACGTATATATTTCCGATTGCTTTTATCACAACCTTTCCTGCTTCCGCGCTAATTGGACGTATCAGCCCTTGGCAAGTTGCCTCGAGTGTGGCGATTGCAGCTATTTGCTTGACGCTGACACGTATTTTATGGAAATTCGCCTTGCGGCATTATACAAGTGCAAGCAGTTGAAAATGAATGACGCAGCAAATAAAAGGACTTCTCCCCTTAGGGCGGCAGAGGTCCTTTTTCCATTGTCTCGGTCTTTCATACATAATTTTGAGCGTGGAAGGGAAAACTTCCCACAAGATGAACGGATTTCAAAAAGAGCTTGGTGGTGGCGAGATAACATGTTTTGGTCCAAGACGCTACATCAACTATTTAATCATAAAAGAATTCCAAGCACGCGCTCTCAGGAGCACGAGGATCCTCTTTCGCATATAAGCCTTCTTAGCGACAGCCAATTGAATATCGCACAAATCACAGCGACTTTTGGCAACAGCGACGATTTTAAGACGGGGGAAATGTACCTGGAACTGGATGCCAACATCAAAGTTGGTTTCGCCTTTCTTGAGCAGATGGTGGACAAAAATTTATTTCAGGATATCATGAACGGCTTGACCGCCAAATCGGCTGAAATCGTGGAAGCACTGGAAACGGGTTTCTATGAGCTGCCTGATTTAATGACGAATATTCTTCAGACCTTAGGGGAAGTCAGAACGATTCACGACTACCAAGAGGTATGTTATCGGATTTTGTCAGGTGAAACCGTCATTTTTGTCGATAGTTATACACAGGTATTATCCGTGAATACAGCTTCTGAACAACAGCGATCGGTAGAGGAGCCGACCACACAGTCTGTTGTGAGAGGACCACGTGATGGTTTTACGGAGTCGATAGGCACGAACATTTCGCTTATTCGCAAGCGTATCAAAAGCCCAAATTTGTGGCTGGAGAGCATGACCATAGGTCGAGTTACGCAAACAACAGTTTCGATGATGTACATCAAAGGGATTGTGAATGACAAAATTGTAGCTGAGGTGCGGCAGCGGCTTGAGCGCATTGATATTGACGGTATCCTTGAAAGCGGCAATATTGAGGAACTGATTCAGGATGAAACGTTCACGCCGTTCCCAACGGTCTACAATACCGAGCGTCCTGATGTAATTGCATCTGGCTTATTGGAGGGGCGCGTCGCCATATTGGTGGATGGAACCCCATTTGTGCTCGAAGCTCCCGTTTTTTTTACGCAATTTTTTCAATCTTCGGAGGACTATTATCAACGGGCTGAATTTGCAACATTGATTCGCATGCTGCGATATGTGTGTTTTTTTATCTCTTTGATGGCCCCCTCGTTTTATATCGCGATGACCACATTTCACCAAGAGCTCCTGCCCAGCTCACTATTATTTAATTTAGCGGCGCAGCGGGAAGGCATTCCTTTTCCTGCCTTTGTAGAAGCCTTATTGATGGAAGTGACGTTTGAAATCCTGCGTGAAGCCGGCGTTCGACTGCCGAAAACGGTAGGCCAAGCAGTATCTATCGTAGGTGCGCTTGTTATTGGGCAAGGAGCCGTGGATGCAGGATTGGTTTCACCGGCTATGGTTATTGTCGTAGCAATTACAGCGATTGCAAACTTTGTTATTCCAGCTTTCAGCATGGGGATTCCAATCCGGATTATCCGGTTTGTTTTGATGATATTTGCGGCTACTTTTGGCCTATTCGGCATTACCGTTGGCTTAATCGCGATGGTTCAACATCTATGCTCCCTGCGTTCCTTCGGGGTTCCGTACATGTCTCCGATGGCTCCGTTCGTCATGGATGATCAGAAGGACACCATTCTCAGATTGCCGCAATGGAGCCTTTTCTCCAGACCCCGATTTATTAACCAGAAGAATATGATTCGCGAAAACAATGCCCCGACAACCAAACCAAAACGAAGATAAAGGGGGATGAGCCCATGAAAAGATTAGGTCGTATTCTGTGTACGCTTAGCTTACTTGGTCTTGTGCTCTCAGGGTGTTGGGATCGGCATGAATTAAATGATTTGGCCATTACGGTTGGCGTGGGCTTGGATAAAAGCGGAGACGAATACTTGGTAACGGTACAAATTGTGAACCCTAATGAGGTAGCATCGAAAAAAGGGGCAGGCTACAGCACGCCTATCACAACTCTGTCAGCAAGAGGAATTTCAATTCTGGAAGCGGCAAGGAAATTAACAACCTCAGCTCCGCGTAAATTATTCGCATCCCATTTGCGCATTATCGTAATCGGCGAGGAACTTGCGCGTGAAGGGGTTGCTAAAGTGCTGGATGGCATCACCAGAGATCATGAAATCCGATCTGATTTCTACCTCATTGTTGCCCGAGGTACGACAGCCTCCAAAGTGCTGCAAATATTGACACCAATTGAGAGGATTCCAGCGAACAAAATGTTCAAGACGTTAGAAACTTCAGAGAAGGCCTGGGCGCCAACGGTCAGTGTTCGTATCGATCAGTTCATCACGAAGCTTAGTGAGCCGACGACCGAATCGGTGTTAACCGGTATTCGAATTGAGGGGGATCCCAAGAAGGGAAGATCCAAATCGTCTCTAGGGGAAACGAAACCAATCACGAACTTGCAGTACACCGGGCTAGCCCTGTTTAAGCAAGATAAATTGGTTGATTGGCTTAACGAGGATGAGAGCAAAGGTTACAACTATATTGTTGGTAACGTCAAGAGCACGATGGGGCATTTGGAATGTCCCAAAGGCGGAACGTTAACCGTAGAAATTATTCGTTCAAAAACCAAGATGAAAGGAGTGGTGAAAAACGGGAAGCCGGAAATCAATTTGCATGTCATTTTAGAGGAAAATGTCAGTGAAGTTCAGTGTGACATCGATTTGTTGAAGCCGGAAACGATCCATGAACTTGAAGAAACCGCTGCCAAAGCCCTGAAAAAAGTGATGTATGCTTCCATTAATAAAGCAAAGGAAAATAAAGCGGATATATTCGGTTTTGGTGAGGTGATTGAAGATGTGTCCCCTAAGTTGTGGAAAGAGATGGAGCCCGATTGGCAGAATGAATTCGCCAAGCTTCAAGTAAATATCTCCGCAGATTTACACATACGCCGTCTAGGTACAACGAATAACTCTATCATAATGCGCCGCGAAGAGGAGTGAAGACATGGGAGTTATCGTCTCGGTTTTGATCATTGCGACTCTCGCGGGGTTGATTGAGCTCCCGCAGCTAATGCGCAAACAACAAATTGCGGAAATCTGGGTATTTTTATCGCTTTTAATCATAGGATCTGTGCTTTGCATTCTGCAATTTGAGAGAGTGAAGCTTCCGAATCCGATGGAATGGATTACATACGTCTATCAACCGGTCAGTCGATTTGTTTTTGGCATTCTAAAATAGAGGTGAATTACATGTTTGAGAAGGGTAGGATAGGCGTTAACCAGTTTACGATATTGACTATTTTATTTACGATTGGCAGCTCTATCCTCATCGCTCCTTCGGGACTTGCCTATGATGCCAAACAGGATGCTTGGATTGCTGCCATTCTAGGACTCCTAGCAGGTCTGCTGCTTGTTATCCTATATCTGGCCCTTGGTCAACGTTTTCCTCAGCAAACACTGGTTAAATACTGTGAGGAGTTAATGGGAAAATGGGTGGGGAAAGCCGTCGGCTTGCTCTATTTCTGCTTTTTTTTCATTCTAGCCGCGTTGGTGCTTCGTAATTTGGGTGATTTTATTTCAACCCAAGTCCTTGTGGATACACCGCTGCAATTTACGCATATCTTCTTTTTGGCGATCGTCATTTTGGGCATTCGAAACGGACTGGAAACCTTTACGCGTACTTCGGAAATCTTTCTGCCATGGGTGCTGCTCTTTTTCTTCCTCATGTTCATCCTGCTGCCGACGCAAATGAAAGTAAACAATATATTGCCGATACTCGGGTATGGCTTCAAACCGATTGTACGTGCTTCCCTTCCCCTGATTGGTACTCCTTATTTGGAACTGGTTGTTTTTTTAATGATTTTACCTTTCGTCAATCAAACGCAAAAGTTGGGAAAAGCGTTTCTTGCAGGAGTGTCCATCGGAGGCTCTTTGATTGTTATCATCTCGCTTCTTTCTATTCTTGTGTTAGGGGACGATTTAACTTCAGTCCAGATGTATCCCAGCTTTTCCTTAGCCAGAAGAATATCGATTGGCAGCTTTCTTGAACGTCTTGAGGTTGTTATGGCGGGGATTTGGTTCATTACCATTTATTTTAAGCTAACGTTATGCCTATATGCGTCCGCTGTGGCCTTGGGCGAGATTTTTAAATTGAATGAAATCCGGCAGCTCTATATTCCTTTGGGAATGACTTTAATTGTACTTTCGGTCGTCGCCTACCCGAATGTCGCCTATTTCATTAAGTTTGCTTCTAAAATATGGCTCTTTTACTCGGGGACGTTTGGGCTTGTCATCCCTTTATTACTCTTAGGCATAGCTATGATTCGAAAAAAGACGGGCAGCCATTAAAATGAAAAAGCAGCGTTATCCGCTGCTTTTGCCGTACCTATTAACCTTTGTATTTCTGGAAAAAAGCTTTGAACATTTCAGGTGTATTACCGCCTGTTGCTCCGGCTTCAGGAACACCGCCTACGATGCGATCCACTTCTTTGCCGTCTTTGTAGTAAATAAGGGTTGGTGTGGAGTCAACCTTGTACTTCTCCCAACCGTCTTTGAATTCTTCCAAATTGAACTGTTTGACATCAATACCGAGCTCTTTTTCAATAGGAACAAGGACAGGAGTTGTTATTTTGCAGTGCGGGCAAGTGGATGCATAGTAGTATTGGAAAAATGTTTCTTTGTTTTTCAGCCTTTGATCAAGATCTTTAGGCAGAATCAGGTTCTGGTAGTTCGGATCGTTTAATTGTTTCACCGTTTCGGGATTTAGCTTGGATGCCGCAACACCGTAAGGATTTCCGGCATTGGCTTGATCCGATGATTTGGTAGACTGTTGATTAACGAAATATAAACCCCCGAATAAAATAACGACAATGCCTAGATAAATAAGCAGCTTCTTCATTTCATGCACCTCATCTTGTCTTGTATACTAACTACTAATTTCGATAAAAAGTATAGCATATCCTGTTCAGATTTTGAAAATAATTGGCTGTTTCGTGACAGTTCAGCTATAATAGCGAAGATAAAAGAGGAAAGAGAAGATGTCGGATGACGAAGCAGCTGCCGCCCTTATTTAGGGATAAAATGATTGATTTATTAGGGGAAGACGAATTTGAACGCTTTCTGGCCTCTTATGACCAAGCAAGATCTTATGGTTTGAGGGTAAATACAAGTAAAATTACGAAAGCGGATTTTCTGGATAAAAGTCCTTTCGCGTTGGAACCCGTGCCATGGGCGTCCGAAGGGTTTTACTATGAAGAAGGAGAACGTCCTGGCAAGCATCCGTATTATCATGCAGGACTTTATTATATTCAAGAGCCCAGCGCCATGGCGCCGGTAGAGCTGCTTCAGGTTCAGCCTGGCGAAAAAGTGCTCGATTTGTGTGCGGCTCCCGGCGGGAAGTCTACTCAAATTGCAGCAAAACTTCAGGGCGAAGGAGTGCTTGTCGTGAATGACAACCACTCGGACCGGGTGAAGGCGCTGGTCAAAAATTTAGAGCTTTTTGGCGTTCGGAATGCTGTTGTTTTGAATGAACGGCCGGAGCGGATGCTGAATGTGTTTCAAGGCTATTTCGATAAAATATTAATAGACGCTCCTTGTTCAGGGGAAGGCATGTTCCGCAAGGAAGAGGAAATGATGCAGCAGTGGGAGCGCCATTCTGTGCAGGAATTTGCCGCTATGCAGAGGGAATTGCTTGGACAAGCGGCGCAAATGCTGGCACCTGGCGGAACCATTGTGTACTCAACCTGTACGTTCTCGCCAGAGGAGAACGAGGCGCAGATTGCGGAATTTTTGGACAAACATCCTGCATTTGACGTGGTGCCGATTGACCGTTTCGACCATGGACAGCCGGATTGGCTGCGTGAGCCTTGGTGTGAGGAGACTTTCTCGGCTCAGGCTCGGGAAGCGGTCGCAGGGACTGCGCGGCTTTGGCCGCATCGGTTGCGCGGTGAGGGGCATTATGTTGCTGTGTTGAGGAGTGAGGTTGGGGCGGAAGCTGGAGTCGGGGGAAGGGCGGAAGTCGGAGAGAGCGTAAGGGCGGAAGTCGGAGAGAGCGTAAGGGCGAGTGCAGGAGCGGGGCGCAGCGGTCGTGACGCGCTGCGTGGGAAGGGCCGTGCGGGGACGGAGTCCCGCGTGAGCTTGGAGCCGCTTCAGGCGTTCGAAAACGAGCTGCTGCGCAGCGAGCCTTTCGCCGCTATGCGGCTGGTCTGTTACGGCGAGCACGCGTATGCGTCGCCGGCGGGTTTGCCGGAGCTGAACGGACTGAAAGTCGTGCGGCCCGGTTGGTACATCGGCGCGCTCCACCGCGGCCGATTTGAGCCGTCCCATGCGTTAGCCATGGGACTGCGTTTGCGCGAAGCCAAGCGAGCGCTGAGCTTGGCTTCGCGCGACGAGCGAGCCCTTCGGTACCTGAAGGGCGAGACGCTCGAAGTCGCGGAGAGCGAGATTATCCGCGACCCGGAAGTGACCAAGGCAGCCAAAGGCTACTGCCTTGTCTGTATTGACGAACATCCCGTTGGCTGGGGCAAATGGATCGACGGGATGCTGAAAAACGAATACCCGCCCGGCTGGAGGTGGACCTAAGCGGTCATGAAACAAACACAACGGCTCGATAAAATACTCGCCCACGTGGGCATTGGTTCGCGCTCTGAACTTAAGCGCCTTGCTAAGGAAGGCGCAATTTATGTGAACGGCGCGAAAATCAAAGACAGCGGGATGCAGGTCAATCCCGATAAGGACATCATCCAGGTAAACGGTGAAACCGTGCGTTACAGGGAGTTCGTTTACCTGATGATGAATAAACCGCAGGGCGTAGTCTCCGCTACTGAGGACAATCGTGATCGTACCGTAGTGGATTTATTAGATGCGGAATATGCACCATTTGAAGTTTTTCCAGTAGGTCGATTAGATAAGGATACCGAAGGTTTTCTCTTGCTTACCAATGACGGGAAGCTAGCGCACAACCTACTTTCTCCTCGCAAGCATGTCCCTAAGACTTATTTTGCTAAGGTCGAGTGGGAGGTTACTGAGGAGGATATCGAGGCATTTTCGCATGGAGTGACCTTGGACGATGGGTATGAGACGCTGCCTGGTATCTTAAAAATTCTGAGTGTCGGTAACGAAGCTAGCGGTGTGCTTTCCGAGATTGAGTTAACGATCATGGAAGGTAAGTTTCATCAGGTGAAACGTATGTTTCAAGCTGTAAGCAAGAAAGTTGCCTATTTAAAACGCATTTCCATGGGCCCGCTTGCTTTGGATCCAAACCTAGCATTAGGCCAAGTGAGAGAGTTAACAGACGAGGAGCTTACTGCACTGAGAAATGCCCATGAGTCTCAAAATTAATGATTTACAAAAATACTAGTATATGGTATTTTTTGAGTAATACAAATATTTCGCGCGGAAGAACCGCCCATGTCATCGTTGAGTTTCGTTCATTGCGATGGCAGGGTGGTTTTTTATGTTGTTTTATAGGATTTTACTACCAAATTTGTATCCTGTTAGTGATGAGAGAGGGGTTATTTATGAGAAAAAGATTTTCTGTATTAGGAATGACAGTACTTTGTGCAATATCTGTTGGCTATGATGTCATGAATTCTTCTGCACAGAGCGCTACGCAATTCAAAGACACATACCAGCACTGGGCAGAATCTTCTATTCAGAATGCCGTTCAAAAGAAGTACGTTGACGGTTACGAGGATGGCACTTTTAAACCTGATGCCCCAATTAGTCGTGCTGAGTTTATTAAAATGGTGGCGGTGGCTACAGGGGAAAAGGTCAACAGAATTGATGGGGATGGGTGGTTTCAGCCCTATGTGGATCTTTTGAAGTCGCAGGGAATTATTCCCGCTGAGTTTCCAGAACGGTACAACGAACCTCTGCAAAGGTATGAGATGTCTATTCTGAGCGTGCGAAGTGTCGATAAGAAATTGAAAGGATCTATGGTTGATTCTACGAAATTGGGGCTAATTCATGGCGTAAGTAGGACAGATCTGGACGTGTATGGGACTAGTACGCGTGCTCAGGCGATTACGATCATTGAGCGGATTCTTGCTGCCAAGAATGGGGAGGAACTGCCGGTTGATAAGTATGCGGCTAGTGCGGCTGAGATTGCTGAGACTGGGAGTAATGTGGGGACTATGTTGGGGTTGAAGGCGAAAAACATAGGAAACTCTTGGAGTGCAGGGCAGGGCGCTGTAGTTACGTTAAACCAGGTAATCATAGCTGACCCGTCTGACGAGAATGATCCTAATATGGAGTATATTGATACTTCACATTGGAATTCTAGAGTGGATAAACAGAGGGATTTTGTGGTGATGGCTAAATTCACTGTGGAGGTGGATGAAACCGCGGATGATAGTTTTAGTTTAGGTGGCTATCAGTATCTTACATTGTATGACCAGACTGGACCGTTGCATCTTGCTAAAGAAGGTTTAATTAGAGTTATAAGATTCGCTGTCCCAGGAACATATTTTGGTTATGTAGCTTATGGGGTAATGAAAGATCATTCTAGAACGGGATTAACTCTGGATGTTGTAGGAAATGAAGTCGGAATTGCAAAGCCATAAGGGGGGGGATATCATTCGAAAATTCTTTTATAGAGTATTGCTATTTCTTACATTGTATCATTTGATGCTACCATTTGTAGAACTCCCTTCTGAAGCTTCCGGTTCTAAGATACTTTATTATGATTATGAGAAGGAACAGTTTAAAGATTCAATGGTAAATGCCCAATATTCGGCATCATCAACTAAACAAATAAATGAGGAAATATTTTCTAATATAAATGGTGAAATAACTTCTCTAAAAATTATTAATAATGGCTCTATAATGTTATGCTCAAACTGTTTTATTGGAACTCGAATAAATATTACCAATATAAGCGGTCAAAGTGTATCAGTTTTTGGGATGTCAGAAACAAAGCCTGGACATCAAATTTATCGACAACCTATAGGAAAAATTTGGGAGCACAAGGGAGAGAGTACGCCAGTTGTAGAATTTGAAGGGAAATCAGGAATACCTTCACCATACCCTGGACTAATACCTAATATTGGGAGATACAGATATACAGTTAATCCGTTCAACTATCGAGATTTTGGAGGTTCAAATAATGGACCCGATTTACGTTATAGCTATGATTCAAACCAATATAAAATTTCCGGGAGAATTGATGTACCAGCAAGTGGAGATATAGTGAAAGACTTTGGAAAGGAAGGGTGGGCGGTTACAACTGCTTATGAAGTTGATCGTCCAAATCGTTGGTTTATCAATGAGTCTTCTGTAGTTTTAAATGACGGATTACCTGAAATAACTGATGGGGACAAGTTAGTACAAAGTAGTATAACTATCATTGATGCCAAGCAACATACAGCCTCCCAAGCCCTCCCTTTATCTTACGGTAAAGGAAAAACAGATGGCACAGGCATGATCAGAACGATGTTGCCTCTAGATAATTCAGTAGACTCATTTTACTACGAAGAACAGGACGCAATAACAGGTGGCCAAACGCCTCCTTACGGTCTGCTCCGAAATTATTACATGTACGCCATAGGCCTATGGAAAGGAGAAACCTACAAATACCAAACCTACATCGAAGTCACCTACACCCCACCAAACAAACCCGATCTAGCTGCAATATCGATCGATGCCGGCAGTTGTGTCCTCTCGGGTGCAAGCACTAATCTCACTATCAAGTTCAAAAACGCTGGTGTGGCTATTCCAAATGGCAGCACATTCAAAGTAACAGTAGCGGCTGACGGCGCAGTGTTTAAGACTTTCACTTACACGGCAGGACTTCCGCCAGGAGAGAGCAAAACCGAGATAGTCCCCTATACCTTCAACAGTATAAAGAGTATTACGTTAACGGTAGATGCCAATGACGATATCTCAGAAACCTCTTCCACGAATAATACGCTTTCCCAAATTGTTACCCCACAAGCTAGCTGCGCGCCTAAAGGCGGTGGTTACTCCGGAAAAACCTCGGCAGACAAGCCTATGATTACATGGAAAGATTCCAACATGATAAAAGCGGATTGGACAATTCCGTCCAGTTGTACACCGGTTAGAGGACGTTTTATTTTATCCCAAGCAACCGGGGAAAACGTTCAATATGGTTGGAGTACACTAGGCAGCACTTCAGTGAATGATATGTCCATTTTTGCTTATGGGATGATGGGTTTCATTGGTTATCCTGGCAACATGCAAAGTGGGCAAGTCGATATTGCTTACCAACTTGAGGATAGTTGTGGAGGAACTTCTTATTTTTATGAGGGGAAATTTACAGTAGGTCCTAAGCCTCCCAATAGACCGCCACAGTTCGAAATCGGATGGTTCCCGGACAACGATTATTATACTCGGATATCCCTGTCAGAAGCGGTAGTTGGGGACAAACTGAATGTAAGATTGCTGCCAGAAATTGCGCCGAACCATTATGATCCTGATGATGATTCCGTTTCTTTTGAGTGGTTGTTCGCGAACAGCTCAAGTCCTTGGATCAAAAGTTTTCCTGCCATGGGCTATTTAAAAGGGGAGGATAAACTGACTTGGCTTACGGCATCAACAGCCGGAGATCATACAATTTCGGCAAAAATGTGCGATGACAAAGGAGCTTGTACGCAAAAGGAAGCGACAATAACAATCATGCGTCCGGAGCCAGTTCCTTGCATTAATGTTCCAAATCGTGTCGTGCAAAATCGGCCGCTTCCGCCAAATGCGATCAACGGCGCTTGCAGCCGACCGGCTAAGAACAGGACAATTACGGAGTATTTTTGGACGAATAATCTTTCAGTTTATCCTAATGTCGGTATGGAAACCATTACTCTCGAAGTCAAAGATAACTATGGCGTACGAAGTCTACCGGAAAATAAAGCGATCAAAAACATTCATGTCGTCGAGGATAAACCTCCTGTTGCGGTCATTAACCTTCCGCTCTTCGCGGTTCGTGGAAACATTCCATTTCGGGATATTTCATTTAGCCCTGATGGGGATGTCATTGTTGAAACTACGATTAACTATGTCTACGACAGTAATAATGATGGAATTTTTAATGATCACATGCCACTTAATCTACCTATTGCAGTAGGTGGAACGGCACAGCTGCCGGCTGCGAAGATAGGGAAGTATAAACTTACCGTTAAAACCAAGGAAGACTGGGGACTAACTGATACGAAATCTTTTGTGATCGATATCAAAAATGACTCGCCTGAGGTCGCATTCACGGTAACTAGTGCAAATCCCGAACCTCCTTTGTTTCAAACCGTAGCTGAGAACGAATTGTTAATGGCGTTTGGGGATCAATGGGAAGGTTCGACACTTACAAATGCGAATTTACATAAAACAAAGGATATTGGTTTCACGTACAACCCTATTACAAAAGGTTTCACTTCTCATTTTGGCAAGTCGCCCTATAAAGCGCCTGCCAGTAATTTGATTTTTAATAACGCTGTAGCGACTGTTGGACTTGACGTGGGAAGCAGCTTTAGCGTGCCACCTTTGTATGGCACTCAATATTTAGGTAATAAAAGCGGAGTGGCTGTTCGCGGTGCAATCCCCTACGCGGTGCAAAAGATTGATTGGCAAGGAAGTCCTGACGGTCAACCTACAACTACCCAACTCAGTGGTATTAACCCGCCGACAGCAAGCAATACGGGCAATTATTTAACATTTGACGCCAAAGGAGGCAGCTACAGTTTATCCTGCAAATATTATTTTGAAAACTACTCAAGTGATGACGATGTTTATCATTGGTGGTGCGACTATACGAGGAAAAATGCATCTGGTCAGGTTTCGTGGGTGAAAAGCTTCGAGAGTAACAGTTCTTCGGTTACCGGTTTTTTTGCTCTGCCAACACAGCCTAATCACATTGGCAATGCAAATAACATGGAGATTAATGATGATGGCACGAAAATAAAATTACCTTATGTACTTTTTAATCCTAATTACTGCTCTTATTGTGGTGGCGGGGAACTTTCACGTTGGTATGACGTGGAGACAGGTTTTGAAGTACCTTCGGCAACAATTACTAGGCCAAACTCAGAAAATGGAGCTATATATGAAGATACCGAGGTAGCTGTTTACGTGCATCAAGATTATAAGAGTACTTATAGTAACTCCAGCTATTCAAATAGCGGCAGTAACTCAGCTTACAGAGGGATTTATACCAATTATCTGACTTCGTATAACAAACAAACGGGTGTTACGAAGCGATTAGATATCAGTACGGTCAATCGAGACGATAGCAGCCAATCCCGAGATGGCAGTGTCATTCGAGGAGAAGGCTCGGATCGTACAACAAGCTCGATCGTGCAAGTAAAATGGGATGTTTCTGAGGATGGCTATGTATACATCGTAGATGGGTTTAATAAAATAACAGTCGCTGATAAATTTGCCACAAAAATTGCAGACTTCACGACGGCAAATTTACGTCCCAAGGATTACTCAAGCAATGAACAATATTTATATGAAAATAGGCAGTTTAAGATTGCCTCATCAGGATTCGGGGCTGACGGTGAATACTATCTACAGCTACAGGAACGATATCACAAGCTCCGAAGGTATAATTTTGTATGGGAATCTTGTGGCAGCTGCAGTGTTGGCAGTTACGTCTCAAGTTATGATGAAGATTCTTCAGGTTCATTTAACAAGTATTATTTCTACACGATAAAAGGAGCCGTTGCCAGTCCCAAATTGTATGCCTCTTCTGAGGTCGGCCAAGTTTTAAAGAAAGACGCGGATATAAGCGATGCGGACTATGCTTTTGACTTTATGCAAACGAATTTGAATTACAGCTTGAATTCACCGTCGGGGTTTATTTTTAGGGCGAAGAACAATAAGAATATGTATAGGCTGGAACTGACTTCAAATTGGATTTCTCTTAGCAAAATAGTGAACGGGGATCGTACAGTCCTGAGAAGCAGTCCTATTAATTTGAACACGACAGATTTTGTAAATCTTAAAGTTTCCGTTAGAGGATCGAAATTAAAGGTTAGATTAGGTCAGCTTCCTATTTTTGAAACATCGGACTCTACGTTCACTTCAGGGACTTATGGAGCTTTTATCGGTGGCTTTGGTTCTCATTTGCGTAACGTTTATGTGAAAATACCCATCGTTGATAATACGATAATAAGCGATATAGGAATAGCTGGGGAAGAATTGACGTACGGGACAACTTATGAGGACCCA
This sequence comes from Paenibacillus chondroitinus NBRC 15376, assembly GCF_004000765.1. Classification (GTDB taxonomy): domain Bacteria; phylum Bacillota; class Bacilli; order Paenibacillales; family NBRC-103111; genus Paenibacillus_E; species Paenibacillus_E chondroitinus. The sequence goes on along the minus strand of NZ_BILW01000012.1, from coordinate 60,542 downwards.
GAGAACGATCCGCAACTGATTGTTAAAGACAAATGGAAATATGAGCACACAAATTCGGTGAAATTTTTGGATGCAGGCGATGGAAAAAGCGGCTTGTCCAGCTATCATGGCCAGACATTAATCGGCGCCCCAACGAAAATACTTGATAAAGTTGGTATTTTTACACTTTCGTATATTGGCGTTGATGATCCTGCACCACTAGGCTATACGAATCCTAATGTAACTTTTGCCGATTACGTCTCTGAGTCGGATCCTTATTCGAGAAATGTTTTGATTCATCGCAAACCAATTAGTAAGATATCTTGCAGTCAAGATCTGTACTATAAAGTGACCTGTGATGACTCACAAAGCTATGATCCGGATCGATGGTTAAGTTCCACAAACTACTCTACAGAAGCTACGGGAATTAACTATGCCTTAACAAAAGGGATCCTTGATCGCAGATACGAATATATCCTTCCGGACGGCACTACAGTTCCGGGGCTTATCGATCGTGTCAAAGAAGTCGGGTTATATACGTTCAGGGTAGCAGTAAAAGATGAGTACAACGCTTGGTCAGACTGGGAAGAGGCGTATATCTGGTTAGACGCTCCGCCTGCCAACCATGCTCCTTTTGTAGATATAACGAACCCTGTAAGTAGCGACTTTAATCATCCATCCGGGGCGGCATCATCAAACCCGCTGTTTACTTGGAATGCAGTTGATTACGATGCGGATAGTTACATTGTAAAGTCTGAAATCGACGTTCAATATTACTACTACGATTATTATAGTAATCCGCAATATCGATGGATCAATCAGTTTACTCCAACTCTTTTTATGAATAGTAATTTAAAAAGCGAAGGAACGGCGGTTGGTTTAAGCTACACAGCTCCGATGACTTTACAGGATAATAGAGTTTACAAGGTGAGAATACGTGTACAGGATGAAAAAGGGATGTGGTCGCAGTGGTCGGAGAAATATTTTAGCAAGGGGTACCCGCCATCTGCTGTATTGACTTTCCCCAATGGAACACAAGCTACCCCTACTCCGATAACAAGTGGCTTACTCATACCTTCTTGGAATCAATCGGATCCAGATGCTCCAACTCAATATAATAACTTCCAGTATAGAATCCTTGATGATAATGGGAATCAGGTCACATACAGCGATAATGGGCTTACGAATCAGGCCATTCGAGGAGGCAGCTACGCTCATTCGTGCAGCTATAATAGTAATTCAGGGGCATGGCGAAGTTGCAAGTACGGAACGACGAGCAGTTCATGGACGGTTCATCCAATTGAACAATTCGACCTGTCTGATCTTGAAGGCTTATCAGGCCCATTGCAAGTTCAGGTTAGTGTAAATGACGGCAAGTACTGGTCCGAGTGGTCCAATTCCGGATGGTTCACTTTGAACAGACCTCCTACCGTATCGATGACAATGCCTAATGGGACGCAGGCTGCGCCTACGGTATACGCTGAACTTCGACCTACGTTTCAATGGACACAAACAGATCCAGATCCCGGTACAACTTTCACTTACTTTCAGCTGTTAATTACGAATGAGGCTAATGATGTAATGGTTCTGGATTCTGGGCAATTTTACCAAGGTGTGACCTCGAATTTAGGCAGTTGGCAAGTCAATCGCGATCTTCCTCCTGCCCAAAAGCTGCGTGTCATAATAAGAGTTTTCGATGGCATTGTTTGGTCTGATTATTCAGCGCCAACTTGGTTTTATATTAATCGGGCTCCTGTTGCTCAGTTTGACTGGACTCCTAAGCCGGTCTGGGAAGGTGATGTGGTTCAAAGCATGAATTCCTCTTATGATCCTGATGGGGATTCTCTGAGCTATGCATGGAAATTGGAGCAGCCCAATGGGACGGAAGTTTTCTTTTCCTCACCAACGTTTAGCTATAAGTTCCTAATTCCCGGTGTTTATAAAGTGACACTTACTGTGTCAGATGGACGGCTTACGAACTTGATTGTCAAAATGATTACAGCGGCTCCATTAACGATTCACTCTGATGTGACCTATACGAACAATTGGCTGATTTTGCATGAGAAAAGCGGTCACCACACAGTGGCGGCGCCAAAGGACTTTTACTCCGGTGAAATTTTTGTGGTATCTAGTCAAAGCTCGCCGGCGCCTGTTGACGAAGTTACGGCCTGGATTGATACAACAGGGTTAGACGGTAAATTGCTCTATGTATCCGAGCGTTTAAGTCCGGCAGCAGGGGAAGAGACATCTTTTCGGGGTGAAATTTTCGATGCCAAATTTCAGTCATTCTCGGAGGGATTGCCGGAAGGCTTGCAAACCATTCATTTTCGAATACGATATCGCAATGGCGTGATAAAAACAGAAGATATTCACCTAAATATTATCGGCAATGTCAATAAATCCGTAGGTGTTCATAGGGTTCAATAAATGCAAAGCAGCAGTTATCTTCGGATAGCTGCTTTTTGTATGAAACGGTGAATCCCAAGCTGTCCTATGATACAATTAGCGATAAAAAGGTTATGACTAAGGGAGCGAGAAGACCGTGAACTATCGTTTAATTGCATTGGATGTTGATGGAACGCTTTTGAATGACGATCATGAATTAACCGAGCAGACGATTGAAACGATTCAGGAAGTGCATGATCAAGGGGCACATATCGTCTTGTGTACAGGAAGAGCTCCTGACAGCACGCTGCCTATCCTGCAGCAGCTTGGATTAGAAGGAACGATGATTACCCATAACGGAGCGGCGACGGTTCACGCAGACGAACGAGGGAAATCGTTAGTGAATGAGTTTTCTTTTACACTGCCGGAAATTGCCCCCATGTTGGATTACGTAAGGAGAGAGGGCATCCATTTCGATGTTTGCACATCTTTCAATATGTACATCGAGCGAATTGGCGAATACGAAAAAGAGATGTACACCAAATTTCTGGTTAGTCCCAAACTCGTAACGGATGTATCTGAGCTAGGTTTGCCGATAGTGAAATTCACACTATTTAGTAACCCGGAGATCCTGGATCGTGTTCAACAGGAATGGGACGAACAGCAGCTGTATGGACAATTGCGGATGATTCGAAGTGGCGATTTATTCATCGATGTGATGAGCGCCAAGGCGAACAAAGGAAATGCGTTGAAGGCTTTAGCTGCCTCCTTGGAGATCGATCCGAGCGAAATTATGGCCATTGGCAATTATTATAATGATTTGGAAATGATGGAGTTTGCCGGACTTGGTATCGCAGTAGAAAATTCACCGAACGGGGTGAAGGAAGCCGCGGATGCGGTAACCGCATCGAATAATGATGAAGGTGTGCATAAAGCCCTAGTAAAATATTGTTTATAAGATAAATTTCCTATAAAATCCTCGATTTTTGGGGATTTTTGTCGTTTCAGGGGTTCTTCCGATTACCAGGCTATGGTAGAATGAGGGAAATAAACTAGACGACGGTGGTGTCATTATGGGGAAAGAACAGAGGAGTTTAAGTAGAAGCAAGAAATTGGTAGGGGCTATGGCCAGTACGGCGATGATTGCTGTGCCATTCTTGGCTGTGCCTGCTGCGGCGAATGTGGAAACGGAAATTCCGATTTTAAACCACGATAAGCTGCAGACGATTGTTATTCCTGAGGGCGGGAAAACATATATCAATTTGCACACGCTCTACTATGCGGGCAGGGAGTTCCAAATTAATAATACTTCCACACTCGCGACTGTAAACCAAAGCTTGTTGCGTTACGGCATTTTAGAAATAAACGCGAACCCGCTAGTAGCAAATTCTTCTCCGACAGGACTTGCCACCTTTACGGTAACAGTAACCCCTTATGAGAGTGAAGCGACTTTCGACGACACTTTTAATGTAATTATCGTACCAAGCTCCGGAAGCGGGACGGGGCCCAATTTTAATATTAAACATGTTGTTTCCGTGCTACAGAATTTCCCGTCTCAGTATTCAGAAAAATCAAAGATTGAAGAACTGATGGGACATATCGATCTTGCTTCACCAACAATCAAGAAAGACGATCCATATAGTCAACCTGGGAATCAAATTCCTGTGCCAAAACTGAATGTGACGCCGTTTGAGGCTTTTTCTGGTGTCGATGTGGATGTTAATTCTTATGGTGAAAGTCCGCTATCTTTTGATATTCATCAGTTTTACGAAGATCCCGACGATGAGTCGAATGAGTTCAATGAGAATTCATATTTACATGTTGTTTTCGCAACTTCAGGAAACGAGTACATACGAGTCAATAATACGGAGTATGGACAAACTCTGACTCCACTTCAAGCAACAAGTGAGCCCGTGTATCTGCCTGTAGTTGTTTATGACAACGAGGGTGGTGTTGTTTCAGGGACAGTTCCCATTGTCGTACGGCCTTCGGAACGATTTGATATAGAGGAACGTGCTTCTATCACCTTGGATATGCACAATTATTTCAATAACGTAGACAACAGTTCCTATATTGATATGGAAATTATGAATGTTAGCGAGGGATTTGGTAGTTTACCCAGCATAGACGGAACTCATGTTACGTTATCACCGCTTAACGGCATCTATAAATTTAAACATATGAAGGCAGATAGCGAGCAAGAATCCATCTGTTTTGTAGTGAAAGAGAATTACGATCTGTATGAAAATGAATTATCCAAGAGCTTTTTATATGAAAACAGCACCTTGGAATTTGACTTAAATCAAATGTTTCCGCAAGAAGCGGGAGCTTCTGTTCAATATTCCGTGTATCATGAGAATCCTACCATCACTTCGATTACATATGGAATTGATTTGACTGAAGGAAACAAGTTGTCTTTTACAGCGGACGAACATGCTGCAGATGGTGTTAATTACGAATTTAACAATTTCACGATCATTGCCAAGGATGTAGTCAATCATCATACCTATGTAGACCGAATCAATATTGCTCCGAGGAACCGAGATAACGCATACAATACTATATATCCAGACCAATTATTTGATTGGCAGAGTAAAGGGGAAGATGTGACAGTTTCCTCAACAAATTCGGATTATCATTTTACGATTCAACATGGATGCAGCGTATATGTTTATGGTGAAGATTTGCCTCCAAATACAAGTACGACGGTTATCCTTACCTTAGAGAATGGTAAAGTGGTATATAAAATCCCGTATACCTCCTATGGACCGACCTATTGAAGGTGAAACAAATGGAACCATCCGTCAGCCAACTTTTAAAACAGAAGAATTACAAAGAAGCGGAGCTCGCAGCCAAAGAGCACATTCGGGCTAATTCATTAGCGGCGCAAAACTGGGTATATCTTGGGGAAGCTCTCATGCATCAAGGTTATGGGAGCGCATCGACCAAAGCGTTTTATCGTGCTTGGCTGCTCGATCCTGAAGCAACTTGGGTGGTGCCGGTACTAGATGCACTCAAAGATATCCCTGCTGGAGATGAAAGGGTAGATATTGAGGGACTTCTTCATGTAAGAAAAGTAACGGTGTCTGCTGGAATAATCACGTACAACATGGAAAACACGATTGAGCGTTGTTTGGATTCGCTGCAAGGAGCAGTTGATGAGATTGTTCTGATTGATTGCTCTACGGACAGGACTGCTGAACTTGCTTCGCAATATCCGAATGTCACGATTATTCCTTTTGTTTGGGTGGATGATTTTGCCGCCGCGAGAAATGAAGGCCTTCGACACATGAAGTCGGATTGGGTATTTTGGATGGATGCGGATGAGCATTTGGTAAAAGAAGACGTGAATGCTATACGCGAAGCTGCTGGTCTTTATCACCAAACGGCAATTCCCGCCATATTATGCTTATGGCAAATCAACTCCATCCAAAATCATATCAATCATAATTTTTCACAAGCTCGTTTATTCCCTTTAGGAAAAGGCCTGAAGTACTGGGGAAGGGTTCATGAACAGGTGGGCACACATTCCGGCGTCTATAATCTCGAAGCACAACGGTTTAAGGTAAAAGTAAGAGTGCTGCATGATGGATATGAACCATCGATTATGAAGAACAAGCAGAAAATCGAACGGAACCTGAAGTTACTGTATAGGATGGTTCAGGAGGAGCCTGATGATCCCGCGGCTTGGTTTTATCTAGGACGTGATCTGCTCGGGGCAGGCAAAGAAACGGAAGCCATAGAAGCGCTTCTTGAGGCGGAACGCAGAGCATTAGCTCAACCCCTTTTTGGCAGGCTGCTTGACGTGTATAAATATTTGATGGAAATAAGTTATCATCGGAAAGAATGGGAACATGCGCTGATGTACAGTGCGAAGGCTTTAAGCCATCATCCCGACTTCCCGGATGCCCATTACATGATGGCTCAAATCCGTATAAAGCAAGCGGATCAGCTGTATACAGAAGCGGAAGCAGGGATGAGAAGAGCGAGAGAAGCCTTCCACTCTTTCCGTCATATGGTTTCGCCCGAACATGAAATAGGAGAATGGAAGGTGGATCTAGCCCTTGCAGAAATCGCGCAAAGAGCTGGAAAACCATCAGCTGCCAAGGCGATATATAAGCAAACATTGAAGCATTATCCGCAAACGGCTGGTTTAATAAGCAAGAAACTCGCGGCCATCGATGCCGAACGGAAGCGTTTAAATCAACAAAGCGAATAAAAAAAGGCTGTCCCCCCTCATGAAGATGAAGGGACAGCCTTTTTAGTTATTCAAAAATTAAAGAACAAATGCGCTAGTGATGATAACCAGCAAAATGAAAAGAACCAAGATTGCACCTACGCTATTGTATCCAGCAGACATGTCAGAACCCCTCCCTTTTGACTCTATAGGATAGCATATGAAGCAGAGGGCAGAAGTGTATAGACGTTTATCCTATATACTCATATTTTGGACGATATTGGGACAATCTACAGAAGAAATATTAGATCTGTAGAGGAGGCGAAGAAAGTCGTGGCCGATATGATGCTTAGACCCGACCTGAAAACAGCAGGCGGAGAAGTCTGCGATATGATGTACAATGGGGAGTTTGTCGGTACGTTAACGCTAGTCTACAGGGAATCGGATCGACTTAAAGGCTCGATTCATCTGGAGCGGCAGTCCATTGCACAAGAGGACAAAGAAAATGTATATGAATTTGTCCAGTCGTATATTCAGAATGTCATTGATGCACTGTCTATTACGGAGTGCGAAGTAGTAGTCAGCTATAGTGATTATGATTTTGTGATCGCAACCGACCATGCCATTGGACCAGTGATGGAGGAAGACGATAACCGAACAACTAATTACTATTTGGATGATGATGACGCTGATTATGAATGGGTGAACGATGAGGACACCAGATTTGATGATATCGAGGGAACGAACGGACCCGAAAGTTTGCACATGATTGAGCAGCGCAGGCAGCAATTGGGGTACGAGCTTGTTAATGTTGGAGAGTACAGAAACCGAGTAGAATATCATGTATACGATAAAGAATCGGAATTGGTTGCTGAAGTAATCACGCATGTGTACGGTTCAGATGTGATCGGGGAAGTCACCTGGCAATTTGATCCTTTTGATGAAGAAATGGACACGGTGACGGAATTGGTTGTAGCCGATTACGATGAGGATGAAACGGATACGTTCATTTTCAATATGATTTTTGATGGTGAAATGATTGACACTGTAGAGTTAACTCATATCGATTTATTGGAGCTAGTGGATGACATTAGGGAAGAATCGTTAATTCCGCCGAATCCAGAGGATTATACGATTATTTTGGCCAGGGATGACGGGGATACCTTGACGTATGAAATTTACCAGCAATCGTATGGCGGTCTGCCGATCGGGACGGCAACGGTGGATATTAGTTCCCGGCAGTTGACCGGTTTTATAGACTTCAGGGAGCCGGGGGATTCCGATGATCGAGAGCTGATTGCGGCCTTGTTGTTGGAAGAGTTGGATAAGGAAAAAGAGTACGAAACCTTCAATGTGTCCATGCTGTATCGGAATAAATTGATTGATGAAATTTGGTTTGAGACCGATCAATTGCATTGACCTTGGAGAAAAAAGAAAAGGCATGAACTCCCATTTTGCTAGGAGAGCCATGCCTTTTTTTTATTGGATTAGAATGTGTTGGAAACAGTAATTTGATCTAGGGACAAACGGCCGGATGGACGAGCTGGAGTAGCCGCCAAACCAACACTGATTAGCATAACAGGTACGTAACGAGCAGGAACGTTGAATGCTTCAACGAATTTCGCCGCGTCGTATCCGCCCATAGGACAAGTGTCATAACCCATTGCTTTAGCAGCAATCATAAGCTGCATAGCGGCAAGGGAAGCATTGCGAATCGCTTCGTCACGAGCAACTTGCGGGTATTGATAAACATTTTCGATTTGGGCAACAAGAGTGTCTTTCACTTCTTTCGGCAAATGACCAGCTTCAACGGCTGGACCGAAAACAAGCTCAGCATTTTTGTTCGCTTCAAGATCACCTAGAACGGCGATAACTACGGAGCTTTCTACGATTTGTTTTTGACCGTATGCAATTGGAAGCAATTTTTCTTTTTGAGCTTGATCGTCAATAACAACCAGCTTCCAGTGCTGAAGGTTCCATGCAGATGGAGCCTGGGAAGTGGAAGTAAGAAGCTGCTCAAGATCAGCCTTAGGCATTTGGTGCCCTGCTTGATATTGCTTAACGGAATGACGGTCTTCCAAAACTTTCAAAACAGCGGATTGTACTTGTGTGCTCATTGAAATGCCTCCAAATTAATTATTGTAAAATTATAGAAGTTATATTTAAAATTGTAACTCGAAAACAACAATTTACTGTAATCTTAAATGTTATAGTTAGAGTTGTCAAGGGGTCTTCCGTGATGTCGGAAAATGTTGGATAATGGAAGAAAGAAAGGGGTTGTCCCTCTTGAAAATGACGCAAAAAGAGTTGAGCCACCTTGTATTTCTATCGGAAGTTGTCCTGACAGGCAAGAAAAAAAGCCTCATGGAAGAAACACTGCAATGCCTGCTCTATATTGTAAAATCATTGGAAGAGGTTGATCTGCCGGAGACGGTTATCGATCAAATCGAATGTTTGATGGCAACGATTGAATCGGATTTGCGTGATGAAAACGAGCGGATGCAGGAAATCAGGGGCCACTTGGACTGGAAGCAAAAGCGAAGGCGGAATCCGCCAGATGTTGATAGATTGTGAGAAGTGCTCACTTCGTGATATAATGTAGAGTACTGTTTTTTTTATAATTAAGAGGTGATAGATATGAGCTTTGAAATCCCAAGAGATGTGCAAATGTTGGGACGTGACATCACAGAGAACCAATTAAAATATCATCACAAATCCGTTTTGATTTCTAAGGAATTTACGTTTGACAGTGCGCATCATTTGCATTGTTATGAGGGAAAATGTAAAAATCTGCACGGCCACACCTACAAACTGCAAGTTATTATGCGCGGTAAGGTGGATAGCCGGGGGATCGCAATAGATTTTGGGGATATTAAACGTATTGCAAAAGAACGCGTCATTGATCGCTTGGATCATAAATATTTGAATGAAGTGCTGCCCCCTATGAATACAACGGCTGAAAATATGGTTGTTTGGATGTATGAGGAGATTCACCAGGCGCTTCTGGATGAAAAGCTGTACCCAGCCATTAAGCTGGAAGAAATCCGGCTGTGGGAGACGCCGACCTCCTACGCGGCCATCACTCGCTCGATGATGGAGGAGGAAGAGTAATGCGAGATATCCGCATTCCGATGGTCGAGATCTTCGAGACGGTTGAAGGCGAAGGGACCCGTGCCGGGTTCCCAACGGTCTTCGTCCGTCTTTTTGGTTGCAACCTGCGCTGCACGTGGTGTGACACCAAGTACAGCTACCCGCCCGCGGAAGCGGAGAACGTCATGACCATTGCTGAAATTGTCAGCAAGGTCACTTCGTTCCGCTCCCGGCATATTTGCCTCACCGGCGGCGAGCCGCTCCTGTACGGCGAGAAGTCGCTCGCATTGATCGAAGCGCTCGCCGAGCTGGAGCAGGTCGACGACCTGCACATCGAGACGAACGGCGCGATCGATCTTGCGATGTTTGTAGAGCGTGTCGCCTCTCCGAAGGTGCGATACATTATGGACTTTAAGCTCCCTGACTCCGGTGAGATGGAGCAGATGATTGTCAGCAACTTCGGCTTGCTGCGCGAGCAGGATGAGCTGAAGTTCGTGATCGGCAGCGAGCACGACTTCCGCACCGCGGTGGACGTGCTGGAGAAGTATCCGACGAAGGCGCTGCCGATGTTCAGCCCGGTGTGGGAGACGATGCCGCCGCACAAACTCGTCCAGCATATGCTGGAAGCGGGACTTTCCAAAGTTAAGCTGAATATGCAGCTGCACAAGATTATTTGGGATCCGGCGATGCGCGGCGTTTAGCCGCGTGCCAGCCGTGGTATCCCTTTTTCAGTAGATAAAAGGACGACGAAGTCGTTTATCCTTGCGACAATAAGAAAAAATGAGGTGTCATGATGAGCACGAACAGCGATAAGAACAAAAGAGCCGTTGTTATTCTGAGCGGAGGCCTGGACAGTACCACTTGCATGGGAATTGCCAAAGAGGCGGGATACGACCTGTATCCGATTTCTTTTGACTATGGACAGCGCCACAAAATTGAAATTGAAAATGCGAAGCAAGTCGCGGAGCATTATGGCGTGAGCCAGCGCCACAAAATCATTAAGCTTGATTTCCTGCGTGATTTTGGCGGCAGCGCCTTAACGGACGATACCATTGATGTGCCGAACGTGATGAATGGAGAAGCGGAGGAATCCGAAATCCCGGTGACTTACGTGCCTGGACGTAATTTGCTCTTTCTCTCCATCGCAACGTCTTATGCGGAAGTAACAGGCTCCGTGGCGATCTACATCGGTGTGAATGCCCTCGATTACAGCGGTTACCCGGATTGCCGTCCGGAATTTATTCATAAGGTGGAAGAAGTCATAGCCCTGGCAACGAAAGTTGGTGTGGAAGGGAAAGGCATCACGATTGAAACGCCTCTGATTGATTGGACGAAAGCGAAAATCATCGAGGAAGGATTGAAAATCGGAGTTCCCTACGAGCTGACGACTTCTTGCTATAACGGAAAAGCTGAGGCCTGCGGCGTTTGCGACAGCTGCCGTCTGCGTTTGAAGGGCTTTGAAGAAGCAGGCTCGAAAGATCCGATTCCGTATCTGTAAGTAGTTCAAAAGCTGAATGAAAGGCAGGGCGATTCGTGACCAGAATCATGGTGGTGGATGATGATGCGGACATCAGGGAACTGATACGTGTCTATTTGGTTGGAGAAGGTTTGACGGTGACGCAGGCGAGCAATGGCGTTGAAGCACTCAGCTTGCTCGAAACGACCCCGGCGGATTTGGTCGTCCTGGATATTATGATGCCCCTGATGGACGGTTGGGAATTATGCCGCGAGCTCAGGGCGCGATACGAAGACTTGCCTCTGCTCATGGTAACGGCCAAAAGCGAGTCCGTACATAAGGTGAAAGGGTTCCAGCTTGGCACGGACGATTACCTCGTGAAACCTTTTGACCCTTTGGAACTGGTGATGCGGGTCAAAGCGTTGCTGAAACGCTATCGCATTAACGCTTCGCAGACCATCTCGGTCGGCAATGTCGTCATTGACCGAACGGCCTTTGAAGTTCGTTTGCCAGATCAACGACTGTCCCTCCCTTTGAAAGAATTTGAATTGCTTTATAAGCTGGCCAGCTATCCGGCGCAAATTTTCACGCGAACCCAATTGATTGAACAGATCTGGGGGATCGATTACGAAGGCGATGATCGAACGATTGATGTGCATGTCAAAAGGCTGCGGGAGCGGTTCGAGCCGCTGACCGAAGAGTTTCGGATTTCCACGATCCGAGGATTGGGGTATAGACTTGAGGTGAAAGCATGATCAAGTCGCTCTACCTCCGTGTGGTGCTGACTTTCTTGGCCGTTGTAGTCGTGAGTGTGTCTGTGGCTTTTCCGCTCGCAACGTTATTTTTCAGAAGTTTGATAACGAGCGAATTTCAGGATGAAATGCTCACCATAGGCAGTCAGATCGTTAAGCTTAGCGAAGATATGCAAGTGAGGCAGTTGGATACGTTCGTGACGGAGAGCAATCGGTTTAATGAAAATTATATTTTCACGCTTTTCAATGAACAGGGCCATCCGATGACAGCAGTTTCTTTAAATAAAAAAGGAGTTCCCCGTATCAGCGCCTCGGAAGTCGCTTATGTTTTGAACGGCAGCGTATTCAAAAGCTTGGATTACGGTTTGATCAAAGATCCGATTGGGGAGATGAAAGTTGGCATTCCTCTTGTGCTCGGTGGCAAGACATATGCTCTCTTCATTCATCCGAATTTATCTGAAACGACCCGTCGTCAAGTACAGACAGCGATCATTACGGTTCTTGTTATTGTGCTTGTCGTAGGCAGCCTGCTCATTCTCGTTGCTTCGCGATACCTGGTTAATCCGCTGAAGAAATTGACAGTTGCTACGCAGAGGCTTGCTCGTGGGAATTTCAACGTGCACGTTGCTGTAAAACAGAAGGACGAGCTGGGACAGCTGGCTGACAGCTTCAATCATATGGCTGGCGAGCTGAAGCAGCTTGAGCAGATGCGGCAGGATTTTGTTTCGAATGTATCGCATGAGTTTCAAACTCCGCTTACGTCGATCCGCGGCTTCTCTAAAGCATTGCGTGGGTCCGAAATCGATGAGTCAGAGCGTCTGCGTTATCTGGAAATCATTGAACGGGAAAGCGATCGGTTATCTCGGCTCAGTGATAATTTGCTGAAATTGGCTTCGCTCGAATCCGAGCATCACCCGTTTAACCCGACGACGTTTGACTTGGATGAACAGCTGCGAAGAATTGTTGTTTTCTATGAGCCATTATGGTCAGAGAAACAGCTTGATATGGACTTGTCATTGCCGCGCGTGAAAATTTCGGCGGATGCCGATCAATTGAACCAGGTTTGGATGAACTTGATCGGGAATGCGGTCAAATTTACACCTGTGGGCGGGCATATTTTTGTCAAACTTGTCCCTTTAAGAGATCGTGTTCAGATCTGGGTTCAGGACAATGGAATCGGGATTTCGGAGGAAGATCAAGGACGGATTTTCGAGAGGTTCTATAAAGTAGATCAAGCTAGGCAGCGCGATACGGGAAGCGGGCTCGGGCTTGCCATTGTAAGAAAAATTATCGACCTCCACCAAGGCACGATTGAAGTTCGGAGCGAAGAAGGAAAAGGGACTCAATTTTTAGTCACTTTGCCAATTTTAACCTATACCTTGAAGAAATCATGAACACTGAAGCTTGGAAAGTTTATTTCCAGGCTTTTTTGGCGTTTGTTCATATTGGGTTCATATTTGAAATGTATCTTATAGAAACAATCATTAGATGAGGGGAGTAAAGGAATGAATCGACTCACGTACTTTTCCATGAAAAATGTTTCGGCATTATTCATTATCATGATCATGCTTTTTGTAGGCGGCTTGTATTCTTCATCGCAGCTTAAAGTAGAGAACATGCCGAACGTTTCTTTTCCGGTAGTTGCTGTAACGACTACGTATACAGGTGCACCAAAGGATGTCATGGATGAAATTACATCACCCATTGAGAAGAAGTTGGCCAATATCGAAGATTTGGATTCGATGACGTCGACATCAAGTGATAACTTTTCCATGATTATTTTGATGTTCAAACAGAATGTAGACACAGATAAGAAGAAGCAAGCTGTACAGGATATGCTTGCTGAAGTTTCTCTTCCGGCTACGGCTGGAACACCGAAAGCTTCAACTTTTGGCGCGGCTTCCTTCCCTTCCAACTACTTAGTTGCTTATGCGGATAATGGAATCAGCCAAACGGAGCTTGATAAATCTTTTAAAGATAAAATCAAGCCAGCTCTTGAAGGAATTAAAGGGATTGACCATATGGACGTAATCGGCGCCAGAGACACCTCGCTGGATATTGAGCTTGATGCCGCCGCGCTTGATGTCTATGGTCTATCGCCAGGCATGGTGTCGAATGCGATTAATGCTGCTGCGACGAAAAGTCCGATTGGCAGTGTAGAAATCAGCGGCAATGACAAGATGACGCGTGTAACGGGCAACTTGACCAGCTTGTACGATTTGGAGCAGCTCGAAATTACAACGCCAAAAGGTGATATCGTAACGCTGGATCAGGTTGCAAATGTCAAAGCGATTACGGAATCTGATTTCATTGGTCGACTGGATAGCAAGCCGGCAATTGGGATGATTTTGTACAAAGCAGGCAGTGCGAACGCGGTTGATTTCTCCGATGAAATTCAGAAACAAATTAATGAATGGAAAACAACTTTGCCTAACGTTACTTTCAAGAATACGTACGATAGCGCAGACCAAATTAACGAATCCATTGCAGGACTAATTCGTGAAGGTATCGTAGGGGCTATTCTGGCATCCTTAATGATTCTGATTTTCCTTCGTAATGTTCGGATGACGCTTATTGTTCTGGTTTCGATTCCACTTTCCATTTTGATTACTTTACTATTAATGTCTACCCTAGGTTTAACGCTCAATACGATGACGCTCGGCGGTATTTTTATTGCCGTAGGCCGGGTCGTGGATGACTCGATTGTCGTTATTGAAAATATATATGCCTCCTTGCAGAAAGCACAGGAGCGTAATGAGTCCGTTATTGCTCTAGCAACGAAACAAGTTTCAATGGCCATTACGTCCTCGACACTTGCAACGGTTGGGGTATTCGCACCACTCGCTTTGGTTACGGGCGTTGTCGGCGGATTCTTTAGACCATTTGCCTTAACAATTGCTTGTGCGTTGCTTTCTTCCTTGATAGTTGCTTTAACGGTTATTCCGATGCTGGCTAAACTGCTTGTGCTTCGCAGTAAACCAAGCAAAGTGCATCATGATGAGTCGGCACCAACGAAGTTAACAACGTTCTATGAGAAAGTATTGACTTGGAGTTTGAAAAACAGAATCAAAACGCTGCTTATCTCAGCGCTGATGCTCGTTGTGACAATGGCTAGTACGATTCCATTCTTGTCCGTGGCCTTCTTGCCTGAATCAAGCGCCGCGACGACGATGTATTTCCAACTGAAATTGCCATATTCAACTTCTTTTGAAGCAACTGATGCAAAAACAAAGGAAATCGAAAAAGTCTTATTAGATACGAAAGACTCAAATGGTGAGCCAGTTTTCAAATTTGTAGAATCCTTAGTCGGTTATGCCGGCAATGACGATGAGCGTACACCGTATGCGTCACAAATTTTCGTACAAGTAAATGACAAAGTAGATGGCAATCAAGTAAAAGATGAAATGAAGGCTTATATTCTCTCTGAATTGCCAGCCGGCTCTGAAGTTGAGCCAAAATCGATGGAAGGTGACTTCGGCGTTTCATCGACGGACTTTGCCTATACGCTGCAAGGCGATGACCAACTTCAATTGGAGAAAGCAGCTAAAATGGTTAAAGACAAACTGCAAACTTTCCCTGAGCTTTCTGAGATTGAAGATAATTTAAGTGATGCCAAAACAGAAATAGAGATTGCTGTGGATCAGAATAAAGTAAGAGCTTATGGCTTAAGCGCCTCATCTGTTCGAGATACAGCACGCGCCTGGATTCAAAAGCAAAGTCTGGGAGATATGAAATTCGATAATATCACATATACCACAACGGTATCGTTAGACAAATCGGATAAAAACACGCTTGAAAAGCTGGGCAACATTCCATTAGCCGGATCAAATGGTTCAACGATTCTATTGAAGGAAGTAGCCAAAATTAACGAAACGAAGGGTGCTGCGTCCCTTGCACGTGAAGATCAGCAGCAGCTTGTCAAAGTATCCGCGAAAATTAATGATGCAAATAAAACCGGCGTAAGTGCTAAGCTTACCGCGGCATTAAAAGATGTTGAATTACCGGAAGGCGTAACACCGAAAGTGACGGGTGTTTCCGACGATGTTAATGAGAGCTTCGGTCAATTGTTTGTCGCGATGGGAGCAGCAGTTTTCGTAGTTTACCTGATCATGGTTCTAGCTTTTGGAAACGCAAGTGCACCATTTGCTATCTTGTTCTCTCTACCGCTTGCGGTTATCGGAGGGTTGCTCGGACTCGTTATTGCGCACGAGCCACTAACGGTTACTTCTATGATTGGTTTCCTCATGCTCATCGGTATCGTCGTCACGAATGCCATCGTCTTAATCGACCGTGCGCAGCAGCTGCGCCATGAAGGCTACACGGTTCGCCATGCTTTAATTGAAGCAGGGAAAGTGAGACTTCGTCCGATTATTATGACAGCTGGAGCTACGATTATGGCTTTGGTGCCGCTGGCCTTAGGTATTTCTGCAGAGGGCGGGCTGATCGGTAAAGGACTTGGTGTTGTCGTTATCGGTGGTCTGATTACCTCTACGGTTCTAACGCTAGTTGTCGTACCTATTGTGTACGAGTTGATTGAAAGCATTAAGAACCGAATGGGTCGTATGTTCAATCGTAAAAAAAATGACCAAAACACAACCACAAGTACGATAGAGGTATAAGGAGGCACATAGATGATTAACGATAGTTCGAGAAAACGTAAACTTAAATATCGCTCGATGGGCGTAATTGCGCTATTGACCGCAGCTGCGGTCTTAGCGTCCGCCTGTTCCGCGCCAGGAGCTAAAGGGGCTGCAACGGTTTCGTTAGCGCCAAAAGCGGTTAAAACCGAGGCTGTTAAGAAGCAAAAAATTAGCAATCCTATAGAGCAAGTTGCCGATGTAGCGGCAGGAACGACGCTGGATGTTGTTTCAAAAGCAAACGGTGAAGTGCTGAACGTGGTGAAAAAACGAGGAGAGTACGTGGAAAAAGGTGAAGTTCTCTTTGTTATCGATAATAAAGACGCCTTGTCCGCACAACGGAAAAGCGAGCTAGCTTTGAAAAGTGCGCAAGAATCTTTACAGCAAGCACGAGACAACAAAGTGAACAACCGCAAGGATTTGGCGGACAATGTGACAAGATCACAAACCGCTTTGACTAACGCACAGCAAGATTACAACAAAATGCGTAATGATTTTGATGCAGGAACGGCGGTTCAGCATCAAGTGGACCAAATGAAGCAAGCTTTGGACAGTGCGCAAATGAACTTGGAAGCAGCGCAAAGCAAGCTGTCGGCCTTTGACAATTCCGATTCGATCTCTTCCGCTCAAACGCAGGCAGAATCTGCCAGCTTAGCTTTAGAGGATGCGACTCGTTCCCTGGAGAATTATGAAGTTAAAGCACCGGGCAGTGGCGTACTAACGGACTTCAATGTGGTCGTTGGACAAACGATCTCCGCGGCTGCCGGTAAGGTCGGTCAAGTACAGCAAATTGATCCGATTAAAATCAAAACGGAGCTTACGGAAACCAATTACCAGCTTGTAAAAGGGAAACAAGAGCTGGTTTACTATAATCCAGATACACCGGACAAAAAAGGAACAGCAAAAATCAGCTATTTAGCTCCGATTATGAGCGCGGCAACCAAAACATACACGCTTGAGTTGGAAGTTCCAAACAGTGATCACCAGCTTCAGCCAGGTAGCAGATTCATGGTGCAGCTAACGACAGAAACCGAAGAACAAGTTGTTGCGATTCCAACGTTAAGCGTAATTCGTGAAGAATCAGATACGTTTGTCTTTGTTGAACAAGGCGATCAATATGTGAAACGTAAAGTGAAACTTGGACGTATCAGTGGAGAGTTCCAAGAAGTAATCGATGGCGTCAAAGATGGCGAGAAATTAGTCACTTCCGGACAGAACACTTTGAAGGACGGACAAAAGGTAGAGAGCGCTAGTGCTTCCCCAGCTGCGAGTGCGACACCGGCAGCGAAATAAACCAGCAGCGAAACTACACAAAGAGGAGTGTATACACATGAAAAAAAGACCATGGAAAAACAGTCTGACCGCGATTATGCTTGGCGCTATGATCGTGCAAGGCGGCACCGCCGTATGGGCAGCCGATGCTGCGCCAACAGCGCCAGTCAGCAGCCCTTCAGTCAATTATGGACTGACAAGTGACATCCGCGCAGCCGTGAAAAGTGTAGCCGTGACGCCAACGGCTACCGGTTCACAGCTTGCTGTCACTGTTCGCCTATACAATGGAGGCGTGACACAGAACCGGGTGCCAGAGCATGAGCTTCGCGTGCAGACTTCTAGCGGCGTGTCCTATACGCTGAAACCAAGCGGAACCAATAAAGAGTCCTTACAGCCGAAAGAAATCGGCGAGCTTGTTTATATGACAGCCGTTGATACGAAGGAGATCGGCACAATTGATCAGTTATCCTTCGTCAACGTTGACGTTTACTCATACCCGAAAGTGGAAACAACGCTGCTTGCTATGCCAACCACTTCCGTATGGTATGGTGCAACGGGAAGTGCGGCGTTGCAAAGTCTCTCCAACGTTGCTTGGGGCCAATCGTTCTCGATCCCAGGCGTTAATTCCGGATTAACCTATACAGCAATCGAAGCTTCCATGCAAAATACAACCGCAGGCCGTGTAGCTGTCGTTACTGTTCTTGCTAGCAACCCTGGCACAGGCCGCGAAACAGTGCCAGCATTCCGTATGGATGCGCAGTCTGAAACGAAGAACTACGAAGGAAAACGCGCGGAAGTAGAGCCAGTCACTTTGGAAGCCGGCGAGCAAAAATATATTCATTTTGCCATCCCGGTTGAAAATGGCGTGACCTTGTCTGACTTGGTTGTCTTGTCAACAGATAACTATGTTCCGAAAGGTGGAACTGATGCGGCGACATTAGCGACAGGTAAATTGGCTATTGTATGGCCGAAAGAGCAAGGGACTTCAACAGCAGTTCCTTATACGATCGGTCAACCGATCGCGTTCGATGCCTTGACGAAAGTGGTCGATAAATCGACACAAGTGTCTTTGATGGAGCTTCACCTGCATGAAAACCCAGGCGAGGGTTATAAAACTGCCGTAGCCAAGTTCAAACTAACGAACACGAGCACAACGCCAATCGCGTTGCCAGCATTCGCATCGGAATTGGTGAGCACACAAGGTTTAACGTACCAAGGAGCTCGCCAAGCCAATGTGACGCAAATGATGAACCCGGGTCTCAGCTACGTCGTAAGCTACTCTTACATCGTTCCGCAATCGGAAACAGGAACAAGCTTCTCCTTGAAGTTGCTTGATTCTGTTGCAGCTTCACCATACACAACAACAATTGCAGCACTGCAAACGGATTTGCAGCAGGAAGATACAGACTCAACGATTTCCTTGTATCCATTTGATCTTAAATTCAATGATGTGACAGTTAACTCGGTAACGACACCTCAATTGACTTACACGTACAAAGTACGTCTTGATCTGGGTATCGAGCAAAAAGAGAATGTCGTCGTAGACAATAACTTCTCCAAATTGAGATTCGAAATCGTCGATAACGCAGGTCGCGTCATTGGCTCCAAAGATGCGGCTTTCAATGGCGACAATAAATTGATTAGCGGCGTACAGACGTTGGATGCTTCGAATATTACAACGGATCAATTCAGCTATCCATTCACTGTGAATGTGTATGAAACCATTGAAACGGCTAATGGTACAGCAAAACGTTTGTTGAAAGTTATTAAATAAAATGGATTGTAAAAAAGCACCCAGGTTAATGGGTGCTTTTTTTTGATAAGCGCAGGTGGCCATGTTGGATGATATCCAATGAAAACACCAATAACGCATCTAAATTGTTCAGTTCATTGGACGAAATCCAATAGAGCCGCCATATTCAGCTCATTAGCGCCGCGATTTATCAATCTCATTGGATTTCATCCACTAAAATTGTAAATTGAGCCTTCAAATCACAGTGTTCATTGGAATTCGTCCAATGCAATGAGCCCTGTGATTTCTTTTTATAATGAGAGCAAATTAAACACGCGCCTTCACCGATTTCGCATAATCCGAGGGTGACATCCCCACTGTTTTCTTAAAGTCTCTGGAAAAATAATGAATGCTGGCATACCCGAGCATCGCGGCAATTTCCGTGAAATTGTACCGGCCTTCTCTGATATAGGTTTTGGCTTGTTCGATTTTCAGCGATTTGAACGCTTCTAAGACGCCGGTCTGCATTTGTGACTGGAAAAGCTCCTTCAATCGGCTTTTGCCCAAATGAAACGTCTGGCATAACTGATCTTGGGTGAAAGATTGCGACAGATTTTCTTTTAAATAGGCGAGAATTTGTTGAACGATCCGTTGTTCGGCTTTTTCTTTTTGCAGCGAGGACTGCTTAATCCTGGTGGCTGGATCTATCGTTGAAGCAGCCGATTTTTGATTGCGAATCAGCGTGATAAGCAGCGCTTCCAAATACGTTTTGATCAACTGCTCGCTGGCAAAAGGGGCTCCCGGATTCCGTTCCAGATGATGTACGGAAGGCTGATCAAAGGGAGGCAGAAAAGCTTGGAACCCCTCTTGGATGATGAGGGATAACATATTTCTTTCGCGGTCGCCCAGCGGTAAAATTTTATTTTCAAAATCAGACATCGCTTCCGACGCGCATTCGAAGGAAATGACGATAAGATTAGGCGGTTTATGCTCATGTTTTACGCTAACGGTATGGAATTCTTCCGGTTTATGAAAAATCATATGCCCTTGCTGAAGCGTGTGGATGTGATCATCGGCCCGAACCTCGACCTCACCTTTGTCGACATATAGAATTTCCCAAAAGTCGTGTTGTTCGCCGTCAAACACATATCCCTTTGCATACTCAAAATAGTGAAAGGAAATGAGATTTTGAATGGTTAGTGATTCTTGAAGCTGTATGCGTGGGAATTCCATGCTGTCCGTCCTTTCTTAGCGTCGTTGTGGTGATAGGACCCAGCCTTATTTTATCATATTCGTTTTGGCAAAAGTGCAAATAAATCGGCTTTTTGGATAAATCTTATCCGGCCCGCGTCTTTTATAATAAAGGTAAGAGACGGAGGCGATAACGATGAAAAAAGGGATAAATATTTGGTCTTTTCCAGGCTCCATGAAGGTGGAGGAATGTATAGCAGTCGCGAAGGATGCCGGGTTTGACGGTATCGAATTGGCTTTGAACGAAACAGGCGAGCTCAGTCTTGAAAGCAATGAAAGCGAAATCAAAGAATACCGCAAGATGGCTGACGATAAAGGCATTGAATTAACGAGCTTAGCCAGCGGTTTATATTGGACGTACCCTATAACGAGTGGACATGCCGGGACGCGTCAAAAAGCGAAGGATATTATCAAAAAGCAGCTGGAAAGCGCAGCGATTTTAGGCGTAGACACGATATTGGTTGTGCCTGGTGCGGTTGGCGTAGATTTCATTCCGGACTCTGAAGTGGTGCCATATGATCAAGCCTACGATCATGCACTGGAAGGGTTCAGTGAGTTGTCTGCGGTTGCGGAATCTCTGAATGTATCCATCGGCATTGAAAATGTTTGGAATAAATTCTTGTTGTCACCTTTGGAAATGAGAGATTTCATTGATAAAATCAATTCGCCATATGTTGGTTCCTATTTCGATGTAGGGAATGTTCTATATGCCGGTTACCCGGAGCACTGGGTTACAATTTTAAACAAGCGTATCAAAAAAGTTCATTTCAAAGATTATCGCCGCGCCGCGGGAGGCTTGCATGGATTTGTTGATTTACTTGCAGGCGATGTGAACTATCCGGAAGTCGTGAAGGCGCTGCAATCAATTGGCTACGAAGATTATGTGATCGCTGAGATGATTCCTGGCTATACGCATCACGGCCAGCAAATCATTTATAATACATCAGGTGCTATGGACGCAATTCTGGGGAGGAAATAAGCCATGTTGAAAATCGGATTAATCGGGTTAGGTTTTATGGGGAGAACACATTTGGAAAATTACATTCGCCTCGAAGCCGAAGGGGTTCCAATTAAAGTCGTGGCTTTATGCGATATTGATATCGAAAAGCTGGAAGGGAATGCGTCCGGTGGGAACATCGATACAGGTTCTTCCGGCATTGACTTCAGTGTTTACAATAAGTATACAAGCGTTGCTGATATGCTTGAAAAAGAGCAGCTGGACTGTGTAGATATGACACTGCCAACGTTTTTGCATCGAGAGATTTCCATTCAATGTTTGAATAAAGGCCTACACGTTCTATGTGAAAAGCCGATGGCGCTGAATGCCGAAGAGTGCAAAGACATGATTGAAGCTGCCGAGCAAAACGGGAAACAGCTGATGATCGGTCAATGCCTGCGCTTCTGGCCGGCCTACGAGTATTTGAAGCAAGCCGTTGCGAACGAAACGTATGGCAAGGTTCTCGCTGGGTACTTCTACCGCGGCGGCGGAACGCCGACTTGGGGACCATGGCTGCTGCAGAATGCGAAAAGCGGCGGGGCTCTTCTCGACATGCACGTGCATGACATCGATATGATTAATTGGTTGTTCGGTAAGCCGGAATCCGTCTCCACCTTGGCTCGTAACGTCGTGCCGGGCAGCGGGTATGATGTTGTTTCAACCAATTATTTGTACGAAGACGGCAAGGTCATCAATGCGCAAGCGGACTGGACGCTGCAAGGGGATTATGGCTTTGATATGCAGTTCCGCGTTAATTTCGAAAAAGGTAACATCATTTTCAACGCAGAGGGACTTAAAGTGAACGTGAACGACGGTCCTGGCTTCAAACCTGAAATTTCTGCGGAAATGGGCTACTACCAGGAACTCAAATATTTCGTTGAGACTTTGATTTCCGGACAAAACGTAGCAACAGCTACACCTTTCAGCACGATGGACAGCATTGTCATTGCAGAAGCTGAAATTGAATCGGCGGATAATCGCGGTGCATGGGTTCGTGTAAAATAGCTTCGAAACATAGAACAGCCTTGGACTTCCTCGAAAGAGAAAATCCAAGGTTGTTTTGTTGGATAAGAGTAGCATTTGACTGAAATCGCTTACGTATCCTAAACTAAAGGCATTTGAATATTGAGGAGCACAGAAGAAAATGATAGACACTCAGTCAACAGCAACATGGAAAAAGCTAAGTCTATTCGCCATCACGTGGCCGATCTTCATTGACTCCGTTCTACGGATGATGCTCGGTACCGCGGATGTGTTCATGCTCAGTCGGATCTCGGATGAAGTAACCGGAGCAGTCGGTTTAGCAAATGAAATCATCGTATTCTGCATCCTGATGTTTGGTTTCGTCGGAATCGGAACGAGTGTTGCAGTAGCCCAGAATTTAGGTGCAGGCAGGGCAAAGGAAGCGAGCCGTATTTCGGCATTGGCGATAACGATCAATTTATTATTCGGGATCGCAGTCAGTATCGTCTTGGTCGTATTTGGCGAATCGATCATGCAGCTAATGAACCTGGCTCCTGATCAGATTGCCATAGCTAAGAAATATTTGAACCTGATCAGTGCTTTTATATGGGTTGAAGCTCTGTCGTATGCAGTTTCCTCCGTACTTCGTTCCAATGGCCAGACAAGAGATGTGATGTACGTGACGCTAGGCGTGAACGTGGTCCATGTCGTTGGGAACATCCTGCTTATCTTCGGGAACCTCGGATTCCCAGAGTGGGGAGTAACGGGGGCAGCGGTCTCCACGGTCGTAAGCCGTTTACTTGGAGTTATCGTCCTTTTTGTGATTTTATATCGTCGAATTCCGTTCCCGATTCGTTTCAAGGATTATCTCTCGTTTGATAAACGTATTGTAAAGCAAATCTTGAGCATTGGACTCCCTGCTGCAGGGGAACACCTGTCATGGCAATCTCAATATTTGATGATTGTGAGTTTTGTAAATATTATCGGTCAAGTCGCGTTAAGCACTCATGTATATGTGATGAATATTACGAATTATTTTATGGCACTTGGTATGGCGATCGGTATGGGCACGGAGATTATCGTAGGTCATATGGTTGGAGCCGGAGAGTTTAAGGCAGCCTACCATAAACTCATTCGCAGTCTGAGAATGACCTTCTTACTGACCTTTGTGGTTGTTGGTATCGCATCTATCTTCCGCAAAGAGCTGCTTGGATTGTTTACGGATAATCCGGAGATTATTGCGATAGGATCGGGGATTTTACTGCTAAGCGTCATTCTGGAGCCTGGACGGACCTTTAATCTCGTTGTTATTAATTCACTCCGTGCGGCGGGTGATGCTAGATTTCCAGTTGCCATGGGTGTTCTCTCCATGTGGGGCGTTGCGGTGCCGCTTGCATACTGGCTCGGCATTCACATGCACATGGGACTTCTAGGCGTATGGATTGCCTTTGCTTGCGACGAATGGTTGCGAGGTTTGATTATGTATTTGCGGTGGAGAAGCCGCGTATGGGAAAGCAAGGCGCTGGTGAAACCTGCCGGCGGCGTAGCAGCCAACTCATAACCAAAAAGCACAGTCCCCTAAGGGATCCTGTGCTTTTTTGGCTTGGAAGGTTGACATACACATGGCTGCTGGTGGCTGGCTGGTGTAATACTATTCTATTCAAGTTTCTTCTAAATAACTGGATGTTTGAAGGATATGATAGAAAAAATGCTAGTGTCCCGTACACTGGGCGATTACTCTCTATAACCGGTATAAATGCGGATAGCATCTCTCAGAAATTGTGCGGTTCCTGGTTGTTTATCATCATAGTAAGCTTTAAATCTCTCATCATCCACATACATTTGGGCTAGACCGGCATGTGCCTCTTTGCTGTATTCGCTCCAGTAATAGGATAGCCATTGCTTGTGCAATTCCGCGGCTTTTTGGGCGGCCTCGCCGGCCGGATCTCCCGTTTTGAACGCTTCTGCAAGTGCGAAGGTGACTTCATGGCCCAGTCTCGTAACCTCATCATGCTCAGCTTGCGTCATGTTTTTTAGTTTGTGATTCGATTTATTTACTTGCTCATTGCCATATTTCTCACGAATCTCTTTCCCGTACTTTTGCTCGTTCTCATCGATCAGTTGTTGTTTAAAGCCTTCGAATTTCTCTGTATTTGACATATTGGATATTCTCCCTTCATTTAGTGCTATCGTTTTCTCCACATTGGCAATCAAGGCATCCAACTGCGCTCTTTTGTTCAGGAGTTGTACATGATGTTCTTTAAGAGCATCGGCTCCATGGAATGTGGGTGCTGTGATGATGTCTTTAATGCGCTCCAGATTCACACCTAATTCTCTATAAAATAAAATTTGCTGCAGCCTATCAACCTCCGCTTGCCCATAGATGCGATACCCGGACGAATTGATTCTTGCCGGCTTAAGAAGTTCAATCTCATCATAATATCGAAGCGTTCTGGTGCTCACACCCGCTAACTTCCCGAGACTCTGTACGGTGTATTCCATCTGTTCACCTCCTGACATCTTCACTCTACAGCTTTACGTTGCGTGAAGGTCAATGACTTTTTTTTGCCAAAACCTGGTTCAAGTTATACAAGCCCTATTCCAAGAATAGGATAATACGAGCCGTAAGGCTTGTATGTATAAAGTGCGAGTGGGTGATTGAAATGTATGTGATGCTAAGTTTTTTACTTTTGGGGTTATCGCTTTCCGCACCAATCGGCCCTATTAATGCCGCAATGCTGGATAAAGGCATCAAACGTGGCTTTGTGCATGCATGGATGATCGGCGTAGGCGGCATGCTCGCTGACGTCATCATGATCGTCCTCATTTATTTCGGTCTTGTCCACTTCCTGACAACGCCATTTATGAAGACATTTCTATGGATTTTTGGATGTTTTGTTTTACTCTATACAGGAATCGAAAGCGTCATTGGTGCTGGCAAGTTGAAAACGGAAGGTTATAAATCGGAAGAAACGTTGTCCAAATCCTTGTTTACCGGATTCCTCATGGCTATCAGTTCTCCCTTGTCCATTCTATTTTGGCTGGGCATCTATGGATCGGTATTAGCTGAAACCATTGCCAAGTATGATAGAAACCATGTGCTGCTGTACACGGGGATCATGTTCGTGGGGATTATCCTGTGGGATCTTATCATGGCTTCGTTAGCCAGCGTATTTCGCAAATTCCTGTCGCCGCGCGGACTTTCGGTCATTTCCGTCGTTTCAGGTTTATCCTTGATTGGTTTTGGAGTGCATTTTGGATTAAAAGCCTTTCATGCCCTCTTTGCTTCCTAGGAAGCTGCTCCTTCCATTTGAAGCTGAGCCCCCAAGTGACAACGCCAATAACGCCAATGAACAAGCAGCTGATCCAGAAGCCAGGTCTGCTCGTCGGATGAAAGGCGGTTCCTGTGGTAGCGGCTAATATAAGAAACATGCCTATGTATCTTTTGATTTTCCCCCATAAGGATAACTGAAGCAATCGTCCTGAAGAGAGCAGGATGAAAAGCCAATTCATCAGGAGCATGATGCCTGCCGCGGTGGTGATATAGGCGTACAATTTTTCAGGTAGAAATAAGGCCATTAGCACGGCTGCCGTTATTCCGCCGGTTGTAAAGCCGATGGCGGGTAACGGCATTTTGCGTTTGCCCTTTGTTCGTTTAGCAAATATAGCGGGAGCATTGTGATCTTGAGCTAGTGAGACAAGAATCGTGGTAACCGCAAACAGGGATGCGACCATGGTCGAAAACCCCGCGATGATTAATATCGCATTGAAGGCATGTGGAACAAACGGAAGTTGGTAGGAACCTAAGGCTGCCTGAAAAGGGCTTTCCTTTCCTTGCAGATCGCTCAGAGGGATCAATGTCAAGGCAAGCGCTAGCGAGGCGATATAGATGATGGTTAAAAGAACAATCATCAAGTTCCCGGCCTTTGGGGCTTCTTCAGGCCGCTTCAGCCTGGCGGCCATGATGCCCATGATTTCAATGCCGCCAAACGCATAAAAAGCATAGATGAAGGATGACCAAATACCGACTCCCCCTTTTGGTAAAAAGGCTTGCTTGGTAGTCGGAAACTTTGGCGGGTAGGTACCTTTAAGGAATCCACAGACCGCCGCGCAAGCGATAATCACAAACATCACAATGGCGGATACTTTGATAATGGCAAAAACATGCTCAGCACGTTCAAAAACTTTCGTCCCCAAGAGAATAACGCCAAGTCCCAGGAGCGCATAGGCCGTGGCAAAGACCCACATCGGGAACCCGGGGAACCAGAAGCGGGTAAAAAAGGATAGCGCTGTTAACTGGCTTCCCATGATTAATAGCTCTGAGCACCAATAGACCCAGCCGCTGCTGAAGCCTGCCCAGCGTCCAAAAGCCTTGGCGGCGTAGGTTTGAAACGAGCCTTGCTCGGGTTCCATGCCCGTCATTTTGGCCAGAACGTCGTAGACAAGATAAGTGCCGAAAGCTGCGAGTATAAACATGAAAAGGACGGAGACCCCGCCCATTTGAATGGCGATGCCGGAGCCCAGGAAATAACCGGTACCGATCGTGCAGGCGACTCCGAGTAAAGTCAACTGCCACCACTTCATTCCCTGGGACTTGCTCGTACTCATCTTGTCGGACATGCAGCCTCCTAAAGCCGATCATTTAATAACAACAGCTGTTATTATAGCTTGACCACTGGTAAAATATACGTAAGATCATGCCATCTGAGCGAACAGCTGGTTGTCACGAAGAATGACGTTATAAGAGGCGAGTCTGGCGCTAGGCACATTATGGCAACGTCCTGTGTGCACTTCAAACGTCCAACCGTGCAGAGGGCATTCCAGCTCTCCGTCAATCAGATCCACGGTGTAGCCGCCATGAGGGCAAACACTTGAGTAAAGAGTGTACTGGTCATCGTCTACCTGCATCAAAAAATATAGATCACGGTCAAGCTCAACCTCCGCAGGAAAAGCAGTAAATTGATCAATGGACCCGATGAGGATTTCCTTCATGATTGAATCTCCTTTTTCGAAATAGCGTTAGATTGATTATAATCCACTGCCCTTCAGAGACCAAGAGTGAGCCATGACAAACAAAGGAGTACGATACAAATGAACAAAATCAATCCATTATTAGCAGCGTTCCAACAAACTAGCTACCCATTGGGTGGACATGGCAAACGAAATATTCAAGTTTTGATAGACGCCTTGCAAGACGTTGATGGCCTTACGGATGGAGATACTTACGGGAATGGTAAGTTAATTGAGGATTTTCAAGCGGAAATGGCAACGTTTCTGGGGAAAGAATCGGCCGTTTTTTTCCCAAGTGGGACTATGGCGCAGCAAATTGCTCTACGCATCTGGTGCGACCGGAAAGGGAACAAGAAAGTCGCCTATCACCCGCTCAGCCATCTGGAAATTCACGAGGAAGACGGGTTAAAGGAACTTCATCACATCCAGCCTATTTTACTTGGTGAAAAAGATCGGTTAATTCGTCTGGAAGATGTGCAACAACTAGATGAAGATGTTGCTTGTATCTTGCTGGAACTGCCACAGCGGGAAATCGGCGGGCAGCTTCCGGAATATGAAGAACTTACACAGATCTCTGCCTATTGCCGCAGCCGTGGCATCCACTTACATTTGGACGGGGCTAGACTGTACGAGATTCTTCCTTATTATCAAAAGTCTGCACACGAAATCTGCGAGCTGTTTGATAGCGTGTATATTTCGTTCTACAAAGGGATTGGCGGCATTGCCGGCGCTATCCTAGCGGGAGACGAGACGTTTACGAAAGAGTCTAAAGTGTGGAAACGGCGCCATGGCGGCGATCTAATCAGTCTGTACCCGTATATCGTTAGTGCAAGTCACTATTTCAAGCAGCGTGTGGATAAAATGGGGCAGTATTACGAGGGAGCAGTCGAACTTGCCGCAAGGTATAATCAGGTTCCAGGCATTGTTACCAACCCTGTTCAGCCAGTCACGAATATGTTCCACGTACATATCCAGATGCCAAAAGAGAAGATGGAATCCCTGTTAATCAGCCTTTATGAAGCAACTGGGGTTGGACTCACACATTATGTAAAAGAAATAAACGAGTCCTCCTGCTG
This sequence comes from Paenibacillus chondroitinus NBRC 15376, assembly GCF_004000765.1. Classification (GTDB taxonomy): domain Bacteria; phylum Bacillota; class Bacilli; order Paenibacillales; family NBRC-103111; genus Paenibacillus_E; species Paenibacillus_E chondroitinus. The sequence continues at coordinate 31,765 of NZ_BILW01000012.1, read as the reverse complement.
TTATGAGGTTTCTATCGGTGATCGGTATGCTAGTGTACCGAAGGATGAGCTTGAGAAAGCTTTTGCGTTGTTGGAGAGTCAGATGAGAGAAAACCGCGTTTAGATCGTTACTGAGAGAGTTGTTTATGGAGGGGAGAAGAAGCAACTCAAGATAAGGCACTTAGCTTAATGATAAGTATCTGAGTTAAATAGTGTCTTGAATTGGTTTTCTTACCCCTCTACTGTGCAGAGCAAAATTATATCATCTACTTAATTTGGTGAATCTTTCGTATCGTATAATTTTACGAAACATCCGCTTATCGGAAAGGGCATTAAAAATGTATTTATCTGGACGTGTATTGACCTCTATGATCCAAGGCTTCATTTCTTTATCAATGCCAATATCTACCCCATATGAACGAAATTTCGGGAAAATGCCACTCATATGTTTACTAATCCTAATGCCTAGCCCCTTAAGCGACTCTACATAGGAAACTTGCTCTTTTTTAGACATGAAAGGGGAAAGCAGCTTTTCCACTGGCATCGGCTTACCCCCGCTATGATAATTGGTTACGACCTTATTAGGCTTCGCTAATCGTCCCACGATTCCGGTTACCTCCCACTTACGCTGTCGGTTTCGCTGTACCATAATGCGCAGATCAAACGGAAGTCCGTGATAGTGGAGTAAGGGGATGCCCTTCTGCACCAAGTAGACTTTCTTCCTTTTGGCATGCTTAAATGCGCTATACGTTCCCTTAAAGGTTGCGAATGAACGGTGCCGTGTGCCATTCGCCAACCGATATCGGGTATCCGTACGAGACAACTTAAAAATACCATAGCCTCCGGTGCCATTACTCGGCTTTAGATAAACGGTTCGATATTTTCCCAACATCCCCTCCACGTTTGCTTCGGTTGCAAGAATTGTGGGTGGCAGACTAAGAGCTAGTTCCTCATTTTTTAATAAGGCTTTGTATTTGCCTAACTTGTTATTCCAGTAAACCATGACTTCACCCCAATTATCAGTATTCATACTCTTTCTATCGATCCGGTACAACCCGATAAACGTTTTTCTTCCCTACATTTTGTAGAATACGGGTTGGCACACGTGATATTTTCAACACATCCGTGATCCCTTTGGCATTTTTCGTCAAGGTTAACATCAAGATTGTTCCTCGCAGTCTAGCTGTATGCCGAGGAAGTTCGGTGGATACGAAATTTCCTAGAGAAGACGCCGCTACCCGATTTCTAGTAAGTCCGTCGATGTCCTTCACCTTAAACAATCTTATCGGATGCAGCACATGGGGATGCGCTCCAAGTACTACATTCACACCATGATGAAACAACACCTGCATGAGCTGGATTTGATTGCGGTCGGGATAAGTTCGAAATTCTTTCCCGAAATGTAGGCAGGCGATTATAAAATCTGTTCGACTCTTCAAGCTGCGCACGTCCGCTATTATTTTTTTATGGTTTAGCCGGTTGACTAACCAAGGCTCCGGGACTCGAATCCCGTTCGTTCCTTTCGTATAAGCCAATATTCCGATTTTAATTCCCTTCACGTTAACAATCAGTTTCCGGCCGGCTTCCCCGGCGGAGCGATACGTGCCCGTATGTCGCAGACCGTGTCGATCGAGGACGTTTAATGTTCGCCTCAAACCAGATCGTTTCCCGTCCATACAATGGTTATTGGCTGTGCCTACTACATCAAAACCCACGTCCCGGAGTGTAGCAGCGAATTTATCCGGAGAGTTGAACAACAGTTTTCCGGACTTTTCGCGGAAATGTTTGCCGGAGAAGGTCGTCTCAAGATTGCCTATCGTTAGATCAGATTTCCGCAGATAGGGTTTCACTTTTGAAAAAATAGGGGCGAATCCTCCTTCCCGGGCAGCTGAGGCGATCATCTGTTTTTTCATCAATAAATCCCCAACTGCAGCGATTGTGATTTTTATCAATCCAACCACTCCTTTCATGATTACACTTTATGCGATAAACAGCCAAATGCTTGTAAGTTAGGCACCTTCGGTTATTTACGGTTTTGTGCTTTTCATTTCATTTTCAGAAAGATGGGGTATATTACAACGGAGTAGCCACAATCTATGTGATATGGCAGATTTGCACGATTAAACTGAGGAAGTTGGTGGTATGGCTATGCATATCTTACTGGTTGAGGATGATGTGAAACTTGGCGAGCTGATTCAATATAAGCTTAAAAAGCAACTGTACCAGGTGGAATGGGTATTAGATGCGGAGTATGCATTGGAATTAATGGAAAGAGTCACCTTCGATATTTATATATTCGACTGGATGATTCCATACAAAACCGGCATTGAACTGTGCAAAGAAATCCGAATGAAGAAGAATAGGACGCCAATCCTTATGCTAACGGCACGAGATTCCGTTACTGACCGCGTTCAGGGATTAAATGCCGGTGCAGATGATTACTTGGTGAAGCCATTTGATTTTGAGGAATTGATTGCTCGCCTTCATGCCTTATATCGTAGAAAGGAAACGAACTGGGAAGCGGATACTAAAATATTTGGCGATACACTTGTCATTGACCATAGTACATTTGAAGTGAGTAGAAACGGGGTATCGATTCCACTTTCACGCCGCGAATTTCAATTATTGTCTTTTATGTCACAGCATCCAAAACAAATATTAAGTAGAGAGCAGTTAAGTGACCGCGTATGGGGCATAGATGCGGAAATTACACTGAATACAGTTGATGCCACCATTAAATTACTGCGTAAGAAGCTGGACGACCCATTTGAAGATAAAATCATACAAAATGTACGTGGACTTGGTTACCGCTTGGCTGTAGAGGGAGGAGAATGATGTTCGAGCGAACAAGAAAGCAACTGACGATATTTTTCGGCAGTATCCTTGGCGTTGTCATCATCCTAATCACTGCTTTTTTTTATCTGCTTCTACTGAAAACACTCCAACACAATGAAATTCAGAAATTAGATGATCTCAAAAATAAAATGGCCCAGCAATGGGAGCATCGCGTAGAGGAACAAGCAAAAGGAATTCGACCAGGGGAGCGTAAAAATGTTGAGTGGATATTCCTACTTTCAGATGAATTAATTGTTTGGGTGAGTCCGGACCAGAAAACCCAAATTTCACCTAGTCGTTACACAGCAATGTCCAATCAACTCTTAAAATGGTCACAACGATATGAAATGAAACGTGAGAATGGTGAACGGTTTTATATAGATGAAAGTGGGAAAAGACAGACCTTTCTAGTCAGTTCTCAACTTTTAAATGACGCTGGCGGCGTATATTGGATGGCCATAGACATATCCTCAAATGAAGCGCTTCTGCGTACAATCAGGCTAATCCTCATGCTTTCTACCGTCGTTTTATTATCCATTGCAATCTGGTTAGCTTATTTCTTTGCTGGCAAAGCAATGGTCCCTATTAAAAAATCCTATGCTCGCCAGGTTGAGTTCACAACGAACGCATCACATGAGCTAAGGACACCACTGAGTGTTATTCATTCATCGGTAGAATTATTGGCGGAATGCAAGGACACCTTACCAGAGTTCGAACAGCATATCCTGGATAGTTTGCAGGATGAGGTGAAAAGGATGATTCGACTTGTAGAGTCATTACTAACTTTAGCCCGCAGTGATTCGAAATCACTTCCGATAAAGATGGATAAGATTAATATAGTTCAAGTTTCTCATCAAATGTATCAGGCGATACAGCCGCTGGCACTTGCGAAAGGAATTATTTTAAAGTTGGATGCCCCAGTAATTGAACATGAACTTACATTCATTCACGGGAACCTCGATCAAATCAAGCAGTTAGTTTATATCTTACTTGATAATGCGATTAAGTATACACCACCTGGTGGACAAGTAACGATCACATATCTCACTTCACAAGACGGTAGACCAACTCTACAAATAGCTGATACGGGAATTGGTATACCCAAGGAAGAACTAGCGCGCATATTTGAACGTTTCTACCGAGTAGACAAAGCACGTTCACGAGAATTGGGTGGCGCTGGATTAGGTTTATCTATTGCCGCGGATATCCTGACCAGTCACAGTGCCTACATTCATGTAACGAGTGAAGAAGGGAAAGGTAGTCTATTCGAAATTGAATTCCAGCCAGAGTGAATTTCAGTTTAATTTCATTTACATCATGTATCATGATTGAAGTAGATGAAAAGTAAAGCAGGATATCACAAGTACTTCTTGTGTAAGTTGGAGGAATGAATATGGCCAAAATGGATAAAAAATGGGTTGTGCTTTGTACGACAGCCATTGGCGTCATATATAGCGCTGGATATATAACGACAGAAACGCAAGCTGCTCTATCTCAACCACAGAAACAAATTCAAACCCATACTCATACAGTTAACAGCCAGATCAAAAGCCAATATAAGAGTGGCACCTTCGAGGGAAGTGGCAGCAATCGGCGTGGTTCCATTGGAGTAAAAGTGACCATTACAAATGATAAAATAACCGACGTCGAAATCAGTCACTTTGCCATGCATTATTCCGAAAAAGACGTTGTTGGATTACCAGAAGAAGTCATACAAAAACAAAGCGCTCAAGTACAGAATGTTTCAGGCGCAACGTATAGTACACAAGCTTTTCAAGATGCTATAGAAAATGCTCTTACACAAGCGCGGAATGTCTAATGGTTCGTATTTTTAAAAAAACTAAGTTATTTATGGATACGGTCGTTGAAATAAAGGTCGTTAGCTCCCTTTCGTTGACTGAGGTCGAACCGGTGATCGAGCAAGCATTTGAAGCATTTCGGAATGTGGAACTTGCATGCAGCCGTTTCTCTCCGGATAGTGAATTAATGAAGGCTTCTCAACAGATTAGAACTCATGTTCAGATCAGCTCGTGGTTATTTCAACCATTGAAGTTTGCTTTGGAAGTAGCGGAATGGACCCAGGGGATATTTGACCCAACAATCGGTAAAACAATGGAAAATTACGGATTTAATCAGCATTATTTAACAGGGGAAATTAGCTCGAATCTAGCTTCAGATAAGGCTACTTATCGAGATATCGACTTACGAGAGCAGGATTGCTCGATGTATTTGCATAAACCAATGGTAATTGATTTAGGAGCGGTTGCGAAAGGATTTGCTATCGACATCGCCTCCCAGACGCTGGCTTGTTTTCAGGGCTTCGTTATTAATGCTGGTGGAGATCTTTTTGCTGGTGGGGTAGATGAGATGGGCCAAGCTTGGCGAGTTGGCATTCAGCATCCAGTACACAAGGATCATATCATAGAAACCATTGAAGTATCGAACGAATCGGTATGTACATCTGGCGGCTACGAACGTAAAAGCAAAGTCAGTGCAGAGATCCATCATATTATTAACCCGAACAGCAAGCAATCGCCCCATGAGTTGATTAGCTGCAGTATTGTGGCTCCATACGCCATGTTGGCAGATGTCTTCTCAACGGTTATTTGTTTATATGGGTTGGAACAAGGCAAAAAATTGATGATTGAAATGGAATTGAAGGGGATTTTGATTACACCCAAGTTACATGTGGAAAGAGTTGGAGGGATATAAATGTCTACTCATCCATGGCATAAAAAACCAAAGAGCTATGTTATTATTTGCTTGGTAGCCTTTCTAATCATAGCTGAGGTATTATCTTCAGATTTAAGAGGAAGTTATAATGTCTTGATTGCTCTGATTACAGCAGTAGGGATGGATTGGATCTGTTTTCTGTTGGGTAAAAGAAAAAAATGGTTAGCAGATGGTTCTGTAATAACAGGGATAATTATAGGCTTAATTTTAAGTACAACAACCTCTTGGTATTTGATAGTTATTACTGTAATCATGGCTATTCTATCTAAACACCTTATTGTTTTTAAGAAAAAACCGGTATTTAATCCAGCCGCCTTCGGCCTACTTTTGTCTATTCTCTTGTTTCAAACTGGGCAGAGTTGGTGGGGAGCATTTGGGGATCTACCGGTGTGGACAATTGGATTCCTTTTGGTAGGCGGTTACTTGGTTACCAATCGCGTGAACAAATTCCCACAAGTGTTTGCATTTCTTAGCGCATATTTTTTGTTATTGCTTCTTATGGGGTTCATGCATGTCGGAGAAGTTGCCGATGCCTTTCGACCGCCTTTTATAAACGCTTCATTGTTCTTTGCTCTCTTTATGCTGACAGACCCACCAACCTCGCCAGCCTCCAATAAGGATCAAGTAATTTTTGGTGTGCTAAGCGCAATAGTAGGTGTTGGTGTTTATGTTTTTTTTGGTGGCCTAATGTACTTATTTATCGGACTGCTTATTAGTAATGCCTATCAGGTGGCTAGATCGAGGAAATAAAAACCGCCTTTTTAGAAGGCGGTTTTCTTATGGTTGAACCCAAAAGAGCAACTTCGGATAAAATCAATTATTTTGGATTCAATGTGAGCAAATAGTTGTATTTACTTGCATGTTTTTGCTCATCTAATATAATGCCATACAAAGTATCACGATAAATACCAGGAGGGAGACCAAACCATATTAGCCGATATTTCTCAACTGCAGACCACTCACCTTGGATAGCTTGTTTTAATCCTTCAGTATAAGAATGCACTTTTGGGTATAGTTCATTGCTGACACCATAGATCTCCTGTCCAGTAAGATCTTTATAAATACCACGAAACATCTGATTATGTCCTCGTTCATCATCACGTATGGTGGCAATAAGGGCTGACTGTTCAGAAGTTGGTGCAAGCTTAATAAGTTCATCGTAGAACAACTCATCGTTTCGTTCACCCTGTACAGATGATTTCACTAATTCTAATGCTTGTTGTAAGTTTACATTCCATATTGGCTGAAATGTGGCACGATATTCAATTGGATATATCCAATACATTTTGATCCTCCAATGATTCTATAATGAGATCATTTTATGTACGAATATTTCTTATTGTTCTAAGTAAATGCAAATAAAATATTCAGAAATTACAGTCACTAGGCTGTTGAAAATCATGTTTAGATCATTAATGAAATCCCCAAACTGGTAACAGGAGGGGATTGTTATGTTGTTTTCAGCCATCAAGCCAATGGCCGTCAGTGCTGGTGGGGAGCCGTTTGACGATCAACACTTTATTTTTGAGCCGAAATGGGATGGTGTTCGAATCCTTATCCATAAGCAGGGAAGCCGCATTGAAGCCTTCACGCGGAGCGGGAGATCGGTCACACACAAATTTCCGGAGTTACAGGATGCGTTAGGTGCGATTAGAACGTCTTCTGCCATTTTGGATTGTGAGGGGATTGTACTGCGTGATGGTATACCTGCATTTGATGACTTTATGTATCGGGACCGGATTAGTCAATCAGGTAAAATAGCCCGTGCTGTGCATACGCATCCAGTGACTTTTGTTGCGTTTGACCTTTTGTATACGGATAGAGAGCATTTAAATGAGCCTTTAGTGGAGCGGAAAAAGCGTTTATCGGATTCCATTGCATCTACACCGATACTGATGCCGACATTGTTTGTGGAGTCGCAGGGGAAGGCGCTTTTCGAAATGATGAAAGAACGGCAAATGGAAGGGATCGTGGCCAAGCGGAAAAGCTCGACTTATGTGCCTGCTAACCGAAGTAGCGAATGGCTTAAGATCAAGGTTGTGAAATCAATCCATGTGGAAATTTTGGGGTATAAAATAGACCCTTTCGAGCTGGTCATCGGACTAAATTTCAGGACGGTAAAGCATAAACCGGTTGGCGTAGTGGCAACGGGTATTACGACGGCGGACAAGGAATTATTTCTTACGCTGGCTGCACCGCTCTGCACGGTAAGGGAGGGAAACACGCAGTGGATGGAGCCGCGCTTATGCTGCCGCATTGATTATCTGGATCGATCGGATATGCATCAGTTGGAAAAAACGACGTTTCGGGGATTTCTTTTAGATATGAGAGCTGAGGATTGTGTTTGGCCGTACTGAGATTTGTTAACAATAACAAGGTTCTTCTTGTAACATTGCAACTTGGTAAAATAAGTATGATAGAATGAAATCTGTGGTAGGAATAACTACAATCAGGAGGTTGGATCTACGTGATGTTTGAACACATGGTTTGTTTTAAATTTAAGGAGTCTTTAGCTCCGTCGAAGGAACAGGAATTGATAGCGAAATTGCTGTCGTTCAAAGGCCAGATTCCGGGCATTGTTGAAATAACCGCAGGGGTGAATGAGACGGAAGAAACGGGGAATAGGCAGGGATACACGCTGGGATTGCGGGTGACTTTCCAAGATCGCGAGTCTTTACAGCAATATGGTCCCCATCCTCTTCATCAGGAATTTGTGCAGTCCCTCAAAGGTATTATTGATAATGTGATTGTGATTGATTACCCTATTAAATAGTATTGGCGGATTGTAGGAAGGGACTGGCAGCTTTTGCCGGTCCTTTTTGCTTTTGGGGGAACTCAATTGCAGGAAAAGACCAGTCACCTTAAGGGATTGGAAGACCGCGAGTTTACCCTTATTTCCCATAATAGAAATGAAGTAGCGCGCTAGAGAGTTGGGAAAAGTATTACCGCGGTAAATTAATTTTCAACTTAAGGAAGGTGTCTGCTAGTGCAACAATGGAAGGAAAATGACAAGCAAAGAACGAAAATCACTAGGTTTGCGGGGAAATATCTTGGTGTTGTGATACTGTCAGTCATGCTTCTCTTGTATGTGCCAAACCTGGCAGGGGCAGTAGGAAAACCTGCACATGGTCCTGACATATATGTTATTCAGGGAATGCTGAAGACACTGGGCAGCTATTCAGGTGAAATTAACGGATATTATGATGATGTGACCGTAAGGGGAGTTAAGTATTTTCAGAAAAAACACGGACTTCCCGTAACTGGCGCGGTCGATAATCGTACCCTCGAATCAATCACATATGCTTATATAAGGGCTAAAGGAGCGGGTCAAGGCGGAACTGGAGGCGGCCAGGGCGGAGGTCATGGTCATGGAGAAGGTAGAGGCTTTGGCGGAGACGGCAAAGGTCAAGGTGGAGCCGGAGGCGGACAAGGTGGCCAAGGCGGAGGTCAAGGCCAGGGTGAAGGTAAGGGCTTTGGTGGAGGCGGCAAAGGTCAAGGTGGTGGCCAAGTAGCACCGACGCCAGCACCGAACGGCAATGGCTTTAAAGTGCCGAATGGCAACGGAGGACAGACACCAATGCCAAATGGCAATGCAGCACCTACGCCAGCACCGAACGGCAATGGTTATAAAGCGCCAAATGGTAACGGAGGACAGGCACCAATGCCAAATGGCAATGGAGCGCCGGCACCGAACGGGAATGGCTTTAAAGCGCCGAATGGTAACGGCGGGCAGGCACCAGCACCAAATGGTAACGGTAGTGGGAACGGAAACGGCAATGGAAATGGAAATGGCACGAATGGCAATGGAAACGACAACGGGAACAATGGTAACGACAACGGGAACAATGGTAACGACAACGGTAGTCTGTCAGATGACGAAGACTAATAGGGGCAAAGTAGAGTAACTATCTGGAAAAGCCTGTTTCATTCTTATAGGATGAAATGGGCTTTTTTAGTTGTTTATCCCTGAGTCGTTTGACCATCCTCAAGTTTTGATTCCTGACGCTGCTTCCAGAATAAAACGGTCAGCATCCGCTCGACCCATTCTTTGTCTTCATCGGTTAAAAGAAAACCATCGAACATCAGCTCATTCTCGCGCAAAAATCTCCGTAAATTGACGGGGTTGCTCTGGAATTTCTCTGTGGAAGGTGATGATTCCAAGTATCCTGCCAGGTCCATAAGCTCAGAATACGACGTGTTGAGTCCTTCGGAAAGTTTCATCAATACTTCCGGTGACGGGATGCCGCGATTTCCGTTTTCCAACTGGGAGATGTATGCCGCAGAAACGCCAGAACGGTCAGCTAGTTCCCGCAGAGTAAAACCTTTTAACTTACGCAAATCTCGTAATTTATCATAGAAATACATATATTTTCACCCTCGCGATTTGAAAAGTAAACAGTAGTAAACATTTTAATAATATCATGTATACAAAAGTAAGTACACTGAGCGGCGGGTGGTAAATAGCCGAGAAGATTGTTGTTTAAAGTAAACATTTTTGGTTGCAATAGTTAAATTTTGTGATATAATAGGTACTAGGGGAACAAGATGAGAACAGAAGGAGAGCAGGGATATCTGGCAAAATAAAGATAGTTACCGGAAAATAAAGTGCGTTACTTGAAAATAAAGTTTGTTAGCAATCGTTAACTTTTGTAAACGAGTGTAGTTTTCGAGGCTAAAGTAGGTGTGAATAATGAGATTAGATACTAATCTACGTCTTAGCACATTTAGACTTTTTAATAGGTTTGAGCAACAACATGAATAATCAAATTTTCAAATGAGATTTTATTGTTTTTTTAGATATATGTAAAAGGGGAGGAGAGCAGAGATATGAGGATCATGGCTAAGACCGATTCGTTTGTGAAGGCTCGAATAATCAAAGGGTACTCCCAAAGGGAGCTGGCAAAACACTCGGGTTTAAGTCATTCCTATATCAGCTTGCTGGAGAGATCGTTGAAGTCGGTGGGACCTGCAACTGCTAAGAAATTAAGTGACTTATTGGAGAAGGATTTGGAAGATGTATTTCGGATTTATTAAAACTAGAAATAGTTCAAGACAACAGATTACAACCTCTCATTAGAAAAACCTAGATTTAATAGGACTAATGGGAGGTTTTTATTGTTTGAAACCGATAAGAGATCCAGGGATATTTTGAGCTAACGGGGAAACTGTAAGATAATAACCAGGTAGCATCTCGACACGCGGCTAAAATCTCTATAAAGGAAGATAAAACATGAAATTTCAGAACTCCGCGTAGAGTCAACAAATTCTATAACTTTATTTTCTTCAGACAGGTACTATATTATGTTAATACTATATTTAGCGAACTCTTCCCTTTATGATATCACTATCTGATTTTTGGCAAAATTCTCGGATAGGGTGATTAATATGAACCGTTTTGTGATAGGACTAGCCCCATCTTTATTAGTGGCACTTGGACTTCATGTTGGACACAGTGTAATACTTACGTTTGCGCTCTTTTACAGTTGGATAGGTATTATACCGTTTATGGACTACCTTGTATGTCGAAAAAATAGGCTGACCCGTGCGATTGGCGATTGGGGACTTACTGCATCCCTCCGTCAAATGATACTTGGACTTAGCTTGGGGCTCTTTTTTCTGATTACTCTCCTAATTGGTGCTTATTATTTGCAAGACATGTTGTTCGATATCGAGCGATTGAGATATTTGTTAGGAGAGTGGAATTTTTCCGGTGACCACTCCGTATTATTGCTACTCATATTGGTACTGCTCAATCCGATTTTAGAAGAAATCTATTGGCGCGGATACTTATATCACAGGATCGGACAAAACCTTGGTTCTGCGAAAAATTTGCTTCATGCTTCTTTTTGGTTTACCTCTTATCATCTGGTCGTCATAATCCCTGTATTCAGTTGGCCACTTAACGCTGTCGCTGTGGTTCCTATTTTTGCAGCAGGTGTACTATGGGGATGGATTCGTCATCGTACGGGATCGATACACATTCCGATTATAAGCCATATGTTTGCCGATCTTGGAATTGTGATCATATATATGCAATATGTACAGTAATATCTCTCGAGAAGCTCGACTGTCATACGCAAAAATCTTTCCATGAGGTACTCCACGTTCTAAAAAAGCCTGTGCATGCTCTCTACCTTGGACACATCCATACCAATGACTGGATTCATTTGATCACTCCCATAACATTTTCACTGGAAATCCCTAACCTTCTTGTCTTCCACACTATCGCATGTGATACGGGATCAACGTCCCAAACAGCCTAACCATGGTTGAACAAGTAGGGGGATGAACTGAATAGCTCTCGGGATCAAGTCCCACGGGCAGAAACGTTCGATCCTCGGCTACCGCTATCTTACGACCTTACAAAAAAGAGGTTGACCAGAAAGACCTGGTGACCTCATAATACGAACAGGCAGGATAGTTTAAGATCATTCAAAGTGAACCTTATCATAAATAACGGCAAGTAATCGCTCTAGCCGAATCACGACCTATGTGATTTGGTTTTTTTGCATAATAAAGTTGACTTAGTGTAAAGTTTTGTATACATTATGTTTAGTAGGATTGACATTTTTGAAGGCGGTGTCGTATATGACATATCAAGAAAAGAAGAGCATCGTATCGTTAATCAGTTCCATACTCATTTTTACAGCTTATTGCTTGTATAGGTACACGCAGTATCCTGAAGGGGTAATGGATTCAAAGGAAATCTTCCATTACTGGGGGTCCTTCGTCCTCGTTTTGACATTGGTCTCCATTGCAGCGCATATCGTGATTAGCATTATATTTAATATCTTCTTTCGAATGACGACAGGTGAAAAGGAACCTTCATTTTCGGATGAACTTGATAAGCTTATTGACTTGAAATCTTTCCGCAATTCTTTTTTCGTGTTTATTCTTGGTTTTCTTCTTGCCATGGGGTCCTTGAACTTCAATCAGCCCTCGAAGGTGATGTTCATCATCCTAATCTTCTCCGGATTCCTATCTGACGTAATCGGATCCCTAACGAGACTGTATCACTACAAAAAAGGAGTCTAAGATGGGTAAAATTCTTGTAAGCAATTATATCCGCAAATTACGCTTTGATCATAATGAAATGACCCAGCAGCAGCTGGCTGACAAGGTAGGTGTAACCAGACAGACAATCGTGGCCCTTGAAAAGGGGAATTACTCCCCGTCCCTGGAACTGGCTTTTCGTATTTCTCATGCCTTTAAATTACCGTTGGAAGAGGTATTCTTTTACGGAGAAAACTCAGAGGAGAGATGATCAAATGGATTTCTCAACGAAGACAGCATCAAAAGTTGTAGGTGTTCTGTTTATCCTTGCAGCCGTTACATCAATCATAGGAGGGCTTATCTTATATAGACCAATCCTAAATGATCCCGATTACCTGATTCAAGGTTCCGCGCACGCTAACGAGGTAGTGCTTGGTGCGGTTATGGAATTGATACTTGTCATTTCAGCGGTAGGCACTGCAACCACCATGTTTCCATTATTACGGAAATTTAATAAAACGATTGCTCTTTGGCATGTTTGTTTCCGGTTTTTGGAGGCCATTGTTATTACGGTAGGGGTCATAAGCGTACTGTCCCTGTTGGCCTTAAGCAGGGACTTTGTAGCAGCGGGGACCCCGGATATACCGTCCTATCAGGTTTCGGGTACGTTGCTAAAAGCCGTGCATGACTATACATTTTTACTTGGACCTAATTTTTTTCTAGGGATTAATACAGTGTTTTATAGTTATATCTTTTATAAATCAAAGCTTGTACCCAGGTTTATCCCCATATTAGGTTTAACAGGGTCAGCATTGATCTTTCTTGCAGCCTTATTAGAAATGTTCGGGGTCATTGAGCAAGTCTCTGCTTGGGGGGCGATCTTGGCGCTTCCGATATTCGCTAATGAAATGACCCTTGCGGTATGGCTCATCGCGAAAGGGTTTAATGAATCTGCAGTCCATTCAAGCAATCACTAGAATGGAATCAAGTAGGGGCAAGGATGAGAGCAATTGTATATGCCTAATACGGATCGCCCGATGTTCTTCAACTTGAGGAGGTAGAAAAACCTACGCTCTGACTACTATATAAAAAATTAAAAAACAAACTCGTAGAAAGGGCCGGTGTGCTTTTTAATTTCGAAAATTTTGCGGCCTGCGGAAATGGGATAAAGTTCTTGTCGTCCGACAGATAAAAATTTTTACGACGACGTTTGTGTATATTTGGGTGCGCGGGATGCGATATTTTAATTCTGAAAAAGGTTATCCTGCCAATTATAAAGAAGAACAACGCTATATTAATAAATATGTTAGAAATATAAATGCACCAATAAAATATTCGGAGTTGTAAAAAGCCTCACTTAAAAACGTGAGGCTTTTTTGCGCGCTTGATCCCATTCCCGACTGAATCATTCAAACGTTTTTTTTATGCTCTTATAAGAAACTTTAATTCAAACAAACATTAGCTCCCATTGGCTGTCATCGCTAAACTAACGGGCAGTAGAGCGTGGTATAGTATATGTTTGTTCAATACACAGCAATGGGAGGCTGCCGGCATGATCGGCAGCCTTTTGCTCATCTAACGGGTTTAATGGAGCAATAGTGGCTCAACTGTGATCGACCTTACTGCACAATTTATTATCTTATTGTCATTGACATGTTAGTTTACGACTATTGAAATATATTCATGTATATCAGAATATGGATAAAGGAAAATAAATACAGTGTCTATAGCTTAAGAAGGAGGCATACAGATGGGTTCAAGAATCATGCATTATTGTATTTCATCTTTATTAGCTGATAGGTTAGGTATTGAGAACAGGAATGAGTTTATGCTCGGAGGGATAGCACCTGATATACATGGGCTCATGGGTGTGGCAAAAGGAGTAACACATGTTAAAGATATTGATGCAAATGGAAAAAGTCGTATCAACTACTGTCGCTTTTATGATACGTACAAGGATACGATGAATAAACCCTTTTACCTTGGCTATTTATGTCACTTAATTTCGGATGTAGTTTGGCTGGAACTATATTTAAAAATCGTGGGATTCGCATCTCCTCAGCAATTAAAGGAGAAAGCACTAGTCGCTTATCGTGACTTTGAAAGACTAAACGGAAGAATAATAAAACAATATTCTCTGAAACTTCATCAGCATGTACTGCCTACCGTGAACATTGACGGGTATAACAGCGAATACTTACCTGCCATACTAGATTTGCTGAGAAAGGACTTTACAATTGATGAAGCCCTTATGAATGAAGCGCTGGAGCTGTTTAACAACAATAACTTTGAAATCATTGACTATATTAACAAGTCGGTGGAAGAGAGTATGGTGTTTTTGTCCAATATGCGATTAAACTCCCATGAAAATTAAATCAGGAGTATCAGAAAAAGGCCGCACTAAATAAGACGCAGTTCATTCATTTTCTGAAAGCGTCTGAAGGTGGGGGAGATAGAACTAGGTATTAGCTGCAATTGTTACGGTGTAACCTAAGTTCTCTAGTCTTCGAACGGCATACTTTACAATAGATTGTTGCTTCTGTTTGTCAAAGTAGTCTTCACCTAGATCTACATACATTTCTTTACGTGTTAAGAGATAAAATGCAATCCGTAACATCGCATGTGCCACATTTACAGCTGCTCGCTTTTTACCTTTTCGTGCAGCCGTACGTCTATACATCGCTCCAAGGAAGTTCTTGGATGCAGCAACGGAATGGGCCGCTTCTATTAAAGCAGATTTAAGATACTTGTTTCCGTTTGTGGTTTTGGCAGATTTCTTTTTTCCTGCACTTTCATTATGTCCAGGTACTAATCCAGCCCAAGAGCATAAATGCGCCGCACTAGGAAACTGTTTGTTAATATCCGTTCCGATTTCCGCCAGAATTTGTTCTGCCATTCGAGTAGCTATACCAGGGATTGAATCTAAACGTTCAACATCTTCTTGAAAAGATGCTATCCGGGCAGCAACTTCCTGATCGAGCACTTCAACTTGTTCATTTAAAAAATCAATGTGAGTTAAAATGGTTTTGATCATCAAACGTTGGTGAGGGTTTACATAGCCTTGAAGAGCTAGTTCGAGTTCGTTCTTTTTTTTGTTTCAAGGTTCGTCTAGCAAAGTTCGCTAGTTTTTCGGGATCATCTTAGCCCTCTGCAATTGCACGCAACATATCGCGAGAGGAGACACCCATAATATCAGAAACGACAGAGCCAAGTTTAATGTTTGCTCCTTCTAGTACCTTCTGAATGCGGTTGTGTTGTCTGGATCTCTCTTCAATGATGCTACGGCGGTACCGAACTAGCTCTCGGAGCTCGCGTTGATTTCGGTTTGGAATGAAGCTTGCTTTAAGTAGTCCATGGCGGAGAAGCTTGGCAATCCATTCCGAATCCTTGACATCTGTTTTACGTCCAGGTAATGCTTTCATATGCTGTGCATTCACCACTAAAAATTCAATTCCTTCAGCTTCAAGCAGGTTGACGATGGGCTTCCAAAATACGCCTGTGCTTTCCATAGCGACGTGAGAACATTCATGCTGTTTAATCCAGTCGATAAGTTGTAATAGATGCACCGTTTTCGTAGAAAACGTTTGAATCTCCTTTCCTTTAGACGTTAGAATACATGCTGTAATGTTATCCTTGTGAATATCCATACCGCATGCACGTTCAATGACGACTTCCACTTAAAAAACATCCTCTCTACGGCTAATTCGGATAAGAGGCTGGTGCAACAACCAGAGTAGGATTAATCTCCCATGAGTGCTTCCCGAAAGGGAGCGACAATCTGTGATGCACCGTGATCGCCCAAGTCAGACTAACGGTTGGGCTCTAAGGCACCATAGCTTATCGACCTTCCTCTCCCAGCCTTGGTAGCAGTATTGACAGATTCCTTAACCCATTTTAATCATCTGTGGTGCAGCGCTTGCGCTGCATGTGTGGCTAACTGGGAACGTTAGTTGAATACAGTCATAGCAGCACCCGGTCATGTCGATCGGCTACCGTTTCCACGGGTGCGTTAGTTTTTCACCGAAATGAAAATGGAGGATCACTTGATGAAACCAACCAGTCATGAAACTGCCATTCAATATTTGAAGACATCTTCTTTTTCCGAAAGAGATTTACGATTTAGAGAAGCAATCAATGATTTGAATTATCATTTTATAAAAACCAATGATGTTCAAGTTTTAAAAGATATTTATTTTAAACTAAAAGACATTACTTTAAGAAATATAATACTCGGGATTTTAATGCATAATGAAATTGGCCTAAAGCAATTTTTTTTAGATGTATATAAAAAAGAACGATACTTAGATATGAAGTTGAAAGCAATTCGTGGTCTAGCAAATTATACAACAGAAACTGAAATTGAGCAGATCATGGAAAACTTCTTAAAGCTGTTAATGAAAAGACCTGAGAATACACCTTACAACTATCAAGAATATGAATTTATACGTTCAGCCTGTGGACTTCCGTATTTAATAAAAAAATACGGATATTCCTGTTTTGAAAAGGCTCTTAGACAAGAGGAGAAACAGTATAATGAAATGCCCGAAGCATTCAAGGGGCATTATTCATTTGATGAAGATGGTAATCTCATAGTGCTAAGAAATCCAAATGAAGCAAAAGAAATGATGAATAACTTCTTTGCTTCAAAGAATAGTCGAAACTAAGACGCTGCTGCCGGCATCCAATGGCAGCAGCGTTACGCTATCTTTCAGATTAACTCAATAATCGCAATTGAATATATATGCATATTATCGTATATTAATACATATATAATTGGTAAGAGGTGGAATGATGACATATAAAATATTTGTCGATGGTCAAGAAGGAACAACTGGTTTAAAAATACATGATTATTTATCCGAGATTTCCAACATTGAAGTAATCACAATTGAGTCGGAAAAACGAAAAGATTACGAAACCCGTAGGGCTTTAATTAACGAAGCAGATGTCGTCTTCCTGTGCCTACCAGATGCTGCTTCAAGAGATTCTGTAGCTATGGTAAATAATAATAAAACCAAAATCATTGATGCAAGTACCGCTTTCAGGACCAATCCGGATTGGACTTATGGATTACCTGAATTACATAGAAGCCAAAGAACCAAAATCCAAAATTCATTTAGAGTAACTGTCCCAGGTTGTCATGCAACGGGGTTTATTTTAGCAATACACCCTTTGGTAGCGGAAGAAATAATTCCAAGGGATTACCCTATGTCTTTTTTTGCGCTTACGGGATATAGTGGTGGAGGTAAGAAACTAATATCAGAGTATCAGGATTCAAATAGTGAACAGCTCTTTGCGCCAAGACATTATGCACTTAACCTTAATCATAAGCATCTTCCAGAAATGCAACTATATTCTGGACTAAACACAGCACCACTTTTTACTCCAATTGTCGGAAATTATTATCAAGGTGATGCAATAAGTATTCCTCTAATTCCTAGAATTTTTAATAAAAAAGTTAATGCAAGTAATATTCAAGAAATGCTTGCTTCTTATTATAGAGATGATCGTTTTGTTCGAGTGGCTCCATTCGACTCTGAGGCTTATTTAGAAGATGGTTTCTTCAATCTCATGAAATGCAATAATACAAATTATTTAGATATATTTGTTTTTGGTCATAAAGACCAGATATTACTCGTATCGAGATTTGATAATTTAGGTAAAGGCGCTTCAGGTGCAGCCATTCAAAATATGAATATTATGCTTGGATTTGACGAAGAAACAGGACTAGTTTAAAAGAAGAGATAGAGCGAAGGGCTGTCGCATGGTAGCTTCACCAAAGTACGGAAAGCTTGGCTGCCAGGCAATAATGGGATTTCCGTAGAAAAGTAAAAGTAGCACTCTCGCCTTGAGAGCCCTAAAGAAAAAATGGAGTAGTCTGCATCCAGCAGTTACTCCATTTTTTATGATTAAATTCACCTTCCATTTAACAATGAATTGTTGCAATCCATTTTTTTCGAGATGAGGGGAGCATATGGTCGATATTTCTGAGCAATTTAATGTTTTTGATCGTGTCACAGATGCATTTTTTGCAGTACTTACATACATACACAACGAAGCCACTAAGCTTCTGTTCCGCGCGCAAACGGACCTAATCGGTAAAATCTATGGAATGAATTTCGAGAAGACTCGAACTTAACATTCTATGAACATTATTACAAAGGAATGAATGAACAAGTGTCGGTGGAATTTTCAATCGCACGGCGGGAATGTAGACATATCGAGTGTCGAAGGAGTGGGGACTATGGTTGATGTATACTTGCCGGTAGTTCCATCGGTTACAGCTTGAGGTTGGATTAAGGTCGCCAATTGGCTGTTTTTTGCAATATGCTAGAAAGAATAAACAAAATGGGCTGCTTGCCTTCACAAAGTGATTCGTCCATTTTTTTCCTAATCAAAGCACCTTTAGGAAAACATATCGCTAACAAATCTATCGGCTAGTTAGGTGTAGCGTATGTTTTCTCTCTTACTGGAGCGGACAGATTGAGGAGATTAGCCCCGGTGAAGTTTATGATAATTTGTTTTCTTTGTTTGATTTGAAAATTAGGCGGTTATAAAAAAGAAGGCGCGAACCATCCGCGCCTTCTTTAACATGTTTGATTAAGAAATCGGTTGAATCGGATTGCTTTTCAAGATGTCCTCTACCTCTTGGTAGCCTTCAGGGTAGGCGAAATTATAACGCGCCGGAAGCGCAAACACGTACTTGTCATTACGGGTTAGCTCGCTAGGTCCGATTGGAGCGGCGCCGATATGGAATTTGTCCTGCTGAAGCTCATTCCATTGATCAACGGTGAAGACGAGAATAGGGATATCCTGTCTCGGCTGTTCGGATGTCCACTCGGGATGGCGGATGTTAATCTTTGCGCCGCTTTCCAGCACTTTCTCAGCTTGTGAATCCGCTACGGAAAGACCTTCCCACTTGTCCGTTACAATGGTGTAGCCCTTCCAGCTGTCAGGCAGCGTGAAACGAAAACCGTATTGGGTATTCTCATACACGTTGGAATCGGCTTTCACTTGACCCGTTTGGCCATCTGCAGGAATCATCGGTTGGCTTTGTCCATTCCTTGGAACATCGCCGGTTGCATCCGGTGTCGTAGTCTGACCCGTAGCAGGGTGGATGTACTTAAGCGAGTTATAGATCATTTCTGCAGCTTGCGCGCGTGTAATATCCGCTTGCGGATGGAAATTGCCATCAGCGTCAAGCGATGTAATCCCTTTGTAAATAGCGGCTTGGATCGCTCCAAGAGCGTCAAGGGTAATGTCGTCCTTATCTTTGATCGCGATCGGCGGGAGCTTCATCATGTGCATAATATTATGGCCGTCCAAGGCAATAAGCAATTCTTTTGTAAACATTTCCTTCGTCCATTTTTGGTTCGGATCCAATTCAGCATCAAGCTTCAGGTCGTTATTCGCTGCAATAATTAAGCTTTGTGCATACCAGGCATCATTTTTGGCTTTCGCAAAATAGTCGGTTGCCTGAGGAGCTTTGAAAAAATTAATCGCGTTGAGGTTCAACCCAACCGCTTTGACGATCATTTGAATGCCTTGGGAGGCCGTTAGCGCTGCATCGGGTTGAAACAAATCGCTGCTGACTCCCGATACGAGACCTTGCGATTGTAGAGAAATAATTTTATCTTTGGCCGCAACCTGCTCCAAATCGGTGAACGTTGAGGTTGCTGCAAAGCTTTGACCTGCTAAGGATAAGGACAAAACGGCAGTTGCGGATAAGCTTAGAAGTTTTTTGCGGGATTTCAAGATCTATCACCTCGTTGAGTTTTTGCATTCAGTATCTCAAACGACGGGCCGAATGGAAATGTTGCAGGGTGCAGAGGGAGTTTGATCAATTTTTATCATCTGACGGACAGGCCCCTCTTTTATGGTAAAATAGGGATAGCTGTCAAAAGGAGGAATGCGTGGATGCAGAATATGAAGTTTTTTGACCCCGAAGCTATATTTGGACACATATATACCAATGCGCCGATTGGAATCGCTTTAATCTCTCTGGAACGAAAATGGCTGAATGTTAATAAGGCGGTTTGCCGGATTTTCGGCTATTCGGAAGAGGAATTCAGGAACTTTACATTAGATGATATCCGGCATCCCGATGATCGTAATAACGGCAGAGGCTTGCTTACTGAGCTATTGGATGGAGGCATTCCTTCATTTGAATTGGAGAATCGATACTTTAATAAAAACGGCCAGATCGTTTGGGCCTCTGTCCATGTTTCATTAGTTCGTAATGATCAGGATGGGAATCCCTTATATTTTATAGCTCATTTTATTGATGTGACCAAAAATAAGCTAGCTGAACTAAAGCTGCAGGAAAGTATTGAACGATATACGTCGTTAAAGAAATACAACCACGATGCGATCATTTCTTTTGGTTTGGACGGCATTATTATGAATGGCAATACGATGGTACAGCAAATGACCGGATATCTGATCGAAGAGCTAATCGGCAGTGGAATGTCTAAATTAATCGGCGAAAAAAATTCAATCAATTTGCTTTCGGCTTTAAACAATCATATAAACAATCATCAAGCAATCGAAAACGTTGAAAAAGATATCGCTTTTATTCAACATAAAAATGGTCATTCGGTTGAAGTGTTGGTAACGCTGGCTCCAATCATTATACAAACGCAAATTATGGGCTTTTACATCATAGCGAAAGACATGACGGAACAAAAAAAATTGATCATTGAGAAGGAAGCCGCTGAAAAAACGAATAAAGCGAAAAGTGATTTTTTAGCGATGATGAGTCATGAAATCCGTACACCGATGAACGGGGTTATTGGGATGACGGAAGTACTCTTAGAGACGAATTTGGATGAAGAGCAGATTGAATATGTGGAAATTATTAAAAAAAGTGGCGCCACTTTGCTCGCGATTATCAATGATATTCTGGATTTCTCTAAAATTGAATCCGGCAGGACGGAATTAGTGGAAGAACCGTTGAGTGTGAGCACTGTTTTATCAGAAACACTTTATATGGTCATGTCTAAAGCTCTTGAGAAAAATCTGGAGATCACAACATCGGTCTGTCCTGAAGTTCCTAACTTGGTTTATGGGGATACGACGAAGTTAAGACAAGTTCTGATGAATTTACTCAGCAATGCTATAAAGTTCACTCCTAAAGGGTCGGTTTCCATCAGCGTTGAAACGGTGTCGCAAACATCGAATCAGGTGCGCCTTCAATTTGCCGTTAAGGATACAGGGATCGGTGTACCGAAAGATCAGGTAGGCCATTTATTTGAACCTTTTTATCAAGTTGATCATTTTATGACTCGGAAAACAGAGGGGACAGGATTAGGATTAGCTATCTGTAAAAAGCTAGTTGGGCTCATGGACGGTGAAATCTGGCATGAGGATGCCATAGATCAACCCGGATCAACGTTCCTGTTCACAGCGAACTTCCGGGTCCAATTGAATCATTCCGACTCATCGCAATATGATATTTGGCGCGAGCAGGAAAACATCAGCGAAAATTCAGAAGAACAGTCTTTGAAAATCTTAATTGCCGAAGACAACGAAGTAAATCAACTGGTGTTAAAGAAAATGATAGAGAAACTCGGACACAAAACGACCCAGGTTCAAAACGGAAAAGAAGCTGTAGAAGCTGTCAAGCGATACCCGTATGATATCATTTTTATGGATATTCAAATGCCCTGGATGGATGGCTTGGCGGCCACGAAATTTATCAATGCACAGTTAAACGGTAAGAAAAAACCGTACATTGTCGCAGTGACAGCTCACGCAATTAAAGGCGATTGCGAGAAGTATGTATCCGAAGGTATGGATGCTTACATCAGCAAGCCCATCAGCATGGATGCGATATCAGCAATCATTGCAAGAGTTGAAAGGATGAACGCTCAGGTCACTTGATTTTACGAAGGGGAAGATGAAAGTGAATGCCAATCTATATGTAAGCATCGGTGTCAAACTTACAGTCGCTTTGATCGGTCTTTTAATCATGACCAGATTGCTGGGAAAAAAAGAGATCTCTCAATTGACCGCTTTTGATTTCGTTTCCTCTTTAATGCTCAGCGAATTGGTCGGCAATACGATTTATGATGCTGAAGTTCATCTTAGCCATCTGGTTTTCGCTCTGATGATCTGGACGCTTCTTGCGTTGGGGCTCGAAAAGTTTATCGCCCGATTCCCGAGACTGTCCCGTTATGCCGCGGGAACGCCCGATCTGATTATCCGGAGCGGTGTGGTCGATTTCAAGGCGATGAGACGTAACAATCTTGATTTCGCCCAGTTGGGCATGCTGCTTCGGGAAAATAATATTTTCTCGCTGCGCGAAGTCGCTTATGCCTTGTTCGAGACGAATGGCAGCATCAGTGTGCTGCGCCAGAAAGACCCGGAAGGGATCAGCGGCAATGCAAAAGACCAGCAGGGCAGCGTCAGCCTTCCCGCTTACATTATTGAAAACGGCAGCATCAATGAAGATACATTGCAGCGCTTAGGTCGAGACCGGGCCTGGGTGGACCAGCTTCTGCAGCTTAGCGGAATTTCGCGTCATGAGCATGTGCTTTTCGCGGAATGGTCGGATTCGAGCGGTCTGTATTTTCAGCTTAAGGAAGCAAAAAAAACCTAGTGATTTATTACTTGTCCCATCATCGGAGGCAAACCGTTGGAACGCTAACGGGTACACAAAATAGGTAAAATGTTACTGGGTGATCCGTCCACGCAACTTTTCAAATAGATTCGTACTTTATAAAGTCGGTACACTTTTCTTTATAAGAGGAGGATCTGTTAATGGGTTATACAGCTGGATGCAATGGTGGAGGGTATACTTCGGCAGCGATTATCCTTGTTCTATTCATCTTACTTGTTATTATTCTAACTTCAGTCAGTGTGTAAGGTCGTACACCTCCTCATCAACGAATGATTGTTATATAAGAAAGGAGGATGGGATCTATGGGTTATACAGCAGGCAGTACAAGTGCAGCCGCAGTTTTGGTTCTGTTCATTCTATTGGTTATTGTTACAATGACGTTTGTATGGTAATTAGATATGGAACGAAGTGAAGGAAACAGGGAGTGGACTGTTGCAGACAGTTGCTCCTTTTTTTGTTGATTTTTCATACACGATCGGCTGGGATGTGACACGGAGTATGCGTTGTTCTTCTTCATGAATTCGATATAAGGCTCCTGTAGAAAATGGACTTGTTAACCGTAAATACTTATAATAAGAAGCTATACAAATAATCCTATCATACTTGATGAAAGAGGGAGCTTTATGATACAAAAAGCGACTTTTGCCGGTGGCTGCTTCTGGTGCATGGTTAGTCCATTTGAAGAACAACCAGGGATTCACGGTATTATATCTGGTTACATGGGCGGTACAGTAGAGAATCCTACTTATGAACAAGTGAAGACTGGGCAAACCGGGCATTTGGAAGTTGTCGAAATTACGTTCGACCCGGCTATTTTTCCATATGAAAAATTGCTCGAGTTATACTGGCCCCAAATAGATCCTACCGATGATGAAGGACAGTACATTGACCGTGGGAGCCAGTATCGTACGGCTATTTTTTATCATAACGAAGAGCAGCGGAAGCTTGCCGTCAAATCGAAAGAGGAGCTTGCGCAAAGCGGACGTTTTGATAAGCCGATTGTAACGGAGATCAGGCCGGCTGTTGCCTTTTTCCCTGCTGAAGAATACCACCAGAATTATCACACTAAGAACCCTAAGGAATATAAAGAAGAACGAATTTCCTCGGGGCGCGACGCTTTTATGGACAAGCATTGGAAATAAGCGGATTGATAAGACCTCGTAATTCCGCTCAGGGAAGGAGAAGCTCGCCTTATCTGCAATTAGAGGACGGCAGTTCCCTTAAACAAAGATGTGGCGGAAAACGCTTGCACAAATCGGTCAACTAAAAGTAAAATATGGGAATAACTTTATGAAGTACTTATTGGGGGAAACCAAATGCGTATTCGTAATGACCGATTTCCTGGCGGGGTTCACAAAGCCCTGACCCTTAGTTATGATGATGGAAGAGTGCATGACCGTAGACTGGTGGGGAAGTTAAATGAATACGGGATCAAAGGAACCTTCCACTTGAACAGTGGTTTTTTGGGTAAAGAAGACTATATAACAGCGGGAGAAGTTGCCTCTCTTTTCACAGGACACGAGGTATCGGCGCATACAGTCGATCATCCATTTCTGGAGCAATCTCCGAATGAACAAATCGTCATGGAAATGATGGACGACCGCAGAGCTTTAGAGTCTCTGGTCGGCTATCCCGTTAAGGGAATGAGCTATCCGTTTGGAACACACAGTGAGCGTGTTGTTTCGATGCTGCCGAACCTCGGTGTTGAGTATGCGAGAACCGTAGCAAGTCATGGGAAATTTCATATTCCCGATGATTTTCTAAGGTGGCATCCTACTTGCCATCATAAGCAAATGTTGGAGTACGGCGAGCAGTTCGCCAAGCTTGAGCAAAGGCACACACGGATGGCGCTTCTCTATGTATGGGGCCATAGCTATGAATTTGAAAACGATAACAATTGGGATCTTGTCGACCGATTTGGCGAGATCGTAGGCGGGCACAACAATATTTGGTACGCGACGAACTCGGAGATTTATACCTATCTACATGCGGTGGAACAATTACGTTATTCGGTTGATCGCCATCTTGTACATAATCCCACAGCCACTTCCGTCTGGATCAGTGTGGAGGGGGACTCCGTCGAAATTCCAGCGGGACAAATTGTGAAGCTGATCTGAAGCCTATGTGCGATTCTTCCCATAATCAGGTATACTAAAGCCTGCAGATGAAAAAGGGGGGATACGATGTTCACGATCACGAGTTATACGGTTGAAGTAATCAAAGATCCGTTTGGTATTTTGAGCGGACAACGATACGAATTTCTTATAGATATCGAAGTTGAGGAAGATGATGAGTTATACTCCGAAAGCGGATTGTACATTCGTGCGATCTACAACGTTGACGAAGACAAATCAGGTCTATTGAAGTACGAGCTTTATGAGAAAACGACGCAAATCTATCTCGATTTTGATCTTGAGGATGATGAAGTCGCGGCGGTAGAAGCATTTTGCAAAGCGCATGTGCTTGAAGCGGACGACGAATAAAAAGAATGGAGGGCTGTCTTGGGGGTCATATGATGACCTCAGAGACAGCCTTTTGTTTTATTTCGGCTTAGACTGAGACTCTTTCAGAGCATCGTCCGCTTGTTTAGCTTGCAATAATTGTTCTTGTCCTTTATCTTGGATCGTCTTAAGCGCCTCGTCGGCTGATTTCTTCCCATCGATGACAGCTTGGATTTCTTGATTGGCAAGCAAAGTGAACGGTTGGTAGAAGCTGCTTGGGATTTTTTCGTAACCTGAAAAGTTCTTGTCAGGGTTTGGTTTGAGGAGATAAAATGCCTCAAGATTATGGCCATCCTTGTCCTTTGCGTAAGTAGTGCGCGTCATTAGGCTGCTCGACGATTTGGACATGACTCTAGCGAACTCATCGCTGTTGATATACTTAATGAATTCCCAGGCTGCCCGCGTATTGGGGGATTGGGCATTGATCCCGAAGACATTGGAAACGGAAACAGTGTTGGAAAAGTCCGGATTTTGCGGATCAACGGGAACGGTGACGATATCCCAATTGACAGGCTTTACGTCTTTCAGGACGTCTTTGGCCTGTTGCAGAGTTTGTATCATATAATTGCCGTCAATTGTCATTGCAACCTTGCCCATGGCGAACAAATTTTGTTTGAGATAATCCTCATACATGCGTGGTGCGTTAGAATCAGTCTGACTTTTGGGTGCGTACAATGCTCCGGATTTCAGAGAGTCGACGGTAAGTTGGAGAGCCTTCTTCCAAGCATCTGTCTGGATGGTCAGCTTCATCTGCTCAGGATCGATGAAAGACAGACCCAGCGTTGTGCCGATACTGTTCATATATTGATAGGCGACTCCTTCTCCCATATAAGAATAGGCGGAAAACCCGTAAATTCGCTGATCGCCCTGACCGCCGGTCGGGAATCGTTTGGCGAGATTCATCGCATCTTCCCAGCTCATCTTGTTCTTTGGAAACTCTATGCCATACTGCTCGAACAGATCCTTGTTATAGTAAAGAGCTTGACTGTAAAAGTCCGGTGAAAGTCCGTATAACTTGCCCTCGCCTTTGAGCCTGATCGCATCCAGTGTAGCTGGAAGGATATGCTCCACATCAAATTTATCCTGCTTGATGACATCGTCCAAAGCATACAGACGTCCTTGTTGTGCAAATTTTTCTAGTTGGTCACTGCCGTTCAGAAGAAGAACATCCGGTTTTTCTTCATCGATGAGGTGAATAAGCGCTTCCTGCGGATCTTTGCCTGCTCCATAAATGCCTTGATTCGAGATGACCTCTACGTCAATATTCGGATATTTGGCCATGAAAAGATTACCGTACTGTTGGTAAAAAGAAGTCTTATCATAATACAGTACTTTGATCGTAGCTTTCTCGTCTTTCCCCAACTTCTTGAGCGAGCCGGCTTCTCTTGAAGAGCCGCTAGCCTTCTCCGAAAAATTACACCCTGTCAGCGAGGCAGTTACTGCAATGGCAGCTAGTGTACACATCCAACGTTTCATAGATTCCCTCCACAATGTTTTTAATTCCATATATTGTAATAATCTATTAGATATCATACACATAACGGAATAAAATTACAAATTATGATAGAACTAGTAGAGTTGAAGAGTACAGAAACCCCCGCTGCGAACGTAAAAATTTTAATTTGAAAAATAAAAAAAGCTACCCTTTATCTACATAAAGAATAGCTTTTTTGCTTGTTCCAAGCCCGCTTGCTAAGCGTATTTGACAACCTTGTTTTTACCTGTTGTTTTGGCCCTATACATGGCTTCATCCGCTTGCTTGATAAGCTCTTCGGCGCTTACGCCGTTTTTGTATTTACTATACCCGATGCTGGCGGTAACAATGGTCTCTTTCTCAATCCGGCTGCGCACGCGTTCGGCGAAAGCATCCATTTTCACACTTGGATCCGTTACCATCACAACCATCTCTTCCCCGCCGTAACGGCCTGCAATGCCGCATTCCTCGGCTTCTTCCTTCATAATTTGAGCCACTTGCTTCAACACATCATCGCCCATCTGGTGCCCCTTGGTATCATTCAGTTTCTTGAAATTGTCAATATCACTGAACAAAATAGAGATAGGAAGATGCCTCCCGACATACTGCGAAACACGATTATAGAAAAATTTGCGGTTATACAGGCGAGTAAGCCCGTCCGTGATGGATGAATTATAGATGGCCTGCATCAACTCAACGACACGATCAAACAGCAGAATAAATAATAAGAAGTAAAAGACGATGGGCAAAAGATTACCCGCAAGGGTGAGCCAAATCTGTTCATTGCCATACATATAGACATTGATTAAATGACAGGTCTGGATCAGGAAAAAGACGGTAAGCGCCCATTGATACTTGGCTTGTTGACCAATATAAGGAGGTATCATGTAAAAGCATAGGAAGATTAGCACAAAAACATAAAGCTCCAGGGCAATGTCTTGCAGCAGCCGAACCTGCTGAGGCGTGCCGCTGTACATTTGAGGCACACTAAAATGAAGAATAGAGACAACGAATCCCATAATAATCAAACCATAAAAAAATATGTACTGTTTACGGTGCGTTCGGTTGTATAATTGATAAACTCCAAAATTCAAAAGGACGAAGGATACGATTTTCAGCATTAACAGAACGTACGCGGTCAAACTTGTATCCAGTGCCGTGAGCAAGACGTATATCTTAAGCAGGTAATGAATGCCTACGAAGATAACGGAGAAGGTCATCGACATGTAGCCTTTTTTACGGCGATCGAGAAACAAGCGTAGTGAAATGACAAACATTAGTGTCACAATGACCAATATAATAACATGCGATAATAAAGAAGCTAAATCACCGAACAAGAGATCAACAGCTTTCATGCGTTCCCCCAAAATCCCTATTTTTCGACAAGATGTGATTCTATTATAAAGGAAAATGGGAGAGAGGGATAGAATCGTTTCAAGCGGCTTAAAGTTGTTCTCTTTTCTATTCGGCGCGCACAAGTTACAATAAGAAGGTAAAGCTCAAGGCTTTGGGAGAGGGGCTCATGCAATGAACATCTTGCAAGCATTATTTTTCCCCCCGGAACAACCGGGTGGGGTGTCATCCATGGTTCCCTATATTTTGGACCGATTTAATAAAAAGGGATGGGAAATGGAACTATTTTCGCTGCCTAAACGCATTCGCAATAAAGGCACAGAGGAAGTGGAATTCGTCACTTTCGATTGGCGGAAGTATGCCGGTAACCCGATCGTTGATAAATACATTCAGACTTACAAGGATTATGTTTGGTGGACGAAGCTGCGAGTGACCAAGAAGTATGACATTATTCATGCGCATCACCCGATTGCAGCAATGGCGATGAAGCAGATTTACCCGGAAACGCCGGTGATTCTGACCATTCACTCCAGCTTCGAGAGAGAGCTTGTATTGAACGGACGCATTAAAGAGAATGGCGTGGAACATCAGTTTCTCACTCAAATTTATGAGGAGCTTGAAACAAAGGTCGATCAGATTATTACGGTGTCCAATTCGTTCAAACAATATATCTCAGAGTATGTGCAGGATAGCGAACGGATTGGCGTGATCCCGAACGGTTTTGATGAGAAACGTTTCCGCCCGATTTCCCATGAAAATGCAGTGACACAATTCATTACGGTGTGCCGTCTTGTACCTGCCAAGGGGCTGGATACCTTGCTGATTGCATGCGGAGAACTGAAAAAGCGTGGCCATCCTTTTGTTTTGCATATTATCGGGGATGGACCTAGCCGGGAAGAGCTGGAGAAGCTGGCGATTCAGCATAATATTTATGAGGATACGATTTTTTATGGCTATATGCTGCATCCGGAAGAATTCATGCCGTTTTTTGACGTCTTCGTCTTGCCGTCTCGCGCGGAAGCATTCGGTTCTGTATTTGCGGAAGCGGCGTTATGCTGGCTCGCTCTGATTGGGACCGATGTCGGGGGGATTGCAGAGCAAATTGAACATGGACACAACGGTTTGCTGGTGCCTGTCGGAGATGCAATGGCATTAAGCCACGCTTTGGAGAAGGTGGTCATTGATCCAACGTTCCGATACAATCTGGCGCGTACCGCGTGGGAAAAAGCGAAGAAAACTTATTCATTGAACCGTGTTCTTCGCCAACTGAAAAGTGTTTATGAGAGCTATCACATAGTGGAACAGCATCCTACAGCAGAAAAGAAAGAGGATCAGAACGAAAATAGCTAAAGCAGGAAGGCGTTAGAGACATGAAACGACTGCGGTTTATGCATGCCGCCGACTTGCATCTGGATTCCCCGTTCAAAGGCATGTCGGCGCTGCCTGAACGCGTTCGTGAGCGCATGCGAGAATCGACGTTCGGTGCGCTCAAGGAACTCGTGGCGGCAGCTGTTCAAGAGCAGGTAGATTTTGTACTTATCAGCGGGGATGTCTACGATTTATCGGATCGTTCCCTTCGCGCACAAATTCGCTTTCAGAAAGCGTTGGAGCAGTTGGCTGCGCAAGGAATCCCTACTTATATTATTCATGGAAATCATGATCCGGAGGATGGACGCGCCGCAAAGCTGGTTTGGCCGGCAGACGTCCATTTTTTTGCGTGCGATCAAGTCGAAACGCTGACGGTAACGAAACCGGATCGCGGCGTCATCGCCCAGATCCATGGGATTTCTTATCGCAGTGCGGCGGTTATGGAGAACTTGGCGCTGCAGTTTAAGCCAGGCCTCGAAGATGCGGCTCAAATTGCGCTTTTACATACGAATGTCGACGGTGACCCGGCTCATGATAACTACGCGCCATGCAGCAAACAAGATTTGCTGAAAGCGGGTATGCACTATTGGGCTTTGGGCCACGTACATACAAGAAATGTGCTTCATGAGCAGCCGGCAATTGTGTATCCGGGGAACCTGCAGGGGCGAAATATCCGGGAAACAGGACCGCGCGGCTGTTATATCGTTGACATGTCGGACAATGGACGAGCGGATCTTTCTTTTCGTGCACTGGATCAGGTGCGCTGGTTCCAGATGCGGCTGTCTGTTGCCGGCGTTCAGACGGAACAGGAATTGAAGGACAAGATTGGGGACCAACTTGAACGGGCCAGGTTTGAAGCAGACGGACGCGATGCTGTCGTCCGTATCGTTTTGGAAGGGCGAAGCGCAGTCTCCAGTATGCTCCGCAAAGGGCGGATGCTCCAGGAACTGATCGCTGAGCTGCGCTCGGACGAAGCGGAGCGCAGCCGCTTCGTCTGGATCGAATCGATCGAGGACCGAACGGCTAGTAGGCTCGATCTGGAGGCTCTGCAGCAGGAGAAGAGCTTTCTTGGCGACCTCCTGCGGATTTCGGCAGCGCTGCGCGCGGACGACGCTGCGCTGCAAGCGTTCGCGGGCGAAGCCCTCGCCGCGCTGCAAAATCTGCCGCAGGCAGCCGGCGATCCGGCTGCGGCGGATCCCGAGCGGCTGCGCGAATGGCTGCGCGCCGCAGAAGAATTGGCCGCGGATCTACTGTCCGCGGAAGGGGGGTGGCCTGGATGAAGATCGTATCCATCCAGGTAGATGGCTTCGGCAGCCTGCGGCAGCGGCAGCTCGACACAGACAGCCCGCTGGCGCTGTTCTACGGCGCCAACGAAGCGGGCAAGAGCACGCTCATGGGCTTCGTCCGCGCGGTGCTGTTCGGCTTTCCGACCCGGCAGAACCGGTCGGAACGCTACGAGCCGCTGGGCGGCGGCGCCCATGGCGGCGCTTTGACCCTGCAGGATGAGCAGGGGCAGCTCATTCGCGTCGAGCGCTACGACGCGCCCGCTGCAGGCGGCAAACGTGCCTCTGCGGGGCACGTCAAGGTTACCCTCGGTGATGGCACCACCGGGGGCGAAGATCTGCTGAACACGCTGCTGGGCGGCCTATCGGCCGACCTCTTCCGCAGCTTGTTCGCTTTTGGTTTAACCGAGCTGCAGGAGCTTCGCACCTTGCAGACGGACGAGCTCAGCGGCTATTTGTATAGCGCTGGGCTTGGTGTAAGCGGCTCGGCGATTATGGAAGCCGAGCGCAAGCTGACGGCGCAGGCCGACGGCCTGTACAGACCCCGCGGGCGCAATCAGGAGATGAACCGTCTCCTGAAGGAGCTGGAGAGTCTGGAGCAGTCGCTGCGCCGCAGCCGTGACTT